>CAZUGA010000009.1:0-114617 GCA_964619885.1 uncultured Methylococcaceae bacterium
CATCAATCAGATCAACCATAATAAAATCTAGGTGGTTGCGCTGGACGCTTACGGTCGAACGATCCAAAGAAATGGGTGCTTCGGCGGTACTATTAACCAAGCAACTGCTCAGCGATGGATTGATTGAAAAATTGTCGAGCCATGCGCTATCGCTGGGTCTGACGCCGTTCATCGAGGTGGGTTCTATCAAAGAAATTGAAACTCTTAGGCTAGATTCCCACGCGATATTGGCGATTTGTAACCGCGATATTACAGTAAAGGAAACCGATGACGGAGGAATCGATAAAAGTCTGGCGTTGTTGAAAGCTGCTAAAACTACAGGCGCCGGTGCAATCGTAAGCGCTAGCGCGATCGGAAGCGCTTCTGATGCTAAATATCTGATTGAAACCGGATTCGATGGATTGTTGATCGGAACCGCTTTTTTACTAGCCGAAAATCTTAGCGAAACACTAGATGGGTTTCGAACTTGTTTAAGTCATTCAAGGATAGAAAATGAAAAACACGAATTCCGAAGTACAACTTCAAGCAACAATGCAGGTCAAAATTTGCGGCATGACATCCGCCTCTGAGTTACGTTTACTTGATCGGTCGGGGGTTGATTTTGCGGGTATCTGGTTCAATGTTCCAAGTGGAAGGTACTCGCTGAATAAGGAGCAATTCGTCGCGTTAGCGCGTACGCCATTGAGCCAGTTAAAATGCATCGGGGTGACCACGGAAAGTAATCCGGACATTATCGCTCAATACGTTCGGGAATCTGGGGTGATGGGGGTTCAACTGCAGGGTTTTCAGCTGCCCAAAGAGGTGTCATTCATTAAGCGACGTCTCCCCGATCACGTCTCGCTGCTCAAAGTTTTGCATATCCAAAAAGGTAAATGTTTGGAGCGCCCGTTGTTATTGGAATATGCCAACTGTGGTGCTGACGCATTTATTTTGGATAATTTTATTTCCAGAGAACAGTCTGGAAGTACTGGCCAACGAATCCCTACATCTACAGTGCTGGAATTGATCAACAGTTTCGGGACAGATCGACTGTTTTTGGCCGGGGGCATGGACGAGGAAGGTATACGTTATGTGAGATCGCAAATTCCATTGCGCGGTGTCGATATCGATACCGGCGCCAGAATTGCTTCACAAATCAACGGGGACCGGGTGCGTAATATTGTTTCGGCTGCGCGCGATATTATCAATTAATGGGGCTGGTATGTTAGGCAAAGAACTTGAAAATTTGATGCTGGCCCGGCGCCAACAATGTAAGACAGAGTTGATTTTTTTCGTTAATGCGGGTGATCCCAATTTGGCTATCACTTATGAAATGTTGTCGATTCTGGCCCATCGGGGTGTAGCGGCGGTCGAATTGTGCGTACCTTTCCCAAGATCCTTAACCGATGGACCGCTGATTCGTCGTTCGCATCAGCGCGCTCTAGAGGCGAGCACGGTGGATTTGACCGAGGTGCTTAAATTGGCGAAACGTGCTCGGAAAAATCTGGGTTTGTCGATTGTTTTACTGGCGGACTATGGGCACACGGTGCAACCGCTGGGCATGGATGAATTTTTGTATCGCTGTGTTGACGCGGAGGTCAGCGCGACGTTGATCCATTGCCTTCCACCGGTTTGGCGTTCCGAATACGTGCAGCAATCTGCCCAATATGGAATTGGGCGAATCATGAGTTTTTTTGCCGGTTCGGACGAAGCGACCCGAAATGCAGCTTATCAGGAAGCCATGGGTTATTTGTACGTTGTATCGCGCTTCGGGCGGACCGGCAACAAGGTGAATTTTGATCGATCTGTTCTGGATCAGCTGGCGGCGATTCGTAACCAGACACAAAAACCTCTTGCGGTTGGTTTCGGAGTCAAGAACGCGACCGATATCAGCGTTTTGCGGGCAGTTGGAGCAGATGCGGTTATCATCGGGAGTGCGGCTACGGCAATAGTCGAGAAGCAACTGGCAACACCAAAAAATATTGCCGGTGAATTTGATCGGCTCGTTGTGGAATTTAGTCAGGTATGCAGAGATTCGGCGGATTTGAACGATTCGATTCGACGGTTTGTTTAGGCCGGATTGTATAGAAAAATGGACAGAATTTTGGAGGAAAATATGCAGGATTTAGCGCGGCAAAATACACTTAAAGCTACCGAGTTTTTGGATTCGGATAGCGATACAGTCCGCGATTTTACGCAAAAAATAGTCGGAAGCGAAGATGATCCGGTGCAGCAGGCGATCAAGTTATTCTATTTTGTACGGGATAAAATACGTTACGACGTTTACGGTATCGATATGACACGCCTCGGCTTGAAAGCCAGCTCGATAATTAAAAACCGCGCCGGGTTTTGTATCCACAAGTCTATAGTATTTGCGGCAGCGTGCAGAAGCTTGGGTATTCCCAGCCGATTGGCGTTTTCGGATGTTCGTAATCATATCAGTACGCCGGCGCTCAAGGCGTTAGTGGGTGGTGATGTATTCCACTATCATGCCTATGCTGAAGTCTATTTAAAAGGTCGATGGGTCAAAGCGACACCCGTTTTTAATCTGATGCTGTGTTATTTATTCGGAATCGCTCCATTGGACTTTGATGGCGTAAACGACGCAACACTGCAACCCTTCGATAGCGAAGGTAATAAGAGTCTGGAATTTATAGAGTTCCACGGTAGTTTTGACGATGTTCCGTACGCGCAATGCATTTCTGCGCTAAAACAGCATCATCCCCGATTGTTTCTAGACAACGGCAAGACCGCCCGGGGTGATTTACCCAAAGAAGCTGCGGCTAGCTCGAGCTAGTATTGATGTGCATATATTTTTCAATCGCGTCAATGTTGATTCCGGCATCATCGGAGTATTAACCAATGCATTGTGATTCTATACACGATCTGCGATCGGCCATTGCGTTTTTGGACAATTGTACAGGAGAGCTGGAAACGTTATCCCAGCCGGTCGACGCCTTCTGTGAAATGGGTGCGATCTACGCTAAGAAAGGGGGGGGTGTTCCGGTTAAACCACCGACCAAAGCAGGACCTGTCATGCTATTCCAGCGCGTGCTTCCTGCAAACCGACCTGCAGTTGTGGGTGTATTCGGGACGCGTGAAAGATGCGCATCGTACATTGGTAGCGAAACGGATCGCATAGCCGATAAACTTATAGAATCCGCGCGCGATCCGATTGAACCGCGAGTGACTCGGGATGCGCCGGTGCAAGAATGCGTGATTCGAAATAATATCGATCTACGCAAAATACCAATCGCAACGACGACATCGGCGGATGCAGGACCTTACATCACGATGGGTCTTTCTATGGCAAAGGATCCTGTCGACGGCGGCCGAAACATTTCGGTTCACAGAATGTGTGTACAGGGGCCGGATACACTAACGATCTGGATGGTGCCAGGTCGCCATCTGGAATCTTTTTTCCTGGCAGCCAAAGCTGGCGGTAAAGCACTGCCTATAGCAATCCATATTGGATTAGATCCAGCTGTTTACATCGCTTCGTGCTGTCCAAGCCCGCTAGTTCCATTGGGATTTAACGAATTAGATATCGCTAGTCGGATTCGAGACCGTGCCTTCGAAATTTCACCCTGTATATCGATTGATGCGGATTGCATCAGCCACGCTGAATATGTTCTGGAAGGTGAGATTATCGACCAGATTATGCCCGAGAGCCAAAGCTCTGCTTACTCGTTGCCGGAATTTTTGGGCTATAACGGAAAGGTTCACCCCGGACTACCGGTTGTTAAAATTAAAGCCATTACGCATCGGGCCAATGCGCTATATCAAACGGTTATTGGTCCGGGATACGAGCAGTCCAATCTGTTGGCATTCGGCTTGGAGGCCGCCATCCTGAATTTTCTCAGAAATGATGTTTCACCGAGAGTAATGAATGCCTACTGCAGTCCGGCAGGCGGTGGCTATTTGTTGTTGTTTCTGCAGTTCGAAAAGAGAAGCGATCAAGACGATGGTATGGTTCGGCAGGCCGCTCTTGCAGTATTTGGTGTATTTAAAATGATAAAGCAGGTGGTTTTGGTCGATGACGATGTCGACCTTTTTAGCGAACAAGATGTGTGGTGGGCCATGACAACCCGGTTTCAGGTCGACCAGGACTTAATTACGCTGAGCAACGTCCAGGGTTTTCCGCTGGATCCCAGCCAAAGTCCGGACTATTCGCAGAGCATAACCAGCCCAGGCCTAACCGCCAAAGCAATATACGATTGCACTGTACCGTATCGGCTTAAGGATGTTTTCAGACGGGCTGAGTTTTCATAAGAGATTTGGACAAGATATTGCGACCGATCGCGAACGGCGGTTGAGCGCAATTTCTAATTGGAGGTTTAGTTTTTAGATTGCCAAAGGAATGGTATATCAGTCGGTTCGAAATGAAATTGGTCAAGGGATGATGACTTGTAAAAAAAAATTGAAGTTAGTATTGGGGCTATGTGCCATTTTTGGTTACGGCGATCGGGTTTGGAGTTACGAACAACCCGGTGTGAATCTAGGATTTACCAGTTTTCTCGACGGCGGTGTTCCAGCGGGCCCGGGTTTTTATTTTTCTCAGTATTTGCAGTTATATTCGAGCAATGATTTTGCCGATCGAAATGGTGATAACAATCGGTTGTTTCCAACAGCCGATCCAGAATTAACTGCATGGATTAGCCTTTCGCAGTTTATTTATCTTTCCGACCAAGATATTTTATTCGGCGGTTCCTGGGGTTTAGATGTAGTCGTACCGTACATTAACCTCGATGTGGATTTTGATTCAACCGGCCCTATTTCGGCAAACCGAGGCGGATTAGGCGACATTGTGATTGGACCGTTTTTGCAGTGGGATCCGATCATGGGAGATGACGGGCCGCTGTTTGTTCACCGTTTGGAGCTTCAATTTATCGTGCCTAGCGGCAAATATAGTAACCGGCACAGCTTGAATCCGGGATCGAATTTTTTTTCGTTCAATCCTTATTGGGCTGCCACATTGTTTATAACGCCAAAACTGACCGCATCGACGCGGTTGCATTATTTGTGGAATGACAGAAATAATGATCCATCGTTGCAGGCTGCACCCAATTCCCCGTTTTTCGGCGCCGATTCCGTTCAGGCGGGCCAAGCGATACACCTAAATTTCGCGGTTTCCTACGAAGTACTACCGAAGCAGCTTCGCGTTGGACTGAACGGGTATTATTTACAGCAAATTGGTGATACCAAGGTGGATGGGCGCAATGTTGGCGGTAGTCGAGAGCGGGTGTTGGGTTTGGGACCGGGCATGGTGTACCATTTTTCCCAGGGTACGCATTTGTTTGTAAATACCTATTTTGAAACTGCGGTCAAGAACCGGCCTTCGGGGTCGCGCTACACCCTTAGATTGGTACATCATTTTTAACGGCTGCGGCTTATTGCATACTATCTTTAGCCACAGTCTGACCTTTAAGGTGGTTGTTACGAACGAACATCACAATAAAAGTGGACATTGCCGTTACAACGACCCAGATGAATGAATTTACGAAAGTACTGTCATGCATGGTTTGCGAGAAAATTGACAACGGTAAAACAATAAGTTTTGTGAGTATAGTGAAACTGCCCTGAAAGCAAATAAAGCCTAACGCTGCCCAAACCCAAGCATTTTTTCCGATTTCACGTGCGGTAATAAAAAACCAGACCGCTGTTACAATAGAGAAAAGACCACTGATCATAACGCCTCCTACCGGGTATTTGAAATATCGCAGCTGATTTAATCAATCGATCGATTTGGAATCAACAGAATACCAGCATAAAAAAATCCTTGCCCGAGATCAAATCCTAGTGGCCGGTATCTGCTATTTTTAATAGATGTCGACGCTGACGCGAACTTGGCTTGACGAATCAAACGGGTATTGCGATATTTCTATGAACCATTTAAGCGTTAAAGAACCTAAGTTCCGAGCCGATTGAATAGAAGTTCTAAGCATTTTTTATCAGAGGGTTGCTCATAATATGAATCGTTGGAAAGCATCAGGCATTCACTTGTCTATTTGTGCGTTGATTGCATTGACCGTAGTTATGGTCATGTTATTTGTATGGTATCCGGATCCTTATTTCCAATCGCTGGGTGGGAAGAAGTTGATCATGATTATTATTGGCGTCGATGTGGTGTTAGGTCCGTTATTGACCTGGATCATTTATAAACCGAAAAAGAAGGGTTTAAAGTTTGATTTGTCGGTTATTGCAACAATCCAATTGGTAGCTTTGGTCTATGGCGTTAACGTGTTGTTTCAAGAACGACCGGTTTACGTCGTTTTCGTCAAAGACCGTCTTGAAGTGGTCTCGGCGAGCGACGTCGATAAGGAGTCCTTGAGTAAAGCCGCAATCGATAAATATCAATCGTTGCCACTTACCGGGCCTGAACTTGCAGTTGCATTAATGCCAAAAGATCCTGTGGAGCGCGAGAAAATACTGTTTTCTTCGCTCGATAAAGGGCGCGATATTCAAAGTTTTCCAGAGCATTTTGTTCCGTATCAAGAGCAAACTGATCAGATACTAAAAAGAAGTCAGTCCCTGGAATTGTTGCGCAAAACCAGACCGGAAAGCGCATCATTGATTAGTGGATTGTTGGATCGGTTGAATGTTGATGAAAAAGAATTGTCGTTTTTGCCTATGCATACCCAACGTGGAGACTATCTAACCGCAGTAATCGACCGGTCGGACGCGAAGCTTTTGGATATTATCGAGTTTGACCCATGGCCCGAGGGTTCCTGAGGATTGTTCAAAATTGATGCTCGCGATTGGTTTCCGGTTAAATTGACTTTCGTAAGGACGTCTATCTGTCTACCCTACGCAGAACCGAGAGAAGCCGTTAAGTATCTTTTGCGAGGTACGGCCAAGGGTCGGCTTACTGCGACTGTTTTGCTATGAAATTTCCTTCAGTAGTTGCACTTGGTTGAAAAACAACGCGATTCTAAGTATCTTGTAGCATATGGCGGTGAAGACTAGATTGAAGGATACGGGTTTCATTGGTTTTGCGCTAACGTTGTTGTTCATTAGCGGCTGTTCATCCAAAGCACCGGAAGCGGTTGATGACCGCATATTAAGCCCGGCGCAATTAAAAGCTCAGAGTGTTCAGGTTCGATCAAAGTGGCGTAGGACATTGCAGTGGAATAATTCCTGTGAGGATGCGTTTCAAGCTAGCTATGTTGGCCAGCAGTCTGGTGTTCAGGTTTACAAAGCGGACAACACCGTAGAATTGGTATCGGTGCTTTGTTCGGCTGGGGCCTATCAACCTTCATTTGTATATTTTCTGTTAGCAAAACACAAATCCGGCGTTACAGCGCAAGCGATAAATTTCCCTATATACGCTTCGGATGACGGCTGGAACATGAATCGAAGTGTGCAAACCGAAATTTGGGGTGAGCCGATATTTGATTCTGAGCGCGTAGAGCTTAATATATTGAATGTGGCCAGACAGTCGGGTGATTGCGGAAGCTGGGCGGTTTATAGTTTGGAACAAGCTAGCGCAGAGTTGATGGAATTATGGGCGCTATTTCCTTGTCCGCAAAATATTGAAGCACCCGCCGAACAGAAGATCGGTGTGCCACCAGCAGGTTGGGTCAGGGTTGACCATGAGTTGATCCTGGAATAATCAATTCAAAAGGAGGGCTGGCGTGGAAATTAACCATACCACATTTTTCAACGGGTATAGGGGAGCATTCGGTCGTTTGCGGCAGGATATGGTCACGGGGATAGAGTTGTTAGGTCGGCAAATGGAAGCCGACAAGCAAATCAAAAATATTCGTTGGGCCGCGTATATGTTGGCGACGGTAAAACACGAATGTGCCGATACATGGCGACCAATCACGGAGCGCGGGCGCAAATCTTATTTTGACAAATACGACGCGGGTACTCGAATCGGTAAACGTTTGGGTAATACCGAATCTGGCGATGGTTGGAAATACCGCGGCCGGGGCTATGTTCAGATTACCGGTCGGGCGAATTATCAGCGACTGAGCAAGGCGCTCAAGCTCCCCTCTGCTGAAAACCTAGTCGACCATCCCGATAACGCGCTAATACCTGCGGTCGCATACGACATTATGTCATTTGGAATGAGAAATGGGGCGTTTACCGGAAAGAAATTGGCCGCTTATTTGTCGGCTGATAAAGTCGACTATAGAAATGCACGCAGAATTATCAACGGAACCGATCAATGGCGGCTCATCAAAGGCTACGCAGAGAAGTTCGAGGATATTTTGCGAAGCAGTATGAAATAAAGCTGTTTATTGCCGCACCGATAAGTGTTGGTTGAAATTTCTCTGGTGTAGGTAGGCTTCGACAGGATAGGTCTTTTGGGCCGGTCTGTAAGTCGATAAAAGAGCCGATCTAGTTTTGTTCGTGATTGAAATCGTGTATAGCGGCTAGCATAGAACCCTCAATTCGATGTCCTATGATCAGACTGGCCAAACCAGCGGCGAATAGGAAAAAGGATACTAAAGGCAGGCAGTCGACAAACATAACTCCGATAACAAACATTAACGCAGCCAAAATGTGGAGCGCAATGTTGACCGGGTGTGTATGAATTTTGAGGAATAGTCTCAATAACTTCATGTTGCTCGACGATCTTGGGTTACTGTATTGATAAATCGTATTGCTACTCTATGCGAAAAGCAAGTCGTGATTCGGATTGTGGGAAATCGTTCTATTTTAAACCATTGTGCGATTAAGTGACCGTACCTTTAGTGCAAGGTTAGCGGTGTATCGTTGATTAGTTAGTGATTTTTTGCAAAAAAAATCACCGGCATTGGGATGAAAGGACTGCTGATTGGTTGTTTATCGATCACGCGGTACACGGCTGTTTCAGTTGAAACGGGGTAGGATTGCGCGCCCTTGTAAATCCCCAATGCAGAACCCCGATGCCGGTGAATAAGTCGAAGAGATTATGCGTTTAGATATTAGCAATTCTAGGGCCAACTAAGAGTATTCAATAATAATCAATAATATATGGAATTGTTAAGTGGCATAGAGTATCGGCAATGCGGCAATACACCGATCTGATTGGTCATTTGCCCTAAATGAACTGAGTGGATAAACAACGGATCATCTATGAGCCAATAAAGGATTAGAGCGCTGTCCGGCAGCAAGTACCGTTGCCCGGTAGATCTTCAATAACGGCTACGAAAACCTTGTGAATCTATACCATCGATATTGTTTTCCTCATTTGGTTGATTTCGCCTGTGCTTCACCGCACATTGAAATCCAGCGTGAAAAGATCGTGCCGTTGGCGAGAGGGCGAGTCCTGGAACTCGGTGTTGGATCTGGCCTCAATCTGGCGCATTATGAAACCAACCGGGTAAAATCTATTTGCTGCGTGGAACCATGTTTGGGAATGCAGAAAATAGCCGAAAAGAACCTGCGAAGATTGGCTATTCCTTACCAGTGGATTACCGCTTTGGGTGAAAATATTCCACTCGAAAATAACTCTTTCGATAGCGTGGTTATGACCTATACCTTATGTTCCGTAGCAGATTGGGGGGCAGTGCTGTTGGAATTGCGGCGGGTTCTTAAACCAGGGGGTAAATTATTGTTCAGCGAGCATGGATTAGCACCGGACTCGACTATAGCGAATTGGCAAAACCGTTTGTGCCCGATCTGGAAAGTAATCGCGGGCGGATGCAGACTGAACAGGAATGTAGCTGATTGTTTGGTGACCGGAGGTTTCGAGATCGCGGCTCTAGAATCAGCCTACCTTCCCGGAATGCCCAAATTGGTTGGTTTTAATTATACTGGTATCGCTATAAATGCATGCGGCTGAATGGTTTAGCCAATCGTTTATGACGCAGTGTAAATAGCCTAGGCTATAAGCAGCAAAAATGTCCCTGCATACCCCGATGCCCAACAAAATCCTAATCGTAGAAGACGAGCCATCAATCGCTGATAATATTGTATATGCGTTAGCTTCTGAAGGTTTTGAACCACACTGGTGTGCCACCGGGGAACAAGCTTTGGATTGGCTTTCGAAAATGGAATTCAATTTGATTATCCTCGACGTGGGTTTGCCGGACATTAATGGATTTGAGCTTGCGAAGTCGATTCTTAGCGACATAGATATCCCGATCGTCTTTGTAACCGCGCGTTCGGATGAGATCGACCGGGTTGTTGGGCTAGAACTAGGCGCGGACGATTATGTAGTTAAGCCGTTCAGTCCCCGGGAATTGAGCGCACGGGTTAAAGCGGTGCTTCGGCGTAGTGAAAAGAATAGTGTTTCATCCGACCCGGTGCGGGTAAAACATGAAAGTGTGTTCGAAATTGACGCGATGCGCGTTCAGATAAAATATCGACAGACGATCCTTAAATTATCGCGAACCGAATATAGATTGCTAATGTTGTTGGTCGAGTCGCCGGGGCGAGTGTATACCCGCGAACAATTGATGGATTATGCTTGGGATCACGCGGGAATCAGTCTGGAACGTACAGTGGATACCCATATCAAAACGATTCGGCAAAAATTAAAGGCAATTTCGGACGATATCGATCCAATCGTAACCCACCGGGGTGTGGGTTATTCTCTGCGCGACCCGCTATGAGTATCAGGCGGCGTATTTTTCTAGGGATAATATTACTGTTCGGCGTTGGGTTTTATTTTTTGATTACTTTTATCATCGATGATATCGAACTGCGCTACCGCGAATCAACCGAAGAGCCGTTGGTGGATACCGCGCGCGTTCTTGCTTCTGTTGCGGCGGAAAGCGCGCAAAATGGACGAATAAATACGGATCTGTTCCGCGCAAGTTTCGTTGATATTTATGCACAGAGATTTTCTGCGCAAATATTCGGGTTGATTAAAACGCGTGTTGATTTGCGAGTTTATATTACCGATAGAGCGGGTTTAGTAATATTCGATTCGGATGCTGGACGCGATGAAGGCTCAGATTATTCCCAGTGGCGTGACGTTTACCGGACGCTACGGGGGGGCTACGGTGCACGAACCTCGGTGAGCTTCAAAGACCCCGATATCAAAATGTTGTATATCGCATCGCCCATTGTGATCGATGGCGATATTATCGGCGTGTTGTCGGTTGGCAAGCCAACCTACAGTTCGAACCAATTCGTCGAGGCAGCGCAACGTGAATTAATCATCGGCGGTGCGGCGGTTTGCCTCGCGTTGATAACCATAGGCTTGCTTTTGGGGTTATGGGTCACCCGACCGATTCAACAGCTTACTGTTTATGCGCGCGATGTGCGTGACGGTAAACGGGTCAAACTACCTGCATTGGGCCGCGGTGAGATGGCGGAATTGGGCCTTGCTTTCGAACAAATGCGCGATGCGCTGGAAGGTAAGCGCTATGTAGAAAATTATGTGCAGACGCTAACGCATGAAATAAAAAGCCCGGTATCGGCGATCCGTGGGGCCGTTGAATTATTGAGTGAGGATCTTCCTGCCGAACAGCGCCAAACCTTTCTTGAGAACATTGGAGTCGAATCAGAGCGTATCGCCAGAATCGTCGAAAATCTGTTGTTGTTAACGTCGTTAGAGTCAAAGCGTGAAATTGACCAGTTTGATCATATTTCCATAGATGAAGTGTTGGAAGATATCGAGCAAACGCTAAAACCGTTGCTCGAGGCCAAGCGATTGACAATGACCATTGATGGGGTAAAGGATTGTTCCTTGAGGGCCGAAGCATTTTGGGTTCGTCAGGCGTTAATAAACTTGCTGCAAAATGCCATAGAGTTTAGTCCGAGGGATGAAATTATCGAAGTAATAGTCAGCAAGGATGCAGTTGCAATTCATTTCGAAATACGGGATGCGGGCTCGGGTATACCCGAGTATGCGCTAGACCGTATTTTTCAAAGGTTTTACTCGTTGAAACGGCCGGATACCGGGCGAAAGAGTTCGGGATTGGGTTTGAGTCTTGTCAAAGAGATTGTCAATTTACACGGTGGATCTGTATCGATATCTAACCGCACTGGCGGCGGCACGACGGCGAGGTTGAATTTTCCATTGAACGGGTAGCGCCTTGTAACACTATGGCGCTCGCAACAACGAATTGTGAAAAATTAGAAGTCTGAAGATTAGGAAAATCATCGTGGCTATCAGAAAATAGAATGCGATGACTGTTCGCGGTTAAATGTCGAAAAAATTTACACTGTGTTTAAAAACAAAAGCCCTGGAAAGCCAGGGCCAAGTAAGACTTCATCTTTTTTTAGATGAAATCTATCGCGCAGAGGAGAAAAACCTGTGTCGATTGCTGAAAAAGCCAATCCCTAGAAGACCGATTGATAAAAGTGTAATCAACCCGGGTTCGGGTATTGATGCGATTTCTAATTGTGGTTGAATAGGGTCGCTTGAGATCGGCTCTGTAGAAAGCGATTTTGTTGCTGCGTTTGTAGGCGTTATGACGTCTGATCCTACGGATGAGGCGTTGTTCGGGTCAATATTGCTCAGAACATTACTTAAACTCTCATTAATTCCTTGGATCTCCGAGGTTACCGAGGGCTTATCGCCAGAAGTCCATAAATTATCGAGTTGAATATTTTCGCCTAATGAGGAATTCACAGAAAAAATCATTTCCTTGGCGTAATTTGCGTTGCCAATCATCTTGGTCAACATGGCTGCGCTAGATCCCGTGAAACTTTGAGTCTGACCCTCGAAGCTGGCGGGTCCGGCCCAGGTATAGGTTATCGAGCCTGCCTGCACTGATGTAGACGCATAAAGGCAGAACAATGCTAAACCAAGATACAGATTTAATTTTTCCTTCATTTTCCCTCCTACAGAAGAAATCAAAAAATCAAACTAGAGCAATGCAGTATCAATGCCAAACTGATAAAGTGCTTAATTAATAAGATGATATAAGTTTTTTGCGTGCACAGCGTTGATGTTTTTCTAAAAAGTGTAAAAAAACCTGACAGCCTTCAGTTTTGTTGCGCGTGACATTAAATTGAATTTACTAAATTTCACAATAAATTGGAATCAATATTTTAACCGTAGAGTTAAAACTTGCATGTAAACGAATATTCGCAGAATAGCGACATTATCAATAATCAACGCAAGTATCCTTGCGCTCAGGTCTATAAATAGAAGTTTTTAAGAATTTGTTCTTGCGGGAAAACATGGTCGCCGAAGAAATCGTCCCTCCACGATTTCATGGGGATGGTAAAGCCTTTTTTCTTTCGATCGACAATGCCTTCCGGTAGTAAATCGGAAAAGGTCTGTTTGAGAAGTCCTTTTGGTACGCTGCCGGGTAATCGTATGTCGTCCGGAAGAGAAAAGGAGAATTCTATAATCTGCTTGCAAATAAATGGGACGCGGGCTTCCAGAGAAACCGCCATACTGGTTCTATCGACTTTAGTCAAAATATCTTCGGGTAGGTAGCTATGGAAATCCAAATGTTGCAACCGACTAAAGGTCGGAAGCTCGGGTCGATAATATTGGCGAAAAAACCAATAATCATCGTAGTCGCCGGGTATGTTGAATTGATTCCGGTATCGATGTTTTTCATCCTTGAGCATGCCACCCAGTAATCGGGTATGCAATTCCAGGTCATTGAGGAAAAAGCGACGTTCCAGATTACTGAACGCTTTAGCTATCTCTTTGCCGTGGAAATGTTGTTTAGCCCATGCATTAGCGGTTTTTAACGAATGTAGCTTAGAAATCGCGCCACGATTCATTTTGGCGAACTTAAAATAATGTACGTACCCGCCAAAAATTTCGTCGCCGCCATCTCCAGTCAATACCACCGAGACTTGTTGTTTGGCCAGTTTAGAAACCATATACGTGGGTAGCGCTGAGGTATCGGCGTGCGGTTCGTCGAACCAGTCTTTGAGTTTTGCATATAAGTTTATGCTCTGTTCACGCTGCATGATTTCGCAGCGGTGTTGGGTTCGGTGCATCCGCGCAACCGATTCGGCGAAGCCGCTTTCGTCGTAGCCAGCCACATCAAATCCAATGGTATAACTATTGATTTTATTGGAAACTTGAGACGCGGCGCCGACGACAACGCTGGAGTCGATTCCGCCGCTCAGAAAAAAACCAACCGGTACGTCGCTGACCATGTGTGCGTCGATACTGTTTACGACTAACGCCTTCAGTTGTTCCCGGGCCTCTGCCAAATTGATCCTTTGCGTTGCTGTCGGCAAACTCCAGAAACGTTTTTTTGTGAATTGCCTGGTTGTCAGATCAAAGCAAGCGTAATGAGCCGCTTCGAGCTTGTATATGTCTCGATAGAGTGATTTGGGCGGTGGTATGTATAGATAGGTCAGGAAGTCGTACAACGCGGTGTAGTCGTATTGTAGTTGATCGCTGCCGATGTATTTTCGCAAAGCTTTAAGTTCGGAAGCCCAACCGAATTGTCCGTCGGCGAGGTAATAATAAAGGGGTTTGATTCCGGCGATGTCTCTGGCCAGGTATATTTGATTGCTGCGGGGATCGAAAATTGATATCGCGTACATACCGTCTATACGAGCGAGTAAACCGTCGATACCCCAAGCCTGATAGCCGTGCAAAATGACCTCGGAATCCGATTGGCTTTTGAATGGATATTGGTTACGCAATTGCTTGCGTAACTCCTGGAAATTGTATATTTCGCCGTTAACTGCGATCACAACGCCGGTTTTCTTATCCACCATGGGCTGGCGTCCGTTTTCGGACAAATCCAAAATGCTGAGCCTGCGATGGCCGACATACAGATTGGGATCGAACCATTCTCCAGATTGGTCTGGACCTCTATGTGTTAGAGTGTCGAGCGCTATTCGTGCACGCTCAAGATTGGGCTGGGTCATGCCGAAAAGGCCGCACATATTGGATTGATTTGCTCGCTTGTAGTTTTTAAGAATTAGGTGACGTTGCGATCGAAGGCAAAAGTTATTTGGAGAGGTCTAAGAACCTGTTCAAGATCTTGAGGAAGGGATGCAGCGAACGCAAAAGTAGATGAAAAAACGCAGCATACGGGAGTCTTTGAGTATTTTGAGTCCACTTTTACGGCAGTGGCGCGCTTTTCAGCGAGATCTTGAACAATTTCTAAGCGATGTCCAATCTATTGAATTAGGAGCTTGATCGATCGGCGATGGTAGTGCAATCCGCTGGTGCCTGCAAGTCTACGCCCGCCTGAAACCCCCGCACAAGTTATACATTTCGCGTGTCTGACGCGATCTCTTCACTTAGGGTGACGTATTTCCGTGGAAAGATCGTTGCGGATTGGTTAGCATACTGGATTTTTAAGTTTGGCGTTTGCGATTGGTCCAACGGTTTGCTGCGTGGGTCGAGAAACGCTTTTAATTGGCGAGTGGAATATGCCTGAAAGAGTATTGTTTATCTCACCCCACCCCGACGATGTGGAATTTGCTGCGGGGATGACGCTTTTGTCACGTTTGGATCAGGGCGATACGATCAAATCTTTGGTCATTTGTCTGGGAAATAATCCCGCTGAACATGATACGAGAGAGGAAGAAATTAACCAGGTCAGGGAATCTTATCCTTACGAGGTCGGTTTGCTCGACCGCTCCGCGCCGGACGATTTACACGCGCTAATTGTTAAACTGGAAGCCGAAATAAAAGCATACCAACCCGACGTGCTTTATTTGCCTTTCGGAGAAGACCGGCACCAGGATCATAAAATTGTTTCGGAAGCCGCGTCGATCGCCGGACGAACCGTCGCCAACCGATTTTATTATTGCACACCATCCACCAAGCGCTTCGAAGCGACCAATTATTTTATTGGTAATGCTGAATTGTTGGAGCGAAAAATTTCTTTGTTGGCGTGTTTTTTCTCGCAACGGGCTAAAGCTTATTTGTCGCCCAACGAGATCAAAGCCTACGCACAAACCAACGGTAGAAATGCATTGTTATACAGCGATGGTGTTCATTATGCGGAACCTTATATCACTCAGACTCTAGATTTCGCCAGGAATACCGCTACGCGAAAAACTCCAGCCAACGATTTAGAATTTGATCAAAGTTTTCTGCCGCGGGCGTATGCCCGGGTTGCGCAACTATTGGCACCGTTTGTCGATAGCGAGCACATTACAGGCAAGACTTATCCTTGGGAAATTATCCAGTTGTTGGGTGAACAGGATTTTTCCAATAGCGTCGCTAGCCGGGTGGAATCGACCCCCGGTTTGCGTATCGAAGGTGATGTCTATGCCGAACCGGGGGCGAAGCTACCGTTGACCGGCGTGATTCAAGGGCCTGTATACCTATGCAAAAATGCGGAATTACAGGAATACAGCGTCGTAATGGGACCAACATTTATCGCTTCCGGTGCTCGGGTTGGCTATCATTCCTCGGTGCGCGCTTGTTTGCTCGCGCCGGGTGTTCAGATTGGGCAGCGGGTCGATTTGACCCGGGCAATTATATTGGACAATTCGATGTTGTCGCACGGGAATACCGTCGGGGATTCGTTTATCGGCCAGGATTGCTGGCTAGCCGGAAAGACCGATGTTGCAAATCTTCGGGTGGACCGGCGACCGGTAAAAGCGAATATCGGTCCCAAACGTTATACGACTAACGGCAAGTACGGCGCGACTATCGAAGACGGCGTGAAGTTTCCGGCATTGGTGGTGATGCTGCCCGGGTCTTACGTGACGCCAAAACTTCGTTTGCAAATCAGAGATCTGGTCAGCGGTAACCGCGTGCATAAGGGCAGATAAAATAAACCACATGGGTTGTAGTTTATTCATCCGTCTATCATACGAATTTTGTAATGAAACTGGCTTTCTGCTTATTCAAATATTTTCCGTACGGGGGATTGCAGCGAAAAATGCTGAATATTGCCCACTTATGCCAAGACCGTGGATTTGCTATCGATATCTTCACGCGTAGTTGGGAAGGGCCGCGCCCGGAAAACATGATGATACGTCAGGTCGATGCAAAAGGCTGGAGTAACCATGCCAAAAACGAAGCTTATGTTAGATCGGTAAAGCCTTTATTGGAACGAGGCCAATATGATGCGGTCGTTGGCTTCAACCGTATGCCGGGATTGGATATATATTATGCCGCGGACGCTTGCTATATCGCCCGCATAAACCGGACTAAATCCTGGTTATATCGAATAACGCCAAGGTATAGGCACTTCGTCAAGAACGAAAGGGCTGTTTTTTCCCCGGATGCGGACGTTAGGTTGATGTTGCTTTCGAACGTCGAGCAAGACAATTTTATGGCATGGTATAACACACCGGCGGATCGATTCCACATTTTGCCTCCGGGGATCAGCAGGGACCGCATGGCACCGGACAATGCCGCCGAGATCCGATCCCAGTGGCGCGCGGAATTCGCGGTGCGGGATGAGGACAAGGTCGTCTTGATGGTGGGTTCCAATTTTGCTGGTAAAGGATTGGGACGAACTTTATTGGCCATTGCGGCGTTACCCCCAGAGCAGCGTGATCGACTGCGAGTGATGGTTATCGGCAAAGACAAACCCGAGCCATTCCTGAGAATGGCTACGAAGCTGGGGCTTGAAAGAAACCTACAGATTTTTCTGGGTCGCGACGATGTGCCGCGTTTTTACCTGGGAGCGGATTTGTTTGTGCACCCGGCGCATGAAGGGGAAACAGCGGGTAACGTCATTGTCGAGGCGATGATTTCAGGGTTGCCGGTTTTGGTCACCGAATCTTGCGGTTATGCCTACCATGTCGAAAAAGCCGATGCCGGCGTGTTGATACGCTTGCCGTTCCGACAAAAGGACTTCAACGAAAAATTGCAGACGATGCTGGTGTCGGAACAACGCGCAGCCTGGGCCAGAAACGGTATCGAATACGGACGCAGTGAAGATTTGTATAGCTTGCCCCAAGTTGCAACCGATCTGATCGAGGCGGCCGCGCTGGAAAATGCCAACCGCAAGGACCTGCAAGCGGATTTTAAAGACTGAATATTCGCGTATTTTCTTTATTTGGAAGAAACCATGAGCCAAGCCAAAGTAACTGTTCTGGTGCCGAATTATAAAACGCTGGATCTGACCAAGATCTGTCTGCGTTTGTTGCGCAAAAACACCCATTCGGATCTGATCAACGTGATTGTGATCGATAACGAGTCAAACGATGAATCTACCGATTATCTGCGCGGTTTAGACTGGATCGATCTAATCGAGCGCCCAGCCGTTCCGGGCGAAAGCGGTGGTATGGCGCATGCAAGAGCCCTGGACCTCGGATTGGCGAGGGTTGAAACACCGTTCGTCATGTCGATCCATACCGATACCTTCATTCATCATCCCGGGTGGTTGGATTTCCTGTTAGGCGAGATACAAAAATCCGAAGATATCGCTGGCATCGGTTCCTGGAAGCTGGAAAGCAAGCCGTGGTACAAGCGTGCATTAAAGCGCGTCGAGAGCAGCGTCCAATCGTTGATATTTCCGTTATTGGGCAAGGGCTACGGACATATAGAAGGAAAGGGCGATAATTTTTATTATTTGCGCAGCCATTGCGCGCTCTATCGTTCTGATTTGATACGCCAACACGATTCTAGTTTTTCCCAAGATAATGACACCGCAGGAAGAACGCTGCACAAAGTTTTGGTCGACAACGGATACCAAATGATCTTTTTGCCGGCTGAAATCTTGATGCGTTATATACTCCACGTAAACCACGCAACCATGGTACTGAATCCTCATCTGGGTTCCAGCCAACGTTCGGTCTCCAGCGGGACCAGGCGAATCCAAAAAGCCCTGGATTCGATCCAGGCCGATGCGATATTGCGGGATACGGCGTTAGATCATTAAGCCCGTTCTGGTAGAGAATAGTTGCGGTTTGGCGGCATCAAACCCCTCCCGATTTATAGGCCAATCGATGAGTTGTTATTGTATGCCAACTAACAAACTCATTGCGCGTTAGAGATCTGATTTGCCCCGGAAAATTGCTTACTTGGAGGCTAAGGTTTTGACGAATTCGACCGCCAGCTGTACATAACGGTTTAGCTCGGCATCATTTTTGTAACCTTTTCTGAAATTTTCCTGACTCGTTTAATCTTGCATTTGGCCGGCGAGGATATCGCGACGGTATTGCCGGAATGGGCCGGTCAATTCAAGCTGGCTGATCGCAAATCTGCTGGTGAATTGGCCAAGACCTTAACCGCATACGCCGATGCAAACATGAACTTATTACAAACCGCGAAGTTAGTGTCGGTGCATCCAAATACAATCTATGCACGATTACAAAAAATCCAAGAGATGACTGGTATGGATGCCAGAACTTACCACGGGCTCACCGAGTTGCTAATTGCGATCAAGTGTTGGTCTCGTGCAAAAAACTCCGTGCAATAGTGCAACGTGTGCGTGCCGCTAAAATCAAAAATGTTGCGCTGCACAATATTCTGGATTATCATGTTCCTTATTAGGTACTTGCCGGTTGAATTGTGCAAAGGTCAATCAATAATCGGGACTTGATATCGCCCAATCGGCGAATGAAGTGCTATCTAAAAATCATTGATCATCAACTAGGCTAAGAAAATGTCCACACTGATAGTTGCTACAAAAAATACTGTAAAACCGCTGTATGTTTATCACGCGGCACCCAAAATCGAGCCGAATTCGATTGCGATAAAAACCGAATTCGCAGGGAGCAAGCAATCTATTTCCGGTCAATCGGTAGACGAATTGGAAGCGGTGGCTTACCGCTCAATGAATTGAAAAATTGTTTTTCGTCGAACTCATTCAGTCTGATCTTTAAAACCCAGGTTTCGAGCATATTTAAGCGTTCATTTAAATCTACCGATCGATCAGCTAAGGACAGAAAATGAATATCAGAGAAGCCAATAGGAACGATTTGCATTGTCTTGTCAATGCGATGGAACATCTTGTCAAATATGTACAAGCCTCTTCGCAAGATCCCTATGTCAACGACATCGAACTGGATAAGCAAAAAAACTTCCGGCCGTGGTTTGAGAAGGTGCTAAGCAATTCGGAGGGTGTTGTTTTCCTTATCGAGGTCGACGACAGAATCGTCGGTTTTATTACGGGGTCTTTGGAAAAACCCTTCGCCAATACGGCCAATATAAATCACATTGGTCAGATCGGAGTGTGTTGGGTGGAGCCGGACTATCGCCAGCGCGGTTATAGCCGGGCGCTGGTCGACACCATTGAATCGTGGTTCGAAGGACGCGGGGTTGAATTTGTCGACATTTATTATTTGGAAGGTAATCGCGAAGCAAAGCACGCTTGGGCACGATTGGGATTTGAGCCCTACAGGGTGGCTTCTAGGAAAAAACTGTAATCGCGGTATCTTGACCCAACCCTACCAGTAGCCAAATTTTCACCCAATTATTCCCTACACGGAAAATACTCTATTTACCGTGTCCCTATTTTTAACGCTCAAATCCTGAGAATTTCAGAAACCGCAACGATTCTGATTCTCTACGGATTGAGCCGAAACCGACCTACGCGGGTATTCGAATAGAAACCACAGCGGTGGATTTTTGAGAGATGATTATTCCTAATCATCGTCCAACCTGAAGGCTACAAAGCCCATGCCGCTGCGCATTACACCGCTTGTTTGTTGACCTGGATTTTGATCGAATCCCCACGCAGGTCTAAATTACATTGTCTATAGCAACTGTTCTTAGGCTGCAAACTGGATAGGCAGTCCAAGCTGCGATGCGGCGTCGCTCAATAAATTTCTATAGGTTTGGGTGTCGAGTGCATTAAGTTCAGTCATCGATTCGACCGAATAATCCTGGATCAAATCACTCAATACAAGCTCATCGTATACGACATCCGAGCATATGAATTTCAGATCCGCATAAACTTTTAAGCGTAACGCTAAACTTTCATAACATTGCATGACGGGCTCCTGCTAATTGGGTTCGATTAAAACCGGAGCGAAACGAGTTGAACCGGCGGGTTCTTACTGCAATCTATATCAAGCATAATCCAGGCCATTCAGATGATATAGTAAAAACAGTAACTTAGGGATTTAGATCAAAAATTATTGCACCGGTTTGAGCGATATGACCCATTGTGTGGGTTGCATTGGTGCGTTTGGACCTTATCCAATATAAATTGATTTGGACCCAATTCGCTTTAAGCGTCCATATTGAAAATGATATCAATGATTGCACTTGCTGTTTGCGATCGCTATCATTGATATCATTTAGAAGCTAATAAGGGGCTGATCACATGGCCAATTTAGTCGTACGCAATATTGATGAAGAGATCGTAAAGGCCTTGAAAGAACGAGCCGGCAAATCCGGACGGAGTGCCGAAGCGGAACATCGAATTATTTTGGCCGATGCGTTGTCAAGACCCAAAAGAAAGTCATTTGCAGAAGTCATCGCATCGATGCCCAATGTGGGCAACGATGAGGATTTTGAGCGCGATCAGAAGGCTATTAATGATCAGAAGGCTATTAATAAAGATGTATTTGATTGATACCAATGTGATCAGCGAGGTAAGGAAAGGTCGAAAAGCGGATAGCGGCGTTCGTGCGTTTTTTAATGACCGCCTGCGTGATAGTCATCCAGTCTATATCAGCGCTATTACTGTAGGTGAATTACGGCGGGGCATCGAAAAAATCAAACACCGAAATGATAAAAAGCAAGCTCATCAATTGGAGCGGTGGCTGAAAGCGCTGTTGGAACAATACGCCGATCATATCTTGGACTTCGATCAACAAGCCGCTCAGATTTGGGGCCGATTGCGTGTACCGAATTACGAGAATGCGTTGGATAAACAAATAGCCGCCACCGCGTTAATCCACGATTTGGTGGTCGTCACGCGAAATACCGAAGATTTTATATCGTGTGGCGTCGAATTGTATAACCCATTTTACGGAAAGGGTTCAGTGGAATGACATCATGTAGCCACAGCTCAAACAGATTGTGGAATAGCAACTCGAAATTACTTATAGTCGTACTTTAAAATTCCGCACAAGCCGCGTAGGGAATCCGACATGGCAGAACCAATAAAAAATGAACGCGGAGTCGAGCAGGTCTTTCTCAGCTATAGCCGCACGGATAACGTTGCGGCCGCCGCATTGCGTTCGGAATTGGAAAAATCTGGTATCAGCGTATTTCGCGATGAAGATTCTGTCCGCGTTGGTGACAATTGGATGGATCGGCTGCAGACGGCGCTGCAACATTGCTCTGCGTTCGTGTTACTGCTGGGGTCAGATGCGGTACGGCGTTGGGTCGGCGCCGAAGTCCAGGTCGCGCTAATCCGCAATCTGTCCCCGCACGATGACCGCAAACGCCTGCCGATTTTTCCGATTGCGCTACCCGCTAGCGACCTAAAAAGCTTGCCGCCGTTTCTGACGTTATTTCAGGTTCAGCCGTGGTCTGCCGACGAACCCTTACCCGATTTGTTGGTCTCGGCCATTCGAGATAAGAAAGAATTGCTGGATGATAGCCTTTCAGATTGGCCAGCGGACAAATCGCCGTTTCTCGGTCTGGGCGCTTTCCAACCCAAGCACGCACAGCTATTTTTTGGACGCCGCAGCGAAACCCTAGAAGCCGTGAAATATCTGGGTGCTCAATCCCCGTCCAATCCGGAATCGATGGACACGTCGGCGGGCTATTTTTGCCGTTGGTTGCAAATCGAGGGTAATAGCGGTTCGGGTAAATCGTCATTGGTCAACGCCGGAATGTTGCCGCTGATCGAACAAGGCGCATTATGGCCAAATACCGGGTTTGCCCAATGGCAAATTATCGGGCCGATGATGCCGGGCGAAAAACCTTTGGACCGATTGGCAATGGTTCTGGACCGGGCCTTGAACCCGGGTTCTGAAACGCGCGATCATCTGCAGCGTTTAAACCGTTTGGAATCAGACGATTGCCGCACCCTAGCGTCGATGATCAAAGATGTCGATGACGCGGATAACAATACCGCCTACCTATTGGTGGTCGATCAATTTGAAGAGTTATTTACCTTCGCCGATGCGACGGAGAAGCGCCGGTTTGACGCTCAGCTGGCCAACGCGCTGCAAGATACAGACTGTCCGTTGTTTCTGGTTACCACGGTGCGGATCGATTTTCTGGAAGGTTTCGAAAAATTGCCGCGCTTGTCCGCAATGTACAACTCGGCGTGCAAGCGCTACCTGCTAAAAACCATTACCCCAGAGGGTTTGCGCGAGGTGATCGAACAACCTGCGCGGCTGGCGGGGCTGGACGTGAGCGAAATTAGCACCGCCATGCTGGGCGATGCCGAGGACGAGGTGGGGGCGCTTCCGTTGGTCGAAAACGCATTGCACTATCTGTGGGAACAACGCGTCAACAATCGGCTCAATGGCGCATTGTATCGAGATAAAGGCGGTATCGCCGGGTTGCTGGAGGTGCAGGCGGACGCATTGCTAAGCGAGGTCGATAGAGATGTACCCAAGGGGCGGCAAAAAGCCCTGGAGTTACTGTTGGCGCTGACCCGTATAAACCCCGAAGGACGCCATACCCGCCAACGCATCGCGTTGGACGAAGCCAGAATGATTGCCGGTAATAATGATGCAAGTCTCGGTCAAAAGGTGATCGACTATTTATCCGGCCGACCGGGACCGAACATTGATAATCGTCAGCGCAATGGTAGCTTGCGGCTGATCACCGTTGCCGGTATCACGGAAGCGGATACCTTTGCTAGTTCTAACAGTGTGGCCGGTCACGGCGAAAATGGTTCTGAATTGCCGAACTACGATGAGCGCTACGTCGATCTGATCCACGAAACCCTGATCCGCGCGCGCGGTAAAGACCCGAATACCGGCAAGTTGGTGGGTTACTGGAGAACCTTGTATGCTTATATTGAAAAAAATCGTAGCCGGCCCTTCTATCGCGATCAGCTCAAGTTGCAGGCTGACGGGTGGCGGGCCGTCTCGGGTTTAAGCCGCGTCCGGAAGCTGGCGGGTTGGCGTGATCTGGGTTTTTATAGCAAGCTGCGGCCGTCCAAGCGTAGCATCGAAGGTCGGTTCTTATATTGGAGCCGTTGGTTCAGGAACCTGCAATGGGGCATGCTGGCTTTGTTATTGGCGTTTCTCGGCGAATCGTATTGGTGGACCTTGGCCAACGAATTCCCACCCAGCTATATGTGGATGCAACAACGCTTTAGGCTGATGAATCTGGGTTGGCTTCCCGAGCCGTTGCCGGTCATGGTGGAGATACCGATACAAGTGGGGGTAAATTTTCTGATAGGAGAACGGGACTCAGAGTTTGCCGAGCAATTTAACAAAACGAGGCAACAGAATTTTGGATATCCAACAGTAGAGGTCGAGATTTCAAAGCCTTATTCTTTGAGTCGGTATGAGATAAGCTACGAACAATATGATTACTTTGTTTGGAAGCAGCAGCGAGCTGGAAAAGAAATAGACTACCCGGATACCGGGCCAGGCGGCCGGGGTCAAAGACCCGTGGTTAATATAAGCTGGCACGATGCGACCCAATACTTGAAATGGTTGTCCTTAATTACCGGGACTGAATGTAGGTTGCCGAACGAAGTCGAATGGGAATTTGCGGCACGGGCTGGTACGGCGAGTGCCTATTGGTGGGGTCCACAGGTCGGCAGCGGAAATGCGAACTGTGATGGATGTGGGAGTGAATGGGATAATGACACGTCGGCGCCGGTGGGTAGTTTTAGCCCGAATCAATATGGTCTTTACGATACCGCGGGAAACGTATGGGAATGGACGTGTTCGGCTTGGAAGGGTAGATTTGACGGTAGCGAGAATACCTGCGTGGATTCGAGTACGTCTGTGTCGCGCGTGATTCGCGGCGCCTCGTGGATCGGCAAAGCGGAGTTCCTACGTTCCTCGATTCGCTTTTACTACACGCCGGATTATCGACTCGACTTTCTCGGTTTTCGCGCTGCTAGGACTGATTGACACTTTTTTCTTTATAAGGGTGGCGCGGTTATTGAAATTTGTTGTGGTGCGTATTAAATGTTGCGGTGGTTGGCGTGTTTACCGCGCGAAGCGCGGTCGATTTTTTTAAGCCTGTGAGGAAAAAGACAACAAAGTTATCAGTTCCCAAAGCGGTTGCGGATTGCAGAGAGTTACTGCTGTGGATGATCCCTCATTTGGATAAGTTGCCCAAGAATAGGCGTTATACATTGGGTGAAAAACTGGAAAATAGGTTGCTAACAATTCTGGAGTCCTTGGTAACAGCCGCGTATGCTCCGAACAAGCGAACTTTTTTATTTCAAGCCAATCGCGATCTGGAAGTTTGCCGGCAGGCGGGGTTAGTAGCGACGCCGAACGCCCCGGCTGCGTTTTATAAGATTTACTCGGTGAGTGCTTCGGACGCTTCGTTAAGCTGATTTTTGGCTTGGATCGACGTTATCGCCGACGCGGCAATGACACTAAGGTCCGGATTCGATACAGCGGCTTCGCTAATCACGTCGATGCTGTCGGCATTGCCTATTTTTTGCAGCCCGCGAATCGAATTTTCGCGAAATCGTAAATTCAATTGTTTCAATTTTCTCTCCCGATACTGCTCCGGTGATTCGGCCAGCAAGCGCTGTACGGTTTGTTCGTCGAATAAGCTTGCGCCATTGGTTTTCAACCAAGTTTGGCGCCGCTGATAATCCCGCTCAGTTTTGTCGGCGACTGTCTTCCGCATATCGTCCGGCATGCCTTCACGCACAACTTGGACCAGTAACGGCGAAATGTTCATTTGCATTTTTGCAATGCCAGCTTGAAAGTCGTTTGCGCCGGTATCCACGCCGCAATCCATCGACAAAAGCTGAAATACTTGCGCGCGTGTTTGGGCGTCGATCGCCGCTGTTGCGGATACCGTGTCGGTCGCTTGGTCTGTGGTTTGCGCGCATAGGGGTGATAGGATGATGAGCCACGCTAGACTCGCCGTTGTTAGGATCCTTATATTCTTCAATGTCATCGTATTCTCCGTAATACTCAATTGGCCGGAAAGGCCCCGTCGCTCCATAAGCGCCGTTCCAGGGCAGGGCATTCCGCGCTGTTGGCCGCACCGATGCAATTCGCGGTTGGTTGACCGGGACGGGCGTTGTACAGCGCGTTCATCGACGATGTGGGATTGAAGTGGGCGCGGAATACCTGGCCTTCGGTCAGAAATTCGCGGGTATTCGAGCACGGCCACATCACGTTGGTCGGGTCAAAGTTCGGGTTGTTCGCGCCGCAACCGGATGGATGGCGCAGGCTCAACGCGTGGCCAATTTCGTGCGGCAGCAGCTCGTCGCCGGTGTTGCGGCCCATGACGATACGGCTGCCGAAATCTGACCAGCCGGTGGTGGTACTGCCTTCGACAGTATTAATCCAATAGATATTGACGCGGTTCGCATCGAAGCCAATATCGTTGGAAAAATCGTCCCAATTGCGATTATCTCCGCCGACTGAGTTTAAGATGGCATCGTCAATATCGGGATCGCCGGTCGCGTCGCGAATTTGAAATTGACTAAAGCGCATGCCCATGCGCTCGGCGTCCCATGTGGCGGAGGTTTGAATGCAGGCATCGATCGCATGGTCGCGTTGGTCAGCGAACGGACCCTGAACGATCCACACGGTGACCGGCACCGAAATTTTGCCGCCCAAGTCGATCGCAAAATCATCGCTGCCGCTAGTCCACGGCGTATCCAGACGCGTGGGTGCTCGATCGGAGCCAAACGCGATGACTTCGTTGCGGTCCGGCGACGGTGCGCTGTCCAGATTGTCTAGATCGAAGGATACGTTATTGGAACCGTTTGCGGTTAAGCCGCGGTCGTTGACGGCGTTGCCGGAATCCTGCCCGTCTATCAAAACGCCTACTTCATTAACGCTGTTATTGACCGTCAACGAATCGCAACCGACAAAGAATGGTGAGCTGAAAAAAATCAACACGACAAAATTTAGATATTTATTCATACGTCGCTCCCTGAATCGAAGCAAACACTATACAAATGCTCGCCTGATGAATTATCACCTGGTTGAAAGGAACACCAATCCGGATTTATTATTAGACAGTCGATTTCAGAAAAATTCAGAATAGCGACAATTGCCCGATGACGGGCTCTGGCGGTTTAAATAACTCGGTGTTCAATATAGGCATTGTGCCAAATTTCAATTTTTCACAGGCCAGGCCAAAACGCTGCTCCAACAGCGATGCGTATGCTCCCGTACCTCGTAGTCGGCTCTGGAAATTCGGGTCATTTTCCTTGCCGGCTCGGCAATCTCGGATGCGGGACATTACGTGTGCCGCCTTGAGTGGCGCGTGAACTTGCAGCCATTCCTCGAATAAATCGCGAATTTCGTGCGGCAGGCGAAGCAGAACGTATCCCGCAGAAATCGCCCCGGCTTGTTTAGCGGCGCTCAATATAGATTCCAACTCCGCGTCGGTCAATACCGGAATCAACGGCGCGACCGTAACTGATGTTGGAATTCCGGCTTCGGTGAGTTTGGCGACGGTGTCCAGCCGTCGCTGCGGCGCTGCAGCGCGGGGTTCCAATTGGCGTGCGATATTTCGATCGAGGGTTGTGACAGAAACTGATGCGTGTACAAGGTTGGAACGCGCCATTTCAGCCAGAATATCCAGATCGCGCTCGATCAATGATGACTTGGTGATCATCAGCACCGGGTGTTGCGCTTCGGCCAACACTTCCAGGGATTTACGGGTTAAGCCCAGCTTCCGTTCTACCGGTTGGTAGGCATCGGTATTGACCCCGACAGCGATTGGCCTGCAGCGGTATTTTTTGTGGCTTAGTTCGGCGCGGAGGCAGGCGGCGATTTCGGGTTTGTAGAATAGCCGGGATTCGAAATCCAGCCCCGCGGAAAGGCCCAGCCAGGTATGCGCCGGGCGCGCGTAGCAGTAGACGCAGCCGTGTTCGCAGCCGCGGTACGGGTTGATCGAGCGGTCGAATCGCAGGTCGGGGGATTGATTGTAGCTGATAACCGTTTTCGCATTATCGATGGTCAGCGTCGTTTGGATTTTTTCCTGCGGCGCGTCCAGTGTCCCCCATCCATCATCGAAATCTTCGTGTTTGAAGGATTCGAATCGGCCCGTGCGGTTACTGACCGATGCCCGGCCTTTTTGGGATACAGGTGGTCGCATGCGGTACACCGGATATGCAAGGTCAAGTATTGGGCCAATTTCAGTGTCCCAATTTATTTTTGAAAACGCTTGTTTTTAACGTTGCGCCTAGTGTGACATTTTGACGTAATAGATTGGCCGTTTTTACGTCAATGATCGCTCAAATAACTCTAACAGTCCCGCCAGTTCGCATAAAACCAGCTTAACAGGCTGTCTTGCCAAAATATTTTCAGGCGATATAACCGATATATCTTTTGACCAAATAGCGCCTATATATCTTTTGACCAAATAGCGCCTACTATTATTGGGTTCCGTATTCCTCAAGGAACTGGCGTTTTGCGACGATGGGCATCTCCAGTCGAATGTAGTCGCCCAAAACTTTTGCGGTTTCCGTTAACAGCGGATCATTGCGATCGATCCCGGTGTTGATTGCAACCACTTCATCCTCTTCTTCGGTATCGGAAAAGCTTTTTAGCGGTTCCAGCCCGATACTCGTGCGGCGTTTGTTTTCCAATTGCAGTCGGGTTCGGTCCAATTGACTTTTCTCGATTCGCCTTACGGATTCGTTCAGTGAAAATTTTGTTTTCTGTTTCAACGAGTCTTCATATTTACGTCGATCGACGAGATAGCCGAATGCAGGCATTTCCGCAGTTCTTTGTGCGTGCCGGTTTCTAAGTTGCTCGATAATCTTCGACGTGTTTCCGTATTTGGGGTAGCGGACCGTTGCAATATTGTCCCACGGCAACGCATTGGGTAGGGCGCTTTCTCCGATATCTTCCAGATCGTATTCTTCCGGAAAGGCAATATCAGGGATGATTCCGCGGTTCTGCGTGCTGGCGCCGGTAATTCTATAAAATTTGGATTGGGTTAGCTTCAGCTGCGCGCGTCCCAAGGGTTGCAGCGACTGAACCGTACCCTTACCGAAGGTTTGTCCACCGATGACGATACCGCGTTGATAGTCTTGAATTGCTCCGGCGAAAATTTCCGAAGCCGATGCGCTCATCCGGTTAACCATAACCGCCATCGGGCCGCTATAGGTGATATTCGGATCGCGATCGCCCAATACCTGAATTTCGCCCTCCGAATTTCGAATTTGTACGGTCGGTCCGGTTTTAATAAACAAGCCGATTAGCGATATCGCCTCTTGCAGGGAACCGCCGCCATTGTCGCGCAGGTCTACGATCAACCCCTGAATATTCTCCTGGTTCAGTTGTTCCAATAATTTGCGTACATCGCGGGTGGTGCTTTTGTAGTTGGGGTCCCCGGCTTGCTGAGCGCGGAAATCTGAATAAAATGCCGGTATATCGATAACACCCACGCGGATCTTTTGCCCGTCGTGATCAATCTCCATAATGTCTTTTTTGGCCGACTGTTCGGCCAGTTTGACCGTGTCGCGAACGATGCTTACTGTTTTGGTTACACCATCCGAATTGGAATTGGCCCCTAGAATTTCGAGTCTTACCGTGGATCCTTTGGGGCCACGGATCAAATCGACTACATCGTCCAGGCGCCACCCTACAACGTCAACGATATCGCCATTCGCGCCTTGACCAACGCCGACAATTCTATCGGTGGCTTTTAGTTGTCCGGTATTGTCCGCCGGGCCCGCCGGAACCAAACGCAGAACCTTGGTATGGATGTCTTCGGTTTGCAAAACCGCACCGATGCCTTCCAACGAAAGTTTCATGTTAATATTGAAATTTTCCGAGGTTCTGGGGTTAAAGAACTGCGTGTGGGGATCATACATGCCGGTAAACGCGTTCATGTATATTTGAAAAACATCGACTTCTTTGAATTGGTCGGAACGTTTGAGCTGGTTGTTAAACCGGGCTGTTAGTTTTTCGTTGATTTGTTCGTCGGTTTTGTCGGCCAGTCTGAGTACCAATACCGCATTTTTGAGCCGCTTGCGCCAAAGGTCGTCCAACTCGGCCTTATTTTGTGGCCAGGGCGCCTCTTCACGGTCCAAATCCAGTGATTCGTATTTTTCGAAATCCAGCTTATCCAAACCCTTGTCCAACATCGAAAGCATGTATTTAAGCCGTTCATTCATTCGTTGCCGGTACCGGTTAAATATAAAATAGGCGCTGCTGAGGTCGCCTTTCTTCAGGTCATCATCGAAGCGCAGGCGGAGCTTCTCGAATTCTGCGATGTCTTGCTGGGTAAAATAACTGCGAGAACGGTCTAGGTCCGTGAGGTATCGATCCAATAATTTGGATGACAATTCATCATTGAGATCGAGATGCTGATAATGCCAGACTTTCAGCAGGTCAATGACCTTTATGGAGGTTTTAGACATTTCCGTAGTCGGTGTAAGCGCCTCGGAACTCTTGTTAATCTGTTCCAGCTTTTCGGTTTTGGCACAGGCCGAAACGGCCACCATCAAAAAACACGTGTAAATCAGAATATAACGAAGAAATTTAGCATTCATCTAGTGTGATACCGTAATGTTGAATCGATGTCCTCGGATGGTCCTTGCGCCGACCTAGTCTTCGATTGGTTGTGGTATTGGCTATTGCCAGATTAAATTCAAACCGATTAAAACAGTCCTAAATTATATCTTATCAAGAAGTATTTCTGTGTACATTTATGATTACAAATCCAAAGATTAAGTAAATAAAGGCCAGTTTTTACCGATATTTGCAGGATTGATCACTATATTGATGACCAAAGCTTTATCATGAAGTTTCGTTTTTGGGTATAAATAGCGGCATTAGTACCTAGGTTATGGAATGGAATAGGAGGGGTTGAAATAAATCTCGCATTTAGGAACAATTTGCTACCGATTCGATCTTTGTAATAGAGCCTTGCAGTTTAAATACCGAATTTAGTTGTATCGGGACTCGAGGCCATCGTGTCAAATCAATCGAATTTGACGTTCTTTAAGGGTGTCGTAATCAGGCATTTGTTCGTGCCGCCAACTAAGTGGGTCAATATGAAATATAGCACTGTTCAAATCATTATAGGCGCTTGGGCGTTGTGCACTACGGTTTACGCCGCGAATGACGGCGTTAAAATTACACCAGGCCTATGGGAAATCAAATCATCATCGCATATTCCATCGATGTCTCAGGCAATTGGAGACACTGTGACCCGTTGTATCCGGGAAGATACGATTGACCCGGCAAAACTGTTGAGTGACAGCAAGGTTTGTAGTATCAGCGATAAGAAGGTGTCTGGCCCGTCGATGTCCTGGAATATGGATTGCGCGATGCAAGGCATGGTCAAGGCTAAGGGACGTGGGGAATTCACGTCCTCGGGTGATTCGGCCAAGGGTTTAACCGAGATGACGGCGAGCGCGAACGAACAAATAATCAAGATTAAGGCAACCTGGATAGGCCGCCGGGTTGGGGAATGCCCCGCATCGCCGTAACAAGATTCAGATAACGATTCGGTAATGGTGGCACGGCTTACGCTAACATACGGACATAAAAAGTATTAACCGTCGTCTTTTACTTCTTCGACCGGCCATCCGCCGCCTAGCGCCTTGTAAAGTTCAATGTTAGCGGCCAAAAATTGTTGGTGGTTGCGCAATAATTCGAGTTCTGCGACCAAATAGGTTCGTTCGGACTCGAAAACCTCTAATTTTGTCGTGAGACCTTCGCTCAACCGCATTCTCACTAGCTCCGTTGATTTGGTCAGCTTTCTGACTTTTTCTTGTAACTCTACGCGCTGTTTTTTCTGATTTGTAAGATTGACCAATGCATTTTCCACTTCTTCAAACGCGTTGAGCACGGTGGCGCGGTATTGCTCTTCAAAAACCTTAATTTCCGCTTCCGTTACGTCGATTCGTGCGTAGACGTTCGGGTCGAGAAACGGTAGTTCGATGCTTGGATCCAAGCCATAAGTAAAGGCTTTGGACAAGTCAGTGACTTTAATACTGGACATACCACCTTTGGCCATAATTCTGACCGTTGGCAGCAACCCTTTTCTCGCTTCGCTGATCAGATTTAACGATTCTAACACGCGGTATTCCGCAGCAACGATATCCGGTCTGCGCAACAGCAAATCGCTCGGTAAGCCCAATGGGATATCTACGGGTTTGACATCCACCAGAAATTTGCTGGGAGAAACAGAAAAATTACCAGCCGGGATACCTTGAATAGTCGCAAGTGCGTTTTCAGCAAGAGCGCGCAATCGCTGAAGTTCCATCAGGTCTTTTTCCAACGTGTTGATCCGTGCGCTCTGTTGCAATACGTCTTGATCCGACATGACGCCTTCTTCGCGCATGATTTCGAAGGTTTTCAGAATATCGTTGTTAGCGTGTAACGATGCGCGCTGCCGCTCAATCTGTTCGTCGAACAATCTAATTTGAAAGTAGGTCGTCGCCAAATTGGAAACCATGATCAAGTATCCTGCGCGCCAGTCCGCTTCTGACGCTTTATATTCGGCTTCTTGGGCTTCTACGCCCTCCTCGATCTTTCCCCAAATGTCAATTTCCCAGCTCAATGCGGTCACCCAGCTATAACTTTCACGCAACGGCGCACCGCTGGCTTTGGTTAACCTTGCGCCGAAAGCGCCTTCTATCGTTGGGAGACGGGTGGCGTTCACTTGACTGATCGTGGTTTTCGCAACACCGATACTTTTTGCTAATATCGCTAGATCAACATTGTGCTCGATCGCTCGGGCGATCAATTGATCGAGATACGGATCGCGAAAATTTTTCCACCATTCCTCGCGTATGACCTGAGACCCAGAAACTTTAGTCGGTAAATGGCGCGACCATTCCACTTTTGCGGGCGTGTCGGGGCGTTCGTAATCCGGGCTGAAATAATTCGTGCAAGCAGTCGTCAGGCATAAAGCCATGCTTACAACTACCCGTCTAAAATGAGGCAGTATTGTTCGAATTGACCGGCAACTTTCAGTTTCCAAATTGAGTTTTGACTTTTTTGTGGTTTGTGGCACTTTTAAATCTCCAAAATATCAGGTCGAATTATTTCGGCCGAAGCCGTTATCAACCTAAACATAATTTAAACGGTAATGCATGAGAATCAAAGCGCCGAAACATAATAGGTAATTGGCAATCAAACCGCGATTGTCGGAATAGACAAATCTATTCGCTCAGAAATTGCAATTTGAATAAGATTCTCGTTGTAATCATTTCCTATATGCATAATATTTGCCAAATTCTTGATCATATCGCTTATCGTTCAAGTTATTGAAAATACGTTAAATATAAGAAGTCATTGGTTGCATTTTTAATCAATCATTAAGAACGTTTGCAAAATCAATACATTCTAATTTAATAACGTTGCTAATAAGGAAACATATTTTTCATGCGGTATCTTACCGGCTGAAAAGGGTATTTTCTGGTGGGTCAGGTTAAACCCGTTTTGACTAATACTCTGTAAGAGTTGGGTGAAAAGTCCAAAGCTGTCGGCTCGATTAGATTGGATTTTATGAGCGTAGCGTACCAATTCATTGAATTTGCCATATGAGTCTTTTGTGTAAGATCAGCTCGAAAGGCACCATATCCACTGATTCCAAGCGCAAACAAAATTAGGTTTTGACTTTATCGGAATTGCGCCTTGACGTGATCGTCGAAGTGATGAATAGATATAAAGAGCGATGCAAAGCAATGCTCAGGAACGGTTTACGATTCAGTCATACTGGTTAGTTTTGTTATTATTGCTGGGACCCTATACCAAGCGTTCGTAATTCATGGAAAATTTTCGAGCACGATCACCTCAGGTTCTGGAAGTTGTCGCCAACGATGACAGCCACAACCGTTTATTAGACGTATTGCTAATATTTCTAATTACCGGAAATATTATCGCGGTTGTTATTCAAAGCGTGGCTACGGATTCGGAGTCAATAGTCGTCTGGCTAGAGTGGTTTCGATGGATTTCAATCGTTTTATTCGCTGTCGAATTTGTTTTGCGCTTATGGAGATGCGTCGAAGACGAGTCCGGTCGGTATAGCGACCCGATTAAGGGCCGGTTGAGATACGCGATGACTCCGCTGATGGTTACCGATCTGTTGGCGATTTTTCCGTTTACGCTTTTTTGGGCTGACATGCCCGATCTTCGAGTCTTGCGGGTCTTCAGGTTATTTCAGTTGATAGGTTTAACCTATTATTCTCAACCGATGGAAATCATGGTTACGGTGTTGCGCCGGGAATGGAAAACCGTGATTGCATTCTTGTTTGTGATGAGTAGTCTACTTTTGGTTGCCGGTACATTGATGTATTTTTTGGAAAGGCAAGCACAACCGGAGGCTTTTGGCAGCATCCCGCACGCGATTTGGTGGGGAATGGCGACATTGACAACGGTGGGCTACGGCGATGTGGTACCGATAACGCTGTTCGGTAAATTGTTCGGCGCGTTGATAATGTTTATTGGTATTGGAATGTTTGCATTACCCACGGGCATTTTGGTCGCCGGATTTACGCAGGAACTGAAACGCAAGGATTTTATTGCGACGTGGAATTTGGTCGCCCAGGTGCCGTGGTTTTCAAAATTGAACGCGGTCGAAATTGCTGCGATTGTTGATATGTTACATCTTGCTACGGCGATGCCCAATCAGGTTATTTTTAACGAAGGCGACGATGGGGATTCAATGTATTTCATCGTATCAGGTGAGATTGCCGTGACAATCGGCGACGAAACCAAGCACGAGCAAGCCGGAGAGTTTTTTGGCGAATTGGCACTGCTGTACCATGAAAAGCGCAGCGCGACGGTGGTTGCAGTTACTTTTGTCGAATTGCTGCGCTTGGATGCCCGCGACATGGATACCTTGCTCGAATCCAATGAGGAATTGAAAAACCAGATTACTCAGGAAGCTCGGCTTCGCCACGATACCTGAAAACAAATTTAACACAACGGCAAATTTGACCATTATTCTCCAAGTGCGTTTTATGTGTATACTGCGCAAATACGGTAGTGATCCAATCAAGCATTTATAATTGGATATTGACTCGGCACGCAGCTCGCGATCACTTGTGGTTGTTGAAGTTGCGAATACAACAATAAATTTCATGGTTGGTGCATAGTCCATGATTACAGCAGACCCCGATACGATCACGCTATTTCAAAGCGTTCCCGCATTTGCAGAATTGGATGAAACGGAATTCGAAGAACTGTTCAAAATTTGCCAACGCCGACAATTTAGCCAGCATCAACCGGTATTTTCGATTGACCAAGAAGCCCGCCAACTCTATCTGGTTGAAAGCGGCTCGTTTGTTCTAAATCTACGGGATAAAAAATATAAATCCTTCAAACCCGGCGATGTCTTTGGCGAAGTTGGCATTATCAATGAACATGTAAGGACCGGTACAATTCGCGCATTGGAGGATTCCATCTTAATTGGTATCGACGGTAAATTGCTGTTTGAAGAAAGTCACCTGAATTCAAAAACCGCATTGAAAATCGTCCGTGAACTGGCGCATATGGTGACTGCTTATTTACGATCCCAAGAACAGATTTCCACCGCCGAGCTTATCGAAAAAGGTGAGAGCGAACTAGTCGAATTCAAATCATCGATGCGCTGGCATTCTCGGAAAAAAAATCAGGAACAGCTTACCGAACAAGCCATCATCCGAACCATTGCTGCGTTCTTGAATAGCAAAGGCGGCACCCTATTGGTTGGGGTGCGCGACGATGGAAAAGTTTTGGGAATCGGGTGGGAACGATTCGAAAACAGCGACAAAATGCTGCTGCATCTAACCCATCTAATTAAACAGCGCATTAGTACGTTGCATATGCGGTTTGTTCATTTTGAAATCGAAAAGATCCAGGGTCAACAAGTTTTGCGGGTTGACGTCGATCCGGCAACAATTCCGGCTTATATTAGCGATAGTCACAATCACGAAAGTTTTTGCGTAAGAACCGGCCCATCGACGACCCATCTTCGCGTGAGCAAAATCTATGACTATATACAGATGAGGTTCAGCGCAGCGAGCGACAGATGATAAATGACGCTGCGGACAAATTCGAATCAGCTTATACACAAATCTAATTCGACGCTGATCTGGGTGGACGCGACGCACGATTGGCAAGCAAGGATTGGCGCAGTGTGCTAATTGGCCGTCTAAATGCGGTGATTATGAGTGTGACCAAGTAGAACAACAACACATCCGACTTGCTGTGCAGTGTTACCCATGGATGAAAATAAAGAATGCGGGGATCATGATAAGAACCGCGCTTTCTTTTGTGTGCAATCTATCGAACGAGTCGATTTAGGTTCTGTTGCTATGATTCATCAAAAATATCGATTGAGCATCGTTCGGTGAATCCTTTATATTATTTGTATGGATTAGAATTCAACATAATCAGAACAATGAGTAAATTAGACGTACGATTGGTGCCCATTTCGCATCCACAAACCGGGGAGATATTGATCGGCCCAGAGCCGTTTCTGATCGGTAGGGTTGCAAGGCTATTTCGGAATAATTCCGTAGCCGCTTTCGAAAAACTATCTCGTGAACACGCGAAAATTTTTGTAAAAGAACGCTGCGTATACATTTGTGATCTAAATAGTTTGAACGGAACGAAAGTTAACAACGACACGATCAGTGCAAAAGCAACGCAGCTTTCGGATAAGGACGAAATATGTTTTGCCGGCGCGATCAGTTTCCGAATTCATATAGCGGTACCGGAAGAATTGGACGTGACCAGAATAACCGACAGAAACATTAAAAATTCTGCTGTGCTGCCAGACAAAGAAAATAACACGTTGTTTTTGACCGAAGCGGATTCCTATCTGGATATGATTTGCGAGGAGAATAACCCTGCTGCATCAAACCAAGCAAAACAAACAAAATTTAGCCCGGTATCATATAAGGGGTTGATTATATCTGGCCTTGTAATACTGTTGGCTGCAATAGTTGCTATTGTTTATTTCGATCCAAACCTATAGATATGGGCGCAATAAGAGCGCTGTGTTTTGATTAATGGATTGCGACAAATTATTATTTAGCACCTTACAGATGCATCTGAGCGCCAACAAGGCAAAACCGTATAGGTGGTGTCGCAATCCGCGCAATCGTGCATCACGCCAAATGCTAATATGAACGATATTCCTACGCCATCCACCAGCGCCTTGCTGTCTCGGGTAAATGTTTTATCCGCGCTTAGTGAATCGGAATTGAATTCGTTGGTCGATGAATGCATTTCCAATTCGTATCCGTTTGGCGAAACAATAATTGAACCTGGTGATCCGTGCGAAGGCATCTATATCGTTAAGTCGGGTTCGGTCCGACTAATCGGCAACAATCAAGATAATGAAACCACAATAGGGCTTTGTAAACCCAGCGATAGTTTTGCGGAGATTAACGCGTTGCGCAATACGCCGTTTGATTTCACAGTTCGGGCGAGCAGTGATTGTGAAATATTAATTATTTCTCGCGCAATACTGCTTTCCCTATGGGAACGGAGCCCCAAAACCGAAAAATTCATGACCCGCTATACCGCAATCAAGACTACCGGGGGGTTGATTGCTCGACTATTCGATTTAAAGGGAGCCACCGATGCGCACGATATTGAAAAACTGATCGAGGATATCGGCATCAAGCGGGTTGAATCAGGACAGACCATTCTGCAACAAGATACATGCGACGACCGGCGCCTCTATGTGATTCGGCAAGGCAGCGTGCGGATTACACGGCAAGAAGGAAACCGCGAATACGACGTTAGCGTGCTTAAGCCGGGTGCTACTTTTGGTGAACACGCCATGCTTAATTCGCAAAACCAACCCGCGTCGGCGATTGCGGAAACGACGGCCATACTGCTAGTCATACCGGAGCAAACCGTTCAAACAATGTTGGAATATAATCCGGCGCTACGAGCCGGTCTGAACGAGCAAATTCAGGTCTTTGAACAAGAACTCAACCGGCAAAGAAAACTAAAGGGGCATTTATCCGGCCGATGGCATTTTGGATCGGAAAAATCTACGCTTGGCGCTAAAAACGTGCTGGGTCGGTTTCCGCTGATCGAACAGGAAGAAGAAATGGATTGCGGTGCCGCTTGCCTAGCGATGATTTGCCGCCATTTCGATGTCCATATCAGGCTCGAACAATTACGAGATTTTACCTCGGTTGACAGACAAGGCGCAACGCTTGAATCGCTTGCCGATGCCGGTGAACGGCTCGGATTTGTCGCTCGTGGGATTAGTGTGACATTCGCGGAATTAACGGATTTTGGTCTACCGTTTGTAGCCCACTGGCAGGGTTATCACTATGTTGTTGTCTACGGTGTGGATAAACATCAAATCTGGATTGCGGATCCGGCTAGTGGATTCAAACAATTGACCAAGGCTGAATTCGAAAAAGGTTGGCAGGGCACTTGCCTGCTGCTCGAGCGTGATAACCACAAAATGCAGAATAAAGTGGTTCCGCAATTGGAAAGTAGCCTCAGTTACTTTGTTAAATTATTTAGACCGACGCTGCGTTCGTATGCGTTGGTCGCGATAACGTTGGCGTCGTTGACCGTCGCGCTCCCGCTGCTATTGCAACAAATATACGAATACATCGCATTTTTACCGGAGCAAGCTTGGTTAAAATTACTGATGTTGGGTTGGTTTGCGATATACGCTTTTAAACAATTGGCCGACTTAATACGGAACTATCTTGTCACATCGTTAAAATTCCAAACCGGTGTCAAGGTCAAGGGCAATTTGATACAACATCTTTTGTATCAGCCGATCAGCTTCTTTGATAAACGCCGGTTGTCGGACATTTTTGCCCGCTTCAGAGATTACGACGATGTCGCAGGGTTTGTAACCGAACAGGGGGCCCAAATCGCGGTTAACGCGGTCGTTGTTGTTATTTGCTTGATCGTTTTATTTTTTTATGATCCCTATTCGGCGGGTATATTGATCGTTAGCGTATTCCCGATCGCGTTATTATCCAGTCAACGTCCCGCCAATTTTAAAAAAACGCCGTTTAATGACGCAGATTTAGCCGAAACAATGTTGCGTGAGTCCTTTCAGGAAATTGAAACCGTCAAGGCGCAGGGCGCGGAGTATTGGATGCGCTCTCGTTGGGAGACTTCGATACTGAAAAATTCAGAATCGAACCGTAATACAGAACGGAAAATTGCGAGCCGAAAGTTCGTTCTTCAATTACTTTTGGGTGGTGCGTTTACGTTTTTTATATGGAATGCAACATCCTTGTATTTGCAGCAAGATTTTACGACAGGACAATTGATTGGCTGCATCATGATTGGGGCTGTCGGTTTAACCGGGCTGTACGAATTAGTTACAAGTTGGTACCAGTGGCAACAAACAAAACCACTATTTCAACGCCTCCAATCTATTGCTCAACTGCAACCGGAGCAACGCGTTGAAAATGTTGCCACCCATGTCGTATTGCCGGAACTTAACGGCCAAATTCGCATTGAAAATTTGTTTTTTCGCTATCAACAACATGACAGTTTCGTAATTGAAGGATTGAACGCAACGGTTAGGCCCGGTGAATGGGTTGAATTTGTCGGGCCTCGACATAGCGGTAAATCGACACTGTCAAAACTGCTCATGGGTTTTTATCCGGTCATCGAAGGTGACATCAAGATTGACGGGTATCCGGTTAACTTGGTTGAAAAAGGGAGCCTAAGACGGCAAATAGGCTATGCGTCACAACGACCGGCCTTGATCACCGGAACTTTGGCGGATAACATCGCGCTCGGCATCGCTGCTCCAATGCATAAGCGTATGATAGATGTCTGTCGTTTGGTCGACCTGGATGGTTTTATCAGTCAATTACCGGGCGGGTACGAATATTCGATTGCCGAAGATGACGAACAATTCAACAAAGAGCAACGACAGCGTTTGGGTCTGGCTAGAGCATTGTACCGGTTGCCGTCGATACTGATTATCGATCAAGCGCTGTCGGAGCTATTGATCAATATGGAGATCAAAATTCTGAATAAAATTCGTGCTGTTCACCCGGAGATGACGTTAATTTCATTTTCCGAACGGATAGCACCGAACTTGGAATCGAATCAGATTTTTATGATTTATAATGGCATGGTCGCGGAAAGTGGAACCCGAAGCGAGCTACTGGAAAAGGACGGTCTTTATCGTCAATTACTAAAATCAACGGAATCAGTCGGATGAGAGACCTTACATTCGAAAATTTATCGTCCGTTTCGTACGGTGATGCACTGGAACGGCTTGAGCTTTTGCGAAATCGGTTGCGGTGGGCTACGCTTTTGGAGCGTCCCGATATTGAGGATTTGTTGGACCAATGCAACGAATTGAAAGACGAAATCTTATTGTTGTCCAGAAAAAGTCGAGATTTAATCACCGAATCACCGTCTCAAGCAGCGTTTCAAGACCCGCAAAAACCGGCAACGATAGAACGTAAATTTCAATTTGAAGGGGTCTTTGGGGAAAGTCCCAAGTTGTTACAGGCGTTGGAGATTGCTGAAAAGGCGGCGCCAACCAATTTGCCTGTGCTGATCGACGGTGAAAGCGGAACCGGTAAGGAGTTGATGGCGAAAATTCTCCATACCAACGGAAATCGCCGACAAAATGCGTTTGTATCGGTCAACTGCGGCGCTATTCCCGAGAACCTCATTGAATCCGAGTTGTTTGGACACATGCGGGGGGCATTTACCGGTGCGACCAAAGATCGTAAAGGAAAATTTGAAAGCGCCAACAATGGAACCATCTTTCTGGATGAGATTGGTGAGTTACCGTTGATCGGACAGGTCAAGTTGCTTAGGGTGCTGCAATCGCAGGAAGTCCAGCGTGTCGGCTCTGACGAAACCATATCGATTGATACGCGTATCCTGGCGGCGACCAACCGGGATTTAATGCAGATGGTAAAAGAAGGTACCTTTAGAGAGGACCTTTATTATCGATTGAGCATTATTCACATTTCGTTACCGTCGTTGCGCGAACGCCAGGATGAAATTCCGTTATTGCTCCAATACTACAGCGATGAAGCGTCCGAAAGTCTCGGAGGTCAGCCGATTCAAATGTCGCCGGTGTTGCAGCAAACGTTGTTAAACTATCGTTATCCGGGGAATATTCGAGAACTGCGCAATTTGATTTATCGATTGACTTGCTTGGCGGACGGCATCGCGGATATCAAGCATTTACCCGATGCGGTACTCGGGCGATCGGCGGCGGTCGAGGAAATAAACGATCAAACGGTCGAATTTGATATACAAGAGCTATCTTTGTCCGACGCAAAAAAAACAGCCAGCGATCAGGCGGAAAAGGAATATTTAATCAAAGCGTTGCAAGACAATGGCGGGAATGTCGCCGAATTAGCGCGAAGCATCGATATGAATCGCTCGTATCTTCAAACGGTGATGAAAAAATACGGTTTGAGCGCCAAAGCGTTTAGAAAAAAGTCCTAATATGTATTAGCTAAAACTAGATTTGATAGACAGTGTCTGATTTGATCACATTCGAATGGCACCTTTTTATTGGAAGCCAGTAATATCACCTTGTTGCGACCGGATCCAGTGTGCCAGAAGCCGTCATTCGTGAAAGAACTCTGTCTGTCTAGAAGTAAAAGTCAAGACACGACTCATTGACGCCACTGGCCACGGCGCAGACCGTCAAAAAAATGATATCAATTAACCCATGGATATTATTGCGGTCTATTCGGGGGTATTCTAACAACGAGAAATGTTCGATGAGGTAGGGAGTCATGAGAAACTCCTAATGTTGTTTCTCTTATTAGTCTCCCATCTTGCTAGTTTTATGAAAATTTATATGCGCTTACCCTATTTTAGTTCGCGGCTTTTGTATAATAATTTAAATTTGTAGTTGCCTTTATCTGGGTATGCTTTCATCCTCAGATTCGGCGAAGTTAAAGCCGGCTTTAATTTGATAACTGACTCTAAACTAAAATTTCAGGTTTTTTTAGGGGCGATCAGATAGATTTGCTCAAAACCCTGCGTTTAACAACCCAATCAACGTACAAACTACCAACCGCTGCACCTATCACAACAACAATCAAACCCAAACGGCCAATATCTTTAATGTTCTTCATCATTTCAACCTTAATCAGTTAACAGATAATTTTGAGTTCTAAGCAACGCTCCATGCTTTTATTCTTCGGGATAAAAATGCAATCCTTCGAAAAAATATTTATGCTGTCCTCGTTCAATTCAATGTCGCATCGCTTGATAAACTGGTCATATTATCGATATAGCAAACGATGGGCCAAATTCTCTCTTGAACCCGGCCTTTAAGGTTTATGCTATTGATATTTCAGTAATAAATTGAGTTTCGTGTGGTGATGTGTGATATCCTTGTATCTATATACCAGTCGTTTTATACCAAACGACTTTCACCCACACAGAAGGGTAATAACCAACATATTGATTGGATGCCTTCGGGATTAAATAAAACTACCAATAAACCAATGTCATCTAATTTGGGTAGGCAAGATTGAAAATTGGGATTGGGTAATGCCGCACATAACTCGTATGGTCAAAATATTCATGCGGGTTTCTGATAGTAATATTTCATTAAACCACGTCATGCGGAATTGATAATTTACGGGGAATAATTTTCCTTCACTTAGCGTACGTGTTCGCACCACAGGACTTCAGACCCCCGGAAAAACCGGTAACGTCAAAAAGATTTGATAACCCCACCGATAAAGTGTTCCAAAACAGCGTTCCTTATTCGATGTTTTATTAACATCACAAAAAATCGTTTTAGAACCTATTAATATATCGATCAGAACAGCTGTCCGATTTTGCTCAATTTAACACTCTGCCAATCACTCGACGTATCCCTCATCATCGAATCTTCGCACGATGCCACCCGACGCCTAGCTACTATCCCCATAGACACACCGTAGTAAGGATCCGCGGTTTCCTACCTTGAGACTTGTTAGACACCTGCCCGGCAGCACCGTGCCAAGCGTAGCATCTCTCCTGTATGGGCAGGTATCTAACAACCCTTAACAAGAGCAGTCTCTCGGGCATCGATGAAAATCATCTATAAATTGGCGGTAATGTGCCATAGGCATCTGTGGTACCGGTAATTATGTTACTTCGACCCTAATTATTCTCTGATTCCGATCACGCCACCTGAGCGATTTGGTATATAAGCGATACCAACACGAACCGGAGGCTTGAGTGTAGGAACCTAGATTTGATGAGGCTGGTATTGTCCTTTGGGGTATAGAAATTTGACCAGACTGCTGGTCGTACGATTTTCAGATTCGTAATCTTCGAAAAATCCGGCGCGTTGAATATAAGCCGGTAATTTCCCGCGGTCCTCGTTATTCCGATTTCTAAGGCCTATCAAACAAGAAGGCTTTTATGCGAGTAATGATTCCGGGCCGTGGTTCGATGTTTTTAACATAAAGCCGTTGATTTAGTGGGATGCGTTTCAGGCGCTCGTCTAGTGTTTGCGTTTTTAGCTGCAGTTTCTCGGCTAGTTGCAATAGAGCTTCCGTGTGGTCGTTCTCATCGGTTGAGGAAATCTCGTTGGAGTTGTTGGTCATGCGCAAAGACTCCGAAGCTTGCGCTTGTGCATCGGCCTTTCCCCTGATTTCATTTGCGATATCGTTCAATTCATCGCTTATCGACCAAATATCGGTTTTCAAGTCGGTGGCATTTCCAAGAATATGACGCATAGAGGCGTCCTTGGCGTCCAGATAACATTGAATCACTATGTCTATATCTAATAAAACAATCTTGGTAACGGCGACAATAATTGTCCTTTTTGATTTACCCGAATCTGCATAACGACGCGCTATCAAATCAATGAATTGTTCCAACATGAAACAATATGCGCCGATGTACCAGTCCGGGGTCAGTCCGACGCGGTAATGCGTGCCACCAATCTCAGCTGCTTTTTCGTAATATTGATTACCATACTGACCGTCAAACAATAATTTTTGCCAATGTTGCTTTTGTTTTGATCTGGCTCTATCGATGGAGTCCTGGCTCGAAAACAATGATTTCAACTCGGGTTGCGCCAGAATATGTTCATAAAATCGATCCAGCATATCATCCATTACGGGGTCGATAATAGCTTTGGCTTTTTGGAGTTCAGTAAAATCAGTCGCACCGATATTGAGAAACCTTAGGCGCGCTTCCATCATTTTTGTTTTCGGCATTTCTAGTCTTTAGTTAAATCCGGTGTTAATAAAACAAAATTACCCTGTAGTTTGTAGTTCCCCAGTGTTGAACATGGTTGCTATGGCAATGCGGGCATTTCGAATCTTCCTCAACACATTCCTCTATTTGAGTGAGCACCTCTTCTTGTGCGGTTTGCTCTGTAAGTCTTTATATCAACAACATTCGTTGCTTCACCGTCAATGCTTCTACTTGATCTAGATAACTTCGAAATTTAGTCTTTCTCACCTTGAATCCTCCAAGTAGCTTTTATTCTATTATATGGAGAACCAACAGAGAACGCGAACAGAGCCTTTTATAAATAAACTACTCGACGGTGCCAGGGGCGGTGAATAAGTCGAATAAACAGCCTTTATTGTCAAATGGAAATCTACCGAAGGAACTGTCAGTTGTCAATTCTGATGTGTTAGCTGTTAGCCCAAAGCTGTAATATCCCCTTTGTCCAAAGCTAAAATGTCCCTTTTTGATTTCAGGAGTGGGCGTGACGAAGGAATCTATACCGATGAGCCAGAAAGAAATGGGTCGGCTGGAAGTCATCCAGGCGACGGTTGGCAAGCAAATTCGCCAAGTAGATGCGAGTCGGCAGCTAGGATTGAGCATCCGACAGGTGAAACGTCTGGTGCGGCGCTACCGACGGGACGGTGCGGCCGGGTTAGTCTCAGGCCACCGTGGTCAAAGGCCCAACAATGCCATTGCCGCCGGAGTGCGTGAGGAGGCTATGAACTTAGTGCAAAGCCAATATGCTGACTTTACGCCGACCTTCGCCCATGAAGAACTAACAGAGATCCATGGCTATGGGTTTTCCGTCGAAACCCTTCACCAATGGAGAATAAATGGGGTCGAAGTAACATTAAATTCATTGTCCAGGACTGATAGCTTCCGCTCGGTATTTGTCTTTCAATTTGACGGTCTGAATGACGGCTCATAGTCCGTAGCAGACGTTGAGAACGCTACGAAACTGTTCGGTTGACCAGCCGGAAAGCGCCAGAAGTGACCATTTATAGCATTGATAAAATAAAACTTCGAACCCAATTATTAGGAATACTGTCTTGTCATTGGGTCAAATTCCACACTCATGATTTCGGAACATTGTTTACTCTGTTGGGAAACCGTAAAGTGTAGAGGGATTGTCCACTAAGATACGGCGCTGCAAGGCAGAATCAGGAGTCCATTGGGCAAGCAAATCCAGCAGATCACCATCGTTAGCCATTGGTTTCGAGGTCATCGGATGCGGCCAGTTTGTAGCCCATAGGCAACGTGCCGGTTTGGCGTCGATTAGAGTCTGGGCAATCGGCGCTACATCGCTGTAGTCTGGTCCCGGGTCACGACCCAAATAATAGGCTCCTGATAGCTTGGCCCACACTTCACCGCTGGTCATACGTTCCAATAGCCAACGGAACCCCAGATTATGAAGTCCTGTAGCAACTGGCATGTATCCCATGTGATCGCAAACCAAGGGTACAGGCAAACGCTCAAACGTGGCCATTATTTCAGTATCCAATGTACTGACGTCCAAAAAGATCTCTAGATGCCTATTCATTTCTTCTATCCGATCAGCTAGACGCGGGCAATCAGCCAGACCGGCACCAGTTTTGAACAGCGGATTGATGCGTACACCCCGTACGCCAGCATCGTTCAATTGGTTCAGTGTGCGATCATCCACTTTCGAGGCCGCAAAATGCACCTTCACTTGCTTCGATTGCAGCCAGCAGGGCACGATTGTCGGTTCCGTAGACGCTTGGTTGAACAATTATCGCCCGCGTTAGGCCAAGAGTCGCGAGAATGCATTGATAAGTGCCTAACAAAGCCTCGGGCGGGTCATAGTTGCGATTAGAATCAAGCGAATAGTGCGCCAACGGACCTAGAATGTGAGCGTGACAATCACACGCTCCCGGCGGCACAGTCAAATCTGGCGCGCGGGGATTGGGATCCGGTCCAGCACATAACGGCAGTCGTCGTACTTTCATTGCCCATGATCATAACCGCGCCGGAAAGAATTGTATATGCGCAACCACTCCGCGATATAGTGTGGGAAGAATTCGAACTCGAGAGAACCACAGCACTGCAGATCCTTCAGAAGTATCGCGTAATTACTGGCACCGTTAAGCTACAATTTCGGAGTGAATTTCAATCGATCGTGCCAAATGGCGGCTTAGGCTCGGGTGCCGCCAGTTTAGATATATCGATGGATCGGCAGTCTCAGGGGTAAAAGCGGACGCTCAATTCCAAGGGAATCTTGCACAGTCTATCGAATAAGGTTTGAGCGCCAAAGCGTTTAGAAAAAAGTCCTAATATGTATTCGTGACATTACCAAGGGAAGCAGTCAATCAGATTACAAATAAAACCTTGTTATGACTGGCTCCAGTGTGCCATGAGCAGCCTTTCTCGGTAGTGGTAATTATGTTACATCGACCCCAATAATTTTGGATTTTAACGGGATTGACTTTCTTGGCCAGGCCTTTGACAATGAGGTATTTAGAGTAGTCCGAGGTCACCGCTCATCATTTCCACTGTGCCCAAAAATATCATTTGCGGCGTTAGCTTTTCACAACCAAAGTTTAATGCCCTAGACCACATAGCACACCGGGAAACAACGTTCATCGAAACGCTGAGAAACGAAAATTTTTTCCAATAGCTATAAAAAACCGTAACCCGTAGGAGCCTGCTTGCCATTTGGACGCGGCATTCTCGTGCAGCATGTTTATAACCTAGGCCTCATTCATCATACCGGCTTCATATTCCCGAATTTGTTCATCCGATAAATTTGTAAATCCAATCGAGTGTAACTTTCTTAAATTTGAATGTATTATCTTTGACCAAATCCCGTCCTTCAGAATTTCGACAACGTGGCGTGTAATTGAAGCGCGAATCGCTTGTGCAATTACTCCCCAAACCAATCCAACAGCAAACGCGATAATTAGTGAGCTCGTTTTAAACGGGCTAAAAAATATACTCATCATCACCCCTGAGATTATAAGACTACCGATTGATTCAACTAGGATTTTTTCGAAATGTTTATTATTCTGATATCGTCCGTTTTTCAAAGCATAAATCGCCATAGCAACTCCGCCTAATATGCCAGCAAGCAATATCTGAAGAAGACTAGGCTCTATAGAAAGTAGATATAAAATAAGACCTCTGCGTTCACCTATCATATGTGCACCTCGAACGTTACGTTATAACCGGAATTATGCTATCAATTTATCAAAACTTTATTTTCATTATCATTCTGAGGACCTAGATCTCTTCAAACGAAACCATAGGTTCTCATACAAGAGACCTATGGATGTTAGAGCTAGAAAACGCAAACGGGTCGACAGTCTCAAGCCCCAGTTACCCTAAAATTATATCTAATAGAGCTTATCAATCGGATGATTATGATCGTGGTGACATTTTCGATGAATCGGTCCCGCGGAAAGAAAAAGTCTTTTGCACTGAGGATGGATGCATTGTTTGATTTTCAGGACAACAGGTATATTTCCTATTTCAAGTTGAACTCTAACAAATGGAATGACATCCCCCTTTTGCTTTGGAGTTAAACCCGCAGGAAGATCGTTGATAAGTTTTTCTAGTTGTTCACGCGTATAAATGTGGAAACTCAACTTGGTTGAAATTTCGCAGGGAACCTCTTGTATGCGAAGATCTACGACTTCTCTGGGGAACATTGTTAGAAATTTGAATGGATTAGAAACCGTTCTCGCCAAGAAAACGATCTATATAATTGTAGTTTACTTGAGCCTATACGATGCCGTTGTCCGACAAAGTTTTCGACAATTTAAACCATCTAACGAGTCTGCTCCGTTAGCAATGTCCCACGCCATCTATTTTCGACTTTCCACCTGAATTTCTGCGAAGAAATTTAATGCGTATCAATGTAACCACCAATAATCCGGCAAGTATTCCAGAGATTTCGATTGCTATACCTGTAGATAGCGAAGGTGATTGCATTTGTCGGCCCATAATTAAAGGAAGGAACGCATAAACCCATAGGGCGCCAGCGACATAGTAAGATACAACCCCTGTAGCAACCCAAGCCCAAATATTATGATTTTGGGCTTTGATGGCCGATTTATAAAACCAGATGGCGATTAAAATAGCGACTATGGCGAGCATGATAATGACCTCTCTACTAAATCAACAAAATGCCGTGTTGGTTTGCTCCGACAACTCCTCCCCCGCCCTGAGCATTCGCGGTGTTGAGGGAGAAGTTGGCGAAGATAGTGATAGATACTATCTAGAAGCGATATTCTAGCCTTGAGGTTCAGAATTCTGGCTGATTAGCGTCACAAGTTCGCTCATCCGGATCACCTGTTGTAATAATATCCCACCCACTGCTAACGCAAACCAAACGCCGATTACGAACGAGTAGTGCATCGGCGCGCCAAAAAACTCCTCTCTGAACCAGAAAGTGTGCCCCCATTCGTTAAAACCAACCGCCATAAAAATCATGAATGGTCCAGCAACAGCTAATGTCAGCGGCAACGAAACTCGCTTCGCAAAAAGTGGTAACTGGGTTCGTGCGTAAAGCCATGAAGAAATTCCCATGATCGTGTAAAACGGAAAACAAAGGTAAAACTCGATGACATGGTTTGCGGTAAATACGTTATCCCTAATTGCGGCTTGGTGCCACGCGTTGTCCTGTTCCGCGAAGTAACTGCCCGCCCAATAAACCGCAAATGTATAAATGCTGATCCACATGGTGAGATTCAGATAGCGCCTGAGTTCTTCTTGGGGAGACAGTGCATCAAAATTCCGTTCCCGGTGTGTCCAGAAGTAATAGCCTAGCGCAGCGACAAGCACAAGCTGTAGGCTGACCTCGAGATAAAACAGGTTCATCCAGTATTCTTCGAACAGCGGGTCGGTTGAATCCAATCCGGTCGCGGCTCCAAAAGTATACTGGTAGATTGTCAGCGAAATATACATGACCAAAATCGCCAGAAACGCGGCTAAGTATTTGGGGATGTCCTTCAAATACCATTTTAAGTCATATTTCGTTTCTGTTTGCAATTGAAGTACTTTGCTAATTTCAGTTGCCATGGTTGTTTCCTCTTATCGATTGATTTGTTGAGAATAATGATTAAAACTGCGGAATGATCGGTGACGACACACTGGATAGAAATCGGTTGCCATCTTCATCGTAGAAAAATAATAGTCCTCCGAATCGGCTGTCAGTATCTCGAACAACGCTGGACAAATGCTCGATCTCCCACGCAGCGTCCTGTGCCACGACTTTTAGCGTTGTGGATTCGCCCGGACCAATTGCACCTGGCGGTGTTACTTCTAATCCGTTTTTTGCCATATATTCCTCCGGATAATTCCCAGTGTCTTGAACCACTTCAGGATCGATAAAACGAACGGACCCAGTTGACAATTCACCGAGCCGTATCGGTGAGTCTCCGTTGTTAGTGACATTGACCGTTAACGTCATCGCGCGATCGGAAACATCGTATTCTGCACGCGTGACCTTAGTATTAACGTTTTCAATTGCCGTCGGCAACGGTGAGATGAGATCAATGGCTGTCTGCAAAGGAATGGTTTCTTCATATTGACCCACGGCACTGAAGTAACCCAGGATTACGATGATCGGGACGCCCACCAACAAACCTTTAGCGAGGCTAACGTCTGTTTTCGTCACCAATTCCTCTTCTTGACCTGCCAGAAGCATGTTATACCGGGGAATAAATAGTGGGCGCCGTAGCCACCAAACTAACCATGCCACGCCCAGCGCCATCCAAAACATATGCCAGCGGACGCCGTTTGCCGTGCCGTAGGTTTCAAGGTCGATCGTATTGCCTTGTAGTGTCGTTATGTTATTAGTAAAACTATCGGCATTACCGGTAATTTCAACCCATTGCCCGGGACCGGCTATATTTCCCGTGTCTTTGACGTTGAATGATGGGTGAGCGTGATAGCGGCCTGGGATTCTTGCTTTCAAGACCATCTTAAATTCATAATTCCGTCCGATTTCCAGTGGAAAGGAATTTAGATGCGGTTCACCATTGATATAGCGTTCTTTTCGGACAAAGACCGGACCCGGTGAAATCAAACTAAGGTAGACCCGTTCTGGTTCGGGAATGTTATTGGGCCAGTCATCGGCAACATGAAATTTTCCAGTGATAACCAGTTCGTCATTCACCGATAATTCTGATTTCGAAAACGCAACGTCATACCATTGGATTGTTCGCATTCGCACAAACGGTTCGAGCGATCGTTCTCCATGTGCCCAACCTGATGAAATCGGGAGTATTAATCCCGACACCATAGTAATACTTAGAATGATAAGCTTTAGCCTATTCATGATGATAACCTCTTATTTACTTTTGACTGGATTAGACCTTTTTTAGATAATGAATCGTCGAAAATAATTTTCCGATATACCAGCTGAATGCATAGACAATGATGCACAAAAGCATGGAGAAAAAGGCCGATAATGGCGTTGCCATCTGACCGTAGGTCCGCAACGTTCCGCGTTCAACAATGCGCAAATATTCCGGCATTCCAGCGCGTAGATATTCGAATCCGAAATGATCCGCTACGGTACGCATTGTGCCCTGCCATTCGATGGGGACGTGAAATGGTGCAAATATTGGCCAGTTGGTTGGATAAAACAACAGTGCGAATGCCGCGCCACCACCGATTGCAGTAATCAAAAAACTACGGCTCAGCATCAATATGACATCCAATACTAAGGCGCTGGGAATCATCGTCGCAGGAAGTACGAAATTGACCGGGTAATAGGTCCAGATCTGATAGGCTGTCACCCGGGTAATCCACATTCCCACCATAAGTCCAACGATGGCCAGCGTCGCTCCCATCGGTAATCGAAAATGGGTCCATAACACAGATTGTATCGCCGCCGGCCACGCGATCAGCAAGACCGGCGTAACCAACGGCCACCATTGCCGGTCTTTCCAGTCAAGCCAGAAATCCCAGTCGCCGACCGTCAGCATAAAATGCAGATGAATCGAACCTATATAAAGAAATCCAGCAAGGACCAATACCAAATAATCATACGCTCTGGAAACCGCCGCGATTTCTTTGTTCATCACAAAGGGTTTTGTTTGTGCAACCATAGTAATCTCCTTTCTCGTTCAATTAGATTCCGAAAAACCAGAATTCAGATAAAGTAAGCCGAAAAGGGTTTTTTGGATGTTGGGGTGAGCGTATTTTGCAGCCCGTTTTATGACAACGCCTTCACCCCTTTTTGCCTCAATCAATGGCAGTGTGGAGCGATCCAAAGTGTCGGAAACGCGGTTACTTTGGGTAGCGATATTGTTGAATGAGCCGATGAAAAGCGCACAATGGACCCACCGGCTGCGAGTAAAAAACCGGATGAGGCGACTATACCAACTACGACCTTCGACCAATATCACGTCACCGGGTTTAATACTCTGACATACTTCGTTGAAATCGTGTGAGGCTAAAAAATGGGCATCATTCTCACGATTGAGCCACAACCTTGGATAAATAGTTGAATAATAGATTAAGGTTTTTAACATTTTCCAAGCGCTTTTTGTACTGCTCGGTACATTTAATATATTCTATGCCTCAAGATACAATAAAATCAACACAAATTTTTCGCCTCCGGGCTTCGCGGGTTAGTTGTCCAATACTGTCAATGCCGTCGACGCAACGGTTTCAAGATTTTTCCTATCGGGGTTAGCACTGGCCATAACCTGAAGACCGTAGAATATGCTGGTTAAATATTTCGCCAATGCTTTAGCGTCGCGATCTTTCGGAATTTCACCGAGTTCTTGCCCGCGCAGCAAAGCCGAATAAAACCCTTCTTCTACTCGTTTTAATCCACCTGATACCTCTTCCGCCACATCCGGATCACTACCCCAAAATTCAAATGCGGTCTTACCGAAAAGGCAAGCGCGTTTTGTATTTACCGAACGATCAATAACACGATGTAAAATCTGGGCAATAGCGACTTTGGCCGGTTCGTTGGCCAAAAGATGCTTTGTTTCGCGTAGCATGGCTTTGGTTTCGCCGAAATGCTTCAGCGCTTCAACGAACAGGTCCCGCTTGCTACCAAAAGTGGCGTAAAAGCTTCCTTTACCAATTCCCATTTCACCGAGTAATTCCTGCATCGATGCGCCTTTGTAACCTTTTTGCCAAAAGACATGCATTGCTTTTCCCAGAACTTGTTTGGTATCGAATTCTTGGTGCCGCATTGGTTTTTTCCCTATTTTTTACTGAATGGTAAATCATGAAAACTATAAAACATGTTCATGTCAATTAAATTTTATTCATCACACAAATAGAGGTAGGTATTGAGTCCACTTATTCCAAAGTTTAAACAAATATTTTTGCAGGTTTTTAGGGGAATCGCAATTTGCCGACTTTTTATCGTATTTGAGTATGTTAATTTCTACTGACCGGTTGGGGTAGGGTGCCGCCACTTTAGATATATCGTTGGATCGGGTGTCTCAGGGGTAAAAGCGGACGCTCAATTCCAAGGGAAACTTGCACAGTTTGTCGGATAAGGTTAGAGCTACTACACCGAATACTGTTAACACCGAATACCAAGTCGATAGTTGGGCACAAAACTGCGGTGGTTGTTTGCGGCGACCGTTAAACGTCTCAGCAACAATCGTAGCAGTCCAATGAATGCTACACCGAACAAAGCGCACCGATATCCTCGCCGTGACGGTTGATCACCGACATAATTTGTCAGAACGCCCGTCCGTGGGGTGCTTGCCGAGTTATTCTAAATTTGGAGGGTTCAATTCCCGATATTCGCGAATTATTCAAGTTCTGCAGATTCGGAATCACAGGATTTCAGCAATCTGGACTTAACTTTATCCGTGGCCGAGGTTTGATCCATGCCGTCTTGGATTCGTTTTTTGCCGCCACGATAAAACCGCATAGCAGCTTCGCGGTCCAATTCTTCGTTCTTTTTCAAATCTTTTATTTCAATGCTCATTTTTATTCCTGTCTATATATTTGAAAGTATATATAAGAAAGCAAATATCAAGCCATTTCCACACGAAATATTAATGGTAATATTTACAATAAGTTATGCGTAGTCGATTTCTCGCGAAAGCCTGGCATCTAGTAAAACGTTTTAAAATTTAAAACACAATAAATAAATTCACTGCAAAGATGTTTCTTCCAATGCAACACCTGGCATTGCCGATAAACGTCGTATTTCTGCTAGATTGGCGCATTGAGCCCCATTATTTGAGTTGCGTATTGGCCCAGCAAACGGTGATGACATAAACAACTTAATGTAGAATAACCGCATTTAGATTATTGGCCAAGCGGGAGGATTGCGTGATTGTTGCGCGTATTGATGATGAAGTAATATCTGCAGAAGTGTTTGTAAAGTTGCTCAAGCTGAGCCGGCAATTAGATCCTCTTTTAGAAAAGGTATTGATCGACAAGCTGCTTGTTCACGCCGCGAAAAAATCAGATATTTCCGTGACCCCGGATGAAATTCAAGATCGTGTGGATGAATTTCGTCGAGGTATGAATCTGCATCGCGCGCAGGAAACGATCGAATTTCTTGACAATATCGAAATGAAATCGACCGATTTGGAAGCGTATATTGCCGATGTCTTGTATCGGGAAAAAATGCTTTTGACGATTTATAGCGAATCTGCGATCAATCAATTTTACAACAATCATAATCTGACATTTGAACGCGTCGGATTAAGCCATATTGCGATCGATTCGCTGGTCAAAGCCCAAGAGATTTTTGCCCTTCTCGAGGAAAATCCGGAGGATTTTGCGGACTTGGCCTTGCAACATTCTGAAGCACAAGATACCCGAAAACAAGGGGGGTATTTGGGTAAAATCCCGCGCGGTGTTCTACCGGCCGATGTTGAGGCAAAGGTGTTCAACGCGACATCCGGCAGTATCCTTGGGCCATTTAAAATCGAAGCCAATAACCGTATCGAAATTTTTAAGGTAATGGCAATTTATTCGGCCGATTTGGATGACAAAACCGTTGCCGATATAAAGCAAAAATTGTTTCGGCGTTGGTTGTCCGAACAATTGGATTCAGGCGCACACCAACTAGAGTTGATTTAACATTTGTAAGAAATAGCTTCAGTCATATAACTAAAAACTCCGCTTAATTGATAACTAGTGTATAGAATTATCTGTTCAGGCGATTGAATCTGACTAGGCCATGCTGTCGTTTTTCGAGGGGCTAATTGACGGGATCGACTTTATGAAAATTGCGAAAATGGGTCGTATTAAATCTATAGTTAAAGTGGACTGGGTCCGCTTTGGCAGAATCGGAGAATTACATGGCGTTTGAATGGTCATCATTTTGTCGATGTGAAACCGGAAATGTACGCCGAGTCAACGAAGACGCGTATTTGGATACCAAAGACAAGGGTATTTGGGTCGTTGCGGACGGCATGGGCGGACATCAATCCGGCGATTTGGCGAGTCGATCGATTGTGCAATCGCTAGCCCACAGTAAAACATTTACTGTTTTATCCAAAACGGTAGATGAAATTGTCGAACGTTTAAAAAAAGTCAACACCGAACTGTATCAGGCCGCTTTACAACGCGGAACCAATCAAACCATCGGCAGCACTGTAGTTGTTATGGTCGCCCATGAGAATTCTTGTGCGTTCATATGGGCTGGCGACAGCCGTTTGTATCGCTATCGAGACGGAGTATTGAGTCGACTGACACAAGATCATAGCCATGTGCAGGAAATCATCGACATGGGTATGTTGCTTCCTGAAGATGCGGAAAATCATCCGGCTGCAAATATGATCCTGCGCGCGGTCGGTGCGGCCGAGGACATCCAGTTGGACAGCGAATATACCACGATGCAGGCTTGCGATGTTTATCTATTGTGCAGCGATGGGTTGTATAAAGAGCTAAACGAAGATGAAATCGGAAGCATTTTGGCGCAGAGTGATAGCAAAACAGCGTGTAATAGTTTGGTCGATCTTGCTCTACAGCGCCAATGCCAAGATAACGTGACCGCAATCGTAATTGACTTTGCTTCCGATGAGAAAACTGTGCTTCGCCGGGATAGCGCTTCCGAAAAATTACCCCCGGATATTACGCTACTAAGATAAAAACGCTTATTGAGCGGTTGTTTACACGGTAGTATCGATCATCCGAATATCAACCCGGACAAATGCTGGCGATCATCGACATCAGCGGCTGCGGGAATCTTTCTTGATCCGTCCCGTGCAATTATGTCCGATTAGTTAGTCATTTATAAACTTATGGCTTCGATATGTTCGCCCTTTAACAACAGTTTGTTCGCAAGCGTTCGTTTGAATCGTTCCTCTGCGTGATTGATTTCCCCCATCCAGGCTAAAAAACACTCCGGAAAGTACATTTTTTGGGTCGGGAGTTGTTTTGCTAAAGGATACAAAAACATCGAATTTTCAATATATTATGGAAACAGCTGATGCATTTAACGTGGCGCCAGCCGTATAGGCATAGCCCAGCCTCCTGCGTTTTTGGCATTATTAGTGCTTATGTCATAGTGAATTTAATTTTTAAACCCATTATCTTTTTATAGAAGGTGGATCAAAATGACTATGTTAGCGATTAAAGATCTTACAACGAACAAAACATTGGATCGTCAAGCAATGAAACAATGTGCGGGTGGCAGAGGCGTCGCGCGAAGCCAACTATTTTCACTTTGGCCAGCGACTAGCGGCAGCGGTGCGGGTGGATTTCCTGCGTCGACAATCATCCACACGGTTAACAATTATGTAAACCAAACTTTTATCGATACATTGCAGCTGAACCAAATCGATCAGACTGTAACGATAACCGATTCTGACAATGCAACCGTCGGACAGTTCGGCAATGCGCAGAACTCAATGCTGCCTGGTTTGGCAGACGCAGTGCCGGTTTAAATCGATTCAAAATATTTACCAGAGACTTAAACCACCCCCTCATTATATGTTCGCCCCAACTTCGGGGCGAACTTTTTTTCTATGTCTGATTGAATCAATAAGATTCAATAATATCAATTGGATATTTGTTTCTGAACCAACTGGTAATACATACCCATTTGTTCGACCAATTCGTCGTGCCGTCCTTGTTCGATAATAGAACCCTTATACAAAACCAATATCTTATCGGCTTGCATAATCGTGCTCAGTCGATGTGCGATGACCACCGCGGTACGACCTTCCAATATATTTTGCATATTACTGAGTATGTTGCTTTCCGATTCTGTATCCAGTGACGAGGTGGCTTCATCAAAAATCAGTAATCTTGGGTCGTGATACAGCGCGCGGGCGATGCACACCCGTTGAATTTGACCTCCGGAAAGTCCCATGCCCCGTTCACCGACGATTTGGTTGTATCCCAATGGCATGTTGGCAATAAAACCATGCGCGTCGGCCATTTTGGCCGCCTCCATAACCTTACGGTGGTCTGGGTTTTCCTCGCCCGCTGCAATGTTCTCGGATATCGTTCCAGTAAACAAAAGGTTGCTTTGCATCACATAACCGATTTGAGCCCGATAATATTCTTTATCGACAACGCTCATGTCATAGCCATCCACCATGATTCGGCCTTCGGTCGGTGGATAAAAACCGACCAGTAGCTTGGCCAATGTTGTTTTCCCCGAACCACTTTGGCCAACAATGGCGACCATGGAACCGGGTTCAATTTCAAAATTGATGTCTTCTAATATATACGGCGAATCACTGTCGCCATAACGAAAATACAGATCTTCGAATTTAATCGAGCCGTGTAAATCCGGTAACGCCACGCGCGATGAAAGATCGGTGGGGCTTTGTTCAGGTTCTATTTCCAGAACATCGCCCAAACGTTCCATCGCTACGCCGGCTTGGTGAACTTGATTCCATAAACCGACGAGCCCCATCAAAGGCGACAACACGCTGCCCATCAACGAATTAAATGCAACCAATTGACCGATGGTGAGTTGCTGGGCCAATACCTGATTCGCGCCGTACCACAGGATCACTATGGTGATGGCCGAATTAAAAATCTGGCTGGCAAAACCGACGAATATGCCAAACCGTTGTGCTTTGTACTGAACGTTCAACGATTTGGTATATTTTCTTTCCCATCTGAGTCGCATCGATCTCTCAATGCCCATTCCCTTCAAGGTTTCTACACCGCCGATGGTTTCCATCAACACCGACTCAGCATCGGTTGCGGCTTCAAATGATTCTCGAGCGTATTTTTTGATGGTCGGTGTGACCACGACGGTCAAAATTAGAATAGGGATAACAAATGCAATCAGTAGCAACGTCATTTCGACGTTATACATAAACAGAATCGTAAAATAGATAAACACCATTAACAGATTCAATATCGTGGAAATGGTCGATTCAGTCATGAATGCGCGAATGGTCTGGTTCTCCTGGAATCTGGCGAAAATATCCCCAGTTCGTCGCGTCGTAAAAAATGAAATCGGTAGAGACATCGCGTGTTTAAAGAATCCCGACATCATTGAGAAATCCATATTCCGGACCATATAAGCCGATAAAAATCCCCGTAACACGCTGGTCAGCTGATTAAATAGGCTGGTAATAACTAACCCGCTTATCAATAAATTGAGCAGGGAAACATTGGCATGAACCACAACGCGGTCCAGAATATTTTGGATAATAATGGGCGGGACCAAACCAAAAATCTGGATTACGAAGGTGGCCATGAACAAGTAGCTGAGAATTTTCTTGTACGGCTTGATGTAGCTGACGAATCGGACCCAAGGTGATTTTTCGACCGAAAATTGCGCCAAATCGGTACCTGGTGAAAAAACCAAACAGTTGCCGGTCCAACCCCTTTCGAATACATCTACGGTCATTTTTTTAAATCCCGGACCCGGGTCGGCAACCCAAACGTGCTCTTTGGAAACACCATACACAACCACGTAATGATATCCCTCCCAATGCGCGATAAAGGGTAGTTCAAATCCCAACAACGATTCATAGGTGCATTGGATTCCGCGGGTCACAAAACCAAGCGATTCGCCCACTCGTGCCAAGCTATCCATTGTCGCGCCTTGCGTGGTTACATTGGCTAATTCCCGCAATTTCCCGAGCGTGGTGTTAATTTCGTAATTTTTGCAAATCATTGCCAGACAGGCTGCACCGCAATCCATTTCCTCGGCTTGGTGTACCAGTGGAAAACGCTTGATCAGGCGTTCGCCTTTTTCCGGTTTCGATTTTAGGTCGATCAATAGCGGGCGTTTACGGCGTTCGGCAATTTTTTTCTGTCGTTGTAACTCGCGATCGGTAAATTGAATGCGTTCTTCTAGCGCGTCTTTCAATTTCGGATTACGTTCCAAAAGGAATTTAACGGTTGCCTCTGGAATGATCAGCAACACAACATCCGTTTTAGCGATAACCGACGCAAATTGCGGTTGGCGCATCAAACAGGCTTTTTCGCCGAAATAATCCCCTTTGGTTAATGTCGCCAACACAAATTCGTCGCCTTCGTCCTCGACTGTCAATTGAACCTGGCCCTGACGCACGATGTACAATCGGCGATCTTCGCGTCCCTCTTGTTGTAGAACCGTGTCCCCCGCTAGTAATCGTTTAACCCCAACGCTCCGCACTAACTCCTCAACTTCTTTGTTGTCGACTTTTCCGCGTAAATTAAACAGACGGGTCACAAAACCGCCGGCCGAACTGACCGCGACATAGCTGGTTACAAAAGATTTAGCATCTGGATTGTTTTGCAGCAGAGTTGCGAACGCGCTATGTGGGATGAATATCAATTCGGACTTGGCTGAAGCGCGTAATGACGCCTCGTATCGGTATTCTCGGAGTACCGCAAGTTCGCCGAATACTTCCCCGGTTTTGCGGATTCCACCACTGATTTCTTTGCCTTGTTCTTCGGTGAAAATCCGAACCGCGCCCGACTTTACGATATAGACGCCATTGCAGGCTTCGCCTTCACTACAGATTGTTTCGCCGAAGTCGAAAAATTTCGAATCTGCGTGGTTGGCCAAATGCGATAGATCAGCACGTTGAAATACTGCGAGCAATTCGATGCTCGTCAGTAGGTCAACTAGATTTTCTTCACTCAATGTTTTCGCCCCTCTATTTTCTGTAATGCCGTTTGTCATTGTTTTGATGAAGACATACGGTTTGTTAATCTACCCCAGGCTACTCGATGTATTGCGGCAATACTGGGATGGATGATGTCGAGAATACCTACGCATCGATGAATTTCAATCGACGATCAGACCGGTAAAATATTTCGTTTATGCTGATCAAATACTATGTCAGTGTTTCAACGCGATTTTCGCGTACTAATTTTAAAAACCACTGATCTTTTATCAGCTGACGGATTTGGTTGACCGTTTCAGCATCCAGTTGAGGATTTCTTCTTGCGTTGACCGTGATGATTTCATAAAACGAGCCATCGGCCACGACAAACGGTCCAAGTATATCGCCTTGCGACGCGTTAAAAACTTTAGCTTCTACCGAGGCTTGCATGCCGCCTCTGTTAATTTTTCCAACATGACCGCCTTTTTCCGCATCTGCCAAAGAATGTTCGCGGGCCAAGGTCTCAAATATTTCGGGTTCATCCTCCAAAATTGCGATGATTTCTCTTGCTTTGCCGTCTGAATCCACCACGATATGACTGATATCAACCGTCGCAAAAGAGGGTGAATTTAATTTAAAATATGCTTCGACAGCTTGGTCGTTGGCGATCGCATCCATTACTTTATCGCGATAGACCGTTTCGGTGATAAAGGTTTCAAGTTCTTCTAATGAAATCCCTTTCGAATCGAGAAAATCGTTCATCTCTTTCGCCCGATGCATACCCATCACCCGGCGGAATTCGTCGGCCCGTGCTTGAATGTCTTCGACGCTTACCGATATACCTTGCTTTTTGGCGGCGTGAACCGCGAGTTTGTCCTTGACAACGTCTTCGAGTAGCTTTTCATAACGGCCGTTTAATTTGAGATATTTGATCAGATCGTCGGTGGAAAATACTTCGTCGTTAATTTTAACGATATCGGCCATGCGCTTTTCCTTAATTGCTCGAAGTTCGCGGTTACCCGGCAATCTGGCGGAACGGATCTAATGCTAGATCGACTATACGGCGTTTCCTCACTATAATTTCGGTCACGGCCTCCATGCCATATCGCAGTTGAAATTCTTCTCCGTCGATTGAGAAATAATCTCGGTCCAAACCGACGCGTCCCTTATATACCAAAGTTTTGGTTTTCTGCGAAAGCTGTGTCGATGGTGAAATATGCTCGAGCTTTCCGTCGATAAAACCATAGCGCTGATACGGAAACGCATTAAACTTGATCTTGACGGGTTGCCCCAGTTTCAGGAATGCCCGATCGGATTCGTTGATTTCGATTTTAACAACAACGCGCGAATCTTTGGGTGCGATCCCACCCAGCGGGGTGTTCGCGCTGATTTTGTCGCCGGCTTGGGTAAACGCAATCTCAGTGATAACGCCGGAAACCGGAGCCAAAATCTCCAAAAAATTGTTTTCATCGATGTTCTTGAAATTGATCCTGGATGCAGCGTCCGCTTGAATCTGCGCGCGTCGAAATGCGTTTTGAACTTTGCTTTGTTCCAGCATGATCTTGTTCTTGAGCTCGCGAAGCTGGATTTTCTTTTGGTTTAACTCGATGTCGCTGCCTTCCAACCGGGTTCTGGCTTTGGCGTAGCTGTCGCTCAAAAATGTGTCGAGTTCGTCAAAGCGCGCTTTGGCTTTGGTCACCTCGGCTTGAGCGGCGTGCAGAGCGGCATATTTTTCGTCCACAGTCGCTTTTGGTATCGCACCGGCCTCGGCCAATCGCTTTGATGATTTAAGCTCTTTGGCAGCTTTTGAATAAAGCCGCTTGGCCAGCTGCAGATTACTGCGCGCAACATCCAGTTTGGCTTGTTGGTCGGCGGCGACCTTGTCCAAGTCTTCCATGAGCCGTTTTTCGTGCTCTTTTTCTAGAATTTCAATTTCCTTTTCCAAGCCAGACGCTTGGCCCTCCAAAAGTATCTTGTTTTCGGGAAATTGATCTAGGTCTCTTTTCGCTTCTTCCAACCTGATTTGCGCGGCATCCGCATTGGTGGCGGCTTCCACCGCACCGCGAGCGTTAATTTTCGCCAGAACCCCGTCGTGTGTAACCAAAGATCCCTCCCCGACAAATAATTCAACAAGCTCGCCGGAGATGGGTGCGTAAAACCGCTTGACCTCTTGATCCGGGCTTACCGTGCCCGGAGCCGTTACGATAACATCGGCTCTGCCGATAAACGACCATATCAGGCCAACGATAATCAGCAGCGTCATCAATATAATAAATGTGCGAATCAATTTTGAAGGTTCTGCCGACAACAGCGCCACGCCCTCGATGCTGTGATCTTCTAGGGCCTCAGATAACCGTTTTAATTTTTGTGCTTCATCATTCATAAGTTAACCGTATTCGTGGTTCAACTTTATTCTGGTTTTACAAAGAGTTTAAGCTTGGCCTCCACGGTAGACCGTTCTGAACGGACAACATCCAATGAGTACCACTGATAATCAAATTCCTTATTGATCTTGGTATACAAATCCTGCCATTGCGGTGACAAGTCAAGCTTGATCGATTCATACAGACTAACACCGTTTTGGGCATGTTGATACGCTTTTGAAAGCCGATTCGCTTGCGTCCTGAACGCTTTCAATATTCGCCTTTCGAGGCGCAATTGTGCACCAATTCTGCCAGCCGAATAGTAATCGTCCCAAAAATTTTCCGCGAGCTTAAATTGTAGATCCGCATCATTCGCGATTTCAGATTTATAGGTTTCAACTTCATCGCTTACTAATTGCACAAAATAGATGTCTTCGGAGGCATCCAATAATTTAAAAAATTCCATTAGGTTCGAGCGATAAGCGTCCGATCCTTTAGACGCGTTCAACGCGTTAAATTTTGATATTATATTTTGTTTCCGCTGCAATTCCGGGGTCAAGAATTCATCCCCCGCTTGACCCGCTGATTGACTCAATAACGCGATAGCTTTTTCTGTGTCGCCGTTTCGCCATTGTCTTGATGCGGATGTATAACGCGTAACCAATTCATTTGATTCGGGCAGATTAGTCCACTGTTTTTCGAGATATTGTTGGAAAGGTGCGGTCTGAATTTGTTCGGTTTGAAGAAAAGCTATAATCCCTCCGACTTCCTTGCTTTTAACCAGATCATCGAAGCGCGATAGCAATCTCCAATCTTTGCGAAGCTGATCGATCCCGTTGATGTTAGGATATCGGTTTTGGAATCGATCAAATACCAATCCCAATTCAGCTACACGCCCACCGTCGAGTTTTTCTTGAATCGATGATTTTAACTTTTGTATTTCGGGAATATAGGTGGACTTCTGATCCATCAGGCCGGTCAGGTGATTTGACAGTTTGCGGTAAAGTGGATTGAATTCCGGCACGGTGGAATCGATAAAATGCAGTGTACGACGATGACCGTCCTTATCTACATGCCACCAATCGAGAATCTCGTTGATCTTCGGCTCGTCCTGGTAAATGGTCAGTGGTGCATCTTGTCCACCCCGATTGTGGATATATTCCTCGAGATTTCCGACCCAGTCCAGCATCTCGTTGTATGGCTGGAAATCCTGGTTCGCCGAACTATTTTGCCGCATTTGTGATAAAAGTTGATCAGCCGTCGAAAAATCTTGTTGTTCGATTGCGGTAGCCCAATACGGGACACTGGATTTAAGTAGCGCATCGCTCGCTAATCCGCGTATCTCCTCGTGATCCGGATTGTTTTTTAGAAAATCGTTTGCCGACACAACCGCTTGCGCGTACTTTTTCTGGTCGACGAGTTGGTAAATTTTTTGCTCCAGCGAACTATTCCAATAGAAATAGGTTGCGGCAATTAAGATGACAGTAATCGCTATGCCGATCGGGACCTTGCGGTTGATTTTCCGGTCATCCGCAAGTGCCTCTTTAATCTGACGAAGAAACAACCGTTCTTTGCGAAATACACGATCAAAAAAAGTCTTTTTAGCGTCGGCGTCTCCCGCTTCGGCTGCCGATAGTTGTTCGGCGTCGACCAACGACTCTTCTTCCTGTGCACAAAATATATCGATGAATGAGTCGGCCGATGTAACAAAGGTTGTTTTGGAAAGGTTGTCCGAATTCTGTATCGCGGTTTCAGCGGCTTTATTATTACCGACTATTTCCGTTTGTTGCTGGACACTGTCGAGCTTGGTCGAATAAACGAACCGTTTGCCGCCAAAGCCGATGTTATCGCCATCATTTATCGCAATTGCATTTTCACCCAATCGAACGTCGTTAACGAAAGTGCCGTTGGTGCTGGCTAGGTCTTCGATATACAGTTGATTGTCTTTGATAAAAAAATAAGCGTGCTTGCGAGAAATGTAAGCAATATCGTCGGCGAGCAGATCTTTGAATTGCGAAAATAGCGGATTAATCTTGCTGATCAAAAAAGGAAAATGTTTGATGACGACTGCTGTCAATTGGTTATCAAGCGGGGTTAGGGTCAACGTAAACTTTCCGGTGTTCGGGGCAAGCACCGTTTGATCGTCCGAATGATCTACAATTGCGACTTTAAAAGCTAGATTGTTACCCAGATCAATCGAATCGTTCTGGTTTAGTGAAACCGGGTCCTGTTCTAATTTTGTTCCATTAACTACCGTGCCGTTGCTGCTATTCGTATCAACTATGAAAACCGATCCCCTCTCGATAAAAATTCGAGCGTGGTTACGCGACAATTGCGCAACAATATCTTTCGGATAACTTAAGAATGGTTTATGGTTCCGGCCTATCGAAAACATATTGTCTTCGATAACAATTTCCGGTAGTTCCGAATCAGGTGACGGAATAAGTTTGACCTGCATATTATTTTTTAAATTCTTAATTTCACTAAACCTCGAGCCAACTGGATGACTCGATATTTTCATTTGCCCCGAATGTGACTTTAGGTAATAAGCCAACAATCCGAATAATCAATTTGAGGTCTATTTGACGGACCCCTTTTTACAAGGAAACCGCTGCGTTACTTTTAAGCAGCATCCCGCTTATTCAAAAAGCCCATCGCATCGAGCGACTACTACGGTTGCCAAAAGTCACCGCTTCGGAATCGTTATTTTAAACAAAATGCGCGTCCCGATCTCCACTGGCTGCATCAGAGTAAGTGAACCCGGATAGCGAAAATCGGTTGAATATCTTACCATTTCTGGCCTGATTGATTATTTTTGTTTAAAACAAAGATGTGACGCGCGATTCGTCGAAGTTTCGAGCATCATCCCATTTCAACCAGACAGCTTCTAAGATTTGGCTTTCGGAGTCAATTGACAGGAAGAGAGCTAATCGCACAAAAACTATATCGCTTTCCTGGTAACGATCGCCGACCAGCAAAACCCTCCTATCCAAGGCTATCAATAAAGTCAGCGGGCTTGCTGAAATAATAAATTAGGCATAGTTGAGCGTTGTACAGCATCAATCGCGCTGAAAGAAATAGGCCTATCAATATTAAAAATCGGAATTGACCGTCTACCCACCAAGCTTGTGCTACCGATTGTTTTAAGTAACATTTTCTCAAAGCTATTTTTGAGACCCGTCCTTTGATTGATCTCGATGACCTTTTGCCCTCCGGTTAAAGTCGCGCGTCCGTGGAACCCCACTCAAGATTGAATCGCTATAGTCATGAATAGTTTGTTTATAAAAAACATAAATAGTTCTTTATTGTATTTTACGACCAACAAATTAAATGACTCCGTCGCTTTTTCAATCGGATGGCTTTGTTCCTTATAAAATTATTGCTAAATATATTCAATAACTTGCAATATTATTTCTGCTTAATCCGTCAACTTGGCACAGCTCCTGCTATATCCCTGTCAAGCTATTAACGCTTGAATGTGTTTTAACAACGATTCATTACAACTAAACGATTCTATTAGGAGAGCCAACCATGACTACTGTAACGATTAAAGATTTGACCACTGAAAAAGAATTAGACCACAAAGCGATGTCTGAAGTATCCGGCGGTAACGCTGCGATCGCAATGGCTGATAGCTTGGGTCTGGGTCTTTTCTTCGCCAGCCCTGTCACTCACAACGTCGCTAACGACCAATACAACATCGGTTCACAAAGCGCGGGCATCGGTGGCGGCAACATGATCGGCGACGGCGTATTCGCACCGGTTCAATTTCAAGGTTTGTATCAAAGCAACAACGCTTAATTTTATTCACTGACTTATTTATTTAACGATTAATTGGAGAAATGACCATGACAACTTTATCGATTACTGATTTGAGCAGCGAAAAAGCATTGGACCGTAAGGAAATGTCTGAAGTATCCGGCGGCACCGACTTTTCGGCTTTGCTAGCCATCGCTAGCCCGTTTATCACGAATATTGCAAACGACCAGTACAACATTGGCGCGCAGTCGTCTTTCATCGGCGGCGGTAACTATATCGAAGACGGCGTCTACGCACCGGTTCAAATCCAGTGGATGAACCAAAGCAACAACGCTTAATTTGAGTTATTAATTTTAATTTAACAATTATTTGGAGAAACTATCATGACATTATCAATCAAAGATTTGAGCGTAGCTAAAGAAATGGACCGCAAGGAAATGACAGAAGTGGCTGGTGGAAACGCTGCACTGGCCATGGCGGGTGGTCTTGGATTCGGTCTTGCGGCTTTCATCGGCAGCCCAGTGATCCACAACGTGGCTAACGACCAATACAACATTGGCTCACAAAGCGCTGGTATCGGCGGCGGCAACCTAGTCGGCGACGGCGTATTCGCACCAGTTCAACTTCAAGGTTTGTATCAAAGCAACAAAGCTTAATTTGAGTTATTAATTTTAATTTAACAATTATTTGGAGAAACTATCATGACATTATCAATCAAAGATTTGAGCGTAGCTAAAGAAATGGACCGCAAGGAAATGACAGAGGTCTCTGGCGGAAACGCTGCACTGGCTATGGCCGGCGGCTTCGGATTGGATCTTGCTGCTTTCATCGGTAGCCCGGTCATCCACAACGTGGCTAACGATCAGAAAAACACGGGCGCACAAGCTGCTTCCATCGGCGGCGGCAACTTAGTCGGCGACGGCGTATTCGCACCGGTTCAGTGGCAGTCTATGTACCAAAGCAACGTATCTTAATTGATTGCCTAAAGCTGTATCCCAAAACGGGGGTCTTCGGATCCCCGTTTTTTATTGTTGGAAGCCATAATTCGCAATTGAAAACGGCTAAAAAAGGGGGATTACAATTAGTCTTAAAAAGACTAATCGTATATCAAACGAGTTTCACCCTTTTTAGAGGCTGATTTTGATTTAGAATTTGGCTGTACCTGCAGCATCAAAGGACTCCAAAATATTTCTTAGAGTCTTAATATCAATTTGGATGAAGCGAAATAACGCGAATATTAATCCCAATCCACAAAGACTGGCCGCGCTAAGAATCAGCAATGTTACCCGTGCCTTGGAATCGATCAGGACCAGAGCCAAAACAGCAAGTAGCGGAACCAGTGCCGCCAGACAAATATAAGCATAGGTTCTTTTTTCTATCTTGGCGATCAATCTCCGTTCATGTTCGGTTTTAGATACGCCGGGCAGAAACCGCGGATAAGCGGCTTTGATGCAGAAGGCGGTAATCAAAAAAAACGGATAGACAGAAGTTATCATGCCGCAAAGCAGCAACGACCCAAAAAAATGTGTATAGTCCGGGGCCGACAACGTGCCCGTGCTGAAATGCAATGCCATTGGGTAGGCGATCCCAGCCAGACACCATAACGCAATATTGATTAGGGCGCCGTAGTGACCAAGTTTCAAACAACGACTCCGCAATTGTTTTGTGCCTGATTCTTCATCTGTAGCGACACTTTGTTTGATTGACTTAAGGATCGGATGGGCTAAGTATAAAAACCACCCAAGGCCAAGCGGAAATGCCAGCAGATTAATCACCAATTGGATATCCCAAAAGGTTTTCTGCGCTATGGCGGGTAGCCCGACAATTATTTCGTTATAGTTGTAATAGTAATTGAATAAACCCGCCATAATGTTGGGCACTATCGCGGCGACTATGAGTATAGGAAGCGCATTTCGGCGTAATCGATCGATCAGACCGGCGGATTTTGGGTGAACCATTGCGTAAGCGCCAGGTTCATGACAGATGCTCAATTCTCTGGCCAGTGCTGTGCCAGTGGCAATTCGATCCCCGGGTCTGGGTGTGATGCATTTTTTAAGGATCTCGACCAATCCCGGCGCTATAGTGCGATGGGCAGCTGTAATCTTGATCTCTTGTTTGCGTGTTTCGATCAGGTCAGTCATCGCTCGAAGCAAGCCCATTTCAGTAGTTTGATTGGGATAGGGGCGTGTACCAAACAATAATTGCCACAAGCTTATTCCCAATGAATAAATATCGCTTCGGCCATCCAGATCTTTGACGCTTTGCTTAAATTCCGGGTGACAGGCTTCCATCTGTTCCGGTGACATATAAGCCATACTTCCACCCAAATATTCGTTCGATGTATTCGTCCAGGCATTTCGGGAAATTGAAAACCTGATAGCGGTATTCCAAATCCAACTTGATGAGTTCAACTAATGTAAGCCATTTTTGATTGGGCTGGTTCGGCAAAAAATTGTTTAAGTCTGGAGGGCTTTTCCGTGATCGCCAAGCTTCGGTGAACCGTTCAAGGGCCAATAATATTGATGGCCCTATAGTAATAAACGAAGGAGATTGTTGGTCTGGCTCCATGTTTTTATTCTTCAACGCTTCCTTGGTCCGTATACAAACATGCCGGATTTTCGATTCGGCCCGTGAACAGTTGTCTCATAACCGGGCAATTGTACTCCCGGTGGATGTCATTCGGTACTGCACGCCCAGCCGATTGTCGAACAAGATTATGGGATTGTTCGAATGCTTGAATAAATGTCGCTGCCGTTCAATTTGAATTGCGATGAATCGGAAGCTTATCAAAAGAAAATATTATTCCAATACATCCCGTAAAGACCGGTTCGGTATAATAACAAGCATGCAATAAGGAGCATTCTATTGAAGGAATTACCGGATAACCGCCTGGAAAACGCGATACGCGCCCGGGAACGCGAGGCGTTGGCCGAATATATGGAAAAAAAGCGGTCCGTGTTGTTGGCGTTAATCCGACGAAACATGAGTGCTTCGTTAGCACGGAAAGTTGACCCTCAGGATGTTTTACAGGAGGTAGCGATCCATGCGTTTAACGGGTTGGCGGAGGTTGATTTGACTCGGGTCTCCCCGTACGCATGGCTATGTCGATTGGCGGAGCAGCGCATAATAGACGCGCACCGGCGCTACTTTAGTGCCGGTAAACGTTCGGCGCATGTAGAGGTCGGATTGTACGATCCCAGGTCGGCGGATCATTCCGGCGCCTTTGCCGACATCTTGGTTGCAAGCCTGACTACACCGACACAATTCATCGCCCGGGATGAGAAAACTCGAGCCCTGTTAGAACAATTCGAGCGGCTTTCACCAGAAGTTCGTGAGGCGCTTAGCTTACGCTATGTAAACGGTTTATCGTTGCAAGATATAGCACGGAAATTGGGTAAGAGTGAGGGTAGCGTCCGTGTGATGCTGAGTCGCGGAGTGAAGAAACTTAAAGTCAGTATGGAGAAAGATTGATTTAGCGTAAACCAAGGTCCAATAAACACATTGCGTCGTGGGGTTGGTGCTCGATAAGCACGCGGTATTTTTTGATCTGAGTGGCGCTATACAAACCGCAGCTCGTTTCCTATCTGATCGTTAACAATTCCAATTTCTTCGTGACTGAATTTTTCATCAAAGTCTGTAGCTAAAATTAAATTGGTTTTTGTAAGGCCAGGCCAGATAACCTATCGGCAAGTTCCCGGCTTTGATTGATCGATGCCGACGTGAATGGTGTTTTTCATAGCAATTGTCGATCCTGTATCACCCGTTGAATTCTCAACGTCAAATCCAACCAATAAGGCCTGTCGCCCTCGAGAGACACATAATCAATAGCGTTTATCACCATTCGGTCGAAAAAGCCGGTATGGAGTCGCTTTGTCACGACATCGTGCCATTCAATGTTTATACAACACTTTGAATTAAAGCCGTATGTTACTGATTTAATGTAAATAGAAAAATTGGACCGTAAATTGCCTAACTTCAAGAAAATGCCTATTCGGTGAACACGTGTATTGATCGAGATATTGATCGATAAACGAATATAGTATGTCGCAGAAATTCTTAAAATTTGAACTTTTTTGATTGAATATGGGATTAACCCAGGAGAATCTGAACAATTCGATCTTTACCGGGTTTGGATTTGATGGCTTCGAACAACGCGTGAAATTTTAGTGTACCGGACAATCAATCGGTTGTCGCGGGACAGTGAAGTCGTGAAAACTTAGGAGCTGAATTTAACGTACTTTGAATCTTGTGTCGATCGGGTCAATATTCCGGACGGATTTTTCGAATTGGCAGTTGTTTTTTGATAGACCCGTTATGCCACCGCCCACCTCTTGAAAAAAGTGAAGCTATTATGAACGAACCGACAAAAAAAGAAAGAATTGCCGTTTTGGGCGGCGGAATTTCCGGATTGAGCGTGGCCTGGTTGCTCAAAAACCGGGGTATTGATGTCCGATTACTTGAATCGTCGGATCAGGTTGGAGGATTAGCCAGAAGCTTCGAATGGCATGGGGTTAAATGCGATATTGCTCCGCACCGGCTTTTCACGAATGATCAGGACACGTTGAGAACCCTATTGGATTTAGTTCCGATGAATGCTCATAAACGAAAGAGTAAAATCTTCATGGGCAATCGGGTGATCCGGGATCCCATTAATCCCATTGAACTGGTCTTAAAATTTCCGCCTAAGACCAGCATAAGTTTGGTTTGGGGGTTTTTGTTCAGGCCCAATTTACCGGAAGACTCGTTCGAGTCCATGGCCCTGAATAATTTTGGACGTGGCTTGTACGATTTCTTTTTTAAGCCCTATACACGAAAATTATTCGGTGTATCGCCCCGAGAAATTTCCGCTGCTTGGGGTAAACAAAAACTTCGATCTTCCGGGCTTGCGGATGCGTTCAAGCGAAACTCTAAAACTTTCTTCAAGGGGTTTTATTATCCCGAGCAGGGAGGCTATCAAGCGATCAGCAATGCATTTTACGAAGATATTAGCGATTCGGTAACATTGAATGCCAAAGTCACCGGTTTGGAACAATCCCAAAAAGGCATCTCCGCGGTTAAATATGAGCATAATGGCCGTGAACAGAAATTCGAATGCGATCGGGTAATTTCGACCATTCCGTCGACAGTTCTCGGCCATATGCTCGGGCACCAAATAAATTTGAGGTTTAAGCCTGTCCAGATCGTATACCTCAATATTAATAAGCCAAGGGTCATGTCCTATCATTGGATATATTTCGGCGATGGTGATGTTGTGATCAACCGTTTGGCTGAATTCAAAAATTTTAGCGGCGACCATAATGCCGAAGACAATACTGTTCTTTGCGCCGAAGTGACCGTTGAAACAGACAATCCTGTTGAGCATGTGTTGACCGCCTTAGAAAAATATCGGTTGATCGACCGTAACGAGGTGATCGATAGCTTAGTAGTACCCATTAAATGTGGCTATCCGATTTACGACAAAGGTTACGAAACACAAAGAATAGATGCGCTAGATTTTTTTAATGGTTTTAACAATCTTCACCTGGTCGGTCGGAATGCTGAGTTTAGACACATCGATATTGACGAGGACTTTGCCTCGGCCAATCTATTGATCAATCGACTGTACGGTGAGCTAAGCGTTGTTGGATATGAAACCGAACAAATTTTCGACGGACAGGAGATTGCGTCCACAGTTTAATTGACGGACGGCTTGTTTATTTCTGTCCCTGATACTTTTAGGACAGCGTGATAATTTATCGCCGACGGGTCGATATATAATAATAATTTGCATACGGATTCGAGGCGACAATGAGGGTGTTTGTGTTTTTATCGGCCGTCGCAGCCTGCGCGGCAGCGCTTGTATTCGGTTTAATTCCAGAACTGAAATCCACTTTTCCAAGCCTTTACAAGATCTACTTCTTTCCGGATGGATACGACAAAATTGCGCTGAATCTGCTGCAGGGTTATGGCTACCGTTTTTACCCGGAAAGCACGCAAACCATGGTAAGGACCCCGCTGTATCCGTTCGTACTTGCATCCGTTTTCTATTTTTTCGGAAAAAACCTTGCCGCAGCTCAGGTTTTGAATCTCTTATTCGGTTTATTTACCGCCTGTTTAATTTTCCTGATTTCGAAGCATTGTTTGCTTAGGGCTGGCCATAAACCCTCTACAAGTCGACTAATGCTTCCGGCCGTTGTATTTTTATTGCACCCCGCTGTTATATTGGCCGAGACCCGGGGAGGCGTCGAGAGTCTGTTAATGTTGCTTATAACCGGCTTTATTTATTGTTTATACAAGGCCTTTAGCGTAGGGTCGATTGGCAGTTATGTTGTTGCGGGGGTAGTATTTGGTTTGGTTCTGCTCGCCAAGAGTAGTCCAGCGCTTTTTGCATTTTTTTTAATCGCTTATGCGTTTCTACTGAGTAAGCGCCAGTCCATTAGCGTGTCTCGATTTTGTATAAACTTGGGCGCTTTTTTTTTGGTTTGCGCGTTGCTTTATTCTCCGTGGATCGTACGCAATTACTGGTTGACCGGTGAAATTGTGCCTACCGCAACCATCAAAGGATTTGTCGCGCATCAAGGGTTTTATTTGAATAAGAATTATTTTTCCGGCCGGCAAGCCGGTGTGCTGTTTAGAGAGGATGCGGACCGGCAGAATTTATTGCTGGATGAGTTTGGATTGGAAACCTACGAGCGGAAATATCTTAAGCATTTTTATACCCCCAATGACGAACTCAATTTTGACAACCATCTGTTCAAAGAGGTAGTTCAGCAGTACCAGACCTCACCCCTATTTTTTGCGAAGGCAGTAGGGCTCAATTTCGTTGGATTTTGGTTCAAGGGACGTACCAGCAATTCGACGGTACTTAATATGGTGGTAACACTGCCATTATTGGTACTATTTATTTTTGGCTTGCGTGAAGCTTATTTGAGAAAAATTGATGTTGTACCAATACTATTATTTATTGCTGCATTCCTGATACCCCACCTCCTGACATTAGGCTTAACCCGCTATCACGTCCCAATTATTCCGCTACTTATCATCGTGGCGATGCTTCCGTTTCAAACCGGCAACTACCCTCGTCTGATCAACTTGCATGACATTCGCTCTCGGGTGTTAAGAAATAAATTGCGTAGAATCATATTCTAAGCGCGACGTTCAGGATAGAATATCCGCCTGCAGCTTAGCTCTGCAGGCGGATTTCTAGATTTAGATGGAAGCAAATTTATATCGTACCAATCAGTAAGCTGTGATGACTTATAAATTTCACTCTGTGACATACCTAATATTTGCGTTGCTATTGGGGTGTGTCGGACAACAATCCGCGCCGGAAACATCGCCGAAGGCTGATATTCTTGCCGGCCTGGGTGACAACCATTTCACAATAACGACCGAGAATGACGAGGTTCAGGCGTACTTCGACCGTGGATTGATCCTGGCTTACGCGTTCAATCACCAGGAATCAGCTGCAGCGTTCCAAAAAGCGATAGACACCGACCCGTTATGCGCGATGTGCTACTGGGGGTTGGCCTATGTGTTGGGCCCCAATATCAATGCGCCCATGGAACCGTCCGCGGTTGCCAAGGCGTATTCGGCGGTTCAGCGGGCAAACGCGCTGTCTCGCGGAATTAGCCCGATAGAGAAGGCTGCGTAATGCATTGATGTACCGTTACAGCAGCACGATTCTAGACGATCGTTCCGCACTGGACAGCGCCTACGCGAATGCGGTCTGGCATTTTGCCCGCGGGATGGCTTTTGTGGCCAAATCGGATTTGCTGCATGCTGATGCGGAATTGCGGGCGCTAAGAAAAATCACTGCTGAGCCAAAAATTGCCGAGATGTCCATTTGGGACATGAACACTATGCGGCAAATACTAGACATTGCTATTTATATGTTGGGGGGTGAAATCGCCGCCGCGCAAGGAGAAACCGAACTTGCGGTCAAATATCTAAGCAAAGCCGTCGCATTGGAGGATGGCTTGCAATACAACGAGCCTTCGGATTGGGTGTTTTCGGTTCGTCAGGCCTTGGGTGCCGTATTGATGAGCGCGAATCGATTTTCCGAAGCGGAAACGGTTTACCATGCTGATCTGTTAAAAAACCCGGAAATAGGGTGGTCGTTGTTTGGTTTGGCAGCGAGTCTTGACGCGCAACAGAAAACCAGCGAGGCGAATCAGGTGCGGTCACGCTTTGACAAAGCTTGGTCGGATGCAGATATTACGCTCAAAGAATCGCGAATTCTAAATTAGTTGCTATGGGAATATTGGCGCTGCAGTAGCTAGATAATTCCGCTAGAATAGAATCAAATGCCCATCGCCGTTGAGCAACACCGTCGAATCGGTTTTTTGAGCACTGTGCGGCACCGTAGAAATTAATTCTGACTTCGGTATTTCTAGCAAGGAAAATCTAATGAACCTACACGAATTCCAGGCGAAACACCTGCTGGCGGCCTACGACATTCCGGTGCCCACCGGTGTGTCAGCTCGTTCCGCTGACGAGGCGATGAAAATAGCCAAGACTTTGGGCGGTGAATCTTGGGTGGTCAAGGCGCAGGTTCACGCCGGCGGGCGAGGCAAGGGTGGCGGGGTAAAGATAGTCGACAGCGTTGAGCAAGTCGGCACAGCTGCCGGAAAGATGCTCGGTAATCGTTTGGTGACTAAGCAGACCGGCGCTAAGGGGCTACCAATCGATGTGGTACTGGTGGAACAGGTCAACGCGATCCGGCGCGAACTTTACCTAAGTGCGTTGGTGGATCGTGCTAGCGAGCGCGTATTGTTCATGGCTTCCGCAGCTGGCGGTATGGACATCGAAGAGGTCGCGGCAACCACGCCTGAAAAATTATTCACCGTCAAAGTCGATCCTGCCGCGGGGTTGCAGCCTTATCAATGCCGTAAATTAGCTTTCTCGATGGGATTGGAGGGTAAGCAAATTCCGGAATTGAATAAAATTATGCAGAACATGTATCGTTTGTTTCTGGCCAAGGATGCCAGTCAGATCGAGATCAATCCGTTGGTGGTGACGGTTCAAGGTGGTTTGATGGCGTTGGATGCAAAGATCAATATTGATGACAACGCGCTTTACTCGCATTTCGATATCTCTGAAATGCGCGATCCAACCCAGGAAGATGAGAAAGAAATTATCGCACGCCAGTTTGATCTGAACTATATCACGCTGGACGGCAATATTGGTTGTATGGTGAATGGTGCGGGACTGGCCATGGCAACCATGGATCTTGTGCAACTGAAAGGCGGTGTACCGGCCAATTTTCTGGATGTCGGTGGGGGTACCGACGCGGCAAAAGTAGCCGAGGCATTCAAACTTATTTTGTCAGATGAGGGTGTCAAAGCCGTATTGGTGAATATTTTCGGCGGCATTGTCCGTTGCGACGTCATCGCTAACGGTATTCTGGATGCCGTTAAGGACGTTGGGGTTAGCGTCCCGGTCGTAGTCCGGCTGGAAGGGACCAATGCCGAAGACGGGCGAAATCTTTTACAAAATTCGGGCTTGGATGTTATTGCCGCGGAAGATTTGGAGCAGGCCGCGATTAAGGTGGTAGAGGCAGCGGCCTGAGTATCGGCTAATCCCATGAAAATCCAGTTATCAGCGAGGAAGTAAGACGGGGTGCTATGAGTATATTAATCAATAAAGATACCAAAGTATTGTGCCAGGGGTTTACCGGGAAACAGGGGACTTTCCATTCTGAGCAGGCGCTGGAATACGGAACCCAGCTGGTCGGGGGCGTAACGCCGGGCCGCGGTGGCACTACCCATCTGGGCTTGCCGGTCTTCAACACGGTATTCGAAGCGGTAGAGCAGACGGGCGCGGAAGCTTCGGTGATCTACGTGCCCCCCCCGTATGCAGCCGACGCGATTCTGGAAGCTGCCGACGCGGGTATCCAAACCGTAGTTTGCATTACCGAAGGCGTACCGGTACTGCATATGTTGCGGGTCAAAGCCGCGCTGGCGCACAGTGATACGGTTTTGGTCGGACCGAATTGTCCCGGTGTCATCACCCCAGGCGAATGCAAAATCGGCATTATGCCCGGTTTTATTCATCAGTCGGGTCGCATTGGTATCGTTTCGCGCTCGGGAACCTTGACCTATGAGGCAGTCTATCAAACCACGCGGGCGGGTTTGGGACAGAGTACTTGCGTAGGAATAGGCGGCGACCCGATCCACGGATTAGAATTTGTCGACGTATTAGCGCGCTTTCAGGCGGATGAACAGACCAAGGGTATTATCATGGTCGGCGAGATCGGCGGCAGCGCCGAGGAAGAGGCCGCGGATTTTATCAAAGCCTCGGTGACCAAACCGGTGGTCGGTTATATCGCTGGCGTTACGGCGCCGCCTGGTAAACGCATGGGCCATGCCGGCGCGATCGTATCCGGTGGTAAAGGCACGGCTGAGGGTAAATTCGCAGCACTGCAATCGGCGGGGGTAGAGATCGTTAAATCGCCGACGCAAATGGGCAGCCGCATACTGGAATGTCTTAGCTGAAAGCAAGTTAAGTTTTAGTGCTGAAGCACTCGTGACGAATTAAAATTCCTGATTGTCACTTTTAACCCGACAACTTCTTAATCGAGGCGACATAAAAGTATCGCCGTGGCGTGCTTCGTTTTCGCATCAAAAACATTTTAACCAGACTGCTTTTAAGACAGCATGAAATTGAACATTGCTATTGGCCAGATCAATCCTTTGGTCGGCGATATTGAGGGTAACGCCGAGCTAATTTTAGATAATGTCCGGAAAGCTCAAAGCGAGCTGGCCGTCGATGCCGTGGCCTTTCCGGAACTGACGTTGGCAGGCTATCCGCCCGAGGACTTGTTGTTGCGCGCTGATTTTCTATCGCGGATAGATCAGGCGTTGATTCATTTGGCCGGGCAAATCCAGGACATTGTCGTGGTTGTCGGTTTCCCGGAACGCGATGGTGATTATTTGTACAACAGCGCTGCGGTATTGCGGGACGGAAAGATCGATGCGGTTTACCGCAAACAAGTATTGCCCAACTACGGTGTTTTTGATGAAAAGCGCTATTTTTCGCCGGGCGATTCAGTTTGCGTTATCGAGATCAAAGGGGTTGCGGTGGGTATCAGTTTGTGCGAGGACGTATGGCGTCCTGGTGTCGTGGAAGCTTCACGCCAAGCCGGTGCAAGCCTTATCCTGAACCTGAACGCATCGCCGTTCCACGCTCACAAGATTGTAGAGCGCGAGAAGGTCATTCGCGAGCGGGTTAAAGCCGCCGCTATTCCTATTGTCTACGTCAACCAGGTTGGCGGCCAGGATGAGCTGGTATTCGACGGCGCATCGTTTGTAATGAACGCCGACGGAAACGTGGTCTATCGGGCGCCGGAGTTTGAAGAATCACTGGCCGTGGTGAAATTCGAATGCGGCGAAAAAGTGATTCCACTGGTGGGCCACATCGCCGCTGCCTACGACGAGGTATCGAGCGACTACAAGGCGTTGGTGTTGGGGGTACGCGATTATGTACTCAAGAATGGATTCAAGGGGGCGGTGTTGGGTTTATCCGGCGGTATTGATTCTGCGGTGACGCTGGCTTTGGCGGTCGATGCATTGGGCAGCGAGCAGGTCGAAGTGGCGATGATGCCGTCGCGTTATACCGCGTCTATGAGCAACGAAGATGCGGTTACCGAAGCCCGCTTGTTGAACGTCGATTACCACATGATCCCTATAGAACCAGCATTTATCGCATTCAATGAAATGTTGCAGGAGAGCTTCAAAGGATTGCCCGCCGATACCACCGAGGAGAATATCCAGGCGCGTTGCCGCGGTGTGATTTTGATGGCGCTTTCGAACAAAAAACGGCGCTTGTTGTTGACCACCGGTAACAAGAGCGAGATGAGTGTCGGCTATTCCACATTGTACGGGGATATGGCCGGGGGCTTCGCGCCGCTGAAAGATGTATCGAAAATGCTGGTATACAAACTTGCGCGATACCGCAATACGATGAGCCAAATCATACCGGAGCGGGTTATTACGCGGCCACCCTCTGCGGAGCTGGCGCCGGACCAGGTCGATCAGGATTCACTGCCCCCGTATGCGGTGTTGGACGGCATACTAGCGCTTTACGTCGAGCAGGATCAATCTATGGAAGAGATCATCGCCGAGGGGTATTCAGAAACCGACGTGCGCCGCGTGTTGAAGCTGGTCGACAGCAATGAATACAAACGCCGCCAGGCGCCGCCCGGCGTACGCATTAGCCCAAGGGCTTTTGGCCGGGACCGGCGTTATCCGATTACCTCGGGTTTCAGACGCAATTAGCCTTGTAACTATTCTGCTTACCCCTAATTTGTCCGATAACTGCGTTGAAAGTGCTCATTTACGTTTGTAGATTGCGCGCTTTGGCCTTGTTCTAGAACCGATTAGAGGCAATCCGTACAGCTATATTTTAAACTACCAAGACGCCGATTCGATCAATCATCCAAGCCGATAAAATCCCAAACATCTTCGCCAATCGATGTGTCTCTAACTTCGGAAAATTCGGTGTTCGGAATGCCATTGGCGTAGTTTAATTCGAATACGCGCGCGGCATCCGCCGCCAAATCATCCATCGCCATTTTTTTGTACGCTGCCTCCATAATTTTAAGCGCGAAGGGCACAGCCGGGGTTTGTTGGAATTTCTCTACGACGTATACACCGCGGTCGGCTGCGGCGACATAGGCACGGCGCTTCATATAATAACGCGCGACGTGGATTTCATTCATTGCCAGGTTATTGCGCAACGAGACCATGCGCTGGCGCGCGTCGCTGTTGTAGCGGCTATTGGGGAACTTATCGATCAACAATTGAAAGTCTTTGAACGCTTCGAGGGCGGCGCCAGGGTCGCGCTGCGACGAATCGGTTGGAATGAAGCGCTCCAGAAAACCGATGGACCGGTTGTAGTTGATCAGCCCTTTGAGATAATAGGCATAATCCACATATGGGTTGCGCGGGTGCAGTTTGATAAACCGGTCAGCGGCAGCCAGCGCCGCATCGGGTTCGTTGAATTTATAATAGGCGAAAGCAATATCCAATTGTGCCTGAATAGCATAGCGGCCAAACGGAAACCGCGTTTCCAAATTTTCGTATAATTTGATTGCGCGGTCATAATTTTCGTTGGTCAACGCTTCTTTCGCTTCGTTGTAGAAGCGTTCGTCGGTCCAGTCCTGGTATTCGTCTTCCGGAGTGGACAACGTGGAGCAGCCGCAGGCAAGCAGAAATGATACGGTTACGATCAAAAACAAACAGGCGCGTCTAGACGGTGGGGATACTTGTAACATACGCTTTAGTCGTAAATGTTGATGCAAGAGCAGGATCTTCCAGCCTCAAAAAACAGTCGGTAAGTATACCTTAATACAACCATATAAACATTGATCATGACAGCAAATGACCGGCTCAACGCCGAAGTACCCGAACATTTATCCGGCACCCGCCTGGATCAGGCGTTGGCGGAAATGTTTCCCGATTATTCCAGAAGCAAATTGCAAAGTTGGATCCGTGCCGGGCGCGTCCAGGTTAATGGTTTGTCGTGGCGTCAGAGGGATAAAGTAGAGGGGGGTGAATTGGTGCTGCTCAATGCCGAACCGGAAAAGGTGATCAGTTGTGAGCCGGAAGCGATCCCGCTCGATGTCGTGTACCAGGATGACTGGTTGATTGTCATAAACAAACCGGCCGGTTTGGTGGTACACCCGGCAGCGGGAAATTGGAGCGGGACGCTGCAAAACGGTTTGTTGCATTTAGAACCGAAATTGGCAACGCTGCCACGCGCTGGGCTGGTCCACCGAATCGATAAGGAAACCACCGGTCTGCTGATGGTTGCGCGCAACCTTAGCGCGCATAAAAAATTGGTTGACCAACTGCAGGCCAGAAGCATAAAACGCGAATATCTGGCGATTTGTCAGGGTCGCATGACGGCCGGTGGCACGGTCGATGCTCCAATCGCGCGACACCCGGTGGATCGTAAACGTTACGCTGTCGCTGACAGTGGTAAACACGCGGTAACGCATTACCGGGTCGAGCAACGATTCCCACTCAACACGCTTATTAAGGTCAGGCTCGAAACCGGCAGAACCCACCAGATTCGCGTCCATATGGCGCACATTCGCTATCCGTTGCTGGGCGACCCGGTTTACGGCGGGCGTTTCCGTTTGCCGCCCGCGTGTCCGGAGGAACTGGAGAGCTGTCTGCGGGCTTTTCGCCGCCAGGCATTACACGCAGCCAAGCTCGGTCTGGAGCATCCGGAAACCGGGGAATATTGCGAATGGGTCGCCGATCTTCCCAACGATATGGAACAAATTCTAACCGAGCTGCGCAAACAATGAATCGGCATTGGCTTACGCCGGATTGGCCGGTGCCGGACAACATCAAAGCGGCCAGTACGCTAAGAACGGGTGGCAGCAGCACCGGTTGCTTTAGCAGTTTAAACCTGGGACTGCACGTTGGAGATGACGCCGGGTCGGTCGCTGAAAATCGAGATCGGCTAAAACATGGGTTAAAGCTTCCATCCGATCCGTTCTGGTTAAACCAAGTGCATGGTTCGGTGGTAATCGATGCGGCCAGCGCAATACCCGGCCGATCTGCCGATGCCAGCTACAGCTCTATGCCCGGGGTGGTATGCTCGGTCATGACCGCCGATTGCCTGCCGGTTTTATTCTACAACCACAAAACCGGGCTCATTGCGGTGGCGCACGGCGGATGGCGCGGCTTATTGAATGGCGTTATAGAAGCAACGCTGGCCGTGACGGGGCCCGACTGCATCGCTTGGCTGGGTCCAGCGATCGGACCCCAGGCTTTTGACGTGGGCGCGGAAGTGCGTGAAGCCTTCGTACAAAAAGATGTTCGCTTGCAACAAGCATTCGAGCGCCTAGGTACAACAAAGTACCGGGCCGATATCTTTGCCATCGGGCGGTGTATTTTGCAACGACAAGGCGTAAATCAGATATACGGCGGGGATTGTTGTACTTATTCGGATCCCGACCGGTTTTTCTCGTACCGCCGCGACGGCAACACCGGCCGAATGGCCACGTTGATCTGGCGCGATTAAGGTCAATAAATTCAGAGATACATGGTGCTCAAGACACAATTTTTAACAAAAAATGGGGGGTGTTATTTATAGAAGTGCGACGTTCCAAGTAGTATGGTAAGCCGAGTGGGCCGGACAAGGCGATAATATCGAAATAGTCGGAATTATCGGCATATAATTACAAAACGAGGATTGTTTACCATGCTAAGTACAGCGCTTGGGATTATCATCGGTTTGATATTTGCTATCCCGCTGACCATTATTCCCACCCGAATATACCTGAAACCGGCTACCGAAAAAGCGTTTTACACGTGGATTTTACCGCCGATCGCGCTAATCTATATCGGTTTTTCGTTTTACTATCAGGATTTAGCGGTCTTACCCAGCGAGATTTTCGGGGTATCAATATTCACCGGATTTGCCCTTTTCTCACGGTTTTTCGGTAGCTCCTGGCTTGCGCTTGGTTACATCTCACACGGGTTGTGGGATTTAAGCCACGAATTATTCCAGCCGGGTATCGTGGAATACATCCCATGGACCCAGGTTCCGATCGGTTACGCGGCATTTTGCCTGACTTATGATTTTATAGTCGCGATCTATATCTTAAAACGGCGGCAGCTATGGGATGGTTCGCGCCTCGCCTGGATGACAACCTGTTCGTAGGCCGGATAAGCGTGGCTACATCCGACAAATCTAATTTTATGCCATGACTTGCAGTTGTTTTCCACTCGTCAATACAGCCACGCCTACGAGCGAGTAGAGGAGATCGGGCGCTTACTTGGTGCATGGATTAAAAAGCAACAAGATGGTTAGTCTTGTCCCCCGTATTGGAACAGGTTTTTGTCGTGGTGGATCTAGGCTGCGATGGGGTGGTCTGTAGCGCGATGGGGCTCGCGCAAAAGACGCTGTGAATACATCCGTGTACGCTTGACGGTGGCGTCCTGCCACCGGCACTTTTGCGCAAGCCCCATCGCACTTTGGTGGTCGATCATGGGGTAGTTTGGCGTAGGTTGGATAAGCGAAGCGCCATCCGACAAAAACCACTATCTCAATTGATTCAAGCCGCGCCTCATACGCGCAGCAGCATCAATCAGTTCCGGTCTCAAAATAACCCAACCTTCAATCATTGCAGCAAAATTGCCACTAGTCACAACATGCCGATTGAAATCTTCGCCCAAACTGCCTATGCTTGACGCCGCTTTAATCTTTGCCACACGCGACTTCTAAAATGCCGGTTCTATCTTGGATTATCATCTTTTCGCTAATCGGCGGGGTTTTATCGGTGCTGGCAGCTTCATTGTTTTTGCTGTTGTCCGAGCAAAACCGCGCCCGCGTTCTGCCGCATGGGATCAGTTTTGCCATTGGTGCATTGTTGGCCGTATCTTTTGGCGGTCTAATACCGCACGCGTTCGAGGACGCCAGCAACCAGGCCATGCACGATTTATCGATGACGGTACTGGTCGGCTTACTGACCTTCTTTCTATTGGAGAAGCTATTGATCTGGCGGCATTGTCACGCCGGGGATTGCGAGGCGCACGTGCCCGAGGATGATCACCTTCACCAGCCGTCTGGTGTGTTGATCTTATGGGGTGACGGTCTGCACAATTTTGTCGACGGCATATTGATCGCGGCCGCATTTTTGACCGATATCAACTTGGGCGTGGTCACCAGCCTAGCGGTTGCCGCCCACGAGATTCCACAGGAGGTCGGCGATTTTGCGATTTTGCTGCACAGTGGCTATACCCGCAGTAAAGCCTTGTGGTACAACGTGTTAGCCAGCACTACAACGGTCATCGGCGGTGTGTTGGCCTATTATTTTTTGGCTGATCTACACCAAGTATTGCCGTATTTTCTAGCGTTGGCAGCGTCCAGTTTTATTTATATTGCAGTTGCCGACTTGATCCCGACCCTGCATAAAAAAACCGAATTTAAGGCCACCGCTTACCAGATCGTATTGATTGCCGCCGGCGTGGTGTTGATTTACTGGACCCATCAATTCGCGCACCAGACATAGGCCACAGTGTTGCGCATTGCGTCGCTTGGAAAAGTTCAACGCCTTCCGACTATTCCGATCAATAAACCTTCATCAGCGCAAACAATACCTGGTAATCGAACGGATCCGGATTGGTCACCGGAACCTCGACCGCGCCCAGCAGATACCAGTTATCACCCACATGAGTTCTGAATCCGGGCGATAACGAAACGGTTGTTGTGCTGCTGGGGCCGCGGTCGTCGATGGCTTGACTTAGATTGGTTGCGACGTACCAGACCATATCGCCGAATGGGGTTAGATCGTGCGGGGTAAAGTAGTATCCGACGGCGAGGTTGGCGTCGAACGTAGTCCGCGCACCGGCTTGATAGATTTGACCGGTATACGGGATTGTAAAGCCTGCGCCGCCGCGTACCACCAAGCCTTGCCACCAATTGGCCCAAAATTGGTATTGCGGGATCACTGAAGCCACACCGTTACCATTGGTACTGCTGCCGGTCGGTGCTCTAAACGCCAGGTTGAACGTTTGCGTGACGTTTTGGGTTTCTGACAGCATAAACCGGCCTTGTACTCGGATATCGCCCAAATCGGTGCGATTGTTGTTGGACGCCACCGGAATTTCGGTTTGCAAATTGAATCGTTGGTTGAACGGCGTGAAACTGACCAGGTTGCCGGTGTATCCGTCGTTGTTATTGTTATGCTGCCATCCGAACACACCCAAACTCAGCCTGTAGAAAACACCCTCGAATGCATTTAACCAGCCTTGTCTTGGCGCACCCCCGCCGCCGTTGGGTGGGCTGACCCAGGGTTTGTCCCAGCCGTTGGAGAAGAAATCGCCGATGGATAATTCTTGCCAATTTTCCGGATTGGCGTACACATCTCCGAAGATCGATTCGCTGATGACCTGTCCAGTTGTCATTTCATCAGTTGTCGCGGGCTGTTCGGCGCTTTCGGCGAGAGCCTGGTGGGAATGCTGTACCGATATGATTAGAAAAATGATCAATGCGAATATTCTAGAACTTTCCATTACAACCCAATATCTCATATCCATTCTCCCAATTCCGATTAATAGGTTTCTATCCAGAAAATTAACAGGGCTCAGTATTTAGCTTTGGTCTTTTCGGTTATTCCTTGTCAATCCGCAATTGAGATAAGCTGTGCCGCAAACCATATAATACCGATGACCCTCCCCAAGGGCATTGTATACGTGGGGAATTAAGATGGAAAATTTCAAGTTTCTCGATATTATTTGAACAATGGAATTGATGGGATCTTTATCGTTGTTGTCAGGTCGATATTGGTTGTTCTGATTGTTCGATTGTGTGCGTAAGTTTTTGATGGATTCGATTTGGTCGAAGCTGCTATCGGGTAACCGGATTTCATTTAGAAGCTGCTGGTCGGGGTTGAGAATGTAAGACCCACGAATAGCGTCCAAATGCCGTACAGTTGCGAAGTGCGATGATCGATTTACAACGTTTTAGATCGCTCATTTAAACGGCGATACTGCTTGAAATAAACGCGCTGGACCCCCATTGATTGAATATCATTGATACAAATTAGAGATTTCCTAACATGCGAATGGATAAATTGACAAGTAAATTTCAGATGGCGCTGGGCGATGCGCAGAGCCTTGCGTTGGGTCGCGACCATCAGTTTATTGAACCTGTCCATGTGTTGGTTGCGTTATTGGATCAAGAGGGCGGTTCGGTACGTCATTTGTTGGCTCAGGCCAGCGTGAATGTCAATCAGTTGCGCTCCAAGCTAGGCGAGCAATTGGACCGAATTCCGACGGTACAGGGTACCGGTGGCGATGTTCAAATATCACAGGAATTGACGCGCCTGTTCAATCTAACCGACAAGTTGTCGCAAAAGCGCAAGGATAAGTTTATATCCAGCGAGATTTTTCTGCTGGCGGCGCTGGAAGCCGAAGGGCGTTTGGCGGAACTGCTGCTTGATGTGGGTGCGACCCGAACCGCGTTGGAGAAGGTGATTGACGAGGTACGCGGTGGCCACAATGTGGATGACCCAAACGCGGAGGATCAACGCCAGGCATTGGAAAAATATACCATCGATCTGACCGAGCGCGCCGAACAAGGCAAGCTTGATCCGGTGATCGGCAGGGACGATGAAATACGCCGTACCATTCAGGTTTTGCAGCGCAGAACCAAAAATAATCCGGTTTTGATTGGTGAGCCGGGGGTGGGTAAAACCGCGATTGTAGAGGGCTTGGCCCAGCGTATAGTCAATGGAGAGGTGCCGGAGGGTGTCAAAGGAAAGCGTTTGCTGGCGTTGGACATGGCCGGTTTGATTGCCGGGGCTAAATTTCGAGGTGAGTTTGAAGAACGGTTAAAGGCGGTACTGAACGACCTGGCCAAGCAGGAGGGGCAGATTATTTTATTTGTCGACGAGTTGCACACGATGGTCGGCGCCGGTAAGGCTGAAGGTGCGATGGATGCGGGTAATATGCTGAAACCGGCCCTGGCGCGCGGTGAACTTCATTGCGTTGGAGCGACGACGCTCGATGAATACCGGCAGCACATCGAGAAGGATGCCGCTCTTGAAAGACGTTTTCAAAAAGTTTTGGTTGATGAGCCCAATGTGGAGGATACCGTTGCGATTCTTCGAGGTTTGAAAGAACGCTACGAGGTGCATCACGGCGTCGATATTACCGATCCTGCGATCGTTGCGGCGGCGACCTTGTCGCACCGTTATATCACCGATAGACAGTTACCCGACAAAGCGATTGATTTGATCGATGAAGCGGCCAGCCGGATTCGCATGGAAATAGATTCCAAACCCGAATCGATGGACAAACTAGAGAGACGTTTGATTCAGTTTAAGATTGAACGCGAAGCGCTGAATAAGGAAACCGATGAGGCATCGCAAAAACGTCTACGTGTGCTGGAAGACCAAATCGACGAATTGGAGCGCGAATTTGCCGACTTAAACGAAATTTGGACCGCTGAAAAATCGGCTTTGCAGGGTGCAACCCATATCAAAGAGCGTTTGGAGCAGGCCAGGATGGAGTTGGATACGGCCAGGCGGGCGGGAGATTTGACACGAATGTCCGAGCTGCAATATGGAGAAATTCCGAGTCTGGAAAAACAATTGCATGTTGCCGATCAAGCCGAAACTCAGCAGATGGAATTGTTGCGGAATAAGGTCAGCGAAGAGGAAATTGCCGAAATTGTCGCGCATTGGACCGGGATTCCGGTGACCAAAATGTTGGAAGGCGAACGCGATAAACTGTTGCGTATGGAAGATGAACTGGCCAAGCGTGTTGTTGGACAGCACGAGGCGATACTTGCGGTCAGCAATGCGATTCGCCGGTCGCGGGCCGGGTTGTCCGATCCAAACCGGCCGAACGGGTCGTTTATGTTTCTGGGTCCAACCGGTGTGGGTAAAACCGAATTGTGCAAAGCATTAGCAGAGTTTTTATTCGATACCGATGAAGCGGTGGTTCGCATCGATATGTCGGAGTTCATGGAAAAGCACTCGGTGGCGCGATTGATCGGCGCACCGCCCGGGTATGTCGGCTACGAAGAAGGCGGCTATTTGACCGAAGCCGTGCGGCGCAAACCGTATTCGGTGATTTTGATGGACGAAGTCGAAAAAGCCCATCCGGATGTATTCAATGTGTTGCTGCAGGTATTGGATGATGGCCGTTTGACCGATGGGCACGGGCGTACTGTTGATTTTCGCAATTCGGTTATCGTAATGACCTCCAATTTGGGTTCGGACCAGATTCAGGAATTGGCGGGTGAAGAAAACTATGACGCGATGAAAAGCGCCGTAATGGATATCGTTGCGACGCACTTCCGTCCGGAATTTATCAACCGGGTGGACGAATCGGTGGTATTTTATCCATTGGGCCGCGAGCAATTGCACAAAATTACCCGCATTCAGGTGCGTTATTTACAACAACGGTTGCTTGAGCGGGATATGGTGCTGGAGATCAGCGATGCGGCTTTGGATAAACTCGGAGAAGCCGGTTTTGATCCGATTTATGGGGCTCGTCCGTTAAAACGTGCGATCCAGCAACAGTTGGAGAATCCATTGGCGCAGGACATTCTAGCGGGTAAATTCGGACCGGGCGATACAATACATATTGATTTTGGCGGGGAAGATATCATCTTTAACAAAGCCGCCTAACGCAAAAAAACCCGGTAGAGTAAATCTACCGGGCCAGCACTCCATCGCCATAGATTTAGAATCCATTCAGCGTCCATTCGCATGTGCGCATCCTTGCATCGTAGTCGCGGTTGGGGCGAAATCATCGCGTGGTGCAAACCCACGTTCTGACATGCGGTCAGCATAATCAATCTATATGACAATAAGATGACAGATTCGGAACGGTTTGATGCCGCCAGTTTGATGGGTAGCTAATATTGGTGTGTTGGCCATCTGTTTTCATAGAACCTGGGCTTAGACGGATCGCCCTTGAGCGCCCGATTTGTCATCAATCCGTAACAAATCAGGAATATATTTGATTTAACGGGTAGAATTTCGAATTTATCGAAAAGGCAAGGGGGCGTTTTTATTCGTTGCTAGGAACGGTTGTTGGATTCGAGAGATAATGATGTGGTCCGAATAGCTGCGCGATTTATTCCTAGACTTGGTTGATTATAATTGTCGAATCCATTCGAAGGGGAAGCGATTAGAGACTATGTCCGATATCGATATATTAGTTGTTGAGGATGAACTGGCCATTCGCGATATGTTGGCGATGATTTTGGGCCAGGTTGGGTTTAACGTGAACTTGGTGTCCGACGTTGAGGGCGGGCAAAAACAGTTGGACGAGCAATTACCAGATCTAATTTTATTGGATTGGATGTTACCTGGATTGAGCGGTGTGGAATGGTGTCGCCGACTAAAGCGGGATAAAAACTTTGCGGAATTACCCGTTATACTGATTTCAGCTCGCGGTGAAGAAGAGGATAAGGTTAGGGGCTTGGATGTTGGTGCCGACGATTATGTGACCAAGCCATTTTCGCCCAAAGAATTGGTTGCCAGGATTAGAGCCGTGTTAAGGCGAAGCGGGATCATAGGTAAGCTGGAGAGACTGGAGTTGGACGGGATCGTGTTGGACCGGGATGAGCATTGGCTAAAAATTGATGGTCAGCCGGTCGCATTGAGTCCAACAGAATTCCGCTTGATTGAGTTTTTTATTTCGCACCCGGATAAAGTGTACAGTCGCGAACAGTTGCTTGACCGGGTTTGGGGACGTAGTACCTATATTGAAGAACGAACGGTGGATGTACATATTCGACGAATAAGAAAAATTTTAGCTGGTTTTGACCGACAAGACTTGATTCAGACCATCCGCGGATTTGGCTATCGGTTTTCGGTAAAGGTGGACTGAGTGCCGAATCCATGGCGGTCCGAGCTATTGGGATTGGGCTTGGCTGCACTGGTGTTTCTATGGGTCGGATGGTTGTTCGGTGCACCTCAAATAGCCATGGTCCTTTTTTTATTGTTGTATCTGGTCCGGCATCTTAAACAGTTGTATAAATTGGAACAGTGGTTACGAGCCGGCGGGTTGCACAAACCGCCGGAAAGCCATGGGATTTGGGAAGAGATCTATTACGATTTCTACCGTCTGAAACGACGAGACAAACAAAGAAAGAAACGTCTGGGCAAAATGTTAAGCCGCTTTCGCAAAGCGACAGCAGCATTGCCCGACGCGACTGCAGTTTTGGGCGCAGATAACGAAATCGTTTGGTTTAACAAATCGGCTGGACGGTTTTTGGGGTTAAAGTCCAATGATCGCGGTCAATCTATTGGTAATTTCGTACGCGATCCCATATTTACCGCGTATTTGGCGTTAAATGAATATGATGAATCTGTAACGATTTCGTCATCCAAGAATCCGAATCTTGTGTTGAGTGTTAGAATTATTCCGTATGGGGGCGGGTTGAGGTTGTTGTTGGCGCAAGATGTCACCCGATTCCGACAATTGCAAAGAACCCGCAGAGATTTTGTGGCCAATGTTTCGCACGAAATGCGTACGCCGCTTACCGTGATCAGGGGATATCTGGAGACTCTGCTGGATATCGATGATTTACCCCGCAAACAACTCGATAATGCGGTTAAAAGTATGCTTGACCAATCTTCGCGCATGCGATGTTTAATCGATGATCTATTATGGTTAACCCGGCTTGAAACGAAGGAATCTGTTGCGTTAAATAGCAATGTGGATATCAACCCGCTTTTGGATACAGTCTGTAAAGAAGCCAAAACGATGAGCGGTGGACATCCAAAGATTGAATTGTTTGTGCATAGCGATGCAGATCTGGTCGGAAATGAAAAGGAATTACACAGTGCATTCTCAAATTTGGTTGTCAATGCGGTCAAATATTCCGGTTCGGATGCATCGGTGACGGTCACTTGGATCGACGATGATAAAGGTGTGCGTTTGGATGTGAAAGATACGGGCCAAGGTATTGCGGCGGTACACATTCCGAGGCTGACTGAGCGGTTTTATCGTGTCGATGCTGATCGGTCAAGAACGCAGGGCGGGACCGGATTGGGTTTGGCTATCGTTAAACACGTACTCGCTCGACACGAGGCTGAATTAGAGATTGAAAGTCGCTTGGGTGAGGGTAGCTGTTTCAGTTGCTGTTTTCCGCAATCCCGTGCAATTAAAAGAAAAAGACAAGCCGTCATGAATTTGTCATGAAACTGTAACATAATTGTAATAATTGATCGGCATAGTTCGGGCTCGCAACATAATTACGTGGAGATACAATGAGAATGAAAAAATACGCATGCTTGCTCGGATTTGTTGTATCGGCAAGTATGACGAGCAGCGTATTCGCCGCTGCTGAAGTTGATCCGACAATTCCGGAATACGTGAAAACCAGCGGTGTGTCCGGCAACCTGTCCAGCGTAGGTTCAGACACCCTGGCTAATTTAATGACACTGTGGGCGGAAGATTTCAAGCGAGAGTACCCCAATGTGAATATACAGATTCAGGCTGCGGGTTCTTCCACTGCACCTCCGGCGCTGTCCGAGGGAACTTCCAATCTTGGGCCAATGAGCCGTAAGATGAAGGATAAAGAAATCGAGGCTTTTGAGCAGAAATTTGGTTATAAACCTACTGCGATACGTGTAGCTATCGATGCGCTTGCGGTCTTTGTGAACAAAGACAATCCGGTGAAGGGAATGACCATTCCACAGGTGGATGCGGTATTTTCTAATACCCGGAAATGTGGTTACCCTGAAAATATTACCCAATGGGGACAGTTGGGATTGGCCGGAAGCTGGGAAACCAATCCCATTCAGTTGTTTGGCCGTAATTCGGTCTCAGGCACCTATGGTTATTTCAAGAAGAAGGCATTGTGCAAGGGTGATTACAAAACCAATGTTAACGAACAACCTGGATCTGCCTCTGTCGTTCAATCCGTTAGTACTTCGCTGAACTCTATTGGATATTCCGGTATTGGATACAAAACCTCCAGTGTGAAAGCGGTACCACTGGCGCGTGAAGAAGGCGATGAATTTATAGATGCAACCCCGAAAAACGCGATTAGTGGTAAATACCCGCTGGCTAGATTTTTGTACGTGTACGTAAATAAGCATCCGAACAAACCAATGGCGCCGTTGGAAAGTGAATTTATTAAATTGGTATTATCCAAAGCCGGGCAGCAGACTGTTGTCAAAGACGGCTACATACCGCTACCAGCATCTGTTGCCGAAAAAGAGTTGGCGCGGTTGAATTAAGGCACTAAAACACTTTCGTGATCAAGCTTAAGCTTTAATTTGATCCGGTACGTTGGAGGCAATTTCCTCCTGCATCCAGCGTACCGGACTACTTCGATATTTAGCCTAAACAGCGTTGCTTTATAGGTATGATTACGGTGCAATGCCGTGAAAATATTTGGAATTAGATAAATTTTGCAGTCGCTGAAGTATTAAATAAGCTTATAGCGCTTTACTCCAATAAGGGTTGTACCGTAATCTATCCTGCATTTCAAAATACGGTCGGGATGTGATCCACACCTCATCTTCACCGCAATAATCCAAACATGGAGAAAGGGACGAAATGATTTCGGACGAATTGGTCGAATTGGCGCGGCTTCAATTTGCGTTTACCGCGCTTTATCATTTTTTGTTCGTGCCGCTGACGCTAGGTTTATCGTTTCTGTTGGCCATTATGGAGTCGGTCTACGTAATGACCGGCAAACAAATCTACCAGGATATGACCAAATTCTGGGCTAAACTGTTCGCGATCAATTTCGCATTGGGAATCGCGACGGGGCTGACCATGGAGTTTCAATTTGGAACCAATTGGTCCTATTTCTCCCATTTTGTAGGCGACATATTTGGCGCGCCGTTGGCTATCGAAGCATTGATGGCATTTTTTCTTGAATCTACTTTTTTTGGCTTATTTTTCTTCGGTTGGGACAAATTGGGTCCGCGCAGCCATCTTGCGGTTACCTGGTTATTAGCCTTGGGAACCAATTTATCCGCGTTGTGGATTTTGGTTGCCAACGGATGGATGCAAAATCCGGTGGGTTCGGAATTTAACTTTGAAACCATGCGGATGGAGGTGACCAGTTTCAGCGATGTGATATTTAACCCGGCGGCCCAGGTTAAATTTGTGCATACCGTAGCGGCCGGCTATACCACTGGGGCGATGTTGGTATTGGGGGTCAGCGCTTACTATTTGCTGCGTGGGCGGGATTTGGCCTTTTCGCAGCGTTCGTTTGCCGCTGCTGCTGGTTTTGGCTTGGCTTCCGCCATATCGGTTATCGTGCTCGGTGACGAAAGCGGTTATACCGATGGGCAGGTGCAAAAGGTAAAGCTTGCCGCAATCGAGGCAGAATGGGATACGCAAGAACCTCCGGCGTCGTTTACGTTGTTCGGTATTCCTGATCAGGAGAAAATGGAAACTAAAGATGCCGTTAGGATCCCGTGGGTTTTGGGTTTGATCGCAACTCGGTCTTTTGACGAACCCGTGATTGGCTTAAAGGAGTTTATGGATCTAAACCGAAAACGCATCCGAGACGGCATGACTGCTTACATGCTGCTGCAAAAACTAAAAAGGGGTCAAGACGACAGCGAGACGCGCGAGCTATTTGAGCAATACAAAGAGCATCTGGGTTATGGGTTGTTATTGAAAAGGTATACCGGAGAGGTTGTTGATGCAACCGAAGCGCAGATCGAAAAAGCGGCTCGCGATACTATTCCGAATGTGAAATGGTTATTTGTTAGCTTCAGAATTATGGTCGCGTGCGGATTCGTGATGTTATTCATTTTTGTCATGGCATTTATCGCGTGCGCATCGCGGCGGGTTCTGCAATACCGTTGGTTACTGTGGGCCGCGGTTTTTTCTATTCCGCTACCGTGGATTGCCTGTGAAATGGGTTGGTTCGTTGCGGAATACGGTAGGCAGCCCTGGAGTATTGCCGAACATCTGCCAACATTTTTGAGCGTTTCGACAAGAACGGTCGGCGAACTTTATTTCAGTCTATTTAGTTTCGCGGGGTTTTATAGTTTTTTTCTGGTCATCGAGGTGTATCTGATGCTGAAATATATCAGGTTGGGTCCGAGCAGTTTGCATACCGGTCGTTATCATTTTGAAAGATCGAAGCCCGATGTGCCCGTATGAGTATCCAAGGGATCCGGTCGGCACCTATCGCGGTAATTGGTCTGGCGATGCCGGTTTCTTTTGGTTTAGCGTCCTAGATTTGGGTAAGGGCCAGTTTTGCATACACAAAATGGGTGTTAAGAGAGGTTAAGTGATGAGTCTCGACTACGAAACGCTGCGTGTCATTTGGTGGTTATTTATAGTCGTTTTGATGATCGGTTTCGCGTTGACCGATGGTTTTGACTTGGGTATCGCAATTTTATTGCCGTTTGTCGGCCAATCTGATATTCAGCGCCGTGTGATTATTAATAGCATTGGACCGACCTGGGATGGCAATCAGGTTTGGTTTGTTGCGGCGGGCGGCGCGTTATTTGCGGCATGGCCCTTGGTTTATGCGGCCGCATTTTCGGGATTGTATGTTGCTTTATTACTGAGTTTGTTTGCGCTGTTTTTCCGACCGTTGGGCTTTGACTATCGAGGCAAAATAGATGATCCCCGTTGGCGAAATCTGTGGGATTGGGGGTTGTTTGCAGGCGGGCTGGTGCCCGCATCAATATTCGGTATTGCATTCGGTAATTTGCTTTTGGGATTGCCGTTTCATTTTGATTCTGCATTGAGAAGTTACTATACAGGCAGTTTTTGGGCGTTGTTCAGTCCATTTTCTGTACTCGCGGGTATCGTCAGTGTGGCGTTGATGTTGATGCACGGTGGGGTATACTTGCAAATCAAAACCGAGGGTGATATCGCGGCGCGGAGCAAGAAGGTGGTGATAGTTGCGGCGATCATTTTGATGGCCGCTTTTGCATTAGCCGGATTATTGGTTGCATTTGGAATCGATGGTTATCGCGTGGTTTCGATCCCAGGGTACGACGCATCACCAAATCCTCTGGCTAAGATAGTTGAAAAGGCACCCGGCGCATGGATGGATAACTATTCTGTTTACCCTAAGCTATGGATGGTACCGGCCGCAGTGTTTGTCGGCGCAACACTAACGATACTATTATCAGCATTCAATAGGGTTGGAATCGCTTTTATCACCAGTGGTATCGCGGTGGCTGGTGTTATTGCGACCGCCAGTTTCTCAATGTTTCCGTTTATTATGCCTTCAAGCTCAAACCTTAACAGCAGTTTAACCGTGTGGGATGCGAGCTCCAGCTATACAACTTTGAGTATTATGTTTTGGGTGACGGTAATATTCTTGCCTATTGTTATCATGTATACGGCCTGGGTTTATCGTGTATTGCGCGGTAAAGTCACCGAAGAAGACATTCGGCGTAATGATCATTCAGTCTATTAATCAAGGCTAATTATGTGGTATTTCACTTGGATATTGGGATTGCTTCTGGCTTGTAGCTTTGGCATCATAAATTTGCTCTGGTATGAGACGCAGGACGTTTTTCTCGAAGAAGACGACTATGACCAAAATTGACCAAGATACTGCTTCGCTCAATGCTTTTCGTATCAGGCTGGTATTAATGCGCGATGAATTGGAAGTTCGATTAAATGAAATAACAAAGGATATCACGCATGCCGATGAGCCACCCGAAAAAGATTTTGCCGAACAAGCCGTTGAACGTGAGAATGAAGAAGTATTGGATGCGCTGGGCAGTGCGACTAGCGAAGAATTGGTAAAAATAAAACAGGCGTTATTGCGAATTGACGATGGTTCGTTTGGATACTGTGTTGAATGTGGGGATCGCATCCAACAAGGGCGATTGGATGCCATCCCGTATTCCGGTTTGTGTTTCAAGTGCGCGTCGAACCGGGACTAAACTCTATTTCCCTAGTTGCTTATCACTAAAGTTGTCGCTCACCGCGCCGTACTTAAAATTCTCTTAATCAAATCAATTATTATCCGATTAATTGCCCTCTGGATTAAGGGGCTATTGGGGTGCAATCGGAATTATAGAAAGCCAGTTATATAAACCGCACTAGGAAACGGATCAATGGATACATTAGACCAATTACTGACCGATGTAGGTGACTTTGTGTGGGGACGAACCATGCTGGTTTTGCTTCTAGGCGCTGGGATCTATCTTACTTTGGGTCTTAAGGCGATGCCGTGGCGCAAAACCTTTTTTGCGTTCAAATTGCTTTGGCGGGGGAGAGAATCAGAGGGCGATGGGGAAATTACGCCGTTTCAAGCGTTGATGACCGCATTGTCGGCAACCATAGGGACCGGTAATATCGCCGGTGTTGCGACAGCAATTTCGTTGGGTGGCCCGGGTGCAGTGTTTTGGATGTGGATTACCGCGTTGTTCGGGATGGCGACCAAATATGCGGAGGCCGTATTGGCGGTTCGTTACCGGGAAGTCGACGCAAACCAGCGTTATGTGGGTGGTCCAATGTATTATATTCGAAATGGATTGGGTCAACGCTGGCGTTGGTTGGGCTTGCTTTTCGCCATGTTTGGCATGATTGCATCGTTTGGAATCGGGAATATGGTGCAAGCCAATTCGGTCGCTGATGCGGTCGATTCAATTTTCGTCGTCCCGTCCTGGATCACCGGCGCGGTACTGACTGTTCTCGCCGGCATTGTGATATTGGGCGGTATTAGCCGTATCGCAGAAGTCGCTGGCCGGCTGGTTCCGTTTATGGCGCTCGCTTATATTTTGGGTGCTGCCTGGTTGATCGCAATCAGTTTTGAAAAGGTACCCCAGGCGTTCGACTTGATTATCGATAGTGCGCTGTCGGGCACGGCTGCTACGGGTGGGTTTGCCGGAGCCGGGGTTGCAGCGGCAATCCGTTTTGGGGTTGCGCGCGGTATTTTTTCCAATGAAGCCGGTTTGGGTAGCGCTCCGATCGCACACGCGGCCGCCCAAACCAATGATCCGGTGCGGCAAGGGATGGTGGCAATGTTGGGAACCTTTATCGATACGTTGATGGTGTGCACCATGACCGCGTTGGTGATTCTACTGAGCGGAGCTTGGACCTCAGATGAGACCGGTGCAGGCATGTCGACGTTGGCTTTCGAAACCGGCTTACCCAATTTCGGAGGTTATATCGTCGCGTTTGGATTAGCGGTTTTTGCGTTTACAACCATTTTGGGTTGGAGTTATTACGGAGAGCGTTGCGCGGAGTATGTATTCGGGGTCCGCGTGATCTTGCCTTACCGCTTGCTTTGGTTGGTCGCCATTTTCGTCGGTGCATCGTTGAAGTTAGAGTTGATTTGGAAGTTAGCCGATGTGATGAATGGGTTGATGGCAATCCCAAATTTGATCGCTTTGGCATTGCTTAGCCCAGTGGTATTCAAAATTACTAGAGACTATTTCAATAGCAATACCTGTTAAAGGCAGTATCGGAGGTGGTCAGTATGCTTTCAAATTTTAGCGAGCTTCGCTCTCAATTGGCGTAGTGAGCGGAAACCGTAGATTTTATCTGTTTTTGGCCAATACCTGGTTCAATTCGGCTTGTCTTTAAACATTTTCTGTAGTTCAGCCAACACGTCTTAGTTGCTGTATTTCTTCTTGTATCTTTTTGCGGTAAAGCAGAAACTTCCATCGATTACCGCCGCATTGGCGCCATAAAAATGCAGATCTGACACCGGCCAGCAGTAAAGCTCTAATTCTGGTCGTGTTCTCGGTGTCAGTCAAATACGCCTGCTCACCGTTAATAATGATTCGCGGGTGTAATTTGCTGATCGTGTTTTGGTAAAGGTCGGCCAATTTGATCAGAATTTTTTCGTCGAGCACTGTTGACAATTGCTCTGCTTCGGCCGCTGCGATCTCAATTCCAGTTCGAATTTGCTCTAGAAATTCAGGTTGTTTGACGAGCTTTCTCTCTAGAAACACCAATGTTGCTGCGTAATTGACCTGTTCACCATCAATGGCAGGTGGCCCACTCAATTGTTTGCCGAGTTGTTGCAGTCCAATTCGGATTCCACCCAATCCGTCGAAGACATCTTCAACACTGGTCGAATCGATCTTGAGTATGCTCTTTATACTGGCTTCCATAGCCTCATCATCGGTTGAACCGGTTTTGGCGATTTGTTTTACCAAATACACTGCTTGAGCAACACCGGCAAGTGCAATCGTTTGGTTACGTATTGATTTTTTCATGTTTTGGTACGGCTATGATCCTGCGATGTGATCTATCTCAATAAGCAATTTTTCAAGGCTTTCATCTCTTGTTTTCGGGGCGACCGTTGACGAAATCAACCCCAAAAGCTGTGCAAGTTTATTTGTCGACAGCTTTGCCCTGGTTTATCCAACCGGAAATACCGTCTTCAAGATGATATATATTTGACATTCCAACGTCTTTATCCAAAAAATTGCCGACAGATGCTGACCTGCCACCTGAGTGGCAGACAACAACCACGGCTTGGTTTTCGGTGCTTTTCATGGCTCGTAATTGTGCCAGCCATTGATCGGCGTTTGAGTTGCCGTTTTCGTCGTAGTACATAAGTTTGTGGCTGGACGGAATTATCCCAGTTTTATCCCATTCCGCTTCAGTCCGCACGTCAACAACCAAAGCACCTTGTTCAATCATTCCCTGCAACTTTTCAGGGTTTACGCCTATAAGCTCTGCTTGTGCTGCGCCGCCGGTTAGTAAGCTGGAAAATAACAAGATCAATAATTTCGATGATTTCATTTTGGATACCTTGGATCAATGAGGACTGCTTGATTCTATCATTGTGTCCGCATTCTCGTAATATCCATTGGAGTATTTGCACGGGCTAAATTGAAATTTGTTGGGCTCGGTTTGTGCCTCACATGCTCCAATAAAGCAATAAAAATGCTAGATGTCGGGAGATTGAATGCTCGATGAAAGCAATCTAGAAATTTTGAAGTGCTTTTCAAAATGGGTCTGCCGGCGTATTCTCAATAACGATGAAATGCGAAGCTATGAATGGGTTTATCGAATTTTAAATTTGTGGTAAATCATAAAAAATAAGGGGGAGCGCAGATGACACAAATTGATATCGATGTAGAGGGTATGAAGTGCGGTGGATGTGAGTCCTTGATAATGGCGAAGCTGAACGATATTGATGGCGTAGACAGGGCCAATGCGGATCGTACGACCGGAAAGGTGGAGATCCAATTCGATGCTAGTCTTGTACAGATAGACAAACTCAAGGAAATAATACTTACTCTGGGATACAGCTTGCCCGATAGGGTGTGATTTATTTGAAATTGCTTATTAAAGCAAATTGATGTCCTCTTCAGACGATCTCAATAAGGTGATGAACAATGACAGTTCCGATACGACGTTGCCTCGCGGTCCCCGTGATGAATCGGAATTGCGTGTAGGCCAGACTTTAAAAAATAGATTCGTTCTTGAATCGGTATTGGGTGAGGGCGGGATGGGGACGATCTTTAAAGCACGGGATCTACTTAAAGAGGAAATGGATGACCGCAAACCTTTCGTCGCCATTAAAGTTTTACACCCCAAATATCGGAGCAACGATTCGCTGATCCGGGCTTTACAGCGTGAAGCTAGGAAATCTCAGGAATTGGCTCATCCCAACATTGTAAACGTCCACGATTTTGACCGTGATGGTCTCTTTGTATACATGGTTATGGAATACCTGGAAGGTCAAACCTTAAATGCAATGATCTCGGGGGGTAGTCTGGATGGTATGAATCTTCAGCAGCGTTGGAATTTAGTAGAAATGATTGCGCGAGGTTTAGCCTATGCGCACCAGAAGAAAGTAATACACCATGATATCAAACCCGCGAACATATTTGTTTCGAACGATAACAATGTAAAAGTATTGGATTTTGGAATCGCGAAAGCGATGCGAGCTTCTCCAGACGATAATCACACCGTCTTCGATCAGTTTTCCCCGGATGCGCTGACGCCGGCTTATGCAACTTGTGAAATGTTACGCTGGGAAACGCCTGATGTTAGAGATGATATTTTTGCGTTGGGTTGTGTGGCTTATGAGATTCTTACCGGGAAACACCCGTTTAACAAAGTACCGGCCCTACAAGCGGCTGAACGAAAGCTGAAGCCCAAGAATATAAAAGGCCTTTCCAAGGAGAAATGGAATGCTCTGAAAGCGTCGCTGCAGTTTAAAAGAGCGGATCGATTGGCCGCGGTGACAAGTTTCCTAGATGCCGGCAACCCGAGGGTCAAGAAAGCACCGGGTTCTAGTTGGATAAGGGGTGGTGTATTGCCAATCCTGGTCGTAATTTTGGTTGTAGGTGGCGTCGTGATATGGGATCGAACGCAGGAATCGCCTGCAAAACGACCGGTCGCAAGTCCCCGTAAAGTCCAACCATCGTTGTTGCCCCAAGAGCAGGCAAAGGTCGATCGCCTCATGCGACTTGCCGAGCTTCACGCGTCGGTGGGCCGGATAGTGGAGCCTCTGGGGAGTAGTGCATTGGATGCGTATGATAGTGTATTGAAAATTGATCCGTCATTCCCGGCCGCGGTTCAAGGGCTTAATAAATCGCTTGAATCCTGTCGCAGCCAAGCAAAGCAGTTGGTGCAGCAAGGTGATTTGCAACCGGCTGATGAAATGGTAAAGCACTGTCTTATGGTGAAGCCGGGTCAACCAGCATTGCGTCAACTGGATCGAAAAATTCGCCGTTTGATGGGGTCGTAAAAGTGCTATGAAATCAACAGATTTGCCAGCAACCGGTAAAAATGATTGAAACTGAATTTGAAAAGTGCGATCTAATAGAAGATGGGTCACTTTTTGGCGGATTAAGCGCCGGGGAAAATAGTGGAAATGAAGGTTCGCGGAAAGGCGATGTCAATTGAGATGTTGCGAATAAATGGAGTATGATAGTTGAATTAAGCGATATTGGTTGGTATTTCTCGGCAATATACAGTAGGTCGGTCGAATTTCAGAATTTGCCGCAGTTCACCGCTAGTTAATGGGCTTGCTGGTAAGGGTTTTAATGAGTATTGAATCGCCTAGTTTTGGCTTAATTAGGCTTCAATATATTGACTTCGGAATGATAATGCCATGAATAGATTAAATGTCAATAATGCATTCGGTTCGTATTGGGACCATTCCTCATATTGCAAATTACGAACGGGGATCACTAGCGCGGTGATCGTTTCTCTGCTTTACGTTTTGGCGGGTTGTGCGGCCAAACCACCAGCAGAAATAGAACGCGCGATGCAGGATTCCAAAAATCCTGACGATCTTTTTGTTGTCGATTGCATGTTGCCTGGCCAGGTGCGCCAGTTGGGTCAGAACTTTACCTTTATGGCACCGCGTCAGGCGATAAAAACGACCGCGTTCGATTGTGGATTACGCGGTGGCGAATTCGTTGCGTATAACCGGGCTAATTATCAAACGGCTTTAAACGTTTGGCTGCCGCAAGCGCAACAGGGAAATGTTGAGGCGCAAGCCTACGTTGGAGAGATTTATGAAAAAGGTCTGGGCGCCGCACCAAATTACTCGCTTGCCGCCGAGTGGTATCAAAAAGCAGCCAAGCAGGGGTCATCGCGGGCGCAAACGAATCTAGGCTATTTGTACGAAAAGGGCTTGGGCGTGGAGAAAGATCTCCCCACGGCCTTAAATTATTATCGAAATGCTTCGGGATTGACCGATGACGATTTGACCTATGCTTCAACTGTCGAGATCGAAACTCAAGCCAGAGTAGGAGCTGTACAAAAGCAAGTCGATGCGCTGCAACGCGAACTCGGAAAGAGTCGCGCAGAAACTAAGGCGTTGCGGCGCAAAGTAGGATCTTATCAATCCCAGGTAAATAGGGAAAAATCGCGGCTGAATAACGCGTTGGACGAATTAGATGAGGCGAACCGTAAGCTTAAATCATTGGAATCCGCTCCGGCTGGCCAGCAGAATCCTCAAAAATTGATGGAATATAGGCGTGAGGTGGAGGAATTACAGTCCAACGTGATCCAGGAGCGCAGTCAGGTAAAGGATTTGGAGCGAAAATATCAATCGGAGTCGAGTCGATTGAATACTCAATTGCAAACTGCGGAGCAAAAAGTAAAGCAATACGAAACTGAATTGAAGAAAAATAAGCAAACGACGGATTCACTGGCGACAAGGCTTGCCGAATCGGAAGAACAGCTGAAAGATTTAAAACAGACTTTGGTTGCCAAAGAAAAAAGTCCCAATGTGCCTGCCAGTGCCGGTCAGGCAAAGGAGCTTGAGTTGATAAAGCGTAAATTGACTGAAAGCGAATCGCAGCTGGCGGCGCAAAATCGACAAACTAACGATCTGGCGAACCAGGTTGAGGCGCTGAGCAAGGAAAAACGTTCAATGGAAGCGAAGCTAAGTCAAACTGGCTCTGCGGATAACAGCAGTTTGAAAACATTGGCGCAACAACTGACCTCGGCGACCCGCGAATTATCCGTGCAAAATAGTTTGCTTGCGGAGTTACAAGCGGACAAAGAAAAATTGGTGTCGGATAAAACTAGATTACAACAATCCCGAGATCAGGATATCGGGCAAAAGGATGAGGAATTGCGGGCTTTAAAGAAGGAAATAGAACAGGAGGAAAAAAAGAACAAATTATTAAAAGAAGAGTTGGCCAAAGCTGGGCCAATGCAAACAGCGAGCTTGGCCCCACCAACAATTGAATTGATAGACCCACCGTTGTCGACATTGCGGGGAGCGTTGGGTTTTAAGTTGCGATCAGCGGTAGATTTTCGTGATATTACCGGTAATGCAATAGCTCCGGCAGGTATTATGGCCTTGACCGTTAACGATAAAGTGATAGAAAGCGATCCCTCGGGTATATTTAAGTCCCGGATTAAATTGAATCGTCCGGAAAATCCAGTCAATGTGACCTTGATCGACAAGAGTGGAGCTAAAGCCGATCTGAATTTCATCATTATTTCCCACAGCAAGGATAATTCGGCGCCGGTTCCTCCTCCAACGCCCAAAAAGCTAAATCAACTAGCCAGTGGTATAGACTTTGGACCATACCATGCTTTGTTGATCGGAAACGAAAATTATTCGCACTTGCCCAAGCTTGATACGCCGATCGATGATGTTCAGGAAATAGATAAAATCCTTCGGAATAAATACAATTTTCATACCACAATGTTGGTCAATGCTGATCGATATTCGGTTGTTTCAGCATTGAATAAACTTCGTAGCCAATTAACCGATGAAGATAATTTGTTGATTTACTATGCCGGTCACGGCGAGGTTGACGAAGTGAATCAACGCGGGCAGTGGTTGCCGGTGGATGCGGAGCAGGATAACAATGCGAATTGGATTTCTACCTCAGCCATCACCGATATTATAAATTCCATGTCGGTCAAACACATCTTGGTCGTCGCAGATTCATGTTATTCAGGCGCGATGACCCGCGCGTCTGTAGCGCGTTTGGATACCGGCATGTCGGGTAACATGAAGCGAAAATGGCTGGAAGCGATGGTGATTGCCAAATCTCGCACAGTTTTATCATCAGGGGGGATCAAACCGGTGTTGGACAGCGGGGCCGACGGACATTCCATATTCGCCAGAGCATTCTTAAATGCATTGAGAAATAACACTGATATTTTGGAGGCGCAATCCTTGTATCGTACGATACACAGGCGCGTAAAGCGGGCGGCCGAGCGCGTAGGGTTTGATCAGGCGCCGCTATATGGTCCGATACGTCATACCGGACATGAGGCTGGCGATTTTTTCTTTGTGCCAAAGGCTTAGGGTCGACGCTAAAATTGTAAATGTCAGAACGACTGATCGGTTAAGTGGCTTTTGCTTGACGGGTCAGTGGATGCCGCGGTGAACATAATGCGATTAAGTTAATTATTAGAATTAATCTGAAATATCTTCTTTAAAGCTATAAAAACTTGAATATTTTCGGATCATGGAATATTTTTTCGCTATAATACAAATAATAGAAATCTTGTAAATTATTAAAGTAGAAAAAGGGTGGGTGCGGCCAATTTATTTTGGTTCGTAGGCTAGAATAGAAATAGATATACATGGGGAGAAAAGTATGGATTACATGATAAATTTTGAAAAAAATGGGGCGCCGAAATTTGATCTGTGGTGGGTCGGACTGGTGGCAACATTATCGTTTACTGTCAATGCCAACGCGGCGAATCAATTGGGGTTAAGCGATTTACAGGCAGATACTTCTGCGTCAGTCCGAACGACCTGTGCGGGTTTAGCGGGACAGCGGAGTAGGAATGTTTTGGAAAATGACCTGTTCGATGCATGTCGTTCCATGGTGCAAAGCGAGAATCAATTGCTGGGTACCGGCCCTACATCGTTTAGCCGTGATTTGACCGAGGTTGGATTAGGCTCAGGATTACAGAATATTGCAACTGAGGAAACATTGTCGCCGGTTAGAATCGGGGTTAATACAACATCGGGGCAAATCTCTACAGTTGCAACCAGAATTACCGTGTTGCGCGGAGGCGCGGGTGGATTGGCAACGAATGGATTTGGGAATTCGAAGGGCTACGCTTCGCTGAAGGGATTCGGGTTAGGTGGTGCTGCTGGTGACGCAGACTCATTAGGAGCGGGAGCATTAAGTGGTTTCTTTAACACCTTCGGTGGTATTGGGGATACCGAGCAAACCGCGACGGAAGATGGTAGTGATTTCTATAATGTTGGGTTTACGGTGGGTTTGGATTACCGCGTTTTGGATAACCTGATTTTGGGTTTGGCCGGTGGTTATTCGCATTTAGATCTTGATTTCGATAGAAATATAAATGTTGGCGGGGGTAGCGTAGAATCTGATTCTTATGGTTTGACCGCTTACGGAACCTATTATATCGGTGGTTTTTATGTCGACGGTATGTTCAATTATGGGTGGGCTAATTTCGATCTTGATCGTAATATACTGATTAACTCAAATAATCCCGGTGTACCGATTATTTCCCGGACTGCTGTTGCTGACCCTGATGGCGATCAGTGGACCTTAAGTTTGCAAACCGGTTACAACTTTGACCATGGTGCTTTGTCTTACGGCCCGTATGCGAGAATTCACTACCGGCAGGTTCAAACGGACAGTTATACCGAAAGTGGAGCAGGGGGGTTGAATCTTGCGATTCAAGAGCAAACAGCGATATCACTGCAATCAATTTTTGGTGCTCAGGTATCGTACAACTGGAGCCAATCGTTTGGGGTATTGGTGCCCTTCCTACGGTTTGACTGGCATCATGAATTTAAGGACAACAGCCGGGCGCTCGTGGGTCAGTATGTAAGTGATCCTCGAGGAACTTCGTTGGTCGCCTTTTCCAGTGGGCCAGATGAGGATTACTTTGCGCTCAACGCTGGCATATCTGGCGTGTTTGCTAATGGAATCCAAGCGTACTTTAATTACAATTCAATTCTTGGCCACGATTTAATTTCGGGTCATCTATTCTCGATCGGCGCTCGGATGAATTTCTAAGTAGTTTTTTCATAGGGCGAACAAGCTGTTTCTATCGTCGAAAAGTTTGTTCGCCCGATCTTGATACTTGCCTAGATTCAAATTCGTATATTGCCAGTATCAAGACAGCTTATCATTCCAAATTAGTAATCCTTTGTAATACCTCCGGCCAGATTGTATGCCAGCAACAGGTGTGGTCAAAATTTTTGAGAAGTTTGACCGTTGTTTGGGGCCTTGATTCGGCTCTTGGTAATACAAAGCGTGGAAGAATATTTTTGTCCTCGCTTCCCACATAGTGTAATTCCAATAATTCTCCGTGCCGCGATTGTTGCGCAGCCGGATTGATCGATCCTTGTAATCGACTGAAGCCATGGTGATCGGCCCAAGCATCAATATCCAAATTGCCGGCTAGGGTTACGACCGCGAGGGTTTGAGGAAATTCATTGGATAACAGCACCGCCAGGGTCCCACCGCCGCTGTGACCGAAGAATACCAATTCAGAAAAGGGGTTAGACCGCAGAAAGGTTTCCAGGGCGGAACTCATGGCATCTACAACTTCAGCCGAATACCGCCGATGTGTCCAAAGTGCGGCGCTACATTTCTCAGCTTGCGCTAAGCCTAAATAACAGGGTCGTCCAAGGTATAAGGATGGGGCGGGGTCCAATGCCATCAATCGTAACATCACGGGATTTCTGGTGGTTGGGTCTGCAGAGACAATCGACGGAGTTAACCAGGGTGAACCGTCACCTTCCAGGTAGACATGCAGGCGTTTACTACGTTGGGTCTCCAATTGCGAAAACGAGATATGTTGATAGACATTGCCCTGAAGTTTGATTTCCTTGAATCCGGAATTCGCAGCGTAAACGCGTAGCTTTTCCGCGGGCGTAGCGCAAGCACTCAATATCGCGATGATAGTTAGCTGGATCGACGTCTTTAGAACAGCTAATATACGATTGCTTAGTGCCACACTAACATTATGCCGTGATGTTTGCCCATAGGGAAATCTATTCCAAATAAGGAAGTGATGAATTTAGGAAGCGCTACAAGAGGGTTACAGCTTTTTTGTAGGTCCCATTCATTTGTGTTTACCATGACTTAGCTATGGTAGTCTTCTTTACTCGATGGTGCGTGCTTGCTAATAACGCCATGGGTTTGTAAATTAACTTTGCCGGGTTTGTGATAGACGTTAGAAAAATTGGAATTGTTCGTTTGTCGGCTTTGGGCGATGTGGTGTTGTTGGTCCCCACCGTCAGAATGTTGCAAAGTGCGTGGCCCGATGCACAAATTACATGGATCACTTGTGATCCTGCGCGTAAAATTTTGCAGGGACTGAGTGGTGTTCGATTCGAAGTGATTGAGAAACCCGCCTCGCTTATAGAATACTGGCGTTTGCGGAGGCAATATAGTGCGCAGCACTTCGATATTTTATTGTGTATGCAGGCGAGTCTTCGTGCTAATTTAATTTATCCATTGATCCCCGCAGCACGCAAGATTGGGTTCGACAATAAACGTGGTAAGGATGGACACCGGTGGTTCGTCAAGGAGCAGATTGCCTATAAAGATGAGCACCTGTTGGATGGTTTCAGGGGCTTTGCGCATTATTTAGGCGTGAATGACCAAGTATTGCAGTGGAATATCCCGATAAACCCAGAGGATGAACAGTTTGCCCGTGCTCAACTTGAATTAGGTCGTTGGGTCGCGATCAATCCATGCGCCAGCAAAGCGGAGCGTGATTGGCCGGTCTCTAGATTTTTGCAGTTGATCGATAAGATTAAAGCCGGCTGGAATGTTGGCATCGTTCTTACCGGTGGTCCGAATCCACGAGAAGTCGCAATCGCAAAAAATATTGCAGTAAATACTGAGGTATTGAATCTAGTTGGAAAAACCACACCGAAACAACTTATCGCCGTACTGGCTCGTGCTGAGGTGTTGGTTGCTCCTGACACCGGGCCGGTGCATCTTGCGGTTGCACAAAACATTCCAGTTGTGGGCCTATATGCCGTTGCAAGACCTGAGTTATCAGGACCTTATGATCGAATGGAATTTAGCGTTAATTGTTATCCAGACGCGGTACATACGTTTCTACACAAAAAATTTGCGGACGCGGATTGGCATGAACGCGTACACCACAAACAGGCGATGTCGTTGATTACAGTTGACGCGGTAATGGAGAAATTGGCGTGTTTACTTGATTAATCAACCGTTGGCAAAAATTTTAGATGTGCGCACTGTAAGGTAAAGATCGAAAGGCTATATTGGTGTATCACTTATACAGGCGATTATGTTATGCGCAGCTTGGTTCTTTAGTATTTTAGCCTGCGGATGGGGCATTGGCATCAAGCCTAATTATATTCTTTTCGATAGACTATGAAGCAAAAACATAGGAGTATTCTGGCCAGTAAATCCGTTTGGTTTTGGTTGATATTATTATCGCTGATTGCGTCTATCGCCGCGCACATCTGGTTGGCTGGTATAAAACGGCCCGTGCCGCCAGCCATTGGATATTCGATAGATTCACCTTCGGTATGGTCAGATACTAACGTGGATCGGATTCGCGTTTCCACCTACAACATCCATCGCGGTAAGGGTGTTGATCGCATCTTTGATCTGTCACGCACGGCGAAAGTATTGCAAGATTCGGATGTAATTGGAATAAACGAGGTTGCCGGGCCCACAATATTTGGTGAGCCGAATCAAGCCCAAATTCTAGCTAAAAAACTGAATATGGGTTGGCTCTACGCACCCAATCAGGTTCGTTGGTTTCGCAATCATTTTGGTAATGGTTTGTTGAGTCGTTTCCCGGTTAGTTTTTGGGCCAGTGAGCCATTGATTTATGATCAGAATGAAAGCCATAGTTTAAAGAATATAATTACCGCAGAAATTCAACTGAGCGATTCCTATATTGCCGTTTTGATCACCCATTTGGATTTGGGAGGAATCCGTTCCGCCCAGTTGACGAGGGTGATCGAACGGTTTAATCGCTATGGATGCGCAATTTTGATGGGTGATATGAATTCCGGGGCGAAGGATACACGGATCAATACCTTGGTTGGGCAAGATGGAGTGGTCGATGCGATCGCAAAAGCGCTCGGAGATCAAACGCCTAAAATGAGAGTGGATTGGATATTTACCCGAGGTTTTGAAGTGATTGACGGCGGTATGACCGAGGTTGGTATATCGGATCATCCCTATTTTTGGGTCGATTTGAAATTGATGAAACCGATTTGTATAAAATAATGATTCTCCGCTAGTTAGGTTTTATTTCCGGATCAGAACGATCGAACGCTAAAAATATTCAACCCGGCATTAAGTTGCCGCGGAACTCTTTTTTATTGTGAACAGAAAAGTTCCAGCATAAAATAACTGGTTTGATTACAAAAATGCTGCTTGAAAGGGGGCATGATCTCGCGTATGTCTGGTAAAACACTTTACGATAAGCTTTGGAATGATCATCTGGTTCATGAGAACCCAGACGGTTCATCCTTGATCTATATTGACCGGCATTTGGTACATGAAGTGACGTCACCACAGGCATTTGAAGGCTTGCGGCTGGCGAATCGGAAGCCCTGGCGAACGGCGGCAAATCTGGCGGTTGCCGATCATAATGTACCCACGATAGATCGAGAAGCGGGTATTGCTGATCCAATATCCCGTCTGCAGGTTGAGACGCTGGATCAGAATTGTTCTGAATTCGGAATTACTGAATTCAATATTTCCGATCCTCGCCAGGGGATAGTGCACGTGATTGGGCCGGAACAGGGCGCGACCTTGCCGGGCATGACTGTTGTTTGCGGTGATTCCCATACCTCGACCCATGGTGCTTTCGGTGCATTGGCATTCGGTATTGGTACATCAGAGGTCGAACATGTGTTGGCGACGCAATGCTTGACCCAAAAGAAATCTAAGAATATGTTGGTCAACGTGGCAGGGCAATTAGGACCAGGGGTCGGTGCCAAGGATATTGTTCTGGCGATCATCGCGAAAATTGGGACTGCCGGTGGCACCGGTTTCGCAATTGAATTCGCCGGGCCGGCCATCAGATCTTTGTCTATGGAAGGGCGAATGACGGTCTGCAATATGGCGATAGAAGCAGGTGCCCGCGCCGGTATCGTTGCTGTGGATGATACAACAATCAATTATGTTAAGGGACGTCCATTTGCACCAAAGGACGTTGCTTGGGATCAGGCTGTGGACGCATGGCGTAATCTTTATAGCGATTCGGACGCAGTATTCGATTCGGTTGTAAATTTGGATGTTGCTGAGCTTTCTCCTCAAATTACTTGGGGTACATCGCCAGAAATGGTGGTAAGCGTGACGGGTTGTTTGCCCGACCCGGCAGTTGAAACGAATGATGTTAAAAAGGAGAGTATGGAGCGGGCATACGCGTACATGGATTTGCAGCCGGGCCAACCGGTATCAGAGATCATTCTGGATAGAGTATTCATCGGCTCGTGCACCAATTCAAGGATCGAAGATCTGCGTGATGCCGCTGAAGTGATAAAAGGTCGTGAGGTTGCTCCTTCATTAAAACAAGCGCTAGTCGTTCCAGGTTCCGGTTTGGTTAAGCGCCAAGCCGAATCCGAAGGATTGGATAAGGTATTTATCCAAGCAGGGTTCGAATGGCGTGAACCGGGTTGTTCGATGTGTCTTGCGATGAACGCGGATCGCTTAGAACCGGGAGAGCGTTGCGCGTCTACATCTAATCGAAATTTTGAAGGTCGGCAGGGGTATGGTGGCCGGACGCATTTAGTCAGCCCAGCGATGGCGGCTGCAGCTGCCGTCGCAGGACATTTTGTTGATGTGCGCAGCTTTTAATAAGGTAAAAATGGGTGGCTTACTGTGAATGGATTTAAAAAGATTAGTGCATTGGTACTTCCTCTTGATAGGGCCAATGTTGATACTGATGCCATTATTCCCAAACAATTCCTTAAGTCGATTCGACGAACCGGCTTTGGTCCGCATCTTTTTGATGATTGGCGTTATCTAGATCGCGGAGAGCCGCACATGGATTGCAGTGGTCGTCCAATAAACCCAAATTTTGTATTAAACGCGGAATGTTACCAGGGCGCCCAGATATTGTTGGCAAGAGAAAACTTTGGTTGCGGCTCGTCACGAGAACATGCGCCTTGGGCGCTGGAAGATTATGGTATTCGGGTATTGATCGCGCCGAGTTTCGCCGATATTTTTTTTAACAACTGTTTTAAAAATGGTCTGTTGCCAATTGAGTTGGATTCCAAAATCGTTGATCAGTTATTTAACGGAGTGGGTCCAGGGTATAAATTAACCATAGATCTGCAAACGCAGATCATTACAACTCCGTCTAACGAGCAGATCGAATTTGAGGTTGACGAATCGCGAAAATACCGACTACTGAACGGATTGGACGATATCGATCTGTCACTAAAACATGCCGATAAAATAAAAGACTACGAGCTGAGACGAGCGGAACAAGCGCCGTGGTTGTTTAGCTCTTAAACAGGATTAAGAAATATTAATGACAAAAAAGATTGCGGTATTGCCTGGTGATGGAATTGGGCCAGAAATTGTTGTCGAAGCATTGAAGGTTTTGGATGCGATCAATTCCGTTTGCGGTTTGGGTATTGAGGTTGAACACGGTCTGATCGGTGGTATTGCATACGACCAGACCGGCACACCATTACCCGATGAGACGTTAAAATTGGCTGGTTCTTCAAAAGCAATACTTCTTGGCGCGGTCGGCGGCCCAAAATGGGAATCGCTGGATATTTCTGTGCGTCCAGAAAGGGGGCTGCTGGGCCTGCGATCAGAACTGAAACTGTTTTCGAATTTGCGGCCTGCGATATTGTATCCACAGCTGTCAGAAGCTTCGACCCTTAAACGTGAAGTCGTTGCGGGTTTGGATCTCATGATTGTTCGTGAATTGACTGGGGGTATCTATTTTGGGCAACCACGAGGAATTCGCAACTTGGACAATGGTGAACGACAAGGCTTCAATACCTTAGTGTACAGCGAGTCTGAAATAGAACGAATCGCGCATTCGGCATTTAGGATCGCACGGAAACGGAATAGAAAATTATGCTCAGTTGATAAAGCTAATGTGTTGGAATGCACAGAATTATGGCGCGATGTGGTCGACAGTGTGTCTACACAATATAGCGATGTAGAGCTAAGCCATATGTATGTGGATAATGCCGCAATGCAATTGGTGCGTGCACCCAAACAGTTTGATGTCATTGTAACAACGAATATGTTTGGCGATATTTTATCCGATTGCGCGTCAATGCTAACCGGCTCGATTGGAATGTTACCCTCCGCGTCATTGGCGGAAAGTGGTCTGGGTATGTATGAACCAATTCATGGTTCAGCGCCGGATATTGCCGGACAAAATAAAGCGAACCCATTGGCTACTATTTTGTCCGTTGCTATGTTGCTGAGATATAGTTTGGATGAGAATGAAGCTGCAGATCGGATTGAAAGTGCAGTTAGTTCTGCATTGGAATCAGGTTTTCGAACCCTGGATATCGATTCGCAGGGTATGAAACCAGTAGGTACGAACGAAATGGGTGATATCGTAGTCGCTGCAATCGATCGCAAGGTTTAAATTTAATCACGCTTAATGATGTAGTGTGGTTTTGAAATCTAGATTCTTAACCCATGACCTTACCTGATTTAGCGTTCTAAGAAAAAGAGATTTATGAAAAAATATAATGTTGCTGTAGTTGGTGCAACCGGTGTAGTTGGTGAAACTATGTTGTCAATTTTGGCGGAAAGGGATTTCCCGGTTGAGAATGTTTTCGCGTTGGCGAGCGATCGATCGTCCGGCAAGCGGGTAGAGTTCGCGGGTGAATATTTAACCGTACAAAATCTGGCTGATTTTGATTTTTCGAAGGCAGATATTGGGTTATTTTCTGCCGGCGCTGGCATTTCAAAGGAATATGCACCGTTGGCCGCCGAAGCAGGCTGCGTGGTGGTGGATAATACCTCTCAGTTTCGGTACGAAGATGACATTCCGTTGGTTGTACCCGAGGTAAATCCAGAATCAATCTTATTTTATAAAAATAGGGGTATTATTGCCAATCCGAATTGCTCGACTATTCAAATGATCGTGGCGCTAAAACCCATTTATGATGATGTTGGTATCGAACGAATAAACGTCTGCACCTATCAAGCGGTATCCGGCACCGGGAAACCAGCGGTGGAAGAGCTCGCTAAACAGACGTCGGATATCTTCAATTCACGAAATGTCGAAACTAAGGTTTATCCAAAACAGATCGCATTCAATGTTTTGCCGCATATCGATGTGTTTATGGATAACGGGTATACCAAAGAAGAGATGAAAATGGTATGGGAAACGCGTAAGATCTTAGGGGATGAGTCTATTCAGGTTAATCCAACGACAGTTCGCGTACCAGTATTTTATAGCCACTCAGAAGCAATACATATAGAAACACGCGATAAAATCAGTGCTGATCGTGCTCGTGAAGTGCTTAATAGATCTCCCGGAGTGATTGTTATGGACGATCGGAATGATGGAGGATATCCAACCGCTGTTACCGATTCGGCGGGTAAGGACGAGGTGTATGTAGGCAGGATACGGGAAGACATTTCGCACCCGAATGGGCTGGATTTGTGGGTGGTTGGAGACAATGTTCGTAAGGGCGCGGCGCTGAATAGCGTGCAGATCGCTGAGGACCTAGTAAAAAAATACATCTAGGCTAATCTTAAGGAGAATGTAGAAACGAGCGGCCGCCCAGTAGGGCATGATAACAGTAAATTGAAGGAGAGCAAAGTGCGCAAGTTGTCTAAAACTCTGGCTATGATGGGCCTACTGACCCCGGTAGGCGCAAATGCGTTGGGGGTAGGAGAAATAAAGCTGCATTCTGCTTTGAATCAAAGTCTCAAAGCGGATATACCTTTAATCACATCAGCGTCGGATTCTGTATCCGAGGTTCGCGTGAATCTTGCATCGCCAAGCGCTTTTGCAAAAGCTGGGTTAGAACGCCCATTTTACCTGTCAGGGTTGAAATTCAAAACGATCAATAAAGGCGGACGTGTATACGTTCGGGTCACTTCTCGCGATGTGATTCGTGAACCATTCCTTAACTTTTTAGTGGATGTGAGTTGGCCCCAAGGCCGAATGCTTCGAGAATTTACTGTCTTGCTGGATCCACCGGTTACGGTAAACAAGAAAAGTGTTACCGCCCATTCAGCGCCAATTGTCAAATCTACAACCGTCACGCAGCCTCTCTATAAAGTAGATGACGCCAGCAATTATGGGTTTAGGGCACGACCCGCCGTTAATCCTAAGCCGGCTACCAAATCGAATTATAATTCTGGCGATTATGTGGAGGTCGAAAAAAACGACACTTTGTGGGGAATCGCGAAAAGAGTTAATCGCAGCGGATCTGTTTCTGATGAACAAATGATTGTTGCGTTGTACGAATCCAATCCTCGCGCTTTCTTTAAAAAAAACATGAATGCATTGAAGGCCGGTGCACGCTTGAAGATTCCTCAACAGGAAATGTTAGCATCGAGTACAAAACGACAAGCAATCGGTGAAATTAAAGCTCAATATGATGCGTGGACAGGTGAGGTAGCTGATCGTTCGCAGTTGAATTCTGAAAAATCTGCGGCGACGAGTCCAGTAGATTCTGCTAAACAACCTCGTAGCCAACTCAAATTAGTAGCACCATCTGATAAAAGCGGCGTTGCGGATAAAGCGGTTGGCAGCGCGCCGGGTGATAGGTCGAACAAAGCTGAGGTTGCGATCGAAATGGCTGAAACAGTCAGTCAGGAAAACGAAGAACTCAGATCACGTTTGCAACAGGTCGAAGAGCAGTTGGCTATGATGCAGCGGCTTATAGCTCTGAAAGATAAACAACTTTCTACGTTACAGGCTAAATCCGGCGGCGATGTTGCGGATGAACAACTGATTGCAAGTCAAAAAGTTATGGACGTCGCTGCCGGTGACAAATCCATCGAACCTACAAGTGTATCAACGCCAACCGATCAGAACGCGGTTGCTGCTGTGGATAATCAGATTGCAAAGCCGGAGGTTGAAACAGACCAAATTACCGAAAAGGATCCTATATTGGCGGAGACTGACGGTGAAAAGGCGATGGAAAATTCTGTCGTATCGGGCGACAGTAAAACTATTGAAAATAAAGTTTCCGATAATACTGTGCCACCGGTCGCGAAACCGGCGGTCCAAAAACCTAAACCTCAGCCTGCGGTTCAGGAGGATGATTTACTGAGCGAAATTTTCGCTGAACCGATGTATTTAGCGCTTGGCGGCGGTGGCATCGTTCTACTAGGAATATTCGCTTGGATGCTGTCCCGTCGAAAGATCTCCGCAGATCAACTCGAAACTGAAAGTGTGTTGGGGGAAAGCGTTGATGACGATAAGACTGAAGTGGCTAGCGCCAATGCCAATACTGAGGCAGAACAAAGTAGTTCTGTTGCTGATATCTCCACAGTGGCTGAAAGTTCATTTCTTAGCGAATTTACACCTAGCGATTTTGATGCATTAGAAACCGAACATGATGAGGTCGATCCTGTTTCAGAAGCGGATGTTTATTTAGCTTATGGACGGTATCAACAAGCGGAAGATTTGATTCGCAGTGCGATAGAAAATTATCCGGATCGCGATGAGTGCAAATTGAAATTATTTGAGATTCACTACGCTACCGAGGATAAAGCGGCATTCGAAGCTTACGCTGAAGAATTATCCTCGATGAAAAATGATAACCCTGATTTCTGGTCAAAAGTTGTTGAAATGGGACGCGAACTTTGCCCTCAAAATCCAGTTTTTGGCGGAACAGGGTCGAATGCACTGGATCAATCGGACAACGATGTTTCCTTCGATGGAGTTGAGCCTGATGAGCTGGCGCCCCAAGCTGAATCTATAGAGACACCACAGGAAGCTTTGGATGGGCAGGATGAATTTTCTACCAGTCAAACGGATGAGATTGATCTAGGTACGGATCTGGGGCTGGGTTCATCCGCAGTAGACGACGATGGAATGGATTTTGGTTTAGATACAACGGACGATCTCGATGAAAATACTGTCATGGAAGATGCTCAGGATGACGCAGACAAAACAGAGATTCCATTAGAATTTGGTGTTTCTGATTCATCCGATGAAGATGTATTTGCCGAATCTACTGACGGGTCTGCAATGGAAGGGCAAGCTGATGACAATGATCTGGAGTTCGGCGGAGGAATAGATTTGTCGATGGATGAGGAACCTGTCCAGTCGGTGGAAAATGACGACAATACTTTAGAATTCGATTTGGATTTTACATCTTCGTCAACGGAAGGTGATGTTGATAGCGATATGGGTTCAGTATCAGACTTCGCCGATAGTGATGAGATTGAAACCAAACTAGATCTAGCGAAGGCATACGTCGAAATGGACGATCAAGATTCCGCGAGGGATATATTGACCGAAATCCTTGCCGAAGGTAATGACGAACAGAAAACAGAAGCGCAGGCACTAGTGGACGTTATAGAAAATAAAGCTTAATCAATTAGTGCGAAAATCTTTTGGACCGATTACTAAAATTGGTTCAAAAAAAATATTGGACGCCTCTTATCTCCTAGGGATACGGGGCGTTTTGCATTATGGATCGTTATCATAGCTGAGGGTTGTACCTTCTATCGCCTCCATGATGCTTTCTTTATCTTGTATTAAATCTTCAATCGCTTGTTTTAGATCTTCAAATGCTCCCCGAACTTTGTCGATTGAGTAATTATTCGTATCTTGATCAAGCTCGTTCTCTAGTTTGGCGGCATATTTTTGGATGGATTTAGCTTCACAAAAACTGGCCGATCCATTGAGTTTATGAGTTGTTTGCTTTGCTAATTCCGCATTAGATGCAACAATCCCCCGTTCAATGCTTACCAACTGATCGGGCATTTCTTCAAATAGCTTACTCATTAGACTGGCTGCCAGGCCTTTATCTCCACTGGTTTTTCTGAGTACACGTTGGATTAATGAGTTTGTTTCAGAATTCCAATTTTCGGCATTTATACTTGGATCTGGAATCCATTTTTTTAACGTGACATCCAGCGTGCTCTGTAGTAACGGTTTAATCAGGCAATCCGAAAAACCAGCCTCTAATACGGTATGTAGTTGTTCTGGAAGTGCATGTGCGGTAACGGCGATGACGGGAGTTTGCGCATTGACGTTCTCGTTTGTTTTTAAATAACGAACGATATCCATGCCGTTAATCACTGGCATCTGCAAATCTAAGAAGATCAGATCGAATGCGACTGAATTGAGTAATTCCAGCGATTCCTTGCCATTTTTTGCTTCTAACACCACTGCTTTGGATTGTAACAATTGTGATTTGAGCAACGTTCTATTTATTTCGTTGTCGTCGGCAACCAAAAATGTTCGGCTACGCAGGTTACGATGGATATCGACATTTGGTATTGAAAAATCGGGACACTCAATATTTGTTCTAACCCGGCTTTTCAAAGTATTTAGCAGAAAAGTACTTCGACAAGGGATGATTAGATAACTATCAGTTTCGTCTTGGCAGCAAAGTTTAAGCAAGTCGCTTTGCCGATTGTTTCCAGCCAGTACGATTGGCCAATTGCCATATTGGTTCAATTTCGCCATCGTTTGTTTAATCGAGCCAGCTGTCGATTGGCTAGGAAGGTAGTTAATGATAATTCTTTCTCTGGTGGTGGAAGGCGGTTTAGCTTGAATAAAGGAATCTGCAGATACATAACGACTAAGGTTAGATTGTGTGAGCGGAGCGAACCACAATCTGAACCGTT
>CAZUGA010000010.1:0-105758 GCA_964619885.1 uncultured Methylococcaceae bacterium
TCAGGTGTTTCGATATTTTTCGCCAACATTCGAAAACCCGCCCCGTGCATTTCTGGAACATGGTCTTTTATGCCGCTATACAGCATATCTGCATCTACCGCACAAATTGAAGCGAAATCCAACTGTCGCAAAACATCTAAAGATTGCGAACCCCCTTCAATGGCTACGGTGTAACCATCCTCGGCGAGCTCCCGAACCTCTGAAACCTTTTTGTCATCCGATACCGCCGCGTTATGTAACGTTAGTACGACTTGCTCGCGCGGCCAGGTTAAATCATCTATCCGAGAAATAAACGAATCCGAAACCGATATGAATCCAGGACTATTGCCGACCAACGCCTCCAATTTTACGCCTTGAGACGCATTGATTACCGATTCTTCGGATAGGTTTTCCAAAACCACTTCTTTTTTCTGTTCCGTTGGATTCTGACTCACACGTAAATCGTAGCCGTATAATTCCAGCGCGTGAGTAAATATAGGGACACGGCCGACAAAACCGTTAAACACTGTTTTTTTATCCGTCGAAAGATCTGATTCATGCATAAGATTTCGAAAACTTCTCTGGGATTTTAATTAAAACCAGCGGATATGCTTCCCGCTTTAATACGATCTAAGTATCGATTAAAGACCAGATAAGTCAACCAAGCTTTATGGCGACAAGGCGGCAAATTAAAAACGAATTCTAGATTTCAAAACAATCCTATGTTGGCTAAACCTATTCACACCGCGGCCTCTGCTATGCTTAGTCTTTAAACCAACGACGTAGAAATATTCAATATCCCCGCGCAATAAATGATTCATTTTTCGTTAAGCGAACACCAGGTACGCTATTCGACCTAATTCTGCAACCAAATTCCATCGGCCATTATTAGGCATGGCATTGAGCGGAAAACAACAACGACTGTCACGAACCCGGTTCTACACGAGCGGATAAATCGGTCCCTCTTGTGCGTCAACCCTGTTTATCAATAAGCAATTTAGGAATCCACTGATGAAGAAAATCTTAACTATCTGCCTGTTTAGTATGTTATTTGCGTCCGGCTGTACAATTGATCCGTACACCCGAGAAGAAAAAGTGAGTCACGCCGGCGCAGGTGCCGGCATAGGTGCCGGCGTAGGCGCTGCAACAGGCGCCGCTATAGGCGCAATTGCGGGTGGCGGCAAGGGCGCTCTGATTGGTGCGGCGGCCGGAACAGCTGTAGGTGCAGGTGTCGGTGGTGGAATCGGTTACTATATGGATCAGCAAGAAGCTAAACTTCGCCAACAACTGGAAGGCACGGGCGTAAGCGTGCAGCGTCAGGGCGAAAATATAAAACTAATTATGCCCGGCAACATTACGTTCGCAACCAATTCCTCGCAAATCAGCTCGTCTTTCTATCCGGTTCTAAATTCGGTCGCTCAAGTGTTTAGCGAATTCGATAAATCTAATGTCGATGTTACTGGATTCACCGATTCGACCGGAGGTTTTGAGCTCAATCAGAAACTTTCCGAGCAGCGTGCCAATAGTGTCGCGGCATATTTGATCAATGAAGGAACAAATCAGGCGCGGGTAGCTGCTCGAGGCATGGGCGAACGCTACCCGGTTGCGCCTAACGATACAGACGCAGGGAGAGCACAAAATCGACGTGTAGAAATCAGTATCCGTCCCAACGCCTAAATCTTATCACTCATAGTCAACATTTTTACGAATACTGTAAGCCGTGGCAACCGGTAATTCCGGTTGTCACCCCCCTGACCAAGCCGTCCACCCGTCAGATTCATTTATTGCCTCACCCGGCAATCTCAAGCGCAGGCGGCCTTCATTGACGAAAGCATTCAACAAGCGGTGAAGTACTGGTATGCTATCGCTCCATGAAGCCATCCAACCCTATTGCCTATATCAATTCGGATACAAAACTCCAGTCTATCTGCAAAGAATTCTCCAATAGCAATTGGTTGGCGATCGATACTGAATTCCTCAGAGAAAAAACCTATTACCCCAAATTCTGTCTACTGCAAATAGCTAACACCGACCGGGTCGCTTGCATAGACCCCATCGTTTTGACCGATCTAGAACCCTTATTTACATTAATTTACGATCCTTCGATTACAAAAATTTTTCATGCCGGGCGGCAAGATTTAGAAATTTTCCACAACCTGCGAAAAGCCCTGCCCAAACCAATATTCGACACACAGATCGCCGCCCCTCTGCTAGGGTATTCCGAACAAATGGGTTATGCGAGCCTGGTATTTGAAATGCTCGGTGTTAGCTTGGGCAAAGCCCATACGAGAACAGACTGGAGCCAAAGGCCGCTCTCTAGGGAGCAATTACGTTACGCTTCTGATGACGTGGTATATTTGGCACAGATCTATCCAAAAATGCAAAAAAAACTGGCCTCCCTCAACCGACTAGAGTGGCTAACCGACGACTTCCATGAACTGACACAGCCTGAACTTTACCTCAACCCACCCGATCAGGCTTGGCGCCGAATCCGCGGCGCAAAAAAGCTGTCATTACCCGCGTTAACCGTATTAAAGGATTTAGCGAAATGGCGTGAAATTGTCGCGAGCGAGGAAAATCTCCCTAGAAACTGGGTTATTAAAGATGATGCGCTGATAAACTTAGCGCGCATGCAACCGGCCGATCAGAACCAGTTAAAAAGCTTGCGGGGCATACACGAACGATCAATTCGAAAATATGGGGATTCCTTCTTGGACATCATCGCGTCAAGCAAAGAAAAATCAGTGGAAGCGATTATCCCCGGTGATAAAATTCCGAAGAAAACAGCCCAACAAGATGCGCTCATCAAGTTCTTGATGGGCATAATTCATCAACGTGCGATTGAGCATTCGTTGAACCCAGGCGTGCTTGCACCCAAAAAAGATTTAGAGCGTTTAGTTTTTGGCTCCGGCGATTCCCGGATTCTCCAAGGTTGGCGGAAAAAAATTGTAGGTCTTGAACTTTCCGCCATTCTAAGAGGCGAGCAAAGCATTACTATTGAAGACGGTATCCTAAAAATGACGCGGAATAAAAGTATCCCAATTCCACAAGCTGATTAAGACCCGGTAATTTAGTGAATCTAATAGGCAGAGCCACGTTGAAGATAGAATTCGTTAAATTGTCGTCCCCATTCGCCAAACTACTCAAGCACAATATTTAACGGATTCGAATCAAACTAATAGGAAGCGTCCATGCTTCCGAAAATTCATCCTTGAACTGACACATCCCTATGCCACTGCCGATCTCCCTTCTGTTGTTACTTTACCCAATCTGAATTTTCTTTTCTGCGCATTATTACCGTTCAATTGGTGCGTAAAACACAGAATTTTTCTTCAAAACTATGCAATAGTTCATTGATTAATCGCAGCAGAAATCAATAGATATAGGTAGGGCTAATCTCTGCAGGGAATGGTATTGTTTAACCCGACGCAAGTTTCCAACGAAAAACTGCTGTCAATGACCACTATATTGAGAGATGTCGGCAGATTCCTGCATGTCTGGTCCGAAAAACGGATGGGGGTCGACCTCTATACCCACCTTCGCAGGCAGGGCAAGAAATACCAGAAGCGTCGCGTGGGAGACTGGGAAATCGATACCGTTATCGGTAAAGGTCATAGTGGCGCCCTGGTGACTATCGTTGAGCGGGTCACCCAATTTACGTTGAGTCAGCGAGTTAACAGCAAAAGCGCTAGGGGCGTCACCGATGCAACAATTGCACTGCTATCACCTTATGCAAACGTGGTTCATAGCATTACTGCTGACAATGGAAAAGAGTTTGCATCGCATGAAAGAATTACCGAAGCGCTGGACGCGCCCGCTTACTTTGCCCGACCGTACCATACGTGGGAGCGTGGACTCAATGAAAATACCAACGGTTTGTTACGCCAATACTGGCCCAAGTCGACCGATTTTAAACAAGTGACTAATACAGAAGTTCAACGGGTGGTTAGAAAGCTTAACCAGCGACCGAGAAAAACATTAGCCTTCAAAACACTGGCGGAACTGATGCATAATCACTTGTCGGCCCAGGCCGCGTGATCCGTTATGCACTTCGAAGTTGAATCCGCGTGATATATAAAACGCCGAATCATGCATATATGGTTAGAAGTAAGACTACAAATACTCCAACGAAATAAATAATACTGTTTATCATTTTTTTCCAGATTAATTATTGCTATTGTTAAAGGCATTAGGTTCAACCTAAACCCCAATGTCATATATTTGCCCATTTTGCTACTGTACAAAACACGTTTAATACTAATTCACTTCTTTATCCATATTTGGATTAACCCAACAGCATCCTTTCTCACATAAAATCCGCCCATCGACTGCTGTGCCGGGCTATGTCGTCGGCAGTGATGACACCCACTATATCACCCGCCTGATTATTGATTGGATCTTTAGAAACCAGGATGACTTCAATTTGCTTGTTTTGTAAGCTGCGAATGGCCTCACTCAAGTTAGTTTGGGGGGTGAATACTGCTATATTTTCCGGGGAATGCTCGACAACTGTATCCTTCAATTGACTAACCGCTTTGTGCACATTCACGATTTTTCCTTGGTCGTGGGTCACCCATATACTTTCTTGATTGCCGATAGTCTCGGAAATTGGAATACAGCTAATTGGCTGCATGATGTCGGCCAAATTCTCCGCCGAAAGCAACGCGGCTTGAAGCCCTTCCGGTACAATGTGGCCGCGTCGGGTTAGCTTTAGCGTATAAATACTGTCGCGCATCAGAGTTTTTCGGACCGCGTAGGCTGTCGTAACCGAGATGATGACCGGAATCATTAGATTATAATCCCTCGTCATTTCGGTGATCATGATGATACCGGTCAATACCGCACCAGTAGTACCGCCTATGCCTCCCGCCATGCCGGCGATGGCAAAGGCAGGAATGCCTACGGTCAGAGCCGGTAGTAGAAGCATACAGACATGTCCGAATGCAGCACCTACGGTCGCGCCTAGAAACAGTACGGGCGAAAATACTCCACCGGACGCGCCCGACCCCAGCGATAACCAGGTTGCGAAAACCTTCAGTACAAACAACAGGCAAAGAAACCACGGGTCGGTTAAGGCCGTGATGAGGATGTCCACTATCGTCGCATAGCCAACGCCCTGGATATAGTAATGCCCGTATCCGCTATACATCAGGTACATCATTATTCCCAGCAATAAGGTACCGAGCATATGCCGTGTGTAATAATTTCCAGGCATTGCGTCAAACTGATCTTCTGCCCAATACAATCCACGAATGAACAAGACCGAGACCAGACCCATCAAGCAACCAAGAATTGCAAATAGACCCAGGCTCCAACCATGCTCCAAATTAAAATCGGGAAGCTCCAATTGTATGATATGAAAGCTGGGCGTGGTCCCTAGCAGCAAATGACTTATATGCGTCGCGGTGACTGTTGCGATCGAAACCAACAAAATATTAATCGCGCTGCACGAAACCAGCAGCAGCTCAATCGCGAAGACTACACCACCCAACGGGGCGTTAAATGTCGCCGCGATGCCTCCGCCCGACCCAGCCGCGATCAACGTAATTCTCTGACGGGCTGGCATGCGCACAAATTGCCCCAGCATCGATCCGAAAGCAGACCCAATTTGAATTATCGGCCCTTCCCGCCCGACCGCAGCACCGCTTCCAATGGAAATAGCCGAAGCAATCGATTTTACGATTGCCACGCGAGGCCGGATCAATCCCTGGTTGTAATGAATCGCATCCATCACTTCCGGTACACCGTGACCTTTGGCTTCCGGTGCAAAGTTTTTGACCAGCCAGGCAACTGCCAATCCACCGACAACCGGTGCCAAAATAATACCCGCACCCCACGGCGACGCCGCGGTATGTTGATTGGCGTCGTAAACAAAGGACAATTGACCGAGAAACAAAGCATTGTGTATCAGGCCAATCAGCATGCGAAACGCCCAAGCACCTAAACCTCCGACGATACCGGCCAAAAGCGCGAGCACGCACATGACCGCTAAACTGCATTCGGTCTTGTTCATTTCGTTGTGTGTGACAGTACCCATAAGCCTAGCGTCGCGAAAAAACCGGCTAATTAAACGACGATCTGCCAAAAGAATCGTCGCAAATCATTAACCCGACCTTCAATCTGACAAAGCCACATAGACCAATAACGCAACAAACATAAACGGTATCAAAAACGGCGCCATGACCGATAAACCGGCAAACCCGGCGAAAACAAAAAATATCAATAATAATGTACTGGCGCCCAGAAACGCGAAAACCCCCAACAATAACGCGAAGCAGAAAATACCCATCAGCAACGGTATCGCGGCCAACTGAGCAAAAGGACTGGTCAACTGGTTGCCGTTCAAGCTAATGTTTAAATTGCCGGTATGCGGATGGAATAAAAACGACAACACGGCGAACAAACCGCCAATAAGTAATATACGCAGAATCAGTTTCACGTTTTTTCCCTCATAATTTTTAATTCAAAATTTGGCCAACGCTAACTATCGGAATGGGGTAGAAAACTTCCCGGGTTAGCCAGTTTCCAATTTTTCGAGTAATGCTCATGCTTACAACCTTCGATCAATTCTCCGGGTTCCAACCAGGTCAACAATTGCCGGCCCGTTAGAATATTTCCGGCATCCTGTCGAACATAAAAATGCTCTGGGCTCAATTCGGCCGGGTGGTTCAATCCCGCAGCAGCCAAAAGTTCAGCCAGGGCTTCGACGGTATTTTCATGAAACTGTTGAACGCGTTTGGCTTTGACGTCAACCACCAACGCGCGCTGGCGGTCTTTGTCCTGCGTGGCCACGCCGACCGGACACCGGTTGGTATGGCAGCTTTGCGATTGGATGCAACCTACGGAGAACATAAATCCGCGTGCACTGTTACACCAATCTGCGCCAATCGCCATCGCGCTGACCATATCGAACGACGAAATAATTTTTCCGCTTGCACCAATACGAATCTTGTCGCGTAGTCCGGTACCCACCAGCACGTTGCGAACAAAATTTAAACCCAGCCGCAATGGCGTCCCCAAATGGTTGGAAAACTCAACCGGCGCAGCCCCAGTGCCACCCTCGGAACCATCGACGACAATAAAATCGGGTAGTATCCCAGTTTCCATCATGGCTTTGCAGATCGCCATAAATTCCCAGCGATGCCCGATGCAAAGCTTAAATCCTACGGGCTTACCGCCACAACGCTCACGCAGCATCGCGATAAACTCCATCATTTCTATCGGGGTAGAAAACGCCCTATGGTAAGACGGCGATATGCAATCAACACCCATGGGGATTTTTCTCGTCTCGGCAATTTCAGGTGTTACTTTCGCGGCCGGTAGCACGCCGCCGTGGCCTGGTTTTGCACCTTGCGAAATTTTTATTTCGACCATTTTAACCTGGTCGCTTACGGCTTGGTCGGCAAACATTTCCGCGTCGAATGCACCATCATCGGTACGACAACCGAAATACCCGGTACCCAACTCCCATATCAGATCCCCGCCGTGAACTTTGTGGTAGCGGCTGATGCTGCCCTCGCCGGTATCCTGGGCAAAATTACCCAGCTTGGCACCCTTGTTCAACGCCAAAATCGCATGACCGCTCAGCGCACCAAAACTCATCGCTGAAATATTGAACACCGACATCGAATAGGGTTTTGAGCAATCCTCTCCACCGACGTCGATACGAAAAGGAGCTTCTACCTTCGGCTTGGGCGCAATCGAATGATTAAGCCATGCATAATTGTTGGCGTATACATCCAGTTCGGTTCCAAACGGTTGTTTGTCTACCGTGTTCTTAGCGCGCTCGTACACCAGCGAACGCTGATCCCGATTAAACGGCCGGCCACTAATATCAGATTCGAAAAAGTATTGCCTAAATTCCGGGCGGACCCCTTCAAAAAACCAACGCATATGGGCGAAGATGGGATAATTCCGCATCACGCTGTGGCGCTCTTGAATCATATCCCAAACACCCACACCGGCCAGCGGTGCGGTAACCAAAAACAACCAGTGAAAATGAACACTGTGGGTCAATCCTAGAATCAGCCATAGAATAGATACCGCGATCAGGAAATAGACAAAATAATGAGCTGCTCGCATCAGGCTTTATCCAGGATGTTGTAGCATAATTTTCACCCAATCACGTAGATGAGCAATACGCATTGATCGAGTAATATCAAGCAGTGGTTAACTGGGTCAATCGAAAATATTTCCATGATGATAACGTTCATCCGCGCCGGCCGCCTGGGTTAAAGCTGCAACGTTATCGCGGGTGAAAAAACCGTCGAATCCATAACAACGTTCCACGTATTCGGTTATCAATATCGAATAAGCCGAGTGCTTGGAGAATATCTGCTTTAAATTGGGCTGGTCGGTGCATTCGCCGACGACGTGGGCCAGAAACGGCAAGCCAAATCCTTTTAGTGTCTCAACCACAAAATCAATATTTTTCTCTCCGGCTTTGTGGTCGCCATCGGCCACTTCATAGGCAACATGGTGCATGCGCCGGCCAAAATTGCGGACAAAATCCTCGGTTGGCATCGGCCGATTCTCAAAAGAATTTACAAACGAGGGAATATTATTGGCGGTAAAGACCTTGGCCGGAGAAGCTTTATCATCGGTCTCATTGGGGTTGCGCGTAACATTGGTCGATGAATTTTGATCGCTGATATTGTACGCGCCCCAAAAATAATAATTGGACAGGGTCAGAAATTCGAGAATGGCGTCTTCGCGATCTCCGGAAAGAATGCGCGTTGCCATATGGTCGACCCCCAAAATAAGACCTTCTGTTCCGGAATCGGATACCTTGGCCAAGACACGCTCCAAGGCGTCGGTTTCTTCCCGGCGCAACAATATCTGTTGGCCCAGGTCCAGTTGTTCCAGCTCGAACGTATCCGCGGGCATATAACCCACTCGGTTTCCGGTAATCGAAGATGGGAAACTAAATCGAAAATGTTGATTGGAAAAAAAAGCATTTTCGGTTTCGTGCGGGTAATGAAACCGAATATTGTGAGATTCCAATATTTTTTGGGTTTCGGCCAGATCTTCGGTTTTAATTACCTCACCAACGTAGCGCGCATTGGGTTTTTTGCAGGCTAATGGATAGAGCATATTTAAACGGGTTATATCATCCCTAAAGCTTGGGTCGAGCGGCTCCAATACGACATAACGGGGAAACTCCGGATTTGCTTCCAGAATATAGATCTTGTGTGTTTCGTTCAGATAAGCATCGCGGAATCGAAAAGGTGTCATCAAATAGAGTTCTTGCAGATACGCCAGCGCATCCCCGGTTTCAACCTGAACCACAATGGCAAATATCCGGTCCAACAAATCTTCGATTCCGGCTTGCTTGCGTCTTTGATAAATCTTTAACCGGTATTCGTCAAAAAAATCGGAATTCTTTTTATCCCCGACCGGCTGATACGACATCAAATCGATGGCCATATTCAATCCCTTCCCTTAGACAAATTCAACTACAGTTACGTTGATCAACGACCCGTGACGGATGCATAAACGGGCTCCCAGAATGCATCATCAATACATTGACGCAGCTCATCTTCCGATGCCTGATTGGCGACATTTTCTCGCACGGCTTGAACCGCAACGGCTATTGCGATTTTTTTACTTACTTTTCGTACGTCGCTTAACGACGGCAGAAGTGCCACGCCATGATCCCGCAACGCGGGAGAACAAGAACTCAAGGCTTCGGCGGCCGCCATAAACATCTCATCGGTTACACGGCGGGCCCCCGCCGCAATAATACCCAAGCCCATGCCCGGAAAAATATAACTGTTATTACACTGCGCAATCGGATAGACATTCCCTTCATATGCAACCGGTTCGAACGGACTTCCAGTCGCCACCAACGCACGTCCGGCGGTCCATTCGATTAGGTCAGACGGGGTCGCTTCTATCCGCGAAGTCGGATTCGACAATGGAAATATCATCGGTCGCTCACAGGCTTGGCCCATAGCTTGGATCACTTCGCGCGAAAACAATCCAGGCTGACCCGAAACCCCTACCATAACGGACGGCTTCGCATTGACAACGACATCCATCAAGTTGATTTTTTCGCCCGCACCAACCCAAGCACCCACCCGATCCCAAGACTGCACCAGTTTTTGTTGAAATGGCAGTAGCCCTTCGATCCGATCGTGCAACAAACCCGGCCGGTCGATCATAAAAAACCGTTGCCGGGCAAGTTCCTCGGTTAGCCCCTCTCGGATCATGACTCGGATCATTTGTTCCGCGATACCGCATCCCGCCGAACCGGCGCCTACAAACACAATATTTTGATCGCGCACTCGAGCGCCGGCAACCTTTACCGCCGCCATCAATGTGCCCGCAGTAACCGCTGCGGTACCCTGGATATCATCGTTGAAGGTACACAACTGATCGCGATATTTTTCCAATAGCGGACTGGCATGCTGCTGCGCGAAATCCTCAAATTGCAGCAAGACATCGGGCCATTTTTGTTTGACCGCTTGCACAAACTTGTCAACGAATTGGTAGTAATCTTCCCCGACAATACGATTATGCCGCCAACCGATGTACAAAGGATCGTTCAACAGAGCATCGTTATTGGTTCCGGCATCCAAGACAATCGGCAAAGTATTGATCGGGTTAATCCCTCCGCAGGCGCTGTATAGGGATAACTTTCCGATGGAGATACCCAAACCACCGGCACCTTGATCCCCCAAACCCAAGATTCTTTCCCCGTCCGTAACAACAATAACTTTTACGTCATCGATCATCGCGTTTTCGAGCAGCGTATCGATGCGATCTCGCTCTGGATAAGCTATGAAAAGCCCGCGGGACCGTCTATAAATCTCACTGAATTTCTGGCACGCTGCGCCGACGATCGGTGTATAGATAATCGGCATCATTTCGCTTAGGTGATCATGAATCAGACGATAAAACAACGTTTCGTTGTCATCTTGCAGGGACCGAAGATAAATATGCTTTTCCAGATCGGTCTCGTACATCGAATAGATTTCGTATACACGTTCGACCTGCGTGCCCAGCGATTCGATGTGCGGCGGCAGGAGGCCCAGCAAACCCAGATCAAGCCGCTCTTGTTCACTGAAGGCCGTACCCTTGTTCAAACCTGGATTTTCGAGTAATAAATTTCCTTTTAACGAGGTCTCGATGACCCCATCGGAGTGAATGACTGCATCTTTATTTGTGGTCATTGCATCATCCTAGAATTGCTGGGCCAAAACCCATTTAACCGCATGATAGAACGCGGGAAACTCAAACTCGATCGAAACAACGCGTATCCATTAAATGAAATAATCGGAAAACTCTGCCGTATCGATCTTCATTTCCTCGAACAGACCATATTGACCTTACTGCGCATTGTCAACAGTCTATTCGATACAAGGCATACTCAAAATGATTTCAGATAAACAGCGCTTGACTGTCCAAAGCGGTATCCGTAACCTGGAAGAAAATAAACATACTGGATTATCTCATTAATGGGGTATCGAGCCGGTCTTGACGGACGGTTTTAGCTACCCTACAGCCATAACCAGGAACGACCGATGCGCTGTATTCAAATTACGGCACGAAGCCTTGGGTTGAGCTTTCTACTATGGGTCTGCATTGCAGCACCACGACCCGTCTTTGCCCTGCATCCGATCGGCACGTCTAGCGATATCATCGGCGTCTATCCAAGCTATCCTGAACCAAACTTCGGCAATGAAGCTCAAGCTGAATCGATTAGAAAAGGCGCGTATCTGGCCAAAATCGGTGACTGTATCGCTTGCCATACCGACACCAAAAGTGGCTCCGAGGCTTTTGCCGGCGGCCTGCCGATAGTAACCCCATTCGGGACCTTCTTCTCACCCAATATTACTCCAGACCAAGAAACGGGAATTGGCAATTGGAATGAACAGGAATTTATCCGGTTGATGCATCGGGGGATACGACGCGACGGCTCGAACGCGTTTCCTGCGCTACCTTACGTCTACTTTAACCGGGTTTCTGTAGACGACTTAAAATTTCTTTGGGCCTATTTGCAAGCACTACCTCCGGTTAATAAAAGAAACAAAGGGAACACACTGCCGATAGTCATGGATTGGCGAGTCTTGCAGTACGGCTGGAAAGCTTTCTATTTCTACCCGGACCAAGGATTTTTCAAGAACAAGCCGGACAAATCAACCGGATGGAATCGGGGAGCTTACCTGGTCAACGGATTGGGACATTGCACCATGTGCCACACACCGATGAACTTCGTCGGCGCGGAAAAAAAGAAATATTTTCTAACAGGAAACTTTATCGAGGGCTATTGGGCCCCGGATATTACCAGTCGTGGACTGCGATCCGGATCGCGCTTCCAAGTCGCCAATGTATTCCTTGACGGCCAGCTGATCAACCGTGCCGGACCGGTAAGAGGGCCTATGGCCGACGCCAATCATGACAGTCTGCGCTATTTGACCGAAGCGGACAGATTAGCCATCGCAACCTACCTAAAAAGTGTCGTGAGTCGGCAACCGCGCAACATCCCTCAAATTACCGCCGAACAATCGAACCTAAAGCGTGGGCAACAGGTTTACGCCAATGTATGTGTTCTGTGTCATTTGAATGGTGAGGCCAGCGCACCGCGTATCGGCGATCAGGCCGATTGGTTAACGCGGTTAAAACAAAGCGGTCGGACATCGTTATACCGGCACGCCGTCAATGGATTCAACAAGATGCCGCCCAAGGGGGCATGTGTCACCTGCACGAACAACGATATCAACGCGGCAGTCGACTATATCTTATTCCATTCGCTGTTGCGTACACAATGGGATGAATTTAAGAACCCAGCACAAACCCAGCACTTAACAACGACATCGATAGCTTACGGTGAGCGCGTTTACGACGAGAATTGCAGTCTTTGTCACGACAACGGAAAATTCGGTGCACCCCAGGTAGGCGACCAGGTGCAATGGGCACCGTTGATCCGTAAGAATATGGATACTTTGATCTTGCATGCACTTAACGGATTTAACCACATGCCGGCCAAAGGCGGCTGCACCCAATGCAGCGGATCAGATGTTATTGCAGCGGTAAAATACATGGTTCAAACCAGCCAATCCGGCGGAGACTATTCATTGTGGTAAGTACAATAAAGTCTTTCAAATCAGGACCCATGGTCCGGGAGAATCGCTTACCCAGTGTATCGCGAACGCTGAAACTAATTTTGTTCGGATTGCTGTTAGCACCTGGACTGTGCTGGTCCGAACTGAAATTTAATTTACCCCGCGGCGTAACGCCGATTAGCGCGGATTTATATGATTTGCATATGACGATTATTGCAATCTGCTCGCTTATCGGACTGATAGTATATGGCGTATTGGCGTACATTCTGATCAACCACCGCCTTGCCAAAGGCGCCGTTCCGGCAACCTTCTCGAATAACCTTCGAGTGGAAAACTGGTGGACACTGATTCCATTTCTGATTTTATTGGCAATGGCGGTTCCCGCCACAAAAGTATTAATCGAAATGGACGACTTTGACGATGCCGAGGTCACGATTAAGATCACCGGAATGCAGTGGAAGTGGCAATACCAATACTTGGATCAGGGTGTCGAATTTTTTAGCAAGCTTGCAACCCCGCCGGGTCAAATTTATGGCACGCAAACGAAAGACCCGTGGTATTTACTGGAGGTGGATAAACCGCTGATCGTACCCATTAACAAAAAGGTCCGTTTTCTCGTGACTTCCAATGATGTTATTCATTCGTGGTGGGTGCCGGAACTTGGCGTTAAGCGAGATGCTATTCCCGGATTTATTCACGAAGCCTGGGCTCGAATCGATACCCCGGGAACCTACCGCGGACAATGCGCTGAGCTGTGCGGAGTAGATCATGGCTTTATGCCAATCGTGGTCAAGGCCGTCAGTGAAATGGAATTTAACGTTTGGATCGAATCGCAGGGTAAATCATTACGAGTTACGCAACCCGCTTGGACGCTTAAATCGGTTCTGCCCAAAGGCAAACAAAGTTACGACCGGAATTGCGCTGCGTGCCACCAGTCGGATGGGACCGGTAACCCGCCCTTATATCCTGCTCTGCAATCAAGTTCAGTCGCAGTTGGTGATCCAATTGAACGGCATATTGATCTCGTGCTGCACGGCATCGAGGGCAGCGCCATGCAGTCATTCGCCGATCAGCTAAGTGATCAAGAACTGGCAGCCATTATTACCTATGAACGCAATGCCTGGGGCAATGATACCGGGGACTTGATCACGCCCGAACAAGTACAGCAAAGGCGCTGATAATGACGACCAAACAGCAAAACCTGGAACAAGCATGACGACGCATTCAAACAATATAGGTTTCGTTAAACGTTGGATATTCACGACCAACCACAAGGATATCGGCACCTTGTATCTATTTCTGAGTCTGACAATGTTCCTAGTGGGCGGAACCTTGGCTTTACTGATAAGAGCCGAATTATTCCAACCCGGACTGAGTTTTGTCGATCCCAACTTTTTCAATACACTCACGACCATGCACGGAATAGTCATGGTCTTTGGCGCGGCAATGCCAGCGGCCGTGGGTTTGGCCAACTGGCAGATTCCACTAATGATTGGCGCACCGGATATGGCGCTGCCGCGACTGAATAATATGAGCTTCTGGTTGTTGGTGTTTGCACTGATCTTAGCGTCCAGCACTTTGTTCATGGAGGGTGGAGGACCCAATTTTGGCTGGACCTTGTACGCACCTCTATCCACAACCTATGGCCCACCGAGCACAGACTTTTTGATCTTCTCCGTGCACATGCTGGGTATTTCATCGATATTGGGCGCCATCAATATCATCGCAACAATCTTCAATATGCGCGCCCCGGACATGACCTGGATGAAATTACCAATGTTTGTTTGGACCTGGCTGGTCACCGCGTTTTTGCTAATCGGTATCATGCCGGTACTGGCGGCTACGGTCACCATGATGCTAGCGGACCGCAATTTCGGCACCAGCTTTTTTGATGCAGCGGGCGGTGGCGATCCAATTTTATACCAACACATATTCTGGTTTTTTGGTCACCCGGAAGTCTACGTTTTAATACTGCCGGCCTTTGGCGTAATTTCGCAAATTATCCCCACCTTCAGCCGAAAACCATTGTTCGGATATGGGCGGATGGTCGCGGCCACACTAGCAATCGCGATCATGTCGTATTTCGTCTGGGCCCACCACATGTTCACCAGTGGGATGCCGTTGGCCGGCGAATTGTTTTTTATGTACACAACCATGCTGATCGCAGTTCCCACCGGTATAAAAATTTTTAATTGGTTGGCCACGATGTACCGTGGCGCGCTGAGCTTTGAAACCCCGATGCTATTTGCCATCGCGTTTATAGCATTGTTTACCATGGGCGGTTTTACCGGCGTAATGCTGGCTATTGCGCCTACCGATTTTCAGTATCACGACAGCTATTTCGTAGTCGGGCACTTTCATTACGTATTGGTTCCAGGCGTCATCTTCGCGTTGACGGCGGGGGTCTATTATTGGCTACCCAAATGGTGCGGAAAGCAATACAACGAAACGCTCGGACGGTGGCACTTCTGGCTATCGTTTGTATCCCTTAATCTCACTTTTTTCCCAATGCATTTTCTGGGGCTGGCGGGCATGCCGCGAAGGATCCCCGATTACGCTCTGCAATTTGCCGATTTCAACGCAGTTGCAACGATAGGGGCATTCATTTTTGGCTTTTCTCAACTGATTTTTGTATTCAACGTGTTGCGCACCATTCGACAAGGTCCCACGGTAACAAGCCAAGTTTGGAGTGGAGCGCAAGGGCTGGAATGGACCTTGTCGTCACCACCGCCCTACCATAGCTTCAAAACACCACCGACCGCATAAGCATGGCCAGCCGACCCAATAATTACTACGTTCCGCAACCGAACTTTTGGCCAATCGTTGGATGCTTCGGCTTATTCACGCTGTTTGTTGGCGCCGCGCATTGGCTGCATTATATGTGGTACGGGCCCTATGTTTTCTTCCTTGGCTTTTCGATTGTCGTCCTTATGATGTGCGGCTGGTTCGGTACGGTTATCCATGAAAACAAACAGGGCCTATTCAGCGAGCAATCCGATCGTTCGTTCCGCTGGGGAATGACTTGGTTTATTGTGTCCGAGGTGTTTTTCTTCGCCTGCTTTTTCGGTGCGTTGTTTTTTAGTCGACTGTGGGTAGTGCCGCAATTGGCGGGAGAGGTCGAACCGATTACGCATATTATTTTGTGGCCGGATTTTATCGCCGATTGGCCGCTGCTATTCAACCCCGACAACAGCAAGTTTGAAGGCGCCCACGCGGTGAGTAACACCTGGGGTATACCGGCTTTGAATACGTTGATTTTGCTCAGCAGTGGCGTCAGCATCACAGTCGCGCATTGGGCTTTGCAGAAACAACGGCGCTGTTTACTGATCGCTGCTCTAACGGTTACTGTTCTACTGGGCATCACCTTCCTGATCTGCCAGGGCAAAGAATATTATGATGCTTACACCGTAGACGGCTTAACCCTGAACGCGGGCATATTCGGTAGCCTGTTTTTTATTCTGACTGGGTTTCATGGCGCCCATGTCACGATAGGGAGCATCATATTGATCGTAATCCTTGGCCGTTGTATTGTCGGACATTTTAGCCCGGACAATCACTTCGCATTTCAGGCGGCCGCATGGTATTGGCATTTTGTGGACGTGGTTTGGTTGTTTTTATTTATTTTTGTTTATTGGCTTTGAGCATACGAAAGGGTATCAGTCTTCATCTAGATCCGGAGGAAATTATGCGAACTGTACAACTTATTCTTGGAAGTTTCTGTTTTGCTTTGACGATACCGCTTGCGATCGCAGCAAACGATAATCCGGACAAACCGATGGATCCACAGGCAATGATGGAAGTCTTTGCTCAGTTGGCCAAACCCGGCGATCCACATAAACTGTTCGCAACCCTTTCCGGCAGCTGGACAACCCATACCAAGGAATGGATGCAACCCGATAAGCCGCCAACGGAATCGACCGGCACCGCCGAAATGAAAATGTTGTTGGATGGACGATTTCTGTTTCAGGAACTTACCGGCAAAATGATGGGACAGCCGTTCTCCGGAATAGCGATAGACGGCTATGATAACCTTCAAAAGAAATACGTCACGGCCTGGATGGATTCTATGGGCACCGGAATCTTCATGATGGAAGGCACCGCAAGCGACGACGGTAGAACCATCACGCTCACTGGCAAACACCCCCAACCGGGCGGCGGATACATGCAACACCGGGCAATTTGGAAGATTGTTGACAGCAACACCCAGACCTTCGACATGTGGGGCACCCACCACGGTGGTAAGGAAATGAAAATACTGGAGATTCTCTACGCTCGCAGAAAGTAGTTCACATTTCGGACAAGATTTATGCCGACTCTCGTGGGACGACGCATGCTCTTCGCTACCTGAACCGTTCTACCTCAGATCTATAAGGCAATGGCATTCTGAAACTTCACGACCGGATGGCAAATGAGAATCGGACCAGAAAAACTTGAATAAACAGGCCGGATAGGGCTACTTCCGATGCGCATTTAAGCACATTGACCTTCATATCAATTCGGATGATTTTAGCGTATTGCGATCGATCTACTTTGCGCCAACTCCCGAGTCAGTATGGACTGGAGATGATTAAGACAAACAGATATGAACTAGTCAATATCTTTATCTTCTCAATTAGTTCTATATTGACCGGACCAGTTGCTCTCGCCGGAATTGCAATAGAGTCGATAAATCAGACGATTTGCGGCCCCGCAGAACCCGCGCTTTTTGAACAATGGAGCGTGGCTGCAGGCAAACCATCTGAAATACGAACTGCAGAAGATAAATACATCGAAGATGTTTCGTTAATTATCCGACCCAGTCAAACACTACGCGGTTACAAATTAAAATCCTTAACCAGACTATCCGATCAACCGACCAAAGGTTACGTCCTGATCGTACAAGGCAACGCAATGCTAGCCGATCAAATCGTTTATCGCTTTCAAGACTTCACTTCCGTCGGGTACGATGTCTATGTTTTCGATTATCGCGGCTATGGTCGGTCCGACGGTATACCCCGGTTTAAAGCCATCCTGGACGATTACCGGTCACTGATCGAACATCTAGACGCCCTGCCGTATGAATCAGCTCGCTTTTACGGCATGTCATTTGGGGGTGTCGTATTAATGAATGCGCTGAGAGGTCGATCAAAAAATATGCGCGTAGTCATCGATTCTACGCGCAGCCGTTTCGAAAAATACGGATGTCCGTCTGAGAACGATGCAATTGAGAACCTTCCGGCAGACTGTTCCAATTTTCTTTTCATTACTGGATTGCAAGACCGAATCGTCACGCCTAAAGCTTCCAATACGCTGGTCAATCGCGCAAAAGAATGTGGTGCGAATATTTATATTGATCCTGACCTCAACCATCCGATGATGGACCGAAACGACGCTTTACAAACTCGGAGAATGCAGGTGGTCACGAAATTCTTGTTCCAATCTGAATAGAGGTAATTATCATCGCCGGCTGTTCTTTTTCGAATTGGACAGATGAAATTCTTTGCTTGCATTCGACGCTCTGACATGATTCATTGTAGATTAAAAAGGTGGCTCCGATCAGACAAGGATCCACTGCGTTAATCGATCCAAAAATGGAGAATTCAATGCGGCAGATTATTTGGTTTTGTACTTTGGGTTTATTGGTTTTCTTATCAGGCTGCGCGTCTACACGTCCGGCACGCGATGTTCAGCCGTCTGGCTTTTTAGGCAAAGATGCCGACTTATTGAAGCGTGGATCGAGTGACGATTCACCGCTGATATACCGTAATCCTGATGTAAATTGGTCGCAATACACAAATGTTCTGTTGGATCCCATTACTTTCTGGCGGTCACCCGGCGGTGACACGCAAAAAATATCCACCAGAGACAAACAAATGTTGATCGATTATTTCTACCAACTGATCCATAAAGAGTTCTCTAAAGATTTCAATATGGTCAGAATTCCCGAGCCCAACACGTTGCGGGTCAAGGTGGCCATTACCAAAGCCGAGCAATCCTATGTGGCCTTAGACCTGGTCTCTACGGTCATTCCACAGCTTCATGTTCTATCCGGTTTAAAGACCCTGGTTACGGGTAAACCTGCATTTGTTGGTGAAGCGGCCATCGCTTTTAAAGTAAACGACGCGACGACAGGAACGCTATTGGCTGAAGGGGTTGCCGACCGGGTCGGCGGCAAAACCCTAAACTCAGAACATCTGCAGTCCTGGGGGGATGTGGAAGAGGCATTACAATTCTGGGTCCAACATACGGGTTATAAGCTTTGCGAATTGCAACAACGAGCCGATTGCGTACAACCGGAAAAAAGTTTGCTGTAACGATAAAGGTTACCAAAATTTCTGTACCCATAATTACTTTTAGATCATGCACAGTTGTATAGTCAAAGTCTGGTTTAACTCTAAACAAACCGTTGCCTATTATTGATTCAAAATTAGATCATTCAATGTGTCTGAAGCAGATTCTATTCTCTACCAGCGATTTCTTGCGGCACAATTATTATTGCTTGAGCAATCCGTTAATAGGATGTGGCTGTTTGGATTAATTGACCGATTGAATGTCACTAGTTTGAACCTCTAATTTCCTCGATCTCATGGATATCGAAATCGTTAGTCCATTGACTCGCAAAAGTGAGTTATCACGTCTATCCGCTGAATTAGGTTTTTTCATACAAATATAACGGAAACGCTATGCTGAATTATTTTGCTTTGGCTTTACTTTTCTTTGTCATCATTATCATTTTTTACGGCATCATTGCGATACACGATATCCCCTTTGAAATAGCTAAACATCGTAATCATCCACATCAGGATGCAATACACGTCGCGGGTTGGGTCAGCTTGTTTACGTTGCACGTATTATGGCCATTTTTGTGGATATGGGCATCACTCTACAAGCCTGAATCCGGCTGGGGAATGACCGGCCATCTGAAGAAAGTTGATTCCACGGATTTAAGGAAGACCATTCAGTCATTAGAGCGGCGTATCAAGAAGCTGGAAAAAACGCCGATTGAGGGAAAATAGTCATGGATATACTGTTAATATTGACCTACGCCTCAATCTGTATTGTCCTTTTCAAGGTATTCAAAATTCCATTGACGAAATGGACGGTACCGACCGCGGTGCTTGGCGGAGTATTTTTGATCGGTGCGCTTATTTTGCTGATGAATTATAATCACCCTTATACTGAGGTCAGCCGCACTTATTTCGCGACCGTCCCGGTGGTTCCTCAAGTCTCTGGCCAGGTCATCGAAGTAACGGAGCAAGATAATCAAGTACTGGCAAAAGGCGAAGTGCTACTTAAGCTGGATCCGGTACCCTTCCAGGCCAAAGTCGCGGAGTTAGAAGCGCAACTAAGGGAAGCGCGAACGGATCTGGGACGCGCAAAAAAATTAGCCGCGAAGAATGTATTGGCACAGCGGGACCTTGACCGAACTCGGCTTAAGGTCAACGAATTAACACCCAAATTGACCAAAGCAAAATGGGACTTAGAAAATACAGTCGTACATGCACCTTCGCGGGGCTTTGTCACCCAGGTAGCAGTTAGACCGGGAATCATGGCTGTGTCATTACCGGTCAAGCCGGTGATGGTTTTTATACCCTTAGAAGAACGGATGATAGTCGGTTGGTTTCGACAGAATAGCCTATTGCGTTTGAAGAAAGGATACGAGGCAGAAATTGCATTTGATGGAATTCCCGGCAAAGTATTCGCTGCGAAAGTGCTACAGGTCCTTCCCGCAATGTCTGAAGGACAAGTACCTGCCAGTGGCACGCTCGTCGATGGCTCTAGCTCAGCAAATCGGGTGCCGGGTCGAATCGGTGTTAAATTTTCTATCGATGATTCAGAATTCGCCCAATATAAAATGCAGTTACCCGGCGGCGCCTACGGCCAAGCTGCAATATATAGCGATCATATGCACCATGTTGCAATCATGCGAAAAGTCTTGTTACGCATGGCATCTTGGTTGAATTATGTATTTCCTTTTCATTAACACAGCATAATGGTTACAAAATAAACCGTTAACGTCATGTCAACAATATTTTTCTATTAAATCGGGAATATCTCGTAAAATCTACCATACATCCCTTCCCTTTTTTCTGGAAGCCTTCTATATTCGGACCTTTTTGGCTCCACTGGGCTTTGAAACTCTGAGTACTCTCAAAAACAGAGCCCCACTCCGGACACAGCAACTTCATGCATCTGGCCAGGAGGGGCAAACCATTCAAAGCATTGGATAGCAGACAAAACTTTCCTTTCCGGTTATGGAAAGAACACATTACCCAAAGCCGCGATATTAATTTTATCCGCTTGAAAAGTTTGTTCTAACACTTCTGACAAAAATGCGGACTCCCTAGTCAATTGTTGTCGATCATCTTCGGTTAAGTGATGAATTTCACGCAGGTTATCCCGGTCTGGAACCAGGATAACCCAGGGATAATTGGCATCCTTCATCAACAATAATTTGCAAAGCGGAAAACCTCCCAAAACCAGACAATCTTCAAGTAGCTTGGGGTGTATTTGCGCCATCGGAAATATTAAGCTCAGTGAAATGACTTATTCTGGTTTCAGGCGATATCTTATCGATTGACCAACCGGATCAAACCGTCGCCCATTTGATCAATTTAAGATCCAGCACGAATATCGAGTAAAACACCGGCACCAACAGTAGCGTAATAACCATCGCGAAGATCAAACCACCGATTTGCGCAAAGCACAAAGGTTGCCACAATGGACCCCCATGTATGGCCAATGGAAATAGCGCGAGTACTGTTGCTGCAACGGTGATCATGACCGGACGTAACCGAATGATCCCTGCATCCAGCACGGCCTGCTCAAACGCTTCGCCTTGTTCCTGCCGCTCGTCTATAAAATCGAACAATACAATGACGTGACTAACGATGACCCCGATCAACGCAACTATGCCGAGAAATGCCATATAGCTAAAAGGACTATCCATCAGGTAAAGCGCCGACAATGACCCGACCATACCATAAGGTACCGCAGCGAACACCAGAATCGGTTTGAATGCATTTTTGAATTGCAGTACCAAGGCCAAAAAGATAGCACCGGCCGATATGCCCATTACTTGGATTAACTCCTTAAAACCTTTCACGGTATGGCCCTGTTCTCCCGAGATTTCCATTGTGTAACCCGGGGGTAAATTTTTCTCGAATTCGGTCAATTGTTTCTGAGCCGCATTAAATACCTCCGACGCAATTGTATCGCTGCTGGGAAAAGCTACAACCGTTACCGTTCTGAATTGTTCCATCCGACGGATACGTTGTGTCTCCATCTTATAAGCCACTCGGCTGAATTCGGTTAGCGGGACTTTGTTACTATCCTCGGCGGAAAAAACGTACAGATTATTCAAGTCCGACAAACTGGCAATCTGCTCCGGCCACATCCGTGTAACCACCGGAATCTGCAGATTGGCTTCTCTAAGCGTCGCGACTTCCACGCCCGAAACCGCCGATAAAGACGAAAGCGCAACGTCCTGATTGCTGATACCCGCAAAATTCGCTTGATCGGGGTCGATCTCAAGTTTGACCGCAAAACTGTCGGTTCCCCAATTGTCGCGGACGCGCGTTGCCATTGGCACACTACGCAATATGCTGACGACCTTTCTAGACAATCGCCGCAATGTACGAATATCTTGCTGTTCTTGAGAGGGGTCTACCGTGGCGCGTCCCGACAAACGAATCGCTACCGGATATTTGACCGGATTGGTTTGCAACTGCCGAACATCCAACCAAGCGCCGGGAATTTCCGAAGACATTGCTTCCTGCCATAACGGGGCGAGCTCGGGCGTCGCTTCACGATCATTCAAACGGATGATGACTTGCGCATAATTCGCCTGATGCAATTGCGGAGTGACGGTAAACCAAAATCTCGGTGCACCTCCACCGACAAAAGTAGAAATCGATTCTAATAAACTCGTGTCGCCGTTCTTGTCTCGTCTATGCTTCTGATCAAACGTAGCGGTCACATCGCGAACTATTTTTTCCAGTTCCCGGGTAACCTGATCGGTTGCCGATATTGTCGCATCGTTTTTTAACCAAACATCGACGTATGAAATATATTGCACATCCTCCGGAAAGAAGGAATTTTTAAGATGGGTTTTCAAAAACCCACCAAATAATAAAACCAGCAAAGAAGTCAGGAAAATCAAGCGCCGATGCTCTATCGCACGCTGCCCCAATCGGTAATACCACCCACTAAAACCATGGGTTCGGCGATACGCCATAGAAATATTCTTATCGGTTTCCTGACGCAGCAGGTAATACGCCAGAAATGGGACAAAACTCATCGAAACCAATCGCGAGGCGGTCAGCGCGCAAGCCATGACAACCGGTATACTGTACAAAAAATCTCCGGTATTGCCGGATAACATCAAAAACGGCAGGTACGCAACAATGTTGGTCAGCGTGGCAAACAAGATTACCCGGGCCAGCTTGGTTGGCCCTAACCAAGCTGCAATCATACGCGGCTGGCCGGCAGCCAATTCACGTTTGACCGCATCGCCTGCGACCACCGGATCATCAACCAATAATCCCAGCGCAATGATCAAAGTCGCAATGGAAATCTGCTGCAGTTCTATACCCAATAAGCTGATCATTCCAAATGTCAAAGCCAGCGTGACAGGTATGGAAATCATCAACAATAATGCCGAGCGCCATTCGCGAAATCCGATGACCGCAACTACGACAACTAAAAGTATCGCTTCGTACAGCGCGGTCATAAACAGATCAATATTTTCGCTGGATTGGCGCGGTTGATCCGAAGTTCTGACCATAAGCAGATCATCGGGCAAACGTGATTTCATCAACGTTAGAACCTGGTCCACTTCCTGTCCAAATTGGCCAATCTGCTCACCGGAGCGCATCATAATCGCCAAAGAAATCGCCCGGCTCCTATGCCACCTTCCGCTATCGTCGTGCCAATTGTAATAGTTGAGTAATCTAGGCGGACTTTGGTAACCGCGATGGATATCTACAAGTTGCCTCAGATAAAGCGGCAAACCGTCCGCATTGCGACTAATGATGACGTCTCCAAGCTGCGCTGCGTCAGTAAACTGACCTGTTGGCTCGATCAGTAGCCCTATATCGGCGATCTCAATCATGCCACCCGGCACGGTCGTATTTCTAAGACTGAGTATTTTCTGTATGTTTGACGGCTGAATCCCGTAGGCTGCCAACCGTTCCTGCGAATAAGCAAGAAAAACTTGTTGGTTGAGTACACCAGACCGTTGAATTTTTGATACCTGCGGTATTGCGTTCAAGTTTCGCGACAGCAGATCGGTAAAATTGTCTAGCTCGCTATAACTGTATTTATCGCCATCTACGCCCCTAAGGCGGTTCTCTGTATCGACCGGATCACCAATCAAAACCGGTCGCCATGCGTCGGGATGAATCCGGATAATCCCCATGCGTTCACTCAAAAACTGTTTGGCCTGGGATAAAAATTCTTGCTCATCGACGTTAATTTCCGCATCGATTCCAATGAAGCTTGAACCCTTAATTTGACGAATAGCCGTGGCGAGTTGGCTTTGTTCCAGGTAATCCTGGAGCGCGCCAAGCATATGCTGCGCCACCGAGGGCTCTACCCCCCTAGGAAATGCAACAACAAGAGACATGCGTTTTCGCCCGGATGCTGGGTATTGACGAATATTTTCAATCGCCTTGCGTATACTTCGAGCGCGTAGCGTCAATTCGACGCCTTTTTCCTTGGGGCTGGCAACGGTCAATAATAGCGCCGCGGTTTCGCCGAATTGACTGTTAAACTGGATTGGACCAGCCCCTTGCGGCAATTGATCATTGATACCGTTAAGATTCAGGTTGATATCGTTGAAGGCTTTTTCGGTGTCGTCGATCGATCCCGCCAGTTGAATTTTTATGATCGACACACCAGGGAGAGAAAGAGATTTTATCCCGAATGCTGTCGCTTGCGGTGGATGGATTGCGGTACTCTCCGCCACGGTTTGTTCAACCTGACGCGTGACTAGCTGTTCGACGTCTTCCGCTGTCGCGCCAGGCCAGGGTGTGACAACGCTCGCCATGCGTACTGGAATGGTTGGGTCTTTTTGTTTGGGGATATTTGAGTAGCTCATATAACCCCAGATCGCGACTACCAGCAACAGCACCCAAGACACATGGTGTGTTTCCGTAAAATACCGGGCCGTATTTTGCGTATCGCGAATAATTTCAGCGTCAGAGTGATGGGCCATTGCCGTTAGACTAGTCTACGGTATCACTTTAACCGGTTCCGCATCGGCTAACATTTGCGCGCCGTTTACGACCACGCGTTCTCCCTGTGTAAGCCCTTGCAGAACAGCAATCTGATTTCGGTATATCTCATCGCCAATCTCGATGTCGCGCAAAGCGGCTGTTTCAACTCCGTTGGCTGAATCAACCACAAACACGGCAAACTTTTGCGAATCGGTCTGTGAACGTACAACTGCGGAAAGAGGTACGCTTATTGCCGCCTTCTTTATTTCCTTGTTGGGCAAGTTTAAACGCGCAATCATTCCCGGCTTCAACCGTCCGTCGGCGTTGGAAATGGTTAGTTCGACACCAAACAAGCGAGTCTGGGAATCCGCCTCGGCACCAATTTCGGTGACAATCCCGGTGATGGGTGTATTGGGGAGCGATTTAGTTAATAATCTCAGTGAGTCGCCCAACTGGAATTCGTTCAACGCGGTATCGGGCACGCCAACGGTCGCTTTGACCGACTCAATGTTTGCCAATACAAAACCTACGGTACCCATTGCGACCAACGAGCCTACTTCAACATTTCTTTGCAGAATAACGCCATCCCACGGCACCCTTAGTTTCGTATAAGCTAGATAGAGTCTTGCGTCATCGGCTTGTGCCCTCGCCGCCGTGACCTCCGCCTTATAACTATCGTACTCTTTACGCGCTTGATCGAATTCTCGCTGGGTCAGGCTTTGGGTGGCATAGAGATTGCGCGCTCTCAGGTAATCGTCGTTAGCCTTGGACAAACCCGCATTAGCCTTCGCCAGGCTGGCCTGAGCTTCGGTCAGTTGATCCAAATATTCCGACGGTTGCACCTGCGCCAACAGGGTTCCTTTGACCACCTTATCGTTTTGCTGCACATCGCGCATTCGCCCGTCTGAACCCTGGATCTGCAGAATCTTTTCAATATAACCGCTCACCTTAAACGACATATTGACTTGCGTGTACGGCACGATGGAAACAGAATAAGATATATCGTTAATCGTGTTGGATTCAGCCACAGTCTGCACCCGGACTACGGTCAGCTGACTATTCGAATCCGAATTAGAACGGTGACAACCCAGCGCGGTCAACGCGCAAAACAGCAATAAAAATTGCCCCAGTCTAAACGTCATTATCAGACCCCAATGATTTTTCCAAATCGGCAATCGCGGTCCAAAGCGATAACACGGCCTGGTTATACTCGCTATTGGCATCGGATAGTTCCGCTTCGGCGCGCAGCGCATCCTGCAGCAATGTAGCTTGTACGCGGTATTTGTTGGTAATTACTCGAAGTTTTTCCCTTGCAGCAACCTGCGCCAACCGGCTTACCCGAATCTGATCAGCCGCCTCATTGACACTGCGAATTCTACTTTTAACCTCTATCGCGACACGGGATTTGGTTTCCCGCAGCCGGTTTTTGGCCTGTAAAATCGCCTTGGTCTTTTTGGATAACTCATCCTGACGCCGCCCCCAGTTATAAAACTCCCATTTAGCATGCAACCCTACGGCCGCATCTTCATCCGGGACCAAATTAACGTTATACAATTTTGAATAATGAATTTTCAGATCAATATCGGGTAAATATTCCAACGCTTTAGCCTCCTTGCCTAGCTGTTCGTGGGTCAGCTTTAACTTTGCTTCGTTGACATCCGGGCGTTGATTCATCGCGCTGGCGACCGCATCGTCAGGATTGATCTGAAAGGGTAATGGACCAGGTACCGGGCTAACTTCAAATTCGGTATCCAGGCTTCTATTCAACAACTGATTCATATGTTCCTTTTGCGTAATCAGGTGGTTGCTCAAGGTCAACGCGGCGTGTTCCGATTTGGCTAGTCTGGCTTGCACCTCCATTTGTTCATAGTCCAGTGCCACCTGTTGCACTACATAGCGGTGCACCAGCTGATAAAGCGAGCCGTAGTATACAATTGATTCATCCACGGCCTTCAGTTCGCTTTGCGTTTCCAGGATAGTGTAATATTGATTTTTGACCCGCTTCTCCACTTCCTGGGTGTCCGAACGCAGACGTTGCCGCGCCATATCTTCGGCAACTTTAATCTGATCAATGCCGACACCAATGCGCCATTGTTGCAACAACGGCAACGAAGCACTGGCAACTACGTGCCCGCTGATACCGCTTTGGGATGTAATTTGTGTATCTTGATCGGGTATCGGCCCAGTTGCGTTAGCATTGCCAAATACCCCTTGTTCAAAAGTGTAACGCTGGCGCACCAAATTGTGTTGCCCGCTGGCTTTTACCTCTAATTTGGGTAAGCGTTCGGATTCCGCGGCAGCCAGATCGTCCTTAACTTTTTCGATTTCCAGTGCTGAGTTTTTTACCGACAAATTATTTTGTCCGGCAAGTTCTAACGCACGCTGCAAGGTTAATACAGAATCAGTCGATACTGTCTGACACCAGGCAGGGTTACTTTGTACGAACAAAACCGAGCACAAGGTCAGTAAGAAACACGCTGTTCTAAATCGACCCAATATTTTTATCATTCGCTGTCAATCCAGGTCAACACTTATTAAGTAACTATCCATTTTATACCGGAATCGGCACGTTTCTGATCAGCTTGCCCGATACTGCATAATACAGTTAGAAGCGCAGCATAAACCGGATAAGACGAAATTAGAATAGGCAGATAGTTGGGCCATTCGCCGATGGGTGATTCATCCTGTTAGATTTCAATGCAAAAATTTCGCGGCTTTCACTCAATTGCTAATCTTTTTCTCGCACGCTCCAGATTGCCATACATGCGATCAGCAAAGGAAAAGCAAAAATGAGTAAACTGTTTGCTGGGGTCACACCACGACTTGCCAACCACCCGCCTATGACCGGAGAAACTATTGCTCCAGTGCGTCCTGCTCCAATCGCCCAGCCGATACCGGTATTTCTCATCTCCGTCGCATAGATTCTGGCAGCCACCGTATAAAGTCCAATTAAACCACCTTGTACGCCAAATCCGATCAATCCAAACACGGCAAATTTCAGCCAATCACCGCTTAAATGGCCGAATGTGATCATCAATATTGCAGTCATTACATAGAATAAGACAATCGCAGGTCTCAACCCAATAACCTGCGATGAATAACCCTGACAAAGATTCCCGAATATGGCACCCATATTGAAAACGGTACCCGCATATATCGCCAGTTCCATAGACATACCCGCATTACGGGCAAGATTGGGGATCCAGGTAACCAATAGATATAGCGTTGCAAAACCCATAAAAAAAGCGATCCACAACTTAACGGTCGAGGCAACTCTTCCGTGATTAAATAAAGAACCAAGACCCGGTGCTTTTTTTGCCTGCTCACTGGCTACCGGCAACCTACCGAGACCGACGTGCCCCATACTGCCTAGGATACGATTCAATTTCTGTAACCCATCCCGTGGTTGTTTTTTGATCAACCAATCCCAGGATTCAGACAGCATGCATAGCGCCAGCGGCAAGCAAATTATCGTGGCAAGCCCGGCACATAGAAACATTGTGCGCCATCCATAAACAGGTATGATCTGCGCAGCAACCAGTCCAGAAAGAGTCGCGCCTATCGGATATCCAGTTAGAACAATACTCACTATAAAATTGCGCTGCCGCTCTGGCGCATATTCAGACGCCAGAGTTACTGTGCTGGCCAGCATCGCACCGATACCTAGTCCTGATAAAAAACGTAGAACGATCAGATGCCAGATTTCTTGCGCCGCTGCGGTCAATAGCACACCGCCCCCCATGACGATGATGCACAAAATTATAATCGTACGCCGGCCAATCACATCCGCCCAAGGCGCAAGAAAAGCAGCACCCAATGTCATACCAAGTAGCGCTGAACTAAATACCACACCCAGTGTTTTGGGCAGAATTCCCCATTCCTCGGACAAGGATGGCGCGGAATAGCTAATCACCATCACGTCCATGCCGTCCAGCATATTCATTAATACGCACAAAACTATGACGCTAATCTGCGTTCCGCTGATACGACCCTGGTCTATCAATTGGCGAATTTCATTCATAGGTGTGATTTAAGTGGATCGAATATTTTACTGATTGGCAGGTATTGAATGACCGGTAATGCGGTCGACCGATCCCACCAACAGTTTATCGCATCCGAGCTAGCCTAATTCATAGGTACTGATTCCGAACACTTTGTGATCAGCCAACTTCGGATGACCTTTAAGATACATCCTACCGGTCGCAAATACTTGCTCCATGGGCTGGCTTTGGACCAAAGCTAAGGCTTCCGCGTTAATTTCCGGTATATCGATAATGATTGGGGTTCCCGCTACTGGCGATTGCACGGCCTGCAACAAGGCCAGTGCAATTTCAAAATTGTCTGCAAACAATGGCCCGATTTTATGGCCGTCGACACATTGGCGACGAACGGTATAACCCTTTAACTGCCCGTGTTCTACAAACCCCAGCGCCAATGCGTCCGGCTGGCTGATCCATGCGCGAAGAAATTTACTCCGCGAAGCTGGGAAGCATTCGCGATCATAGGCTTCCAACTGCGAAAATGAAACCTCACCCAGCGAACGGATTGCGCTGTTATCAATCCGCCGCTTTATTGCGGTACCTCGGTAGCGAAAATTCTGATAGGCGAGGCGGTAACCCACTCGTTCGTAAATAGGAATATTCTCTAGCACACCATCGATGCCAGCATTTCTTGCGCCAACATATTCCAAGCGTGCCTGGGTCAACGCTATACCATATCCCTGCTCGCGATACCTGGGTTCGACGATATACAAACCACAAAAAGCAAATTCATCATCGTAGATAACCGCATTTCCTACAGCAACCGGCTCGTTATCCACTGTACCTATAAAAAAACCGTTCGGGTCCGCTTGGTAATAAAGGTCTGCGTCATGGATCCCCGGGTTCCAACCTTCGCGAGCAGCCCAGTCGATCGCAATTTGCACTTGATTGGCCGTCATTCTATTGATTTTATAGTTTGAATCCATGATCAAGTCTCTAGGGTTTTGGCGGGATGTTGTTGATACCAAAGTTGCGCGATCGCTTCGCGCGTTGTGATCCAAATGTTGGGAAATTGCTCCAAAAAGTCGAGAAAACGGTAAATAATCTCCGCCCTTCCAGGACGGCCGCTGATTCTAGCGTGTAGGGCTACAGTCATCATTTTGGGTGACGCCTCTCCTTCACGATATAAACAGCGTATGGTATTTTGTAGATACTGTAAAAAATCATCGCCGGACGTCCAACCCGGGCTGAGAAAGTATTTGGCATCATTCGCATCGAAACTGTACGGAATGACCAGATGCGGACGCGAATTGACTTCGACCCAATACGGTAGATCGTCCGCGTAACTTTCGGAATCGTAGCGCAAACCCGCCTCGGCAATCAGCCTCCGAGTATTTAGGCTTTTCCTCCCGGTATACCATCCAACAGCGGGTCTTCCGATCAGCCTTTCAATGATCTCTAAGGTTCGAACAATATGTTCGCGCTCCAAATTGGGCTGGACACCCCGGTAATCGATCCAACGGTAGCCATGCCCCGCCACCTCGTGTGAACTGGCAGCCAAATGCGCGGCCAATGCCGGATTGCGCTCCAGCGCTTGCCCACAGACCCATAATGTCAGCGGTAATCCCCGAGTTTCGAATAGATTCAGCAATCGCCAGATCCCACAGCGAGCGCCGTACTCAAAGATCGATTCAGAAAACAGATCTCTCTGGCCAATCAGCGGTTTCCGCCCGGACAATTCCATCAGATAGTTTTCTGAAGCCGCGTCGCCGTCCAGAATACAGGACTCCGCCCCCTCCTCCAGATTTATTACAAAATTTAACGCAAGCTGAGTATTGCCGGGCCATTCGGGCTGAGGTGGAACCCGACCGTAGCCTATAAAATCTCTTTGCAAATTTTTTGGTTCGGTAATATCCATGGGGCTAGTCTGACAGACGGCGGTTTTCCGGCAGCATTCGGAGCAGTATTGCATGAATACAGTCTTTCGCGCCATTCTAATAGTGGAGGTCTCCGGTCACAACGGAGTTATATATCCGGCGAATTCTGCTTTGAAAAAAATCCTTTAAACGAGGCTTGACTGACATCAATAAAAATTGATTAATCCGTCCGTGACAAAACGCTTTCACCCTATCGAAATATACATCCAACTTGACGGGTCTACTGGAACAGCATCGATCGATACGTACCATCATCAAATGACTAGTCCGTATCAACGCTATTTTGCCGGTTTGATGTCACCGATGTATTACGAAATTCCCACATTTGAAACAACAGAACGAATGACGCCATGAATAACAAACAACATCCAACCGGTTTCGAAGTTCTTTTCAACCCAGCCCTAAATAAAGGCACCGCGTTTACCGAAGAAGAAAGAAAAAAATATAAACTGTGCGGATTATTGCCACCGCGCGTCAGCGATCCCGATGTGCAGCTGCACCGTGCAATGGAAAATATGCGGCGCAAATATTATGACATTGAACGTTACATCTTCTTGTCAGCATTACAGAATAGGAATGAAAGGCTCTATTACCGAGCCATTATGGAACACATCGAAGAGATAATGCCATTGGTCTATACACCGACAGTAGGACAGGCTTGCAAAGAATTCGCTGCAATATTCCGGCAACCCAAAGGTTTGTATATCTCAGCCCAAGAGCGCGGCAATGTGCAGGAAATTTTGGCCAATTGGCCAGAACGAGATGTACGGATAATTGTAGTAACCGATGGAGAACGAATTTTGGGCCTGGGTGACCTGGGTGCCAACGGTATGGGTATTCCGATTGGAAAACTCGCGCTCTATGTTGCTTGCGCTGGAATCCAACCACATCAATGCTTGCCGGTATTATTAGATGTGGGAACAAACAATGAAGATCTGCGCAATGACCCGCTTTATTTGGGTATCAATCAAGCACGTATTACCGGACCCAAATACGACGAATTGGTAAACGAATTTATCCAGTCGGTCCAGTGGACCTATCCCAGGGCATTGATACAATTTGAAGATTTTCTAACGCCGAATGCTTATCGATTATTGAACAAATACAGGGATCAAATTCTGTGTTTTAACGATGACATACAAGGCACTGCCGCGGTGGCTTTGGCCGGAGTCTACGCGTCGACCCGTATATCCGGATTAAAATTTTCAGATCTGCGCATTATGTTTTTGGGCGCCGGATCGGCGGCAACCGGCATCGCGGACTTAATTGTTTATGCGTTACAGAAAGAGGGCCTCAGCAGGGACGATGCGCTGCAACGCCTATGGTTCGTGGATATTGACGGCTTGATCGTGAAGAACCGTAAAAATTTGATGCCGCATAACCTACCTTATGCCCATAAATTCCAGAACGCCAATTTCATGGACGCGATACAACTCATAAAGCCGCAGGTTCTGATCGGCGCGACAGGGTCTCCCAACACCTTTACCCAACCAATCATTGAACTTATGGCGACCATTAATCAGCGGCCTGCCATATTTGCGTTGTCCAACCCGACTTCGCGTGCAGAATGCACCGCACAACAAGCTTACGAATGGAGCAACGGCCGCGCAATATTTGCCAGCGGCAGCCCATTCCCGGAAATCACAATGGATGGCAAGATATTTAAACCCGGACAAGGCAACAATGCCTACATCTTTCCAGGAATTGGTTTGAGCGCGGTCGTGTGTGAGGCATCCAGAATAACCGAAGACATGTTTTTGACCGCCGCCAAATCCCTGTCCGATCAAGTGACGGACGCCCATTTATCCGTTGGTTCAATCTATCCACCATTGAATGAAATACGGGCTGTATCGGTAGAAATCGCAGCGAATGTCGTTGAGCAAGCATATCAACAAAATTTTGCCCATATGCCCAAACCTACGGACGTAAAACAAGCGATCAAAAATTATATGTACGATCCGCGCTATTAAATCCTAATGTATTGAACTGGAATAGCCTTATCGGATAAAAAGGCCTTCAACCTAGAATAATTTAACCTACCAATCATCATAACAGCGGGACACGCACGCCGATGTCGTTATATCATGCCTTATAGCTTGCCGACGCACGAGATCCCGATGAATTCAAACATGCGGCAATGGTGGATATTTTTTAGTACCAGCCTGCTGATCGTGTTGATGAATATCGACATGACCGGGGTAAACCTGGCGTTGACGTCAATCGCGCAAGACTTGCGTTTGAGTATCTTCAGCGTTCAATCGATTATTAGCGCCTATTTGATCGGCGGGGCCGCGCTGGTCACATTGGGCGGCTTACTGGGCGATTTGTACGGGCGCAAAAAAATATTCCTAACCGGTACCGCGTTGTTCACGCTCGCTTCAATATCTGTCGGACTAGCACACACCGATTGGGTCATTCTACTCGGACGATTATTTCAAGGATTTGGTGCGGCGTTGTCGTGGCCGTTGGCCATCGTGATCGTTCGCGAAGCCTTTGTAGGACGCGAAGGTTTTGCAATGGGATTGATTACCGCGGTCATGGGCATTTCGATGTCTATCGGTACACCCTTGGCGGGTTTAATACTGCACTATCTGGACTGGCGCTGGATTTTTTTTATTAATATACCCGTTGGAGTCTTAGTCTTTGCGGTTGGGGCATTTTGCTTGCCGCCCAAATCCGACGAGCATACGGTAACGTCTTTCCATCTTCCCAGTGCAGTAGTCTTGGTGGTTGGTTTATTGTTATTCGTATTTGCATTGAGCGAAATGTCCCACTTTGGCCTAACATCACTCCGCATAGGAATCAGCCTGATATTGGGAATTGCATTGCTAGCGGGCTTCGCCCATTGGCAAACACGGCTAAGCAATCCTTTGATCGCTATAAAGCTATTCAAGCAATCCAACCTAATATGCTGCTTTATCGTGCGATTTTTGTGGCAGGTTATCTGGATTGCAGCGTTTATGGTCTTGAGTTTATTGCTGCAAAATATCTTGGACTATCCGTCCACCAAGGCGAGCCTTTATTTTTTGGCGATCACCGGTGCATTCGCCTGCGTAGCACCCTTTGGTGGTCGTATATCGGAAAGGTATCGGGCAAGATCTTTGATCAGCATGGCATTTATTCTGTACGCAGTTTCATTCGCCGGCTTCAGTTTTAGCGCTTACCATTTAGACGAACGAATTATTCTGGTGTTATTGATGTTATTTGGCGTAGGGACTGGGATAGGTATGCCCGCATTAATGAACGAAACACTTCGCATAGCGCCCGCCGAACGTCGTGGGATGGTCAGTGGAATCTTATACGGGATGAATTTCTTTGGTGGAGCCATAGGTGCCATACTTGTTGGCGCATTGATCAATTATCAAGCGACCCGATCATTGCTCGCCAACCTAAGCGCGCAGGGTGTTCAGCTTGCAACATCGGCGCAGCAACTGCTAATCAACGTCGCAACCGGCGTACAGAACGCTTCCGAACTAAACATCCAATTTGATCAAGCGCAAGCCCATATATTTATACCTCTGGTAAAACATAGTTTTCTGCAGGCCTTTTCTCTAGTCATGTTGAGTTTTGTTGCGATATGTGTGGCTAATCTTGTACTCGCGCGTTGGATCCGAGAAAAATAGCTCGCGGTAAAGGATTAGCCGTGATATTAAAACAACAAGAATGCTGAATCAGCCCGAATCGGTCTATGGCACCGAAAGTAGCGCCGTCAAACTTTTCCATGATTTCGAATCAGGCTTTGCTGAGCTATTGATTAAGGCCAATAGCGCGTCATACCGATCCAATACCTCAGGTGGAGGTGGAAATGGCTTGCTATCCGTGCTCTTAAAATAAAATGGTGATACTCCCAATCGAACACCCAATCGTTGAGCTTTAATTCGGTCGCCGTCAGCCAACGCCTGGACCGCAATCATGCGAGCGAATTGATCCATGTACCACATATCGAACCTAGAAAATGCACCGGGCGTAGTGGGGTTAAGGCGCTCATCGGTGGTGAATACCATATACTTCTGCCCCAATGTGAACGCATTCGCCCCCATACCCATCATACTTCGCAGCATAGAATGGACGACTTCCGCCCCGCCCGTATGGGCACCTCCTGACGTCGCCCATGCGGTCGCAGAACTCCCCATCAAATTTGATTCACCCCCTATCTCAAAAAACCGACGCGCGTAAAACGCCGGACCCTGGCCCCAGGTTGAACCGCCCATGACATAGACATTGCCAAGACTCAAAACTTTGGCAATTGCACCTTGATCCTGAAAAAATTCGGAGCCATCGTAGTAGCTTAGGCTAATGGGTAATTTAAACTGTTTGATGTGATTTCGAAGCAAAATGTAAATGCCAAATCCAGCCCGCATACAATCGTGCCGGTTCGTGTAGGGACTGGGCGCCAAACTGATAAAAACCACCTGCTTTTTGCCAGAGCGTCCATCTGCACGTTGGTCCGCCGCTCGGGTTTCAATTACGGCATCCGAACCCGCTTCGATCGCCAGGCTACATACCGAACCGCCCACAAAAATGACGACGCTCAACAGCGTTATGACGGCTTTCCGTCCCCACTGTTTAATCATTAAAGCGTATTGGAAAATATTCATTCATTAAGTTTAAATATCAAAATTCTAGAATTCACGTCACAACATAAAATACGCTTTTATACCGGCCAGAACGTTGGCAACCGCCATGGAAGCCAATATTAGGCCCATAACCCGGCTAACAATGCTGGCACCGCTGTTTCCAATCAAACGCACAACCCAACTCGCAACAAGCATCAACATCAACACGATCAATAACACTGAAAGCATGACCGCCGTGGTTTGAGCTTGTTCGGCCAATGAGAAGCGTTCATTCTCGGTCTGTAATACCGCAGCAAGCATTGCACCAGGATGCGCTATGGAAGGAATCGCGAGCGGAAAAACCGCCGTCTCGTTGCCACTGGCTACAAGTTTGACCTCTTGCTCGGGCTTGCTTTCTCCGAAAATCATAGACAACGCGAAAATAAACAAAACGATTCCGCCAGCCACTTGAAACGCCGATAATGGAATATTCATCGCGCCGAGTATCAACTCCCCCGCCACAACGAAAAATACCAGAATGGCTGCTGCAAAAATCGTTGCTTTTAGTGCAATCACCCGCTTAATAGAATCTTCGTAATCGCGGGTTACCGCAATAAAAACAGGTACGGTCCCAATAGGGTCAATTACCGCGAAAAAGAATATAAAGGATGCGATGATGTCTTCCACTGATACTCCCAAATTCAAATGCGTTGGGGCAACCTTTAACAAGCAGGCGATAGCAAACTAGTTATTCGCGTTGGCCAGTTCGCATGGTGGTCGACCGTTGCCATTTTCGACCTGAATCGTCGAATGTCCAATACCATAGTTTTCATGCAATTCGTGAGCGATCCGGTATAAAAATTCATCTTCCATTTTTGTATCCGGAACCACCAAATGTGCCGTCAACGCAGATTCTGTGGTACTCATCCCCCAGATATGCAGATCATGGAGGGATACAACTCCGGGTAGCGACAGCAAATAATTTCGCACATCTGCCGGATTTATATTTCCCGGTACTGCATCTACCGCCAGATGCAGGGAATCTGTCAATAACCCCCATGTACCGTGGATGATCACGACGACAATAACCAGACTGATGACCGGATCAAGCCAAACCTTAGAGGTCATCATGATCGCGATTCCAGCCAACACAACACCGATGGATACAGCAGCGTCAGCCAGCATGTGGATATAGGCACCCTTAATATTCAAGTCATTTTTTTGATCCTTCATAAACAGCATCGCGGTGGCTGCGTTAACGATCACGCCAATAAACGCCACGACAATCATTGTTCCGCCTTGCACTTGCGCCGGTTCAGTCAAACGCACGACCGCTTCCCAAGCCATCGCGCCCATCGCCATTAGTAACAAAATGGCACTAAACAACGGTGACAGAATCGTTGCGCGTCGCAATCCGTAGGTGAGGCGCTCGGTCGGTTTTCTTTTGGCTAAATAACTCGCCACCCAAGCTATCACCAAGCTGAGAACATCGGTGAGGTTGTGGCCCGCATCGGCAATCAGTGCGAGTGATTCGGCAATGACACCGTAAAACACTTCAACACCGACAAACCCTAGGTTCAAAAGAATTCCTATCGCGAATGCCCGATTATAGTTGGTTGGGGTAGAATGCTGATGATCGTGTGACATTGAAAAAACTATTGGGCTACAGGTTATTTAATAAATGGTCGCTTCCGCAAAACAGCTAAGATCAATCGAGAAACCGTACGCTTAGCTGCTCAATTGTGCAAGATAGAATGACTGCGTCATTTGCTATCCGATGCTCACGGCTTTATATGAATCCAACAATCAGAATTTATAGCGCTGCTGAATTTGGCGCTATTGCATAGTATCATTCCTGCTCCCGCTGCTTTTTGAAGAGGCCAATTTGCTGACATCGTTTCAGTGGTTTTCACTTTTTTGTATTTTACTCATCGGATTCGCCGGGGGATACTTTCCACTAATTCACCAGAAAGTATCGGGACAAACGCCTGCATTTCCGTTAGGTCAGGCCTTTACCACCGGCGTATTTCTAGCGTTGTCGTTAACGATGATGTTACCGGCCGGTTATTCATTGCTCGGCAAAGCACTTCCGAACATATCGTATCCAATCGCTTCCCTGATCGCACTGCTACTGTACCTCGTGCTGCTGGCAATGGAACACATGACGACCCATGTCCAGGAAAGTCGGTCGTCGGACACCGGAGTGCATTCGTCTCGGGCGATTCCGATAATCATGACGGTCATGATCGCAATCCCATCGTTTTTTCTGGGGACCGCATTAGGGATTAGTCACGATACAGCAGCGATTTTGATTTTTTTGGCGGTGGTCGTTCACAAAGGTTCAGCGGGCTTCGCATTGGCGCTTAAAATTGCCTGTAGCACCCTCTCGCGCAGGCAAGGGCTCTTGCTATTCAGCCTTTTCGCCTTCGCCACCCCGATTGGGATATTGGTCGGTTCGGATGTTCAGCACTATTTACAAGGTCAGTCACTATTGCTCATCAAAGGCATCATTATGTCTATGGCAGCGGGTACTTTTTTGTATATGGGAACCATTCACGAAATGAAACACACACCATTGATTGAAGATTGCGGTACTAAACGGGGTTTTATTACGATGCTTGCCGGCTTCGCATTAACCGCATTAGTGCGCCTTTTGATCGGAGAAATTCACCACAATTGAGACAGGCTTGTAACTCAGTCTTGGCGATTCATTTTGACGGGACTCAAAAAACTTAAATTAGTGACGAGGCACCTACCAAGTCAATTCTAATATTTTGTAGGCAGGCACTGCTTTATTCATCTATACCCTCAATTTGGGCCAACTCTGCCTTGGCGACGCGTGTAATTAAAAGCACGATCGCAATACAAACGATAAACCCGCCAACCAGCATCGCTGTAGAGGGTCCTCCAGCTTGCCCCTCTTGAACCATTTGTTTTGAAAAATGTGCCGCGGTATAACCAAAATAGGTAATGATCAAGTGGTAGAAAAAGATACCGGTTGTCGCCAGCCAGTACGGAACAAAGTCGTTTTTACTGACTGACATTGCATAGCCAAGCGGAGCAAAGGGTATAGGCAGCAGTCTCAACAAAAATAATATTTTAAAGCCGCCGTGTTGCAACAATCGGTCTACCGATCGCAACCTTGCATTTTTCTCGACAATAGTCTGGATTTGTTCGCGTGCCATCCGGCGGCCAATGAAAAAAATTAGCGCAGACGCCAGCATCGTTGCAATCAATACATAGGTGATCGCATCGGTCAGACTGAATACTGCTCCGGCAATCAGGCACAGTGCGTCAACAGAAAAAAACAATGGCGTGAGCACGAGAAAAAGTAATATGAAACCCAACCCGGCCCAATGACCCAAATTCTGGATCCAGCTCTCTATCAGTACGACATGGTGTTCGAGCCAATAGCCGCCCATTAGCAGGAACACAATTAATATGGCAACAATTAACAGCCGACTGGCCGAAAAAGTAAACTTTTGCTGGTCAAACATTTTGCTCAACGCGTTTGAGTTGCCTATTGCTCAATGGCTGTATTCAACTCAAGAACGGAGTCGCGCCCAAAGCCTCGTGGCAAATATAAATTACTCACTATCGACCGGCGTATTTTCGTTTTTATCGGGCTGCATCAATTCACGCTCGGTCAACAAACTGATCCTCTGATACACCCCCAATCCGACCATCGCAATAACGGCACTAATGACCAGAGAGAGTGGAAACAATACTTTCGTAATATCGCGATTCCCCGCCTCAAATACACCGACAAGACCCTCTAACGCGAGCGCGATGGTAATGACTACCATGAATCTAGTTAAAGTTCGGCACGCTTCGCCAGGTGACCGGAGCTCCTAGTTGCGTTGCACTTCCTCTTCTATCAAATAACGCCCAACATCGAAAACCGCAATCGCGATGATCGTATAGCTGATCGCGTCAAGTATAGATTTGCTGATCCTCGATTCGATAAACAAAAGCGTGTACAAGTCAAACAGCGCTTTCCCTACCATGGTAAACGCCGCCGCCATTAACGAAAACGCCGCGGTTATGTATAGAATGTTCGAGACAATGCGGCTGGAGTTGCGTAATAATCTATAGTCTTCCGAAACTTGCTTATCCATACCAATCACTCAATCAGATTTAAGGTCCACGAGAAAAGTGTTCTTCGAATCTTAGGAAGCACAATGTTTCACCAATCCAGTATATCAAGCCACAGATTGTATCAAACTTATTCCTCCGTCGATGTTGAGTTTGCCCAAATCCAAGCCATTAAACTCGAGGAATTCTCTATATTAATCAAATATAGGCTCTCGTCTTTTTTATCTAGCGCTCCAAATTCGCTAATATGAATCATTCCTATTGACGCTAGAACACGATGCCATTTCCGTAAGCTGGTGACGGTCGAATTTTCCGGTACTGTTGCGTGGAATTTCTTTTAGAAAGTGGTAACGGACGGGCGTTTTATACTCGGCCAGATGGGCAGAAACATAGGCTTTTAGGTCGTCCAGGTCGGGTCCTTGGGTGCCGTGCAGCGGCATCAGCCAGGCAACCGGCACCTGGCCATCGTGCGGATCGGAAATCCCCACGACCACAGATGCGTGGACCAGCGGGTGCTCATCGATGATGCTTTCCACCTCGGCAGGTGAAATATTGGAACCACGACGAACAATAATCAATTTTTTGCGGGCGACGAACCAAATATATCCTTGTTCATCAAACTTAGCCAGATCGCCGGTATACAACCAATTATCTACGAATAATTCGCGAGTCTTGTCATCATCATTCCAATAACCTATGGTCGCCGAGGGCGTTTTGATCACAATTTCACCAACTTCACCAACCCCACAATCAGTCCCATCCCTATCTATAATTCGAAGCTCGGTGTCTGGGCACGGCAAGCCCATCGAACCCCATTTACGTTGTCCATTGCGTGGATTGACCGCGTAATAACCGCCAATTTCGGTCATGCCACAACCCTCCATGACCTGCCAACCAAATAAATCGCGAAATCGATGATGCAGGTCGGTCGGTACGGCATCCCCGGACCCCATGCTATTGGCCAAACTCGGCAAGCGTATCGGATTCTCTTCCAGATACTCGATAAAATCAATCAAATTGCTGGCCAACATCGCGTATTGGGTCACCGTGTGTTTGACAATCAAATCCACCGCGTCGGCCGGTGATGGCTTCATCGCCAATATCACCTCCGCGCCAACATTCAACGCCGGCATAAATTGTGTCTGTAGACCACCGGCATGGCTGATGGGTTTACCGATCAGTACAACATCCGCGCTGTTAAATTCAAATATTCGTTGCGAAATGTCTATGCCTGCGTAAGCACTTCGGTGGGAATGCACAACGCCTTTGGGATGTCCTGTACTTCCCGACGTAAAAAGTATCAAAGCCGGTGCATCCTCCAAAACAACGACCAAGGACGCTTGCGTGGTGTGATCTAGTAATTCGCCAAAGCTGGAAAAACCTGTTCCCACTGACTCACCCCCAGCTACCAGAATCCGATCCACCGCCACCAAATCACTTAAGGCTTTTAAAACCTCTATTTTGTCTGGGTGACCGATAACCAATTTGGGCTGCGTCTTTTCCACGACATAGCGCGTTTCCGCAGCGGTATTGCGGTAATTTATCGGGACCACCACAGCTCCAATCTTGTAACAAGCCAGGATCGAATAGACGGCTTCCAGGCAATTGGGTAACATTAATGCGACCCGGTCTCCGGGGCTTATGTTGAGCTGAAGAAATCCAGCGGCAACTCGCGATGACTGCATTTCCAATTCAGCGTAGCTCAATTCAACAGAACCAAAACGGATCGCCGTCTTATCTGGTGAGTGCTGTACAGAACCAGACAAAAGTCTCTGCAGCCTTGTTCCTGTTGTCACTTCGTGTACCTCTAAGCAAATATTGGACTGAGTATCTTCGATTTACCTCTGACACAAAGATTCAGATAAATATATTAGCCATCCTTAAAATCGGAATACGAACCCTAGAATTGGCCCTTGCGTTATAGTCTTATAGGCAAAACGATTAGGGGTTCTTTCCCGACCCCGTTCATAATCTACCGAGAGTGCGCGATACAGCAATGCCGCAGAAAAACTATCGCTATAATCCCACAGAATGCCCGCCATAGCATTCCAACTAAAGTCTGACGATACCCCGAAACCGCCGATGTCAGACTGCATAAGCAACCGTCACTCTTTCGCAATTCTCGGGGGCCAGCGAAATCCGATCACCGGGTCCACCCAATTCGCGTTTTTGGCGAAACTCTACCGATCAATGGGCCGCCCGAGCGGCGCCGTCGCGGCGACATCCAAATTAATATCCCACCACCGGATTCCGGCATATACATCGAATGTACTCCAATCGAATGCAAATCTGTACATTCCATAGGCCTCAAGTATGCCTTGAAAAACATTCGCATCGAAATTGGCAAAGCCGCGTGGCCCTTTTGCGTCATCCCCCAAAAACATAAACGCATAATTTAGCAACACGCCGAAACCACTTTCATGTCTTGCTTCCAACTGAACCACCCCACCCAATTCCAAAGTACTGAGGATATCGCCAAAATCGACGTCCAGATCAATATTTTCGATTCGACCCAAAGAAGCATCGCCGGAAATATTCGGCAGCAATAGATAGGGTGCAACAACAAATTCCCATTCGTCCGCCACAGACTGCGAGGCCGACATCAGTAACGCGAGGCCGAGCAAAGTGAACATGATTTTAGGTTTGTGAGATTGCAAACACCTGATACGTTTTCAATAAAGACTCAATATTGTCAGTCGCAGAAATCATCAATCGGTCAACTGAATAACGACTCGATCTAGCTCGCCGTTGAAAGGATACGGATCCGTATAAAGCTTTGAGACCTGTGTACCGGTATCCCGACCCACGTCAAAAGTCTCCGCAAGCGAGTAAGTGCTGATATGCATCTTGGGCATTTCGACTTCGTCAACTTTGTTACCATTGACATAAAGTTTGCCAATACCGGCAAAATCATCGGTTTTTGTAAAATCAAATTTTACATCGGTCTTTCCAGCCACTAACTCAGGCGATTTTAGCGTGTAATAGACACCATCCAAATAGTTGTAAACGTAGTAAAGTCGGCGATCCTTGATAAACATTGTGAATCCTCCGGTCATACCGCCCACCGCAACGATGACCCCTTCTTCATCGCCAGTAAGATTTAGTGCCGTAGTAATCGTATGCGACCGATTTTTGACTGGAGCCGAAGCTTTTTCGCCGATGCGATAAGCGCCGGGCGCGTAGTAAACAAATTCCTTCTGATCGCCAAATAGGCGGTCCTGCTGTTTGGAGATACGCCTGACCATATCATCGTATAACGGATAAACATTATATTTCCATGCTTCCTCCTCGAAAACTTTCTTGAGCTCGGCCAGTTTTTCAGGGTGCTGTTGCGCCAAATTGGTATTTTCCGAAAAATCCTCCGCCACATGGTAGAGCTCCCATTTGTCCTGCTCGAATGGCAACGTCACGTTGAGCTGCCACGGCATACGATTGGCGTGTAACGTAACCGCTTTCCATCCATCCACCCAGATCGCCCGGTTTCCAAACATTCAAAACTGCCAAACTGAGCGAACCCTACATCGTCAAGCAGGAAGATAATAATATTGGGGGATTCTTTTGGCGGTTCATCTGCTTCTGGCCACCACTCCTGGGAATCAGCATAGCTTTCGGCAATCTTGCCTTTAAAACCCGCCGTTCCGATAGAGCTTTCCGAACCCGGTGTTTGCCCCGTACTCGAACACCCAACGACTAACAGTGAAACGATAATTACGTGCGACATACCTTTGAGATTAACCTGCAAATATCTTTTAAATTTCCACATGACTGTGCTCCTTTGCGGGTGTTAAATTTGATCGCTGAACTGGATTTTCTGGACCCGGCGGCTTCAGTATTGTTCTAAACCCAATATGATTGGACCCCAAACCGGTATCTTGCGAATGCCTGGCGGTCGGCCGGTATCGCATACAATAATTGGGTGCGCACAGAAATGAGCCGCCTTTTATAACGCGTACTTTTACACCCGGTTCGTGCGGTGCAAAGCTGTTTGATACATCTGGCCCTGTCGGATTGGATGTTGCTTGAGGAACATGCCCAGGCGCGTACCAATTGGCTGTCCATTCCCAAACATTTCCGAGCATATCGTATACGCCCAACTTATTGGGAGGAAACGACTTAACCGGTGCTGTACTTTCATATCCATCTAGCCTGGTATTTTCGACTGGAAATGTTCCCTGCCAAGTATTGGCTTGTAATTCTTTTTCACCCTGAACCGATGCAGCGAGTTCCCACTGTGCTTCTGTCGGCAATTCCCTTCCGGCCCATTTTGCGTAGGCCTCCGCGTCCTCAAACGCGATGTGAACGACTGGGTGATTTTGCTTTGCATCGATAGAACTCCCCGGACCCGTGGGATGACGCCAATTTGCCCCTGGAATGTACTTCCACCACTGCAATATATTTCCCGACGTTATTTTCTCGGGTTGAACAAATACCGCCGAGCCGGGTTTCAGTAGTTCCGGGGAAACCATCGGAAACTCAGCGGCGCTAACCGGGCGCTCCGCTACCGTGAGGTATTGAGTTTGCTCAACAAACCTCGCAAATTGATCATTAGTAACTTCGTGTTTATCAATCCAAAATCCATCGACACGCACCTTATGAGCGGGTCCTTCCTCACGATAATACGCATTAGAACCCATGGTAAATGTTGATCCGGGAATCCATACCATTGAATTCGTGTCTGCCGGCGAGGGTTCCGCAATAGTCGACTGAGATTGAATGGCTAACACGATCAACAGAAAAATGAATCGCATTCTATTAATCATTAACATCAATTCGCAGCTACCATTTGCGACAGCATTCGGTCATGACAGGAAAGTTTCGATTTTCATAAGATTTAAAACCCCATAGATCTATCGCCGTGGAAAATTGAATCCAGGCTGCACTCAATCCGGAAGCCTGAATATCCAATAGGCGACAGGAACCAGCGTAAATTCCATAACAATATAAACCAGCAGCAACGGCGATGGTTGGCCATCGGCAAAAAAACTTATGATTCTTCCAACGACAAGCCCACCGGCGAAAATTGCGGTGGTCAAAACCGCGATATTTCTGTACTGATCGTTAAATGCTGAAACCAACCAAAAAAGCCCCAGAGCGAGATACAAACACATAATCGCTCTAAGAATATGGGCTACATCGAGATCCAATTCCGTTATACCCAAAAAAGTCGCCGCAAACCAATCGGGATTAATACCATAAAGCAACGCGATAACTGAAACCACACCAAACGCAAAAATCAAAAAATATTTTTTTATGCGCATCTCAAATATCCAGTCGCAGAATAAGCGGCTGTAACCCTGTATTAACGGACAGTGTTGACACGCAGCTTACCTCTCCGAGTGCAAAATAGTGTGACTGCTTACATTCAAATTGACCGCAATAGCGTTTAGCAGCATCTTGTCGTTAAACTTGGAAATATTTTCACAAGATTGTGTTCCCACTTATCACCGCTTTAATGCTGCCTCGATTTCATCGACCACGTCTTCCGAATCCGGCGCCTTTTTGGGCGGAAAGCGGCGCAATATTTTTCCGCCCCTATCAACCAAAAATTTCTCGAAATTCCAGCTGATATCACCCGGAAACTTGGCGCCACTACCACACAACATTGTGTAAAGCTCATGACGATTATCACCATTGACTTCAACTTTTTCGGTCATTGGAAAAGTGACATTGAAACGGGTTTCACAAAAGGTTTTTACCTCACTCTCGGTCCCCGGCTCCTGATTGCCAAATTGATTGCATGGCAATCCGATGACCTTAAACCCCTGGATTGAGTACCTTTCGTAAAGGTCTTGCAAACCCGAATATTGCGGAGTCAGACCGCATTGGCTGGCGACGTTGACCAGGAGCAGTACATCCCCCTTGTAGTCAACCAGATTCATGCTTTCACCATCGATGCTGGTGAGCTCAATATCGTAAATATCCGTCATCCTTTTCTCCCTAGCGTTGCACTGTAGCGAACGCACCCTGCGCCCATAATGTTAACGTATACCATCCATCATCGATTCCAGTCAATTACATCGATATTTGCCAGTTTCCGGGGAAGCTGCAAATATCTCATTTGCAGATTTGTCATATTCAGTAAATATTAAAAACGGTCAATGCGACTTTACACAGACCATCGACTCCACCAAAATCGGCGATGTGTCGGCCAAACACAAAACCCAATCTTAGTTAATTCAAAAGATCAGTATCATCGAAAACCAGGAAATTAACAAAATCACTTTGAAGGACCGTAAATATTTCAACTTCCGTTGGCCGCATGAATTGTAAATTGACAAAAATGCAGCTTTTTCTAACCCGGCGTTCGCACCATTAATTAATTAAGTTATGAAAATTACCAACCTGTATTTTGCCGTCGTTTTCTTCCTCCTGGTTTATCTGTTATGGGTCATGATGCGGCCGTTCGTCGGCGCAATCATTTTCGCATCCATCATATCGGGCAGTCTCTACCCGGTTTTTCTGCGCTTTTTAGAAAAGACGCAATTAACTCGCGCGGTAGGGTCCGCGATCATGTGCATCTTCGTCGTCATAATCGTATTTCTACCAACGATCTGGCTGCTTTTTGAATTGTCAAAAGAAGCGGTTAACCTTTACCAAAATTTAACATCACTTATTAACAATGAATCGATTAACAATTTCCTGTTCGGTCAGGGGTATTTTGCCCAGTCCATTAGCAAGATGGCTTCCATTTTGGGGCTAGATATTAGTCCGGACGGGTTTAAGAAGGAAGTCATCGGATACATCAAGGAATTTTCTGTTTTTGCATTGAGCACCACCAACCAAATCGTCGGTAACATAGTAAGTTTCCTGTTTAACTTCGTTGTAATGATCTTGGTCATTTATACGTTTCTAGCCGAGGGTGTTGGGTTGAAAATATTTTTGATGCGACTGTCTCCTCTGCCAGATGATCAAGAAGAATTGATCATGCAAAAATTTAATCAGATGAATTTCGTGACCTTGGTCTGCAATGGCATCGGTGGATTGATCCAGGGTATTTTTGCTGGTATTGGATTCTGGATGGCAGGAATCAACTCGGTAATTCTGCTCACTACGCTGATGGCAATACTGGCATTTATCCCGCTCCTTGGAATTTCTATAATCTATATTCCAGTTTGTCTTTATCTACTGCTAACCGGTGAGACCATGGTAAGTATTTCTCTATTTATATATTGCTCCGCTATTGCATTTTTCACCGAAAATTGGTTCAAACCAATTTTTATTGGAAACAGAATTCAGATCAATTCATTGCTGGTACTGTTATGCATCATCGGGGGAATGAGCGCATTTGGAGTCGGCGGAATATTTTATGGCCCGCTAATCGCGATTTTATTCCTGACCGCGGTTGATTTGTACTACAAATATTACATGTTGCACTTAGAACCAGGCAACGACTAGAAACTAAGCGAAACGTTTGAATACGTTTCGGTTCTTTTTGGCTCGATTAAACATTTTCAATCCATATCTGTTTATCACGGTTAATCTATGAAAACCACTAAGAATCTTTGTTTTTATGATGTCCGGTTTCGCATGGATACAACCCAGGCTGATGGCGGCAACAATAGGGAATATTTGATACAATGCGCTTCTATTCTCCCAATATTATGGAGTTGGTCGATCTTGGTGGACAGTCCACTTTTGAGCCGCGACTCTAATTGGAATTCAACCAAACTTAAATAGAGGAAAGGCCTTATGAAATGGGATTGCATCAAGCCACGGTTGGTTTTAGCTGGATTTTTTTTAGTGCTCTTCGCGACTGCGTGTAGCCAAACCATTCCACCCAAAGAACCCGAACAACCGTCTGTTTCGGAGGGCGATGAAGTTTGGTTTGAATATACGTTAAAGCTCAAAGACCAGAAGATTGTCGATTCCAACGTTGGCAAAGAACCTCTGAAATATATACAGGGCGACAAGAAGATTATCCCAGGCCTGGAAAATGCGATTTCAGGGATGCACAAAGGTGAATCCAAGCAGATCGTTGTTGCTCCGGAGCAAGGCTACGGTACGGTAAATACCAAAGGCTTCCAGGAGGTCCCAAAAAGCAGCATTCCCGAGAAATTACACATCATCGGCACCCAATTACAGGGTACCGATGCCAAAGGTCAAGTCGTACGCCCGCGCATCCACGAGATCAAAGCTGAAAGTATCGTCTTGGATTTCAACCACCCGCTGGCGGGCCAAGAACTGTTCTTCAATATTAAAATAGTTGATATTAAAGAAGCCGCTAGCAAGGCGGAATCGGTTCCAGCAAATCAGTAAGATTACATCAAATACATTAGGTCTTTTTGTAAAATTGCGCCCGCCGATAGGTTAGACCCCGATTCAATACGCGCGTACAAGATTAATCAATCCAGCCGAATTAAGGAATGCCCTGCACAGCACCATCTATCTTCTGATCGCAATGGCCGGTCTGACGTCTACTTAGTCGACCCCGAACAACGCTACAGATATGGCTTGTCGGTTATTACACGTCGTATAACAAGCTCCGGCTGGGCGGCAATTACAAAGCCGGGTAAACGAGCGGTAGTGTTCTTGTTATTCGAAACCATTTTTCGTCTGAAATTGTCCAATTATTGCATTTCAATCGAGTCTGCCTCCAAAGAATTTGCAGCATCAAAAGTTGATGAATTGACGCCAATAATCTGGAGAAACAAGTTTGCCGATAATCCGATGCGATCAGATTTGGATACTGGCTTTCGATAACATCTTGTGCGGATCTTTTATCGCACAACTTCATTTCCTATACTAGAAAATATAGATCTGCTAATTATTTGGAAGATCTATTGAGTCGTTCACCCAGGTCTCGAAGGATCTTCAACTGATCTGTTATTAGACCTTCATGATACCGGTAGACATTCTCCTGACCTAGCGGTGTGACGATTGACGGTGCGTATTTTCTGCATCGCTGACGTAGCCGGTCGGATCGATCGATTAGATCGTTCAGAAGACTTTTGTCGTTTTCAGATATCTTATCGGGATCAAGTTCCAGTTTATCGATTTCTGCAAGAGTTAACTTGGTCCCGAATAAGTTATACATTAGGTGTTCGATTTCGATTCTTCGCGAATCTAAGAAATACAGTCGTAATCGATGCCAACCCGTCAACAGATTCATCAAAACACTGATTACGACAACATAGTGAAGTAAGTTGGCAGGTGGCATGAAGTCCATTAAACCGGGTGCATAACTATCCAGTAAACTGGGCCCACCATTGTCGATAAAGGTCAGGAGGTCTTTTGATTGTGTAAGTCCAGTTTCATTGGGTGTGTTCTTGTTGTGGGCGATAAATCCATGGAAGGTCTGATCCAATAGCACCAATAAAGCGACCACATCTGAACGCGATGCGTCCTTATCACCTAGCACCAGGGTATCTATTTTAAAGACCTGTTTGTTAGTCTTCGGTAGCAGTTCGACATGATCGTAAAAACCAGAATATAGCGTTTCTACATGAAGGGCTGGGTAACGCTTGGACCAAGCACGTGCATTCTTAAAACTTGCGATCTTTAACCCATCGTGAATAGCGCGTTTGATCAGGGGGCTATCTTCGGAAGTGACAAAAATACCAAGATCCAGATCACCATTTTTTAGCTTCGCGACTTGCTCGATAAAATTGTATTCGGTTAGAGTAATATTGAGCCCCGTCAACTCCTTTGCACCAAGTATCTCCCGCGAAATTAGCGCTGTGCCGCTACCGCCAGGACCAATGCCTACCCGCATATTCTTCAGATCACTTAGATGGAGTATTTCATTGGCATTAATTCCTAGAAAAAAAACGGTTTCCGAATTCGGAAGCCGAGCAACCAACTCCAATTTTTCGGGTTGCGGGAACCGCAAGCCGTCCGGCACCAACGCAAACAGTGGGCCCTCCGTGTCGACTGCTTGTACTAGATGTTTAATATTTTCCGCTGATCCTCTTGTTGACACATTGGTTACGCTGCCACCTTGATTTGCTGCATCGGTCGCTATTTCATCGACCAAACCGAAATATTGACCCAATTTCGGGCCCGATAATACGGTCAAATCCACATGAAATAAGCGAGGAACGAACTCAATCGCGGAAAAAACAAGTCCGACCAGTATAATTACGCTGAGGATAATTGCCCCTCGGAAAATAGCCGAATGCCTTCGCGACTTCCGTTCGGACTGAGATGATAAATTGACGCCCATCTGTTTTAAAACAGCGTTAAAAAAACATTATTCCGTCGCTTTATGCTTTGACCAAAAGAATGTGGCTACAACAATTGCAACAGCCACCAATAAGATTACCCACATAAATTCTTCCATATAAGCTGCAACGACCGTGGTCAAGGCAAGAAGAGCGCCAAGGACGTAAAAGTGCCAACCTACGTGGATCCCGGCAAGGAAAGTTGCGAGCGCTAATACTAGAAGCATGATCAACCCGGCTTCCTCATAATTTATTCTACCCGTATGCAATAGCGTGTAGACACAGAGGATAGCGACCAATGCTCCGCCCCAATGAATCATTTGCTTCAATAGAAAACCGGCAATCTTTTCTCCGTTCATACTGGCTTGTTTCCGGCCACAATAAATAGCAGTAGCTGCGTATATAACCAGCATGAAGATCCAGTAGCCATGCGCATCCGACGGCGAAATATCAGCTATAGCTACACCGATTAGAGCTAAGACAACTAAGGCGATAAAGACACCTTGACCTAAAATTTTATGGCTTTTTATAGCAACGGTATCCTTAGGTCGTTTGACCTATTATCAGTTGACATTTTTAATCCTCTTTGTGAGCTGTGTGTAATAGAAACGAATCTCTACTATAGAACCCTCTGGATACTATTTATATTTCATTTTTGTTGCATCAAAATATGCTAAAACAATCATGCAACGGCTCAAAATAGAAAAATTCTGTGTCCTAAAATTTTCCAGGTAATTGGTCACCAACTTAATTTTTCGTCGATTATTGATCTCATTTAGATACTTGTAAACTGTTGAACACTCAAAACTCATTTTTTCGCAAATTCTGTAGTCCCGTTACTAACTCTACCGAAAAGCACGAACTATTAATCTAACCATGCTACGTTTTAGGCTACTTTCAATCTTTAGAGCGTTGGGTTCAATAGTATCTTGATCGATGGTTGCTAGGATGCGTTGGCAGTCAAACAAAACCTGTCAACCCGAATGTCGTCGTAGCGACGATGTTTCCGAGGCCCGCTAAAAGATCGCATTGGAGACCAGCCTGCACGGTCCTGTCCGATGTGGGTCAGCTGCTACTCAGACCCTTCGATCCTGCTCGATTCGTCAGGTAAAGGCCGTTTTTTTACCTATTTGGACGGTCACTCCGCTACCGGTAATTCAACGGCACGGTAACCAATCCAGCTTTCAGGCAGGCGAGATAATGTACCAGCAGGAAATTGCGATTCGGCATGAGGGACGCGACACGGTCGCCTTTACGCAACCCCAAGCCAAGGTAATTAGACACTAAATGGCGAGCATTGCGGCACTATATCCGGAGCAATATCAACGATACGCGAAGGAAATCAATTGCCCAGTCATATTCTTGAATTGATAGCGTCAATAGGTCCGGCAGTTGGTATGGCGGTGAAGCAGCTTGGAGATTTATTGGAGAACGCAATATTAGAGAATGTGCGGCTCAATACTTCGGTTTTACGTGCCTCTTCTCCGATCCTGAGTAAAATGGCTACTAACAATGAATAAACATCATGGGCGGCATTTACAGGCTAAAGACAGGCAGAGTTGATTTGGTAAACTAAGACAATTTCTCTGGTATTTGATTGATCTGGTAATTGATTGATTGGAGGTATAGAAAAGCCTCAAGCCGTTAACATGCAACCCTGCCTCACCACACAGTCCATCTATGAAATCGGCTTGGTCATTAAAGACTAGCTAGTTTCGTCTAATGTTAGATCCTCAAATGTGATCACTAAGATCTGATCATACACCCGTTCCGAATATTAGCGATGGTAGAGGTCTAAGCCAATATTTTGTGCTGATAATTCTGTAAAATGACATCCACAAGCGCCTTAATACGCACCTACTTTTCAAAAACAGCGAAAACCATCCAACTTGAAAACTCTAATTACCGGCGCGTCCGGATTTATCGGCTCAGCGATTGTCCATCATTTGCTCAATCAATGCTATGACGTTCGCGTATTGGTACGATCGGACAGTGATTGTCAAAACCTCAAAGGGCTACCGGTGGAATCGGTTGTCGGTGATCTCACGGACCCCGCTTCGTTAAACAAGGCGATTCAAGGATGTCGTGCACTGATTCACGCGGGTGCATACTACCGTCTATGGTCGCCCGATCCGGATCGATTTTACTCGGTCAACGTAACGGGTACCCATAATATAATGTTGGCTGCGTTGGACGCGGGCGTGGAGCGAGTAGTTTATACCAGTAGTATTGCAGCACTGGGAACAGCGACGGATGGAAAATTCACCGATGAAAAAACGCCGATTCCAGCGTCCGATCGCCAAGTGATTCACTACAAACGTTCCAAATATCTAGCTGAACTTGAAGTAACTGCATTGATACGCGATCGAGGATTGCCGGCCGTCATCGTCAACCCGACCGCACCTCTAGGTCCCCGCGACGTCAAACCTACGCCAACCGGCCGGATGATCCGCGATGCGGTTGCCGGAAAGATTCCAGCCTACGTGAATACCGGCTTAAACGTGGTTCATGTCGATGACGTTGCGATCGGTCATCGTCTCGCATTTGAATCCGGAAAAATCGGAGAACGATACATTCTTGGTTCGGAGAATTTAAGTCTAAAATACATTTTAGAGCAGATCGCCAGCTTAACCGGCCAACCCAAGCCGCGTATTCGGTTGGCGCCGAATCTTGTGTTGCCTATCGCGTACATCGCCGAATTCTGGGCAAAAATTACCAATGGTGAGGAACCTATGATTACGGTAGACGGGGTCCGCCTCGCGCGTAAATGCATGTATTTTTCGAGTGAAAAAGCAAGCAGGGAATTGGGCTATCAACCGCGCCCCGCGAAGGACGCGTTGGGGGATGCCGTGAAATGGTTTCGGGCAACGATGATGAATTGAATGCAGCCTATACCACGATTGAGGAGATTGAAGTGAGACACATGTTTAGAAAAAAGCAGATGGAACTCTGAAAATATGACCGAGGTCTCACTAGATTAATTCTATTGGGTGAGCGAAAAAGCTGAAGGTCAACCGAATGAAATAGGGGCTAGAAAAACAGAGGTTAACCAAGCCGATAGCAGTAAGGCGGCAAAGGTTACTAAAATGATCCTGATCGATTTTTGTAAAGGCAGGGTTACCATTGAATGATGTGAATGCTGATGTCCGGGCGCATGATGGGCCATATGCGCGTCTTGGTGTTGGTGTTGGTGTTGGTGTTGGTGTTGTTGTTGGTGAGAATGGTCCGCCGAATGCTGATCGTGTGCTTCAGCGTGTTCATGTGAGTGCCTGGGTGTTGACGCAGTTTTGTCCTGAATCGTCATGCAACCATGTTTCAGTTTGTTTTTGACCAGCCAGGAATTGATTGGGTAGGCAGTAAGCCCGCCGGCGATCGCTGCGAGACCCATGGTAAACCAGAAGATTAAATTCGTAGGGTCATCGGCACCCTGCCAGTGATGCATCAAGCCAACCATAACTGGGATCATCCCAATCATCACCATGTTCATTGAAACGGTTTCGGCGAAAAATGTGCTGGTGACTGCCTTCAGATAGTTATTGTCATACATCGACCGCATCATCAGCGCCTGGAATACAAACAGGCCAACAACAAACGCTGTCAAATACTCAATGACCAGGTCGGTGCCGTTGTGCAGGTGAAAACGGGAGACGATAATCGCAGCCAATATTATCCCGGTAGCATCCCCGGCCGGGCAATGCATTTCTGAATTAAGCGCCTGTTTCCAGTGTGCCGCGGTAAATGTGTCGTGCAAACCCGGACCGGGATTTCGGCACGCCATCAGATAGAAAAAAAGCCCCACGGGCCCGGTATAAAAAGTAACCAGAATCCAGGCGAGTTTTTGTACCCAGCTAACCGGCGTATTGGTCAACCCATCGTAAAACACAAACGCTACCGAGAAAGCGACCAGGATGAACCATAGTAGGATGACACCGTTTAGCATTTTATTTTCCTCAATCTTCTAAGGGTAGGATAGCGAATTGAGATTAAGCTTGAATCCCGTTTTCGAAAAGCGTTCGAGTATCGGCTATTGATGCACTATAAAATTCAACACTGGTTTTTTATCCTATTGGAATATTCTGTATGGGCTTTAACGCGCCAACTTCGATTTTTATCGCTAACCAAAAGGGTCACCTTTTAGTTAATCTGTGTCAATAGCCTATACAATATCCTGTCATACCAATCATCAACGCTGGGTAAGAGGTTGTCGAGGTGCATTCAATTTATACGGGATCAAGTACTGATATTGTTGAATCAATTCTGGTCGATTGGCTGGAACCCCAAAGTTCCTTGAGTCCTTGGGCAGCCAGCGGCTTGAACAAAACATTGGTTCAATAAACCCACTGCCTAAATGATCAGCGAATTAGCCTTCCCCAGCCTGGCTTTGACCGCGCTCCCATGTGCTGGATTGATCATTTCCGGTATGTTCGCGGCGAATCGAAATATCAGCAAATCATTGCTCAGTAAGTATCAACATATTGCCGCCGGAATAGTTATTTCCGCCGTATCCTTAGAACTACTTCCGAGTATGCTCAATGCAGATTCGTGGCCAGGCATGACGCTAGGTTATTGCTTCGGTGTGGCAACAATGCTTGTGGTCAAACGATACGCGGAACAGTTGGGGAATCGTATCCCGATCGGCATTGATTTATTCGTGGACGGGCTTTTGCTTTCGATCGGTTTTGCTACCGGCGAGAAAGGCGGTTTGTTACTGCTTGCCGGACTCACGCTGGAGACAATTTCATTGGGCTTGGTAATCGGTCCGCCAATAACGGCACAAGGAAAATCCCGTTTCCAGGTACTAAATATGTTAGCCGTTCTGGGACTGGTGCTAATGGCAGGTACTGCATGCGGCAATTTGATACCGCTGGCAACAGGATTTTGGTTTGCAGGCGTACTCGGCTTTGGTGTCGCTGCCTTGTTGTTTCTGGTGGTAGAAGAATTAATATCAGAAGCCCACAAAACGGAAGATACAACGCTCACCACCACTTTATTTTTTATTGGTTTTCTAATTCCTTTACTGTTGGGACAAATTACATCGATCCCGTGATCAAATACAAGGTGCTTTGGTGAATCGTTTAATTTAATTGCTAAATTTGCAGATTGAGCTTCTACTAATACCGTCTGTTGACGCCCATCGACAAGCTCATGCTAATCACTAACGTTATAATGGTCCCGCCAATATGACGAAGATACGAAGAACTTCCTCTAAAAGCTAATTGAGTGAAAAATAAGTCTAGCACTAATCTTAGTGTCCAATTAGAAAAGCCGATGTAGCCAACGAAATAAGACAATCAGATAATGGATTATCCAGTTAATATCATTTTGGCTTAGATCGAGACAGAACTCATCTGTTGTCTTGGTTGTCGCCGTTAGGAAAAAAGCGTACGATTTTGAACAACATCACAAACTAATAAATAAAAGCGAGGGGTGAGCGCGATGTTGTTAACTTATTTAAGGTGGAGTCAATCGAAGTCCCTGTTCACGATGTTTTTTGCCTTAGTGGTCAGCAACCTTGGCATCTCTCAGATGGTCAATGCCGGCAGAGCCGTGCAAAATCCCTCCGCACAAACTGCAGCGGAACCGGCGATCACAATTCCGCGCGAGGGACAACTCATTAAGGCTGGTTCAATTCGCATTTGCGCGCGCGGCCTTTACAATCACTTCAGAGTGCTTGCCGGTAACCGAGACGTTACCAGCACATTTCGCCGAAAGGGTCGCTTGTGGTGTGCTCGCTTGCGTCGAGATACCCACGTCGAGGTCGGCTCGAACCGCTTAGTGATCGAGTATCCTTCGTCCGATGGGCCGCGCTACATCGCCCGGACTTTCGTGATCGGTGAGCGCGTGCCAGGTTCGTTGCAGCTAATCCCCGAGTCCCTCAGCGATTCTTTGCTACACCTGCGCATTGAAGGGCCTGAAGAACCTTTCGAAGCAGTGGAGATCAAGCTTAATGGACGCCGGGTCGAAACCGCCGATTGGATCGTCGGTAAACGAACGCCATCCACGCAATGGCCGCTTGGCGCGCAAGGTTTTTCGGCAATGTTTGGTGCGGATAATGGGCTGAGACACGGGTTCAACCGTCTGAAGGTCACAGCCTACCGTAAAGATGGGAGCTTCGACACGGCCCGCCACAAGGTGTTTATCCCGTCGTCGTTTGCGCTAGTGTCGGCCGGTGTAGGAGGAAGAATACCGGTCGGCCGATCAATTGCGTTGGCGGGGAGCGTGAAGCGCCCGCGTCGCTATTTTCATAGAAAAAAGATTGATTTGCGATGGGAGATCGTCGATGCCCCCGAGGGTTCCACGGCCGAACTCAGCGATCCCCAGGCAACCGAGCCGACCTTCGTTCCAGACGTCCATGGTTCGTATCGATTCCGGCTCATTGCCCAGGTCGGTTCGCGATCGCTACGCACAACGATGGATGAGACCACGATCCAAGCGAAGCTGTCGGTTCCACCGATCGGGGCACCCATTACGACGATTACCAAAGACGGCGGAATCTTGGTGGGTGACACTCTCTATCCTCCCGAGGGTGCCAATCCGTGGGTCCAACTCCTCGTTCTCGATCGACGCACTCTCGAAGTGATCAGTAAAAAGACATTTTCAGCCAGCGGCGGTACGGTATCACTATCCGACGTCGAAATCCTCGAAGACCTGGTACAGGAGCAGAATGCCTCCCACCTGGTCGTGGTGAGTGGCGGCGGACGGGCGATCCAATTCGAGCAGGGTTTACCGGTCGTAGATGCATTGCAAAATATGCTGGATTCCGCCGGAGCACTGTTCGAGCCGAATAGCGGAAGACTATTGGAACACCTCAAGCGGGGAACGTGGTCGCTGATCGGTGTACCCGGCGTGGCTGGCTCCGGCCATCTCAATCTCTTTGGCCTCGACTACGGACTCAACGCCGGCGACAGCAGCGAACCAGGCGCACTAACCGGATACCTTCGAGAGGATGCGTTTGACAACTACGGGTTTGCGTCCGCTGCGTTCGACACGATTGATACGCAGGCATCGGGCTCAACAGCACGCCAAAACGTGATCGAAATCGGATCACAAAAGTATCTCTCTGGTCTGCTTGGTGGTGTGGGTTACGCCGGGTTCCATGTCCTAGTCCTCGACAATCGGCTGCAAATGCTACACAACGAAACCTATCAGATGAACCAGGGTGGGACCAACAACGCAGCACTGGTCAACTCGATGCGATTGTTGCTCGACTCCGTCGCTCCCGGTCACTTGGTCGTCGTGCAGAGCATCGGCACACCCTTCGGATTCGGACCCAGTTGGGTGGTCGATGGCCCGCTGTTCCGCAACGCGTTTGGCGACAACTACAATATGATCGTGCCGCGCGCACCATCGCTGTGGTACGACGCGGCTGGATTTGGGCAGTCACTGGCAGGCGTGATCGGCTCGATCGGCGGGGCGGCCGCCCATGATCATTTCGCCGCATTGAACAGCGAGAAACGTACCGACGGATACACCCTGATCGCCTCGATCGGCCAACTGGACGGCTTCGGTTTAGTCACCACCGACCTGGAACCGGTCCCCCTGGATCCCGTTTCACATCCGGTTTCGCAGGTCGGCTCGATCGCGAAAAGTACCGCCCGGGTCGTGGGCACGCTTCGCCGCGACCGGCGTGCGCTATGGCACGTTTTGACACCTGCCGAAAGCAACAGTTTCGAAAACGGAGCCGTCGAAACCGTGCTCTATCAACCCGAAACCGCCTGGCCGCTCTCGACCAATACCGATGATAATAACGCCAACTGCTATATTGCATCACAGTTGTTCGCCGGCACAGGATTGACTGACGTTCGAACGGCTTACTATGAGGCCAATCTGACCGCAGCCGAATGGAATTCCAGACTGCCTGAACTAACCGCACTTGCGTGGAACCCCACCGCGACCTGCCCGTCCACGAACCAAACCTTTACAGAAAGTGCATTTAACGCAGTAAAATCGCAACTCGAAATCGAATTTAGCAAGGTCGCCGATGTGACCTCGTTGGCCGCCGACTGGACTGCCATCTTCGGTGACGCCACGACTACCGGCTACATCGATTTGCAGACCATCGCCCACACGGTTATCGGTAACATCGAACGCATCGATACCTCGGCGCAGGGTACGGTCAAAACCGAGGCTATCATTTCTGATTCTCTTCAGATTGCCGGCGGCCTATCGTTCGGGATCCCCCCGGCCAGCGCAGCGTTCGGTGCAGCCTCAGGGGTGTTCAGCCTGCTCGCCGATACCAGCGGAAACGAATCTGGAAGACCCTCGCTCTCACCTCTCGAAACAGAAGTCGCCACACTCGGCCAAAATCTTGTATCTCGGTACCAGGAAGTCGGCTCGAACCTCAGGCAAATCCAGGCAATTCTTGTCAGCGACTGGGGCAAACTGCAGCAAGCTGACAATTTTACTGCCGCCTGGTCACCCAATAGTGTCAAGATGACTAGCACGCTGACACTCAGCTCCAAGCAGGAATTCTATTCTGCCCTCCTTCCGACAGTCTACATCCTCTACTATGTCGCACCCGAGTTCATCGGTAACAAATTCTTTCCCTGGAACCTTACCTGCCAGGGAAACGGGAGCGCGACGCATCCGTTTGGCCAATCGAACAGGACACCGTCGGCGTGGAGCACGCCAGTGGTTATTAGCGAGGGGCCCCAACAACCGAGTATCAACTTCCTAGGCATCAACACGGCAGCTGAAATCGACGGCGGGCAACTGAATAGGAATCCGGATCGCCCCGACCTTGCTAACATGGGCGGCGATAACCTGTTCCAACCGCTCTCCGCAGATGTTGGAACCGCGCTCGGGATGAATAAGACCACCCTTTTTGCCGACCCTCGCTTCGTCACCCGGTGGTTTTGGTGCATTGAAATTGAGAATTGAACCTGAACAAAGGATTGCTACACAATGAAATGGGATAGTTGGAATACCGTTTGGAGGATTTGATGTTGGAACGGCATGTTGGTCGACTCCACCGCGATTCTCTGTTGGATCCGCAAACTGACAATAGCGAGCGGCGAGATTTAGAACTGGAATTAACCGCGGTCGGTGAATATTGCCGCCGTATTTATTTTCAACACGTTATTAGCCATATAAACTACCAAAAATTCTACTAAACCCGCCTTATTGGGCTGGAGATAAATCTACCCGTGTAGATATTACCGCGGCGACCATGCTAAGCGAGTTGACATTGCCGGAATCGAATCCATAGGCGTGGAAAGACATCATCAAATTTTCGGCATTGGCCGATTTAGTTAAACCTTGTGACAGCCATCCGACGACCCGATGGATCAGAAAATTATATGATCAACAAAAAATCCATCATGATACTTCCGATTCGGTGGACCGACTGGCCTAGAATCAATAACCGGTGTCCCTACTGGTGTAGACCGCAGATCAATGCGGGCTAAATTTTGATTACCATCGCAGATACCGAAGGATTGAATTTACAGATTGCGCGATCAACAGACTATTAAAATATTGATCTAGAAAGTTTGGCAATATCGGAGTAATTTCGCCAAATATCATTTGCGGAAATGATTAATCGATCATACCGACACCAACGAACTTAAATCCCGCTTAAAGTGCGTCACCCCTATCCTTTGGATTGTTTTCACACAAGCCAATTAAAGTTGATATTCTCTTTTATGGAAAAAATTGGGCAAGGTTTACAATTTAATGTTTATTCTTATGGCAGCAAAGTCATTAAAAGACCCACTTCAAAATTTCAAATGTGTTCAAAATTATTACTTTGGACTCCAAGCTTGTGGATAAGACCCTTTAAATTAAAAAATGAATTGGTTAAGGAAATACAACGCAGAAAACATTCAATTGAAAATATTCAAAGATTGAATATTGATTTGGAATTATTGGGTCACCCCATTTTTAGAAAAAATGAAATCGAGCAAGATTACGTTAATGTCTTGAGAAGTTATTTGAATGAAGAGTTTAGTCAATCTAAGATTTGGGTCGATAAATTTATTGACTTAATTTTTGAATGTTGGAAATATGGGTTTTCTGAAAATTCTTTTAATCTAACGGCAAATAACGGAGTCGATAAATTTGGAAGAGTCGTCATTATTGATATCGGCGAACTTACTTTTGAAAAAAATGATGTTGAAAAAACAATTAAAATAAGGGGATGGGAAAATAGTTGGTCGTTTTATAGCGATTTAAAAAAAGAGATCAAAGAATATTATCAAGAACAAATGAAGTCCCAATTGACTTTAAAAAATTTAAATAAATATTGGGGAGTAAAAATATAACCAACTAATATTTATCGAAATAACTAGGCGCGTAATAACGCGAAATTCATTCTACGCGAGTGGCAACTATAAGACTGTAACAAAATCTATGTAACTGCCCATCATTGAACCCGGTAACGGGTAAGGATAGGTACTATGATTAAGAAAGAATTCCAGGCAATTTTCAACCCGAAGGAGCCACTCAAAACGGAAATTTAATCTTACTTCGACCCCTATTATTCCTCGCCGATTATCGACCTCGATTATTCTAAAATGACCTTAAGGCTAAGGCGGCGATCATGCCAGCTCCTGCTGGATGTCGTTGATCAGTTTCTGACATTTGGCTTGCTAAATTGCGTCGAAAATTGACCCAGTATTTGCACTGAATTTTGACCCGCCTATTCGAGCCAGATTATGGTTCATTTTTACGGATTAATGTTTTATTTTTTCTCCTTGTTACAGGTTGAATGTCTAAATCGGTAGATGTCATTGCCGGTTTCGATAATATGACAATGATGCGTCCCCGAGTTCGATAGAGTCGGTGTTTGCTACGGTCCGTTTACGAACGACTCGAACGAAAAGCTGTGGCGACAGAAAAACAACACTGACAACGGCCTACAAATTAATGTCAACTGTCAAGAATAACTGGAATCGACTACGGGGCTATAAATTACTGGCTGATGTCGATGAAGGTGTCAAATTCAAAGATGGGGAACGTGTAGAATTGGATCCATTACAGGGTACTACCGAATCAGCCATACACCAGAATTGACTATAGCTCAATAAGTTCAAGGGTCCAGTCTTTACTTATATTATCATATTTCCGCGCTAAACCATGTTCTTCTACCATAGCGAGATTTAAGCGCCGGATAGTTTGTGAAACCGTGCAGTAATTGCCAACATTGAATTTTTTAGCAATTTCTGTCAGCCGCATTTGCCCTTGGGTCTGACATAATTTCTCGGCCATCCAACGCACATAATTTCTCGGCTGACGTCTCCGGACAGACTTTAATATGGTTTGTCTGTCACAGCCAAAATTTTCTTGCACCGATTGGAGAATAGCCTCTACCCCAATCACTGGCCTTGTTTCTTTCTCGACCCGCTCACCAGAAAGGTCTACACCCACTAGCGCATTTTCTCGAAATAGCTTATCACCCAATATAGCGGACATCCGGCCCGACCCATAAAACTTGTCTATTTCACTATCGTTCCCCCTATCCACAAATGTTCGGTACGCTTTGTAGGGACGCTGATTGATACCGCAGTAAATATCGCGTTAAGACGGCTTAACTTAGTGCCATTCGGGTCTGTCCCTTGTTCTTCTCTACAAATTTTTAGATGCTGTTTATTTTGCGTTTACTCTGGTTCAATATCGGTTGGCGCTCAAAAAGGCCTTCAATTCCTTTTCGAAAGCATTTTGTATCAAAGTTTTGCAAGCTGGCAATAGCCCCTTTGAAGAGTACGACTATAATCTGGACAAGAATTTCTTAGCCGTATCCAGTGAAAGCGGATGATAGTACAAAAAACCTTGCACCAAATCGAAATCAACTCTATTAAACCATTCGCAGTTTTGGTCAGAATCAACGTTCTTCGCGGTCAATGTCAAACCAGCCTGTTTTGCCGATGCAGCCAGAGCTACTAATTTGTGCGTATCATCCGAACTGTCATCAAATTCCGCACAATCGATCTTGATGCCGTTAAATTGATACTTTTTTAAATCCTCTATTTGAATAGATTGCTTCGCGGGAACTTCCGCTATGATTTTGATCCCAGAAAGTGCCAATTTATTCATTTTTTCAAGCAAATTATCCGCGGGATATTGCAATATTCGGGTTGGCACTTCGATCTGTAGATTAACACCAGAAAATTTATTTCGCGCCAGTATAAGTTCCAGACTGTCGACAAAGCCCGCTTCGCAAATTTTTTCAACCGAAACATTGACTGCTATTCTCAATTCCTTTAGGCCAAACATTGACAAATCGTCAAAATCGCTGCAAACCCGTTTTATTACCCAATCGTCAATATGCGGCATCAATCCGTATTCCTGCACCATGGGTAAAAATTCATCTGGAAAAATTAGGCCTTTGGACGGATGCTGCCACCGAAGAAAAGTTTCCAGACCGACGACAAGCTTCTCATCCCTACTCATTATCGGCTGGTACGCGAGCAATAATTGATTCAATTCCAAGACGTCGAATAGAGCCCCCTGATTTGCGTCGTCATTGTCCGACTCATGTTGGGTCGAATAGAAACAATATCCATTTTTACGTCCTTTCTTAACCCTGTACATAGCCGAATCGGCGCGCTCTATAAGGCTGTCTTTAGAATCACCGTCTTTTGGGTACACCGAAACCCCGATACTCGCGGTAATAGAAAAACCTTTTCCATCAATAATCAATGGTTTACTAATATTCCCGAGAATTTTATCTGCGATAACTTCGATTTGTTCGATGGACCCAATATGCGGTAGCATCAAAATAAATTCATCGCCGCCGAATCGGGCTAATGTATCACCGGCTCGCAGTCCGCTGCGCAAACGCTCGGCAAACATCTGTAACACCTTATCACCGGTGCGGTGACCTAAAGAGTCATTAATCTCTTTAAATCCGTCCAAATCTATGAACATAACAACCAGCAAATGGCCATGACGCTTTGCGTGATCTAATGCTAAATTGAGCCGATCGGTCAACAACCACCGATTGGGTAGCCCCGTCAAATTATCGTGATACGCCTGAAAATTGGTTTTGTCTTTGGATTCATTACGCAGTGAAATCTCTCGTGCTACGCCTAAAGTTCCCCGTTCGGTCTTAGTACCTTTCGCGAAATTCGAATAAACGCCAATAGAATTTAACTCAATATCAACTATGCGAAAATCGGATGCATTAGCAACCAAATGACCGCCTTTACCCCTAAGCTTAACCTTTAAATTTCGCGTGGCTCTATCATCCGAACGTCGCTCACTAAACGCATGCTTCGCTGAATCCATATCACTTTCGCAAATGATGGTCGTGAAATGTTTACCGACTAGTTCCCCGGTCGCATACCCCAAAAGTGGTTCGACCCGTTTATTGACAAATATGAACTTACCCGATTTATCCAATAAATAAATGAAATCCGGAAACTGATTTGAGAGATAGCGGTGCAACCGCTCGGATTCTCTAATTTTTTGGTGTAAGACCTTTTTTTGCTCGCGTAGCATTTGCCTTTTTAAGACATCGGCTACGGTATTGAGAAGCTCGTGAGGATTAAAGGGTTTGCGGATGAACGCAACAGCTTTGTGTTTTAAAGCGCTGATGGCAGCATCGATATGGTTGTCCCCACTCAACACCACGATCTCGGTGGGCAACCGGCTATTGTTGATGTAGTCCATCACATCATGCCCTGTCATGCCGGGCATAATTAGGTCCAATACGCAAAGATCAAATTCTTGACGGCTCAGGCAGTTAATCGCGTCGCCGCCGCACTGGGCAGTTGAGATTGAATAATTTTTGGGTGCAAATAATTGCCTCAGCGTTTTCAGCATATGAGGCTCATCATCGACGAGCAATATCCGTGGGTTTTGTTCCATAATGGAGGAGATCGTCTCCAGTCGCTTAAATTTTCGGTAGCAATACGCGAAAACTTGTACCTTTACCTACTTGTGTTTTGCAATGGATTAGACCGTCAATTTCGGTCACCAGATTTTTAACGATAAATAGACCTATTCCGCGCCTTTTTCCCTTGACGCTAATCTTGGGCAAGAATAATTTATCCATGACCTCCTGCGGAATACCTCGCCCCGTATCGGCAACCACAATTTCCGTATACTGTTTCGCTTGCACCATTACATTTGCCTTAGTCGTAATTTTTATTTTACCGCTATCTATTATTGACTCAGTCGAATTCTTTAATAAGTTAACCAGAATCTGCTTTAACGCGTCCGAATTAACCGTAATATTACCCACCTGATCGCTCGGTTTAAAGATTATTCTTACTCGATTGGGAATAAAATACGATTCTTGGTACAAACTAATCAAATCTGAAATTATCGCGTTGATACTAATAACTTCATTGGGTTCTTTAGGCTCTTCAGAAGCGTCTGAGATTTGAGCAATTATTCTCCCAATACGATCGATTTCCATGCCGATTATATTCAGTTCCTCGCGATGCGCACCTTCGGACTTAGAATCTAATATATCGATATAGTTTTTCAGTATACAAAGTGGATTGCTAACCTCATGAATCAGGCTGCGAACACGGTCCGGGTTTAGGTCACGACCCAACGTAATCGCACGATCCGTTTTAGTTTTAGTCCGTAAGTAAGCAAAAGCGGCACCCGCAATATGACAAAATTCTTGTAGCATTTCCGAATGGCTCATTGCATTCGTCAAGTCATAATCCCGCACGCCAACAACCAATACAGCGAAAACGTCACTATTATCGCAAACAGGTAAACAACGTATGCCGTCACTGGCACAGAGACGGGCAACTCTGCAATCTACAAGACTGAAAGAAGGTTCAGACTTGGTCAATATACTTTGCACCTGGGTTTTCTGTCTAAAGCACTGAGAGATTGCACTGCTATCATCCTGGGTATTGACATCAACAGGCGTATCTCCATTGCGTTTACGACCGACTACTGCACTCATTAAGATCGAACCCTCATCATTCGGCATGAACAATACAACTTGTTTATACCCAAACAAAACGTAGGCACTGACTTGTATGATATTGATCAGTTCGTGTTCCGATTCCGCGGAGCCTATTAATAAGCGAATCGAATCGATTCTCGCCTGATCACGAACCAAATTGGAAAGCTCACCGGAAGAATTTGCAGAAAACCCAGTCCGAAGGTCTGTCTTGTTTGCCGTTTCACAGCCAAAACCCGCATCTAGCGGCCTCCTGTATTCCAAGTCAATAGACATCGAATCTGCGATCTCCGATACCTCGTTATCGGTTTCGCATATAAATTTATTCAGAGTTTCATTACTCAATCTAAACATACGATCTGCGATGTCGTAGGCATCAACACTGTGGGTATACGAACTGGATACCAGCCGCCCGGCCAAAAAGATGATCTTGACTAGTAAATCCGCTTCGCAAATTTCTTCGAAAGGGTCTTGTTGGCTAGATATCGCTTTGGCCACAACCGACCGCAATTTCCATTGGTCAACCAGCCAAGCTCCGGCATCACAGCGATTAAATCCGAACTGCTTTGTTTCCTGCAACAATAGGTCAAAACCCGACGCCATCTGGGAACAACTATATTCAGAAGAAAAATTACTGGCGATGACTAACTCACCTACATTGTGCAACAGCCCGGCCATATAGGCCTCGTCAACCATTTCATACCCGACAGATTTAGCTAGGATTCGCGCCATAACCCCACAGCGCAACGAATGGTGCCAAAACCGCTCTAGATCGATAACATCTCCGAGATTAACACTCCCCATTACCTGGCGAATTGATGTAGTGATTGCAATCGCTTTGACCGTTTCAATACCCAAAGCTACCAAGGCTAACTCTATACTCGCCAGTGGGCGTACCGGAGACAATGTGGACGAATTAACGACGGTCAGAATCTTTACCGTCAGGGCCGGATCTTGCTTGATTATTTGCGCAACGCGATCATAGGTTGTGCAATCTCGATTGCACGCCGCAATAGCTTCGACCAACACGCGGTCTAGCGAAGGCAAACGATGAGTATCAAGCTTTTCGAGTAGCTTTTCCGAAGGTACTGGCATGTGGTGACTACTAACCGCGAACAAACAACTTGGCATGATAATTCCAATTTATAAGCCAAAAATGCGCGTATAGCTTACACCAAAATAGGCATATACCTTCTATTTTTTGTCAGCATTTACCGACAATTTAATTTAAATATCATATTATTCAGTAACTTCCCTGAATATACTTTTCCAATTCCCGAATCTTAAACTCTTGCTCCGAGATAATTTGCTTGACGATATCACCTATACTCACTATCCCAATCAAATTCTCGTTCTCCAATACGGGCAAATGGCGAACTCGTTTTTGTGTCATCAGCGCCATACAATTTTCAACCGAATCTACCGGTGTAACATAAACAACATTGCTAACCATTACGTCCCCTACCAGGGTTTGTCTGGACGATTTACCCTTCAAGATAACATTCCTGGCATAGTCCCGTTCCGAGAACATACCAACCAATGCTTCCTTATTAAGAACCAACAATGCACCAATATTTTGCTCCGCCATCAACTGAAGTCCCTGGTAAACTGACGTATCGGGTGATACAGAGCAAATATTAATTGGTTTAGACTTTAAGATTTGTTTGACAGTATTCATGACTTTATCCCCGTTTTTTTGATGGACAGAACTGGTTCCCATTCTTCTCGTTCACGCCCGTGCTTGGCTATATTCAGACTTTTAGAATCACACAGAAATTCATTCTTCAGACGTTATTATTTGAAAGAGTCCCCACATCATTGCGTCCGTTCAATCCGGCTGGGACATCAATATCATTACCTCCACAGTCAATTTACCCACTGCCATCATCAAATCGTGGATCAAAAATTGGCAGCCCCATTCGTCAAATGTAACAAATCTCCAAATCGCGGAATTAGATAAGCATACGGAATCACGATAAATTGGAGCTTACTTCTTGTCCCGGAGCATTCCTTTCAAATCGGCAAAAGGTCTAAATGTAGCGACAGATTCTTGTTCATTCTTGATGCTTGTAGCGCCGTACCTTGCATCCTCAATATAACGTTGATGTTCATTATCGTGACAATACAGGCAAAGCAGTTCCCAATTACTACCATCCAATGGATTATTGTCATGATCATGATCACGATGGTGAACGGTGAGTTCTCGCAAATTCTCTCGGGTGAATTCCCTACGGCAACGCCCACAAATCCAAGGGTACAGTTTTAAGGCCCGCTCTCTATAGCCCTGCTCTCTCAATTCCCGATTGCGCCGAGCTGCCGCGACAATTTCATCACCACCACCCGGATCTCGATTGCCACTATTAGACTTCATAGACGACCTCTATAAAGGTATTGATATCATAAAACGAACTTGGAAAATAAAGCTTAACACGGCTGTTCTATGCAGGTAAAACGGTAGAAATAGATAGATCATAAATCACACCATTCGTGGCTCCCGATCAATTTTTCTTTATGCCAATGGAATATCTCAAGATCTAAGCTTTGCAGGATAAATTACCCGTTGCTTGTTCACACTCGATTGATTGTATTGCAAAAATACATGACCAAGGATTTGCTGCGCGCACCTTTGAATTTCCCATCTGGTTGCTGTTGTAAACCTTTTTTTTCAGACCAAACCGATTAATTCAACTCCGTTGGTTTTCTTTACAAGCGGCATCGATAACGCCCACGTAGAATAGTTAAGTAACTGTTCTTTAAAAAAATAATTAAATTGGCGAGCTATATGCTAGATCTGTTGCAAGCGTACGATGAATACGCAGAAAACAATTTAAAAATCGCGTAGAAACTATAAGAACTCGAGTAACAACCATGTCATCAAACGAATTTGTGAGCATACTAGCAATCGTCTGCTTAATCACCAGCATAGCATTATCCGTTAGAGCAGAAGAATACCCTGTCCACGACCGAGTCACACAGGAATCGCAAAATCTGGACCAAGGACCGCCCCCGTAGCCACTACGTGGTTCGGTCCCGCCTAAAGCCTTGTGCACGTCGACAACAAAAGGTATGACAAGGATGCAAGCGTTCATTTATTCAACACCCTGCACAGAAGAATCATCGTTACTCCAAAGTTGCATTATTAAAGAACAGACGTCGACCAATAAACCTTCAGAATTTTATTCACGGCATTTGCATACTGTCTGGTCGCCAGTACTTCTAAGAAGCAAATAACTTCCTAAAAACGCATTGAGTCATCCATCACGGTTGATAGACAGATTCGCATTTAGCAAGCACCGACAAATTTAACCATCCAATCGCTACCGATATAGTTTATTCTGACTTTCCCAATTTAAGTTTCAATATCTTGTTGACCTCACCGGGGTTAGCCTTTCCCTGCGTGGCTTTCATGACTTGGCCTACAAAAAAACCTAGAAGCTTATCTTTACCCGAACGGTATTGTTCAACTTGAGTCGGGTTTGCCTCGATGACTCGATCAATAATCGCCTCGATCTCACCGCTATCGGTGATTTGCTTTAGCCCTTGTTGCTCGATGATCTGGTCCGCACTCTGACGACCATCCCACATTTGCTCAAAAACCTGTTTTGCCATCTTGCCCGAAATCGAATCGTCCGCAATTCGTTTCAGCAAACCGGCCAATTGATCCTCATCAATAGGGCTCGCTTTTATTTCCAGCCCCGCTTTGTTAAGCGCACCAGATAACTCAACGATCACCCAATTGGCGCACAACTTCGCATCGCAACCCGAGATTGTGAGAACTCTCTCAAAATAATCGGCAAGCTCACGCACTGAGGTCAAGATGGCGGCGTCGCTTCCAGTGAGTCCAAAATCCGATTGGAATCGCAAGCGTTTTTGATCCGGCAATTCCGGCAGCTGGTTTTTGACCTCGATCAAAAAGGAATCTTCTATTTGCAAAGGTAATAAATCGGGATCCGGAAAATATCGATAGTCGTTGGATTCTTCTTTGCTGCGCATCGGACGGGTTTCGTCCTTGTCCGAATCGTACAAACGGGTTTCCTGTACCACACAACCACCGCCCTCGATCAAATCAATCTGCCGCTCCACCTCGAAGTTGATCGCTTTCTCAACAAATTTGAATGAATTCAGGTTTTTGATTTCTGTGCGGGTTCCAAATTCTTTTTGACCCTTGGGCCGTATCGAAACGTTTGCATCGCAACGGAACGACCCTTCCTGCATGTTTCCGTCACAAATATCCAAATAACGCACCAATTCATGTATTTTTTTCATGTAGGCGACCGCCTCGGCTGCGCAGCGCATATCCGGTTCCGACACGATTTCCAACAACGGCGTACCGGCCCTGTTCAAATCGATACCCGATAATCCCTGAAAATCTTCGTGCAACGATTTGCCCGCATCTTCTTCCAGGTGTGCCCGGGTGACCCCCACCATTTTCTCGTCTCCATTGGCCGCTATATTCAAATAACCCTTGCCAACCACCGGCAGTTCGAATTGGCTAATCTGATAACCCTTGGGTAAATCCGGATAAAAATAGTTTTTGCGCGCGAATACGGATAGGGGCGCAATTTCCGCCTGTATAGCCAAACCAAACTTGATCGCCATACGCACAGCCTCCTGATTTAACACCGGTAACACACCAGGTAAACCCAAATCAACCGCACAGGCCTGTGTATTCGGATTCGCACCATAAGCGGTGGAAGCACCGGAAAATATCTTGGATTTTGTCGCAAGCTGGGCATGAATTTCCAGCCCAATTACTGTTTCCCATTCCATCCTTACACCTCGTTATTCAAAACCTTCCGGGGTACGCGCATGCCAGTCCGTCACAGATTGATACCGATGCGCAATATTCAGCAGGCGTTGCTCGGAAAAAAAGTTTCCGATGATCTGCATTCCAACCGGTTTTTGCTGGACGAATCCAACCGGAATTGACAGCGCAGGTATACCGGCCAAATTGACCGCGATGGTAAAGATATCGGACAAATACATACCAATAGGATCATCTACCTTTTCCCCTATTCCAAAAGCCACCGATGGCGCTGTTGGTGCAGCCAATACATCCACTTCAGAAAAGACTTTGGCAAAATCATCACTGATTAAACGCCTCACCTTCTGCGCCTTCAGATAATAAGCATCGTAATAACCGGCAGACAACGCATAAGTACCCATCAAAATACGCCTTTTGACCTCTGCGCCAAATCCCTCACCGCGCGAACGTATGTAAAGATCATTCAAATCTTTGGGCTCTTCACAACGGTGGCCGAAACGCACGCCATCAAACCGAGAAAGATTTGCAGAACATTCGGCCGGGGCAACAACGTAATAAACTGGTACCGACATATCAATATTAGGCAACGAAACTTCGCGAACTTTGGCACCCAGTTTCCTGTATTCATCGATCGCCTGATCAACTACCGTGGCAATTTCAGCGTCCAAACTCTCCCCGAAAAACTCTTTGGGCAATCCGATAGTCAATCCCTCGATACTGTCATTTAGCGTTTCCGTGTAATTGTCCACAGGCTGATTGACGCTAGTTGAATCGCGCGGATCAAATCCCACCATAGCTTGTAATAACATTGCCGCGTCTTCGGCCGTGCGCGTCAACGGTCCAGCCTGATCAAGGCTTGAAGCGAACGCGATCATCCCATAACGGGACACCCGACCATAAGTAGGTTTTAAGCCGGTAATACCACAGAACGCAGCAGGTTGACGGATCGAACCGCCGGTATCGGTGCCGGTCGAAGCTGGAGCCAGGCGCGCCGAGACGGCTGCCGCTGAACCACCCGAAGAACCGCCGGATACCGATTTGGCATCCCAAGGATTTCTGACTGGGCCGTAATAACTGGTTTCGTTGGAAGAACCCATGGCAAACTCGTCCATATTCAGCTTACCCAGCATCACACTACCGGCCGCACTCAATCGCTCGACCACGGTCGCATCGTAGGGTGCGACAAAGCTATCCAACATTTTCGAACCGCAACTGGTCTTTATGGATTGGGTACAAAATATATCCTTGTGTGCGATCGGTACGCCAGTCAACGGGCCACCCCGTCCCTGCGCCAATACCTTATCTGCGGCCTGGGCATCAGAAACCGCACGCTCATCAGTAACAGAAATATAACAATTCAATGCATCATTATGCATATTGATCCTGGACAAAAATGCCTCGGTCAATTCCTGACTACTAAATTCCCGTTGCCGCAAACCAGCTGAAATTTCGGCTAATGTTTTGTTATGCATGTTTTAGCTCGACTAGAAAAATAACTCTGTAGATACCATCACAATGAAATCAAGGACTAGTAGAAACGACATCCCAGGCGCGATAAATTCGACCAACGTTGAATCTGTCCATATTATTCAATAACTTTAGGGACCAGGTACAAACCGCTCTCAACTTGGGGTGCCTGACTTTGAAACAGATCTCGTTGATCTGTTTCGGTAACTTCATCCGCGCGCAATCTCTGTACTTGGTTTAGCGGATGAGCCAAAGGTTTAATTTCAGCGGTATCGGCCGTAGCCAATTGCTCGACTAAACCTAGAATGCCTGACAGATCCTGAGCATAGCCTGGTACATCCTCATCGCGAATATCTATACGCGCTAGCCAAGCAATTTTCTTGACCTCCTCATTACTCAACGACATTATAAAAAAATCTCCAATAAAGAAATAAATGGAAGAAACCTTTAATCAATTAGGTTATGCTATTCGTTATGCGGGCTTTGAATTCAGCGACCTAGTCAGGTAGTGACGTTCTGTTCACGAAATACTGAAAACGGAAATTTCAGAGATGCCCTAAATGTTTCAACTTTTTCAACTAAAACTTACGAAAAGCAGACTATCATACCTGATATCTTGCTCAAAACCCCAGCCCATTGTTAAAGTAACCCACTTTGTAATTGAGACCGACTAATATGTTCAAACGACTTCGCGGATTCTTTTCCAACGACTTATCGATTGACCTAGGGACAGCCAATACGCTGATCTATATTCTTGGGCAAGGCATCGTATTGAACGAGCCTTCCGTCGTTGCAATTCGTGAAGACAAATTGCGCGGCGCAAAAACTATCGCCGCAGTCGGCACTGACGCAAAAATGATGCTGGGACGTACGCCCGGTAATATCACCGCGATTCGACCATTGAAAGATGGCGTAATCGCGGATTTTACCGTGACGGAAAAAATGCTCCAGTATTTCATTCACAAAGTTCATGAAAGCAAATTATTAAGGCCAAGCCCTAGAGTTTTAATCTGTGTCCCATGCGGCTCGACCCAAGTCGAACGGCGTGCTATAAAAGAATCCGCAGCCGGTGCAGGTGCTCGCGAAGTGTACCTGATCGAAGAACCCATGGCAGCCGCAGTTGGCGCAAATCTTCCGGTAGAAGAAGCACGTGGATCTATGGTGCTGGATATCGGTGGAGGAACCTCCGAAGTCGCGGTAATCTCATTGAACGGCATTGTATATTCTGCATCGGTGCGCATTGGCGGAGACCGCTTTGACGAAGCGGTCATTAATTATGTTCGGCGAAATTACGGCACCTTGATCGGTGAATCAACAGCGGAGCGTATCAAACATGAAATTGGTACCGCATATCCGGGTAGCGAAGTTACCGAAATGGAAGTCAAAGGCCGCAATCTGGCTGAAGGGGTCCCGCGCAGTTTTGCGCTAAACAGTAACGAGATTCTAGAGGCGCTGCAGGAACCACTATCCGGAATCGTAGGTGCGGTTAAAGTGGCATTGGAACAAACGCCACCCGAGTTAGGTGCGGATGTCGCAAACAGCGGTATCGTATTGACCGGCGGCGGTGCGCTACTCAAAGATATTGACCGCTTGATTGCAGAAGAAACCGGACTTCCGGTGATTGTCGCTGAAGACCCGCTAACCTGCGTCGCCAGAGGCGGTGGCCACATACTCGAAATGTTGGACGAAAAAGGCGCTGCAGCATTTTCGCTGGAATAAAACCCGGCATAATAAACCCACCAAAAACCGCTAAGAGAACACCACTATAAAGCTCTTATTCGCCAAAGGCCCGTCGCTTAACACCCGTTTATTGGCTGCGGTTCTGGTGTCGATCACGTTGATCACAATAGACCATCGCAAAACCGAGCGCGGCCCACTTCGGTCTATTTTGTCCATGATTGTCTATCCCATTCAATTCATGGTTAGTGCCCCGACAAACTTCAAAGAAACCATTGGGACTTCCTTGGCCAGTTACAACGCGTTGAAAATCGAGAATGCTAAATTAAAAAGCGATATATTGGTCAATAAGACGCGACTATTAAAATTTTCCGCGCTGGAAAACGAAAATATACGTCTCAGAGCCTTGCTGGATAGTTCGTTTAAGCTGGGTGAGCAAGTTTTAGTTGCAGAATTGTTATCGGTAAACCTAGATCCATACAAACATACGGTAATGGTCGATAAAGGTAGTCGATTCGGCGCATTTTCCGGACAACCGGTGCTGGATGCAAACGGTGTTGTTGGCCAAGTATTACGGGCCAACCCATTAAATTCAGAGATCGTATTAATTTCTGACCCGGGCCACGCAATCCCGGTTCAAATAAATCGCAATGGGCTTAGAACCATAGCCGTCGGCAGTGGCAAAATCAACCGGTTAAACCTACCATTTCTACCCAACAACGCAGATATTCTGGTCGGCGATCTGATCATTACGTCGGGCTTGGGCGGCACTTTCCCGCAGGGATACCCAGTCGCAGTAATCACCAAGGTTGCACCTCAACCCGACAAACCCTTTTCTCAAATCGAGGCTAAACCATCCGCTCATCTAGACCGCAGCAGAGAATTGATGCTGGTTTGGAGTAATTCCGAACCAATTCCGTTGTTCCCTACTCAAAGCGATAACAAAACCGAAACACAAAACGAAAACCCAATAACAAATACAGATAAGACCGGGCAAAAGACGACTGAATCCAACCAACGATGAGGCTCACCAGCAACCATGGAAACAGTACAATCATTCTTAGCGTCGTGTTGGCTATGGCGCTGCGTATCATGCCGTGGCCGCGCGACACTTTAATTTTCAATCCGGATTGGGTCTTATTGGTTGTCATTTACTGGTGTTTGGTCACCCCAGAACGCTTCAGTATTGGATCGTCCTGGTTTGTTGGTTTACTCACGGATGTACTGACCGGACAACTACTCGGCGAATACGCATTGTCTTACGCAATCGTTGCGTACATTACCGTTAGATTGCACAAACGTTTTCGCGTTTTCCCACTGTCGCAACAATTTTTGTTTGTCTTATTTCTTTTACTGCTATCTCAACTACTAATTTATTGGAGCCAAAATATACAAGGCAATACCGGAATTGGATTATCCTACTGGCTACCCTCGTTTATTGGTGCAATGTTGTGGCCGTTGATATTTATCAGCCTAGAACACATCGGCTTTCGAACAAGACTTCGCTAAAAGAAGGCTTCTAATAACACCTCACCCGACTCTGCTCAAAATTAGCGACATTAAATTTATTACAACCCGTGCCGCGTCACATAAACATAAAAGACCAATACTTCGAGAACCGCCTGTTCTTGAACCGGGTCGTCGCTGCTTTTGTAGTCATTATGCTTTTGAGTATTGGGTTAATAGCCCGACTAATATTTTTACAAATTGGAGGACACGAACACTACACCACGCTGTCCAAAAATAATCGTATAAAAATTGCGCCACTGCCACCTACGCGAGGATTGATCTACGACCGGAACGGTGAGATTCTGGCTGAAAACATCACTACCTATAGTCTTGAAATAATCCCGGAACAGGTCGGTGACCTGGATAAAACGCTAGCCGAATTACAAACCCTGCTGGAAATTAGCGACGAAGAAATAGAACATTTTCACACCCTGCGAAAACGGCATAAGCGATTCACCAGCACACCGCTAAGACTCCATTTAAACGACGTCGAACTCGCTCGCTTTGCTGTCAGACGCCCACGCTTTCCAGGCGTGGATATTCATGCCCGGCTAGTACGCAACTACCCGTTTGCCGAGCTGACCTCACACATCGTCGGCTACGTCGGCCGAATCAACGTCGAAGAACTTCGAACTCTCGATGCTGCGGTATATCGAGGTACCCACCACATCGGCAAAATAGGCATAGAAAAAACTTACGAAACAGCACTGCACGGTAAGGCGGGCTACGAAGAAATCGAAACCAATGCGCAGGGCCGTTTGATCGAAAAAATCGGCAATGTCGCACCTCTACCCGGCACGAATTTACACCTGACTCTGGATATTAAATTGCAAAAAATCGCCGATGATGGGTTGGAAACCCACAATGGCGCGGTAGTCGCAATCGAACCTGAAACCGGAAATGTGCTGGTCATGGTCAGCAAACCTGGCTTCGACCCCAATCCCTTCGTCTACGGTATCCCTAAAAAAGACTACAACTTATTGCAAACATCGGAAGATCGGCCTTTATTCAATCGTGCGCTGCGCGGCAAATACCCACCAGGCTCCACGGTAAAACCGTTTATCGGACTGGCCGGATTAGAAAAGAATGTAACCACAATGAGTCAACAAACCTTTTGCCCGGGTTATTACCAATTACCCAAAGTGTCGCACCGCTACCGCGACTGGAAAAAATGGGGGCATGGCTCGATCAACCTAAAAGCCGCAATCACACAGTCCTGCGATGTATACTTTTATGATTTAGCCCACAATCTGGGTATAGACCGCTTATCTTCCTTTTTGGGCCAGTTTGGCTTCGGTAGCAAAACCCATATAGACCTGACCGGAGAAAAATCTGGTTTATTACCATCCAGAGCATGGAAGCGCCGGTCGCGCAACCAGCCTTGGTACCCGGGCGAAACGCTAATTACCGGGATCGGCCAAGGTTTCTTTCAGATCACACCATTACAACTGGCCAAAGCCACTGCAGTCATGGCAAATCGGGGTAAAATGGTCCATCCTCACTTGGTGAATAATATGGAACCCTACACATTATTCCCCAACTTAAGCGTCCATCCTGGTACTGATATATCGCTTTCGCCGACCAATATAACGAATATTATCAATGCGATGATCAACGTAGTTCATGGCCCGCGCGGGACTGCCCGCCGAATCGGAAAAGATATCGATTACCAGATCGCCGGTAAAACCGGAACCGCGCAGGTTTTTACCGTAAAGCAGGAAGAAAGTTACAAGGAGAGTGAGGTCGATAAAAAACTACGTGACCATGCATTATTTATCGCTTTCGCACCTGCGCAGCAACCGCGCATCGCAATCGCCGTCGTGGTTGAAAACGGCGGTCACGGCGGATCTGTAGCGGCTCCCATTGCCTCCAAGGTCATTAAGCAATATTTATCGGATAAGTCGTGAACTCAAATACTTACACACCGCAAGAACGCTTCCCATTGCCACCCGAACCCAGTGGCGGATTATTTCAGAAAATACATTTGGATCTACCATTGCTGGCGGGCCTATTGTTGTTATCTGGTGTCGGATTTGTCATCTTGTATAGCGCCGGTGGGCAAAAAATGGATTTATTAGTTCGCCAGGCTACCCGACTTGGCGTGGCATACGGCACAATGCTATTTTTAGCCCAAATCCATCCACGCCACCTGCAAAGACACTCACCGTTGCTATTTGTTATCGGCATCGGTTTTTTGCTGGCGGTATTGATCACCGGGGAAGTCGGTAAAGGGGCTCAGCGTTGGCTCAACTTGGGATTCTTCAGATTCCAACCTTCAGAAATGATCAAAATTTCCACTCCGATGATAATCGCCTGGTATCTGGCCGAGCATCGATTGCCCCCAACATTTAATATCATTGCTGCATCTTGTCTGCTGATTGTGATCCCGACCCTACTCATCGCCAAGCAGCCGGATCTAGGCACATCGTTACTGGTAGCAAGTTCCGGTGTAGCCGTCATTTTTGTGTCCGGCTTATCATGGCGGTTTCTATTCTCCAGCCTTATAGTCTGCGCAAGCCTAACACCTGTGCTTTGGCATTTTATGCGAGAATACCAACGTGCCCGTGTTCTAACCTTCCTCAATCCTGAAGACGATCCATTGGGCAAGGGTTACCACATCATTCAATCGAAAATCGCGATCGGTTCGGGCGGTTTACACGGCAAGGGTTGGTTGAATGGAACTCAAGCCCATTTGGAATTTCTGCCTGAACGATCGACCGACTTTATATTTGCGGTATTCGCCGAAGAATTCGGTTTACTGGGGTGCTTGGGGCTACTCGTTATTTATCTGCTCATCGTTAGTCGTTGTTTTTATATTTCGGTCCAAGCACACGACAGTTACACACGCCTATTGGCGGGCAGTCTATCCATTACCTTTTTCGTCTATGTTTTTGTTAATATCGGCATGGTCATCGGTGTACTCCCGGTTGTCGGCGTACCCTTGCCATTGGTAAGTTACGGTGGAACATCCATGGTCACCTTACTGGCCGGATTCGGCATTCTAATGTCCATACACACTCATAAACGACTATTACCAATATAGACATAAACTTATAAATGTTATTTAATCCATTTTTTCAAGTATGTGTATAATATGTCAATGACGCTTAATTGGTTGACCGCGCCTATGAAATCATTCGCAATCCACTGCACTCTGCTGCTAGCTTTATTTTCTATTTCCTGCAACGCCGCACCACTGACCCAACGACCCGAGGTCAATAGTTTCATTGAAAATATGGTCGTAAAACATGGGTTTAACCGCGAAGAACTAATCGCTCTATTCTCTAAAGTCCGAATCAAGAATAGAATTATTCAGGCAATGACACGCCCCGCGGAATCAAAACCGTGGCACGCGTATAGAAAAATTTTCATTACGGACCGTCACATCAACGGCGGCGTGAATTTTTGGCGCCAAAACAAAGAGGCATTGGCCAAGATCGATCAGCAGTTTGGCGTTCCCCCGGAAATCATCGTTGCGATTATCGGCGTGGAAACCCGATACGGTAACAATACCGGTTCGTTTCGAGTCATCGATGCGTTATCAACCCTGGCCTTTGACTATCCCAAACGCAGTAAATTCTTCCTTAGTGAATTGGAACAGTTCCTGATTTTATGCCGGGAAGAAAACGTGGAGCCTACAGCCCCGATGGGGTCCTATGCAGGGGCCATGGGCTTACCACAATTCATGCCCAGCAGTTTCCGCCACTACGCAGCGGATTTCGACGGCGATGGCCGGCGCGATATATGGGAAAACAATGCCGATGTCATGGCGAGCGTGGCTAATTATTTCGAAAAACACGGCTGGAAACGCGGCGGGGCAGTCACCTTCCCAGCGCGCATCGACGGTATTAACGCCAGCAGCTTGCTGAGTAAGGGATTAAAACCCGACAGTAGCGCAGGGAAAATGCGATCCATGGGGCTGAAAATCCCCGCCGACCTGAGTCCGAACACCGCAACAAAATTGCTAAAATTGGATAATGAATACGGACCCAGCTATTGGGTCACACTCGATAATTTTTATGTGATTACCCGTTACAACCACAGCTCGCTATACGCCATGGCGGTATTCCAACTTAGCCAGGAAATACTTTCGCGCCACAACGCCAGAGGGTCTTTTTAGCAGGGCAAGTAAGGAGTTTATTATATGCATAACTGCTTAACAGTCACGCGGACGCACCTCGCCACTACAAACGCATCCGGTTTCCTCAGTTCATTTCCTCGACTTGCCTGGCTATTGGTTTTGAGCGCAATGATCCATGGCTGCGCCCAAAAGGGCAACGTGACCATGGTTAACCCTTCCTCGCAATCTAGCGACTCTGCGATGATCGCCGACGCAGTACCCAAATTCGAGCCAACCAGCAAGCTGGGCAACCCCAGTTCTTATGTCGTTTGGGGCAAACGTTACTATGTGATGAAGCGTCGCGAGGGTTTTAGCGAAAGCGGCATTGCTTCCTGGTACGGTAAAAAGTTTCATGGGCGTAAAACCTCAAGCGGAGAAATTTACAACATGTACGCCATGACCGCTGCGCATAAAACCTTACCGATTCCGGCATACGTCAAGGTCAAAAATCTGCAAAACGGGCGCGAAATTATTGTTCGCGTAAATGATCGGGGTCCATTCCATCCAGGCCGCGTGATCGACCTCTCCTACGCTGCAGCAAAAAAGCTCGGCATATTACGCGATGGAACAGCACAGGTTAAAATCCTAGATGTTAGCGTAACTCAATACGACCACTCTGCTGAACAGACGCAACTTGAGCCCAAGCAATTTACTACAGACAACAATCTGTACATACAGATTGGCGCCTTTGCGGAACGAGACAACGCCGACCGGCTTTCCGACGATTTAGAGCACCCAGACCTACCTGCAATTCGGGTAACAGCCGATGACAGTTCAGATCCGGTTTTTAAGGTTCAACTGGGACCACTGCAATCTCTGACCGAAGCCAAGAGAATTATGGAATACCTGAACAAACAAGGTATTACAACCAGCCATTTAGTATTCGAACCATCGAGTCCTGTAGCACCCGTGATACAATAGGGCCGCGCTGTCTCCCGCAATTCAATAACTCCACATCTATGAAACTTCGTTTATTGCATTTTCTCCTCAGCCTTAGTTTTCTGTCGGCAACCGCCCATGCAGAAGGCAAAATATTGATCCCTGGGGCACCCAAACTCGCAGCCACTGCTTATCTGTTGGAAGATTTCAACAGTGGCCGAATATTGGTCGAAAATAATGCAGATAAACCGCTCGCCCCGGCAAGTCTGACCAAAATCATGACTGTTTACGTCGCGTTTCGCGAGTTAAAAAATGCGAACCTCGCGTTGGACGACCAAGTCACAATCAGCAAAAAAGCTTGGCAAATGGGCGGTTCCCGCATGTATATTGAAGTCAATCACCAAGTTTCCGTAGAAAACTTACTCAAAGGCATCATCATCCAATCGGGCAATGACGCTAGTGTCGCGCTAGCCGAACATATCGCAGGGGATGAGTCCACCTTTGCTCAGTTAATGAATCAACAGGCTGAACGCCTCGGTATGAAAAATACGCACTACATGAACAGTACCGGTTGGCCCAGTCCGGATCACTATACAACCGCAAGAGACCTAGCCACGCTGACACGCGCTTTGATCAAAGAATTTCCCGAGCATTATGCGTGGCATTCGACTAAAGAATTCACCTACAACAACATCACACAACACAACCGCAACAAGCTGCTATGGCGCGATGCCAGCGTCGATGGCGTAAAAACCGGCCACACCGATGAAGCCGGATATTGCCTGGTGACTTCAGCCAAGCGCAACGATATGCGCCTTATCTCAGTGGTGATGGGCACTCAGAGCGAAAATGCCAGAGCCAATCAAAACCAATCACTGTTAAATTACGGATTCCGCTTTTTCGAGACCCACAAACTCTACAATGCAAATGAATCGCTAACGGAAGTTCGAGTTTGGAAAGGCGACAAAAAACAAATGGTCTTGGGCTTAGCTGATGATTTATACGTTACAATACCAAGGCACCACTACGATGATCTGCAAGCTACCATGGAGATCGACCCATTGATAGTCGCCCCGGTCAATGCAGGGGAAAAACTAGGTGCAGTGAATGTTGATCTGGCCGGCGAACCAGTCGCGTCACAAGCATTGGTCGCGCTAAAAGATGTTCCCGAAGGTAGTGTTTTCCGCCAGTTATACGACAAAGCTTTGATGTACTGGAACGAATAAACCTGCGTTACATCTATCGGTATGAGCGCTAACGAATCCATACTAGAATTTCCATGCGACTTTCCGATCAAAGCCATGGGCCTCAATAACGGGGAATTCGAACTGTTGGTGGTTCAATTGATCCGTAGACACGCGCAAAACTTCAGCCAAGCCGCAGTTAGCAATCGACTGAGCAAAGGCGATAAATACCTATCGGTAACCGTCACCATCTGTGCGCAAAGCCAACAACAACTGGATGCCATCTACCAGGATTTGACCGACTGCGAAGCCGTTCTTATGGCTCTATAGTACAGTCACCCCGTCCCCATCAAGCCGCCATGGCTTTGACCACATCACTATAATCATTAAAACATTTTTGATAAAAATCCTGCTGCTTTAAGCGATTACGCCAAGCGCTAATTCGCCCGTATGGCCCCAGATGGATTGCGCTCAGTTCAGCCGGGTCCAGATTGGCCAGCAAATTGAAATCCGCCAGGCTTAATTCAGCACCCGCCAGATTCTCATTTTCCGATAATTGCTGTTCAACAATCGGCAAAAAGTTACCCAGAAACGCAGCGCCCTCTTCCATAGAACGGGGATCAACATCAAGCCCCATGGCCGGCGCTATAATCCTATTAAAATAGACTTTGATCATCGCGGCACCCACATGCATCGATCCAAAATCAATCCACTGATCAACCAAAGCACATTGCTGTAATTGTTCCGGATAAAGCTTGGAATTGCACTTTCGCGCCAGGTAACGGCAAATCGCATTGCTCTCGAACAATGCAAAATCCCCGTCCACCACAGCCGGAACCTTACCCGCCGGATGTACCTGCATTTGCGCATCGCTCTTGTGTTCGCCCGCAGCAAGATTAAGCGTCGTATAGTTATACTCCAAGCCCAAAGCATTGGCCACATAACGGACTTTGTTGGATGGAATCGATAAATCACTACCCCTAATTTCTAACATCTCTTTCCCCTCTATATAGCTGAAAAGTTAAAGAATCTCTGTTCAGTAAACAAGCTGTAGCATTAAATTACAACAGCAGCAATCAACCACTATTTATTACAATTCCGTTTAGCCATAGACAAGCCACGCACACTAATATTATGAAATAACCAATCGCCAAACAAAGACTGTTTTAGCATTTTACAACGATTCTGATAAAAAATATTTCATCAAAAAAACATCAATAGAAAATGATCCGTTGAAATCGAATATATCGACCCACGCTGCCAATATCCTAAATCTGTATCGATCCTTTAGACATCTACCACTCACCAAAAGGTCGATTCTGATAAACTAATCTAATGATTCTTGCCATCGAGTCAGAATTTAGCAAGAAACGCACCATCAACTATCTGGTAAATCAATAAAATCCTTAAGAATTTGTACTAACTTCACAGCTTGTTAGTATAATCCGGGTATGAAAATCCGCCGTCTAAAACAGGCCGACGCAACACGGACGGCGCATGTTATTTTTAAGTCGTTAACCAAACTCAACAGCCGCGACTATCCCAAGCACGTCATCGAAACGTTGGTTAAGCGCTATGCGCCTGACCAACTGTGGGCATCCAGTACACAATCGGAGATTTACGTTGCGGTCGATGGGGGACGCGTACTCGGCACCGCGTGCTTAATCAATGCCGGAATTTATTCGATGTTCGTGGACCCGGATTTCACCCGCCACGGGATAGGTAGCGCGTTAATGCAGCGTCTCGAACGGGCCGCATATAGTCATGGAAAGCGTTTGATCACGCTGACTTCCAGCGTGACCGCGGTCGATTTTTACCTGACTTGCGGCTATACCATTACGCGCAAATTGGATTCGCTTCGTACGGGGTGTCTGCTAGAGATGCAAAAAGCACTACAGCCCTGCTAACGATTTAATTAAAAGGGTAAAAATTTCTTTAGTATCCAAAATTCGCTAATGCTGTTGGACTCAATTTGGATAATTTATTGTATAAACGGGTTGCGGCCGCGTGAACCAAGCCGAACGATCACCAAGCACGGAAGTACTTTAAACAACCCCCGGGCGGCCTCTATCCTAATTGATGGAGATATTTCCGCGACCCTATTCTGAAACAGAATCGTCTCAGCGTTGTCCAACACGCAAACACAGTATTAACAGGACTTCTCCGGCGCATTTTGCGAGCCGGTTAGGTCCGAGCAACTCTGTACCAGCAAATCGAGGTAAGCAACATGACCCAAGCACATCATATAGAACACGCTGGCCATACCGACGAGCTGCGCGGCAGCCGCCGCCTGACTGGCTTTTTGTATCTACTACAAATCCTGGCCCTTGCTAGCGGCGGCATAACCCTTCTGATTACCGCGGGCATCAATTACGCGACCCGCAACAAAGTCCGGGGAACCTGGCTTGAATCTCATTATCGTTGGCAAAATAAAACTTCCTTGTTCACACTGGTATTAGCATTGATCGGCGGCTTAACGTTCCAGATGGGTATCGGTGGTTTGATCCTACTGGTCGCCATCACCTATTTGATTTTCCGGGTCTTCCGCGGTTGGAGCCGATGGAATCTTAACGAAGCCTTGGACGAATCCGAATTATAAGGCGGAAATTACCATTCCATCCACGGAGGGCTAAACACAGGACGGCGGCTTAGCGAAAGGCCCGTTGGATTATTGGGCTTTTCGCAGCTTGGATAAACTACAACTTGTGCCTGAATACTTTTATTTAGAATCCATCTCAATCGCAGCGGATGCCGTACATTGATATTGGAAGGCGCGTCACATCGGTAGATCTGCTGCGTGGTCTGGTCATGCTATTGATGGCACTGGACCACGTACGCGATTTCTGGAGTATCGCGCCGTTTTCGCCTACCGATCTGAGCCAGTCTACGCCAGCCTATTTCTTTACCCGCTGGATCACGCATTTTTGTGCGCCGGTCTTCGTATTTCTGTCTGGGCTCAGCGTCTGGCTGCACCGGCAAAACTATAAACTTTCCGCACCGCGCTTGTCCGGATTCCTGATTACCCGTGGACTGTGGCTCATCTTTATCGAGATCACTCTAATCAGCTTTGTCTGGCAATTTAGTTTTCAGTTATTGATTCTACAAGTCATCTGGGCCATTGGCTGCTCAATGCTCGTACTGGCGCTGCTGGTGTTCCTGCCCAGCACATTGGCAGGATTTTTCGGACTTGCTCTGATTATGTTCCACAACACGCTAGATGGAGTAATCGTCGATACGCCCAACTGGCTGGCTGGGCTCTGGAGTATTCTCCATGTCATGTCTACGCTTCCTATCCAATTCACCTCGTTTAACGGCATCGCCGTGGTTTACCCACTGATCCCATGGATCGGCGTAATGGCGTTGGGCTATAGTCTGGGGCCACTATTCGAGCTGCCCGCACACCGCCGCGACCGCCGCTTACGCTGGATAGGTTGCTGTGCCATCACAATGTTCGTGCTACTGCGGGGCTTCAACCTATACGGAGATCCTGGCCTAAGCTCAGCTGATGCGCCATGGAACGCTCACGGACGCAACGCGCTCTATGCATTTATGTCCTTTCTGAACACCAGTAAATACCCGCCGTCTTTACTGTATCTGTTGATGACGCTGGGTCCGGCCTTGTTGCTGGTGCCGCTATTGGAGCGCTGGCGAGGTACTGGCGCCAAAGTGGTGACCGTATTCGGCCGCGTTCCGTTTCTATTTTATATATTGCACCTATATCTGATTCACTTCAGCGCCAATCTCTGGCTAGGCCTCGAATATGGGGTATGGAATATTGCACCCTTCGACCCTTCCACCTGGCCACCCGGCCTGCAACCCAATCTGACCCGCGCGTATCTGGTTTGGGTGATTACTTGCTGGTTGCTCTATTGGCCATGCCGCGCATTTATGCGGTTGCGCCAACGTTCAAACAAAGCCTGGTTAAGTTATCTGTAAACAAACTCGCCACAGCTTCGCGTCGGGCCGGTCAGCGTAGCGCCCTCCCGCAAATTTCACAATTCGATTCAGGATTCGCCGCGATAAACACCGCCAAACATCTCTAAAAAAGCCTTCATGTATCAAAGTCCAACCGCGGTCTGGAATCTGAGACCTCCCCAGCACCCGGCGTATACGATTGTTTTAATGTAAAAAATATCGAAAACTGGCGATTTTTCGGCGCGGTTTTAGAATTCCGCACCGTTTGCATGCAACTTCAATTTATTAAATAGATATCAATAACTTGCAGATTCTCATTGAAAAAGTCGCGGCGCACGTTGATTTTTAAAGAAAAATCGCCTATTTTGAACGCCTCTGACCTAGTGCGAAGGGTGAATCGATGGGGTGCGCCGAAAATGACCGGATTCTCTTTTAGGTTTCAATAGCTTACGAATGTGCTGTTGGAATACCGACCGGGATGTGAACGGGTTTATTGGTTTGATGGCGGATAGCGCTTTACTTATCCGCCCTTTTTGGCGGGCGATGATGCGGTTGGGGCTGGCTGGTTTAATGGAGGTAACTTGATTTTGATCGGCAGTGGCTGCTAGCGAAATTCGGCTGCGTTATCTGGGCATTCGCGATTACATCGAGACCTGGCGCGAGATGCAGGCGTTTACCGATGCTCGGGACGCGCACACGGCGGACGAGCTTTGGGTACTGGAGCACACCCCGGTGTACACACAGGGCTTGAATGGCAAAGCAGAGCATATTCTTAACCCCGGTGATATTCCGGTAATACATTGCGACCGCGGCGGCCAAGCCACCTACCATGGACCCGGCCAGTTGATAGTCTACACACTGATAGACCTGCGCCGCAAAAACTTGAGCGTACGCGCACTTGTCAGCGCACTGGAAGACTCCGCAATTGACACCTTGAGCCAATATGGGCTGCAAGCTTCATCACGGCCAGATGCGCCTGGGGTTTATGTAGACGGGCGTAAAATTGGGTCCGTGGGTATCCGGGTAAGACGCGGTTGCAGCTACCACGGTATGAGTTTGAACGTGGCGATGGATTTGGCACCATTTGCCGGAATCAACATTTGTGGTTTTCCGACTCTGCAGGCCACCCAAATCAGCGCCCTGGACGGACCGGACAAAACTTTGGAAGTCGCGGTGCCGTTCGTTGCGCGGTTTGCGGATTTATTGAGTTGTCAGGTCGTCGCCTGACATTCCCAAGGAGTTTGATTCAGGATACACTTATAGTCAATGTCACGAGTATTATTCGACCACCATTAGTCAATCGCATCCTGGCCGCATGACCCACACACCGAACTACAATGCGCCTTCCCGCGCCACTCCGGAAAGCCACCAACGAAATCGGGACAAACTGGCTCGAATTCCGATTAAAGTAGTATCAGACACCCAGCCATTGCGAAAACCGTCGTGGATTAGGGTCAAAGCGCCGCTAGGGGATAAAATTCAGCACATCAAAAGAACATTGCGCGAACATAATCTTTATAGCGTTTGCGAGGAAGCCGCCTGCCCCAACTTGGCTGAGTGCTTCAACGGCGGTACCGCTACGTTTATGATCATGGGTGATATCTGCACGCGACGCTGTCCATTCTGCGACGTCGCTCACGGCAAACCGGGTATGCTGGACCCGGACGAACCGCAAAACTTGGCGGATACAATTTTCGACATGAAGCTGAACTATGTGGTGATCACTTCTGTCGACCGCGACGACCTCAAGGACGGTGGCGCTGGACATTTTGCCGAATGCATTGGCGCTGTGCGACAGGAAAATTCGGATATCAAAATCGAGGTCTTGGTACCAGATTTTCGCGGACGCATGGAACCGGCGCTGACCGCATTGGGTCAAAACCTGCCGAATGTACTCAATCACAATCTGGAAACCGTTCCCCGTTTGTATAAAAAGGCGCGACCCGGCGCCAACTACGAATGGTCGTTGCAATTGTTACAACGCTTTAAACAAGAACACCCGAAGGTTACGACAAAATCAGGCCTGATGCTGGGTTTGGGCGAAGAGATCAATGAGGTAGAACAGGTCATGCTGGATTTGCGCACGCACGGATGCAACATGCTAACCCTGGGGCAATACTTACAGCCCAGTCTGGAACACCTGCCCGTGGTGCGTTATGTCGAACCGGCAGAATTTGACCGGCTTGGCCAGGTTGGCCGAAAGATGGGCTTTTCCGAGGTCGCCAGCGGACCACTTGTCAGATCGTCGTACCACGCCGACATACAGGCAAAAAACATCGTCTAAAGAAGCTCTTGAGGAAATAGACCGAAACAAGAATGTTGCAAAACAAGCCCTTTTACAGACATCTTCTTAAATCTTGGATTTATGTTTTATGCCGTATGAATTAGGACGAGCGCTGCAAAATCTAATTTTGTCCTCTGCGGCACCGTTTCTTCTTATTCTGTTTGGACTATTGATTCGGCGAAAAACAGTGTCAACCTTGCTAATTACCAGCGGCATCCTTTTGCTATACCTGGCCGCGATTCCTGCGACTAGCAATATATTGCAGTCCATGAATCCGGTTTATGCAATCGTAGATCCAAAAAAGCTTGATAGCAAAGCCATCGTCGTCATTGGCGGCGGTACTTACAGAGATTCGCCGGAATACGGCGGCAGTTCAGTCAGTGGTTTTACATTAGAACGAATAAGGTACGCGGCTTGGCTGCACCGCCATAATGGGATACCGATTCTGGTTAGCGGCGGGCGTATTGGCACAGGACTACCAAGCGAGGCTGAATTAATGGCAAAAACCCTGCGCGATGAACTGGGCGTTCCGGTGCGCTGGCTGGAAACTGACAGTTTTAATACTTATGAAAACGCTGTTAATTCCGCAATAATTTTACGCAAACACGGAATAGAGAACATAGCGCTGGTCACACATGGCTTCCATATGCCACGCGCGCTGAATATATTCAGGAGTACCGGACTTAGAGTTACTCCGGCGCCAACCGTATTCACCGATAGTCGATGGGCAGATTTTTGGATCATTGAATGGATACCCAGCGGTCCAGCCGCGATTACCAACTGGCTGTTACTGAGGGAAATGATGGGTCGATTGTGGTATTCGATCCGCTATTCTTAGCACAGCTGAATATTTTCGATCAAGGCCGCCGCGCATATCTGCAGCGCAGACTAAAGGTATCTATAGAGGATAATAACGAAAAAAAAGGCTATGCAAAAAACTGCCGGGGTAAAGCTACGTGCCCCGGCTTTCTAGAGGAGGAAACTGTGATAAGGTAACTAAATCAATGGTGCCGGTATTCATCCAAAACTTGTACTTTGAGGAGTCGGACCGCAACTTTTTCACCGTACCAAAGCCCGGTGAATGGATCCTGCCATTGGGTTGTAGGCTGCGATAATCTGATGGTTTTGCGGCGCTTCCAACCATAACCCCACAACAACACATCGCTAAACCCGTGGTTAAAAAATGACTTTAGTTTGTCAAGCATGGCACTACCTCCTAATTGGAGAATTCGCCGTCCGGTGGCAAGTATCGGCACGTTACCCTTGCGCCATTAATTAAAGCATATGGCATGCCAGTTTTTATTTTACTCAAAGATAATCTCGCCAAACGCTACTACACAAGGCATTGACGGTTAATGTCAAACATGATAACCCCCATCTAGAAGCTTGTGAGACTCGATTAAACACCGCTATAAAAGGTCATAAACTGACACAAAACGTCAGCTTATGTGAGCCACATCGCAAAATCGGTCTGTATTTCAACGAAAAACAAGCGTTTTAAGCTTTATTATCGTTTTAATTGTTTTAACCTTAAGCACACCCGTAGCGCACCAAATTATCAACTGCAGTACCCAGAACAGGGCGGAAAGGCATCGATGTCTAATGATAAAATGAGCACAACCTCTCAATTTCGAAGCAAAACAGAATTACAGGTATTTCGATGACCGACGCAACACAATTGATAAATACGCTGAAGCTGCAACCGCATCCGGAGGGCGGACACTACCGCCAAACCTATAGGGCCAATGAAAGTCTAAAGGCATCGGAATTGCCAGAACGCTTCGGCGGCGAACGTGCGTTTTCGACCGCCATCTATTTTTTGCTGCAAAACGATGAATTTTCTGCCTTGCACAAAATTAAACAAGACGAAATCTGGCATTTCTACGATGGCGTGCCGTTAAGTTTGCATGTCATCGCCCGCGATGGCACCTATTCGACGGAAAAATTGGGTAAAAATATCAACCGGGGCCTGCGCCCGCAAGCGTTGGTACGCGCCGGTAATTTATTCGGCGCGGCGCTCGATGATCCAGACGGATTTGCACTTTGCGGATGCACCGTGGCCCCCGGCTTCGAATTCGATGACTTTGAGATGCCCAGTAGAATCTCGCTGCTTGAGGAATTTCCCAAACATAAAGTATTGATAGAGAAGCTGACCCGATAAGCTGCCATCAAACGCTTTAGTTGGTACCGCCAAAACCCTGCTGCCGCCAAGCTTCATATAACACGACCGCGGCGCTATTGGATAAATTAAGACTGCGGCTGTGCTCAACCATCGGCACTCTAAGCCGAGTTTGACTGGAAAACTGCGCCAATATCTTTTCCGGTAAGCCACGCGTTTCGGGACCAAACATGAACGCATCGCCTGGCTGATATTCAACTTCACTATAAATACGCGTTGCCTTTGTAGTTAGCGCAAAGAGCCGCTTGGGCGCGGATTTTTCCAGATATGCCGAATAATTCGCGTAGTCCATCACATCGGCGAATTCGCGGTAATCCAAACCAGCGCGCCGGAGTTTTTTGTTATCCAGTTCGAAGCCAAAGGGATGAATTAAATGCAACCGCGCATTGGTATTCGCGCACAACCGGATAATATTACCCGTATTGGGTGGAATTTCCGGTTGGTACAATACAATGTGGAACGGAGCGCTCATCTCTCGCCGCTTCGAATTGGCGGCACGACAATCTTACACAATGGCTTAGGCGACTGGTATCGAGTCTAAATGCCAAATACCGTCATTGTACTCGTTGATGGTACGGTCGGTGGAGAATTTACCGCTGGCCGCGCAATTTAAAATACTCATACGGGTCCATCGCTCCTGGTCACGATAACAATTCGAAACCTGCGATTGTACATCGACGAAGCTTCTAAAATCGGCCGCCGTCAACCAGGGATCATCGGGGCATTCTATCGCCGCGATTACCGGGTCGAACATCTTCGATTCAAATTGGCTGAAATGCCCGGAACGCAACAGATAAATCACGCGTTTGAGGTCATCATCACCATTAATTATCGAGATAGGATCATAATCAGCCTTTGCCGCTTCGACCTGATCGGCGGTCAACCCGAATAGAAAAAAGTTGTCAGCGCCTACTTCATCACGTATTTCTATATTGGCACCGTCCAGAGTGCCAATGGTCAACGCACCGTTCATCATAAATTTCATATTACCTGTACCGGAAGCTTCTTTACCGGCGGTCGAGATTTGCTCAGAAAGATCAGCGCCGGGACAAATAACCTCCATGGCAGACACCCGGTAGTTCGGTACAAAACACAAACTGAGCCGCCCAGTCGTATCCGGATCAGAGTTAACCACGCAAGCAACGTTGTTGATCAACTTGATGATCAGTTTCGCCATAAAGTAACCGGGGGCAGCCTTGCCTCCAATCAATACACAACGCGGCACCCAATCGGCAATATCTCCCTGTTTGATGCGGTCGTACAAATGGATCACGTGCAAGACGTTTAGTAACTGGCGTTTGTATTCGTGGATGCGCTTAACCTGGACATCAAATAACGCGTCAACATTCAAATCCACACCCAATTCGTGCTTTTTATACTGCGACAGGCGCTTCTTGTTGCGCTGCTTAATCTCACGCCAACGCTCCCGAAATGCTGCATCATCGGCCAATGGCTGCAATCGGCTGAGTAGTTGTAAATCGGTGATCCAGTCGGGACCAATCGCTTCGCTAATCAAGCCACTCAGATCGGGATTGCAACGTGCAAGCCAGCGGCGCGGCGTAATACCGTTGGTCTTGTTATTGAATTTTTCCGGCCACAGCTGATAGAAATCTCTGAACAAACCTTTTTGCAGTAACTCGGAATGCAGTTCGGCGACGCCATTGATGGAGAAACAGCCAACGATAGCAAGGTAAGCCATCCGCACCTGTTGCTCAGAACCTTCCTCGATCAGCGACATCCGCCGCAGACGTTCGGTCTCACCGGGCCATCGGCTGGCGACTTCGCCCAAAAAACGCGCGTTAATCTCATAAATAATTTCCAAAATACGCGGCAACAACCGACCCATCATGTGCACCGGCCATCTCTCCAACGCCTCAGGTAACAAGGTATGGTTGGTATAAGCCATTGTATTGTGAGTAATAGACCAAGCCCGATCCCAACTTAGATAATGATCATCCATCAACAATCGCATCAGTTCGGCCACAGCGATCGTCGGGTGCGTATCGTTGAGCTGGAAACAGTTTTTTACCGCGAATTGTTGAAAATCATCCCCATTGCTCTGCACCCATTTTCGGAGAACGTCCTGCAAACTGGCAGACGCCAGAAAATACTGTTGGCGCAACCGGAGCTCTTTCCCGTTCTCGCTAGCATCATTGGGATAGAGCACCATGCTAATGTGCTCGGCATCGTTTTTGGCCGCAACCGATTCTGGATAGCTTCCGCTGTTAAATTCACCCAGATCGAATTCGTCGGTAGCTTCAGACTTCCAAAGCCTTAACGTATTAACCGTCCCGTTTTGATAGCCTGGAATAGGGATATCATAGGGCACTGCATATACATCATGAGTATCGACCCAACGGACCCGGGTCTGATCATCCAGACCGGTATAATATTCCGAGCGGCCACCGTAGCGAACTCGGACCGTCAACTCTGGCCGTTCCAGTTCCCAAACGTAGCCGTTTCTAAGCCAATGATCAGGTTCTTCCACTTGCCGCCCATTTTCGATGCGCTGGCGGAACATGCCAAATTCGTAGCGAATACCATAACCTTGCACCGGTAGCTGCAATGTCGCACAACTGTCAATAAAACAAGCAGCAAGGCGGCCAAGACCTCCATTGCCCAATCCGGCATCCTGCTCACTATCGATCAGCTCTTCTATCCGCAACCCAAGATTAGACGCGGCTTCTGTAACCGCCTCGTCCAACCCTAAATTTAAAACCGCATTGGACAACGCGCGCCCCATCAAGAACTCGAGTGATAAATAATAGGCAGTTTTACAGTTGCTTTTCTCGTACGCGCTATTGGTATGTTTCCAACGTTCCATTAAGCGGTCCCGCACCGCCAAAGCCAATGCGGTATACGCATAATGCGTGGATTCACAGTCACTGTCGCGCGCTAAGGTAATCCCATAATGCTTTTGGAAATCCAGTTGCACCGATTCAGCACTCATACCCAGATCTGGAGTATCGGTCAAAAGTCTGCCATTTGGGTGTTGTAATGAAGGTTGGGTGGCCATTTTATATATGAATAAAGTTGAAGGCTACGCGTAAATATCGAACGCTATCAAAAGAATAGTTGCCCCAATACAGGGCTGTCCGTGCAGATATAATCCGATAAAAACGATTCGCTAGCGAAACTGTACCTTATCGAATTACGCGTCTACAAAAACTCTAGCATATGATCGTCCAATCTCAAACGAGCTCAATTACCGTATGCCTTATGGACGTGGATGAGAAAGCAGTGATTTCGTTTAGGATCGAACCTAACGATTGCAAAAGCGACGTCAATCAATTTATTCGGCAGACGCCGCTGCTTCGAGACGGAGTTCTTTTATCTTTCGGGTTAGCGTATTGCGGCCATAACCCAACAACTTAGCAGCTTCCTGGCGACGCCCACCGGTATAGTTCAACGCGGTTTTAATCATGATCGACTCAAAAGAAGGTATTGCATCTTTGGCGATACTTGAATCGCCATTCAATAAACGATGCTCCACCCAATGCTGCAGGGGTAGATGCCAACCTTCGCTTGCCGCACTGTCCTTGATAGGCTCACTGATCAATTCTGGCGGTAAATCTTCAATATGGATATCGCTCCCAGATGCCATTACCGCCAGCCAACGACAGGTATTCTCAAGTTGGCGAACATTACCCGGCCAATCGAGTTTGCACATGTATTCGCTAACCTCGGGCAAAAGAGTCTTGACTTCAACATTAAGTTCCCGGGTAGCCTGAGCCATAAAGTGTTCCAGCAATAGCGGGATATCTTGGCGCCGATCACGTAAAGATGGGATATGCACCCGAATTACATTTAAACGATGGAATAAATCTTCGCGGAAACGACCTTGTTTCACCAGTAATTCCAAGTTCTGATGGGTTGCCGCAATGATTCTCACATTCACGGTAACTGGCATATGCCCTCCGACCGGATAGAAAGCTCCATCGGCCAGCACTCGCAATAAACGTGTTTGCAATTCCGCTGGCATATCACCGATTTCGTCAAGAAACAGAGTACCGCCGTCAGCTTGCTCGAATCGGCCTGCGCGGCGATTCTGGGCACCGGTAAACGCGCCTTTTTCGTGCCCAAACAATTCGGATTCCAGCAGATCCTTCGGAATTGCCGCCATATTCAATGCAATAAACGGATGATCGGAACGTGGGCTATGCCGGTGCAATGCCTTAGCTACTAATTCTTTTCCTGTGCCCGATTCGCCGTTGATCAATACAGTAATATGCGAGCGTGCAAGCCGACCAATTGCGCGAAACACTTCCTGCATGGCCGGCGCTGCGCCGATAATTTCCGGGGAAGACTCAACCTCACCGGGTGCATTCTGCATTTCGGCACTATTCCGTCTGGCTTGATTGCAGGCACGCGTGACCAAATCGACCGCATCATCCAAATCGAAGGGTTTTGGTAAATATTCAAAAGCGCCTCCATGAAACGCCGATACCGCGCTTTCCAGATCCGAGTGCGCAGTCATGATGATGACGGGTAGATCAGGAATCTGTTCCCGCAAGCGGTTGAGTAGTTCTAAACCATCCATACCCGGCATACGAATATCGGTCAATACGACATCGGGCACGTCCAATTCTAGGGCGCGCAAAAAATCCGAAGCATTTGCGAAACTACGCACGCCCAGACCGGCTTTTTGCAATGCCTTGTCCAATACCCAACGGATCGATTTGTCATCGTCGACCAACCAGATTCTATAAGAATTATTCACTACGATCCTCCAACGGCAAATAAATCGAAAATAACGTATGCCCCGGGGTGCTGGCACATTCAATCAAACCGCCATGTTGATTGATAAGAGATTGCGCTATGGATAATCCCAAGCCAGTCCCTTCCGCCCTGCTTGTGACCATAGGGTAAAAAATCTGTTCCAATATCTCCGCTTTTATACCCGGCCCGGTATCCGCTATATCAACCCTAATCGCCATTTTATTTCGCTGGCTACCAATCGTAACCTGACGATGAATACGGGTTCTTAGAGTAATTTTGCCATGCTCTCCAACTGCTTGGGCCGCATTGCGAACCACATTCAATATGGCTTGGATCAACTGGTCATGGTCCGCGCGCAAATCCGGAATACTCGGATCATAATCTCGCACCACGACAACCCCATCCGGGGTTTCTACGCTAACCAATTGGCGCACACGTTCCAGAATCTTGTGAATATTCAGTGCGACTTTCTTGGTTGGTTTATTCGGGCCCAACATACGGTCCATCAATGATTGCAATCGGTCGGATTCGTCGATGATGATGCGCGTATATTCCCTAAATTCCTCATCCAGCTCCTGATCCAATAACTGCGCCGCTCCGCGCAATCCACCCAACGGATTCTTGATCTCATGCGCCAACCCCCTAAGCAATAACCGTGACGCATTTTGCTGGGTCATCAACTGCTCTTCTCTGGAAATTTTCAGTTGCCGGTCAACTTGCTGCATTTCAACCAAAACCGAATTAACCACCGCGCCATCGAGTATCGGCGATGCGAAAAAGTTAACCGTAACGTTGTCTTCAGCCCGTTCAATAATCATATCCTTTTGCGAGATCGCCACGCCGGTTTCAATTGCATGGAGCAAATCATCTTCCACCGAACTGTCGCGGCATCTCAGTGTTTCACTAATATGCGCGCCCATAAAATGGCGAGCGCTGCCAGCCAACAACATTTCACCAGAATGATTGATGTAGGTGAGACGAAGATTCGCATCGAAAAAAAGCACTACATCGGCCAGGTTTTCCAATATGAGACAACAATTCGATAGTTCTTGATTCGCACCCATAGACTCAAAAAAAAGCAATATACAGGCCAAATTCGGATAAGCGCACAATTGCAGTGCCAAATCTAAAAAACAGATGAAATTCTGTTGATGGCCTTTAACTCGCCCGCACTACCACGGGCACCAGTTTCCACAATTCACCCGACAACTGGGCAGGATATAGAAACGATTGCACCATATTAGTGCATATCAATGCTAATTACACGACCATTCCTCAGATCTAATCTGACACGGTTGGGCCAATCGAAAATCGATCCAGTCTTGAAAAGTCACGCTGAAGATACCAACTAAATCCTCGCGCAAAAAAAACGCCCCACTAGGGGGCGTTGATAAATTGAGGGCGTTGTTATTACAAGCTGTAATACATATCAAACTCAACTGGGTGAGTGCTCATGCGTAGACGAGTTACCTCTTCCATCTTCAGATCGATATACGCATCGATAGCATCATCGGTAAATACGCCACCCGCTTTCAAGAATTCACGATCCTGATCCAACGCGGCCAGAGCCTGATCAAAGGAGAAACAAACCTGAGGAATATTTTTTTCTTCTTCTGCTGGCAAATCGTATAGATCTTTATCCATCGCGTCGCCTGGATTGATCTTGTTTTGGATGCCATCCAAACCCGCCATTAACATAGCGGCAAAAGCGAAGTAGGGATTTGCGGTGGAATCCGGGAAGCGAACTTCGATACGACGTCCTTTAGGATTCGAAACAAACGGGATACGAATAGACGCTGACCGGTTTCTAGCTGAATAAGCCAGCATGACAGGCGCTTCAAAACCAGGAACCAGACGCTTATAACTATTGGTCGATGCATTTGCAAAAGCATTGATCGCCTGAGCGTGCTTAATAATACCACCAATATAATGCAACGCTGTTTCGGACAATCCGCCGTATAGATCGCCGGTAAATAAATTGTTACCGTCTTTGGAGATCGATTGATGCACGTGCATGCCATTGCCGTTATCGCCGACCAGAGGTTTAGGCATAAAAGTTGCCGTCTTACCGAAAGCGTGCGCAACGTTTGCGACAACATACTTCAAAGTCAATACTTCGTCCGCCTTACGAACCAGTGTATTGAACAAAACACCGATTTCGGCCTGACCGGCAGTCGCCACTTCGTGGTGATGTACCTCTGTTTCCAAACCCATTTCTTCAAGGGTCAGACACATGGCTGAACGCATATCCTGGAACGAATCAACCGGTGGTACAGGGAAATATCCGCCTTTGACACCTGGTCGGTGACCGATGTTGCCGTCTTCGTAAGCCTTCTCCGAATTCCAGCCAGCTTCTTCAGAATCAACTTGGTAGAACGAACCCTTCATATCCGACGCCCAACGGACATCGTCAAAGATAAAAAATTCGTTTTCCGGGCCGAAGTAAGCGGTATCAGCTATTCCTGTAGAACGCATGTAGGCTTCCGCACGTTTTGCGATAGAACGTGGGTCGCGCTCGTAACCCTGCATTGTCGTAGGCTCGACAATATCACAACGCAATATCAACGTGGTATCGTCATAGAATGGGTCGATGACTGCGCTTGCTGCATCCGGCATCAAAATCATATCGGATTCGTTAATACCCTTCCAACCGGCGATGGATGAACCGTCGAACATTTTGCCTTCTTCAAAAAGGTCTTCGTCTACGGTATGCGCCGGAACCGTAACGTGTTGTTCTTTTCCACGTGTGTCGGCAAAACGATAATCAACGAACTTTACATCTTTCTCTTTTATTAGCGAGAGAACATTTTCTGGTGACATTAAAGCCTCCTCCGTATTGTTGTAATTACTTGATAATCAGAGCAATTAATATACCAATCGAACCCCGGTGGAGATCCCACGAAATCCAGCGATATGCACCACTCTAATAATTTATTTTATGCGCCGGTATTGTGCGAACGCACCACAACAGGGCATTTTGCTTAATCAAAATCCGCAAGGACGCCAAGTGTAGTACACCCAGCGGCCAGAAACCAAATACATTTTAATTAATCGAATATTTAAATTTCTTCAATCAATAGTATTTGACGCTCCGCTGGACCATGAGCATGTACGATCACATACAGGAATACGCTAACTTGGCTATCTATTTTTCGGCCGTCGCAATTAACCTAGGTTATGGTTTTAATCGCTCGCCACCCCCCGTTACCCGATTATACCGTCATCTAGATCCCGAATAGTTCAATTCGAAAAGCCAAAACAGGACTAGTCGTTTATTCTTCCCCAACTTCCAACCTTATCGTGAATTCCCCGTCGTTACCCACGGCGCTAACCAGTCGATGCCCATTGATACGGCACCATGCCGGAATGTCTTGCATTACCCCTGGGTCTGTACACGAAACCTCGAGCATATCGCCAACGATCAATTTTTTAACCCGATCCTGCACCCTAATCACCGGCAATGGGCAAAGCAGGTGCCGCGCATCCAGATAATGCATTCTCATATGTGCCAATCGTTTGGAATTTCATGCGGCGGCAAGGGCATTACTGACCAATTTTGTTCAACACCATCGCTGACCACGGAAACCAACACACTTTCAGCCTCTCGGCCCTGACTGTAGCGAGCTGTTATCCGAGCGGCCAGGGCCAAATCGTCCTGATCGGGCTTGCCATCGATTAACACCAACGGACCGTTGTGGCTAGTCGTTTGCATATGCACAAATGTTTTTTTATAACCCTGCAAAAACTTGCCCTCACCTTCTTCGCGGGCAATTATCATTTTAAAATTCGGACGTGGCCGCAAATGGCGCCCGACTTTGAGCAACATAATATCGTCAAGCTCGTAATCCTTATGGCCTTGTGTGTTCCACAAATCGCTCAATTTTTTCGCATAATTTTTGTCGGTCAAAAAACAGCAACCACCCGCTGGCTGTGCATAATCTTTTATTTCAAATTTTTGCGCCAGCGCCATCTGCGGTTTTCTTCCTCTCCCGCTAAAATCATGTAGATCCTGCCGATCAATCCAACCTTCTCGTTCAGGTAAAGTAGGCGCTAAGTTTTTCGCGCACAAAGGTCTAAGTAACAGGTCATCCGCACCGGATTCCCGAGCAACAACCGGCATTGTATCTTTGCGTTGCGACATCGGACGCTGCCCAATAACTTCGCCGGTAATGACAAAATCGAATCCGTTTTGCTTAATCCATTCCCGTGCTTTTCCGACCATAAAAATTTTGCAATCCAGGCAAGGATTCAGGTTGGCGCCATAACCATGCTTCGGGTTAATCACAACATCCTTGTATTCCTCAATGATATCGATGATATGAAGCTTTATCCCCAATTGCTCCGCCACCCACAAAGCGTTATTACGCTTAGGTTTGGCTTTATCTTTTTTGCGAATGGCGTGGGTATGACCTTCTACACAAAATCCGGTAAAAAAGTTTATACCCTCGACGTGAACTCCCTGATCTAAAACGACCTTGGCCGCGAGCATTGAATCCAGACCACCTGAAATCAATGCGACCGCTTTGCGTTTCTGCTGCATGTTTACTGTCTTGGTCTCTATGAATTGGGACATTATAAGATATAATTGCTGGTTTTGGCTTTAATATACAGCTATCTCTGTGTCGCACCCTACTCAAACAACGCTTGATGTCGCAACATTCCAAGGACTTATTCAGGCCCTACAGGAATATTGGTCCGGGCAAGGCTGCGCTTTGTTGCAACCTTTGGATATGGAAGTCGGCGCCGGAACCTTCCATCCGGCCACCTTTCTTCGCGCCATAGGACCCGAGCCGTGGAAAACAGCATACGTGCAGCCATCCCGGCGCCCAACGGATGGGCGCTACGGCAAAAACCCTAACCGTTTACAACATTATTATCAATTTCAGGTACTCCTCAAACCTTCACCCAACGACATCCAAGATTTGTATCTGGACTCGCTACGCACCCTAGGGCTCGATCTAACCGAACACGATGTCCGCTTCGTCGAGGACAATTGGGAATCCCCAACGCTGGGAGCTTGGGGCTTAGGCTGGGAGATATGGCTCAATGGTATGGAAATTAGCCAATTCACCTATTTCCAGCAAGTGGGAGGATTAGACTGTAAACCCGTCGCCGGAGAAATTACCTACGGCCTTGAACGGATTGCTATGTATTTACAGTGTGTGGAAAGTGTATACGATCTGACATGGACCCGAAGCGGTCAAGGTGTAGTCAGCTATGGGGATATTTATCATCAAAACGAAGTCGAAATGTCGACCTATAATTTCGAATACGCAAATACAGAACAATTGTTCAATAACTTCGAATTCTGCGAACGCGAATGCACCCGCCTAGTCGAGCAAGATTTACCCTTACCAGCGTATGAAATGGTATTGAAGGCTTCCCACGCATTCAACTTGTTGGACGCGCGCCATGCAATATCCGTAACCGAACGGCAACGCTTTATATTGCGTATGCGAAACTTGGCCAAAAGGGTGGCTCTTGCATACTTCGATAGACGCGAACAACTTGGATTCCCACTTCTGAATAGCCCCAAGGGACAGGATAATGGTTGAATCACGCGATTTATTGTTCGAATTGGGCAGCGAAGAACTGCCGCCAAAGTCGTTGCTTAAGCTACGCGACGCACTTCAGAAAAAAATCGCACAAGCTCTGGATAACGCAGAACTCAACTACGGAGAGATAAAAAGCTACGCAACGCCGCGTAGACTTGCGTTATTAATCCACCAGCTGGCAGTGTCACAACCCAACAGAACGACTAAGCGCCGTGGACCCTCGATCGCGGCAGCGTTCGACAGTGAAGGTAACGCCACCAAAGCAGCCGATGGTTTTGCCCGAAGTTGTGGCACATCGGTCAAACAACTCACTACCGACAAGACTGACAAAGGCGAGTGGTTAAGTTTTAGCAATAACGTTACCGGTACGGCAACGACCGAGCTTATTCCTGGCATCATCTCTACAGCACTCGCCGATTTACCAATTGCGAAGCGCATGCGATGGGGGACGGGAACCACCGAATTTGTCCGCCCGGTGCACTGGTCCGTTCTAATTTTTGGCAATCAAACCATAACCACAGAATTTCTAGGTTGTATAAGCAGCAATGTTTCCTATGGCCATCGATTCCACGCGCCGGAACCTATCCCCCTCCATTGCCCGGATACTTACGCGGAACTTCTTTACAATCAAGGTAATGTTGTATGCGATTTTGATCAGCGTCGCGATAAAATTCGCCAACAAGCAGAGACGGCCGCCAAATCCGTTAATGGAAATGCCGTCATAGACCCCGACTTATTGGATGAAATTACAGCTTTAGTCGAATGGCCGACAGCGATTGTAGGTGGATTCGACCAACGGTTTTTGCGGCTAGCCCCGGAAATTCTGATTTCAACCATGCAGACCAATCAGAAGTATTTCCCGGTCACTGCGACTTCGGGTGAATTGATGCCGCATTTCATCACAATCAGTAATATTGATAGCAGCAAGCCCGATTCAGTACGCGCCGGCAATGAACGCGTAATTCGACCACGCTTGGCCGATGCCGAATTTTTTTGGGAACAAGATAGAAAAACCACATTGGCGGCAAAAGCACCAGCTTTGAAAAACATTATCTTTCAGAATAAATTGGGCACGTTGGCTGATAAATCTGAGCGTGTACAGAAATTGGCGGCAATAATTGCTGAGGAATTGGGGGAAGATACCGCGCTGGTGACGCGCGCCGCTATCCTTGCGAAAACAGACCTGGTAACGGAGATGGTTGTGGAGTTTCCCAGTCTCCAAGGTACCGTGGGGCGATACTATGCGCTGGCGGATAATGAACCCGAAGAAGTTGCGGATGCTATTGAAGAACAATACCTGCCCAAGCTGTCAGGCGGTAAATTACCCGAATCACAGACCGGATCCATCCTATCACTGGCCGAAAAATTAGACACGCTGAGTGGTATTTTTGCTGCAGGCTTAGTCCCGTCGGGCGACAAAGACCCTTACGCATTACGCCGGGCTACGTTGGGCATTCTTCGTATCATCATAGAAAAAGAGCTGGATCTGGATTTGTCCTCATTGTTGAATGAGGCATTAAATCAATTTCCGAAAGAGTTGTTGAGCGACACTCTAGAAAAGGATATTGCTGACTTTGTCAAAGATCGTTATCGTGGCTATTGCCTGGAGCGAGGCTATAAACACGATGAATTTGACGCAATATTATCAATCGATCCGAACCAACTACTGGATTTTGAAATGCGCTTGGACGCAGTACGCCAATTTCGTACTCTACCCGCGGCCGAAAGCCTGGCCGCGGCCAACAAACGTATCCGCAACATCTTGCGAAAAACCAAAGCCGAGTCCGACCTCGGTATCGATGAACAACTTTTTCTCGAAGCTGAAGAAAAAGAGTTGATGTTGGCGACCGAATCCGCTGTTACCGATATAGCCCCGTTTATATCGGCGCATGATTATACATCGGCACTGACCCGCCTCGGCGAAATGCGGCAACCGGTTGATCTGTTTTTCGACAAAGTAATGGTCATGAGTGAAGATCTTAAATTGCGCCATAACAGGCTGGGCTTACTGGCCAAGGTCGAAGCGTTGTTTTTGCAGATTGCCGACATTTCAAAGTTACAGTAGCGATGCTGCTGCCACGCCACGCTCTGTGCACCTGGATAACAACGCCGCCAATGCGACGGCGGCAGCAACTCAGTGGTCTGCAATAGCAATGCAATGTCCCCGCTTCGTACTATTGGATCGCGACGGCGTAATCAATGAAGATTCAGACGATTTTATAAAATCTCCAGAAGAATGGCTTCCTATACCCGGAAGTCTGGAAGCAATCGCGAATTTATACCGAGCGGGTATCCACGTCGCAGTAATCAGCAACCAATCGGGGATCGCCCGCGGACTGTTTAGCTTGGAAACTCTAGATCAAATCCACACAAGAATGAAGCATCTGGTCCAGCAAGAAGGTGGTAAAATTGGCTCAGTCTATTTTTGTCCGCATGGTCCAAATGATAACTGTAACTGCCGCAAACCCAAACCTGGGCTATTGCAGCAGTTTGCCAAAACAAATAATGTAAGATTGGAAGGAATACCGTTTATTGGCGATTCAATGCGCGATATTCAGGCCGGGTTAGCTGTTGGAGCACAACCGTTGCTGGTCAAAACCGGGAAAGGCCTACGCACGCTTGCCGAACATCCAACAATAAGCGCAACTGTATTCAATAACCTTTATGATGCAACAAGATTCATCTTATCAAAATAATAATTGGCTGCTCTACATCCGGTCTATGCTATTTTTGTTTGGAATGACCACCTCAACAGTCGTCATCGCTCCGATCATGATTATGGCTTTTCCATTGCCATTTGATACACGTTACAGCATCGCGCAGATTTGGGTTAAATTCAACCTATGGTTTCTAAAAAGCGTATGCCATTTAGATCATGCAATTCAAGGTCTGGATAATATACCCGAGGAAAATGGCATCATCTTTTGCAAACACCAATCAGCTTGGGAAACCATCGCTTTGCAGGCTATATTCCCGACACAGGTCTTTATCTTGAAGCGCGAGTTGCTTTGGCTACCGTTCTTCGGCTGGGCTATGGCCACCTGTGATCCAATCGCAATAGACAGAAAAGCAGGCAAAGCGGCACTCCGCCAGGTTGTAGAACAAGGGATTGAGCGCCTGAAAAATAAACGCTGGGTTGTGATCTTTCCGGAAGGCACCCGGGTTGCACCCGGCGAAAAACGAAAATATGGTGCTGGCGGCGGCATTCTAGCGCACAAAGCAAACGCCGTGGTTATTCCGGTTGCGCACAATGCTGGCAAATATTGGGGCAAATACAGCTTCCTGAAATTCCCTGGAACGATCCAGGTACGCATAGGACAACCCATCTACCCGGACAATCTAAAAGCGCAGCAAATAAATGAAAAGGCGAAAAATTGGATCGAACGCCAAATGTCTGAAATCAGTTAAAAATTCTAGCAAATTCGATGTCCGGCCAAATCCACAATCGAAAGAATTTGTTCAGGCCTGCGACAATTAAGTATTGCTAGGTTACAAGACGGCAAACATTACTGGATTAGATACACAGAAATAGGCAAACCAATTTGAACAAAACGCCCGAAACACCAATGACCTACCGAGATGCGGGGGTTGATATCAACGCAGGTAACGAACTGGTCGAACGTATCAAACCGATAGCGGCAAAAACACGGGTACCCGGTGTGCTAGCAGGTTTGGGAGGATTCGGCTCAATGTTCGAATTACCGATGCATCGATTCAATAACCCGGTATTGGTATCCGGCACTGACGGCGTGGGTACCAAATTGAAACTGGCATTGGAAATGCGGAAACACGATACCATCGGTATTGATCTGGTCGCGATGTGCGTCAATGATATTCTGGTTCAGGGCGCCGAACCCCTATTCTTTCTGGACTATTTCGCAACCGGGCATTTGGACGTGGATGTTGCTACCAGCGTAGTCGCAGGCATCGGCAAAGGCTGCGAACTCGCAGGGGCCGCATTAATCGGCGGAGAGACGGCAGAAATGCCAGGCATGTACAGTAATGACGATTACGACCTAGCGGGTTTTTGCGTCGGCATCGCGGAAAAAGAACGCCTCCTGGACGGAAAGCACATCGGTCCTGGTGATCGTCTTATCGGCATAGCGTCATCCGGGCCACATTCTAATGGCTATTCACTGATTCGAAAAATTGTAGAGCGCAGCAATGCGGAGTTGCAGCAAAAACTCAACGACAGAACGATTGGAGAACACTTGCTTGAGCCCACTAGAATCTATGTAAAACCGTTACTCACGCTACTGAAAAAAATCGATGTCCACGGCTTCGCACATATCACCGGTGGTGGAATCTCAGAAAATCTCCCGCGCATTTTGCCGGCTGAATGCAAAGCCGTGATAGATAAATCTGCCTGGGAGCCGCCATCAATATTTCGCTGGCTTCAGCATAACGGCAACGTATCCGATGCGGAAATGCTAAAAACATTCAATTGTGGAATAGGCATGATCGCCTGCGTTGCGGCTAACGACGAAGCCGATGCTCTGGCGCAGCTAGGATCGCTAGGTGAGACTGCATTTTCTATTGGTAGTATTGCTAGCTCTGGCGATGACGCTCGTATCCAATTCAACCCTTAAAACTGTTGAGCCTTGAGCTTAGCCAATTATTTTTTGGTAAACGTGGGAATTTCGTCCTTTGCGTAGTATTTCAGTCACATCCTCCGCCGACATTGGACGGCTGAAAAGGTAACCCTGGATCTCGTCACACTCATATTGCCTCAGCAGAGCCAATTGTTCCTCAGTTTCCACCCCTTCAGCGGTAACTTTCAATTCCATACTATGAGCCATCGCAATAATAGTCTTCACGATGGTTTTATCATAACTATCCGTTAGTATGTCCTGCAAAAATGACCTATCAATTTTGAGTGTATCCAAAGGAAGATGCTTCAAATAATTCAAAGATGAATAGCCGGTGCCGAAATCGTCGATCGAAATCCAAAATCCTTGCTTGTGCAAGCGTCCCAAAGTCTCAACTGCGGTTTCCAAGTTATCCATAATCACCGTTTCGGTAATCTCTAACTCTAGCTGTTCTGGTGAAATTCCGGCGGCTTCGACAATCTCCAGGATACGTTCAGAAAAGCCCTCCTGTCTTAACTGAACAGTCGACAGGTTTACCGCGACCCTGAAATCTTTAACCCCCATTTCCATCCACGCGGTCGCTTGCAAACAGGCCTGTTTAATAACCCACTCGCCGATATTGACAATCAATCCACTTTGTTCAGCCACCTCAATGAATTCATAGGGTGACAACAAGCCCTTGTCAGGATGGTCCCAACGAATCAATGCCTCGGCGCCATTCACGGTTGAAGTTGTCATATCCAGTTTGGGTTGAAAATAGAGCACAAATTCTTCATTTTCAATGGCCCGGCGTAACTCTGTTTCAACCTGCATCTGAGTCAGGGACACTTGGTGCATTTGGGCGTCAAACAGCTGATAACTATTTTGGCCGGTCATTTGCTTAGCGTACTGGCGCGCTGCTCCCGCATGGTTCATCAACACCTCTGGGCTAATGCCGTCTTCGGGATACAAGCTTATTCCTATATTGCAGGTGACTACAATTTCCTGTTCGTCAATCACAATAGGTTGAAGTAGTGACTCGAATATTCTGCGCACGATCCAGGTCACCGGTTGCATATCGTTCAGATCGGTCAACAAAACACCGAATTCATCGGCACTCAATCGCGATACGGTCAAATCTTTGGAGTCGGTGCCAAACACCGTAACGGCATCCGAATCACGCAAGATCCTGGTTAACCGGTCAGCCAATTCGGTGAGCAACGCATCTCCAGCATCGCGCCCGAACGCATTATTCACCCGTTTAAACAAATCGATATCTAACGTTAGCACCGCAATAGAATGGCTATATCTTTGGGCGCGGGCGATAGACTGCTTAATCCGGTCGTAAAATAACAATTCATTGGGAAGTCCCGTCAAAGCATCATAACTGCTCTTATACTTAAGCTCTTCGGAATACTGCGACGCAATACTTTCTAACTGTTTGATTCGAACTTGTAAACGATCAACCTCTCCATCGCTGGCTTGTTTAGACAGATCTAGCATGGAATTCTCGACCGACTCATCCGTAACTGTATTTTCTTTCGCATCCACCAACGCGGCTTCCACCGTTTCGGTTTCTTGCGCTTGTTCGGCATGCGCGATCTGTTCCGCGTCCCATTTGATAACCCGGTTTCGACCACTCTCTTTAGCAACGTACAAGGCTCGGTCAGCTTGGTTATTTAGATCACTGGGACCAGTAGCATCATAAAATATGGAAGCAACGCCTAAACTGACCGTAATACGCGGACCGGCTGCAAATTTTTGACCTGATTCCTCCTTTATCGCTACACGTATAAGTTCCGCGATCTCAGCAGCTTGTTCGATTGTCTTTCCTGGAAACACAAGACTAAATTCCTCTCCACCATATCGGCCCACAAAATCATGGTCGCCAGCGTGTGCTTCCAGAATATCAGCCAAGAGTTTGATTACCTCATCACCGACACCATGTCCATAGGTATCATTGACTGATTTGAAATGGTCAATATCGGTCATAATACAAGACAATTCAGTGTCAGCAGTTTTGGCTTCGTCAAACGCTTTATCTAACGACTAAGGTTAGATTGTGTGAGCGGAGCGAACCACAATCTGAACCGTTTG
>CAZUGA010000011.1:0-105155 GCA_964619885.1 uncultured Methylococcaceae bacterium
CCGATTCATTAATCTTTTTATTGATGCGACAACTACCTTGAAATCTACCGATACCGCGCCAGATTTATATTATGCGTTCAGTATCGCGCTCCAAACGGAAGGCTTGAAACCTACACCTCTGGCGGAAATTCGACCATTTATGATGTATGAATTCGATTGATCCACAGCGTTCGCTAAACGCAAAAAATATACTAATTACCGGAGCGGCGGGAAGACTGGGCCAAGTAGCTTCTAAAACCTGCGCAAAATCCGGGGCATGTGTAATTCTACTAGACAAAAATTTAGCGGAACTAGAGAAATTATACGACGATATACTCGCCTGCGGTTCGCCAGAACCCGCGCTGTATCCTATGGATCTTGAAGGGGCGACCGAAAAAGACTACGTCGATTTGGCCTCAACCATAGAAAGCGAATTTGGCGTGCTGCACGGTTTGGTCCACAACGCCGCAAAATTTGCGGTCCTGGGGCCTCTCGATGGTATTAACTTGCAAAGCTGGTGCAGTGTTCTGAACGTCAACTTGAATGCGCCATTTCTATTGACCCGAGCCCTGTTACCATTACTGCGCGCCGCCGATAACGCCTCAGTGCTATTCACCAGCGATTCCGCTGCTCGAATTGCTAAAGCGTACTGGGGCATATACGCAATTTCCAAGATTGCACTGGAAGCCTTTGCAAAAATTTTGGCGGACGAACAGGAATCAGCCGGTATTGTGCGGGTAAATACTATAATACCGGGGCCTATCGACTCTCCCATTAGACGCCGGGCGTTCCCGGCCGAGAATCGACAAAATTTAGCAGCTGCGGAATCGCTGGAAAAACTGTATATTTATTTGTTAAGTTCGGCTAGTTGCGGAAAAACCGGTCAGGTTTTCGAGGCAAGCACCAGTGGAGACCAAATACCATGCATGAAATAGAAAGCGCCGTCCTGCAGCGCGATGTCAACGCAGTCACTATTCCAGACGGAGAGCATATGGCTCTGGCCGAGGGACAAATCGTTACGATACACCAATCACTCGGAAATAATTTCACCGTGGTTGCAGAATCTGGGCACATGGTACGCATAGATGGCACCGATGCAGATGCGTTGGGCAAAGAAATACCCAAAAGCGCGATGATCGTTGATGGCACGGACCCGGAATCGATCGAAAACAATGCCTGGGAAGTAATGCGCACCGTCTACGACCCGGAAATTCCGGTCAATATTGTGGATCTTGGCTTAGTCTATTTCTGCAAAGTAACCCCCATCGGTGAACAGCAAAACAATGTAGGAATCACCATGACTTTGACTGCGCCAGGATGCGGAATGGGACCTATTATCCAGGGCGACGTGGAACGTCTAGTCAAAGAATTACCCGGGGTGCAAAGCGTCAATGTCGAGGTGGTCTTGGATCCTCCTTGGTCGCAGGACATGATGTCCGAAGTCGCGAAATTGGAATTGGGAATGTTATAAGGTCGATATTTCAAAATCCTGGCTACGTACTTAAGAAACAGCAGAGTTCGTAAGTTCAATTCGTTCAGCAGGTCTACAACCGACGTTATCTGTGTAGCGAACTACAACCCCAATTGCTACCGAATATACAGCCCTATAAGCCGATACATTGAGTTGCCGTCCACATGAGCCGACCCATCTCAATATCCAATATGTCACCATGATCAAGTACATATTGAGAAGCATCCACCATGAACACTCGATCCGCCCTTCTTAGTTTCGAACAATGTTCCGCAACCAGATCTTCCGCTTTGATCTGTTCGAATACGCCGTGGACATTTTCAACTGTTGCTTCGTGACCTCTAAATCCGCCAATGTGTGGCGCACGGGTTAACAAATACGCCAATGGATTGGCTTTGTCATGTTTAGACCAGCTCATAATTATTGGTGTCCCAATCTCTTTAAAATCACTATATGGTGAACCTTCTGCCCCTTCACCCGAAATAAACCGATTGGCGCTGAATGCACCCTGCAGCCCGATCAGTAAATCAACCTTCTCATTAGGGTAAGGCGCACCATTTTTGAACAAATAGCGGCTAAACATTGCTCGGGATGTTATTCGCGATCCAAAACTGTGCCCAAACACGACTATTTTGAGCGGATGATCATTTTCGCGCGACCGAACTTTGACTCCCAACGCCAAGTCATTGACTAGCCAATTAGCTAGCGTATAGCCAATTTCATCGGCATCGTTGGCTTTATTACCGTATCCAAACACTTTGTAAGCTAATTGAGCCAAATCAAACCAACTTTGCCACCCCCACACCGACGGCCAGGTAATCCCCACAAACACAGGATTAAAACGCGCGCTCTGATCCCGGTCTGTCCTAGCAGCGGTTATAAGGTTGCCCAAAATAGCGTTGTAACGGTTTACTGATTCGATTTGGTCGTTGTCCCAACCCATCGCGCCAATAAATAAATGCGTATACGGTTGACCACGTTCGGCCGCATTTTCTACTTTTGCGTGGATCTCTTGACTCAAAGATTTCTGTAAAGCCTCCCAACCCGCTAAATATTCGTTATTCGGATTCGAATCAATAATTTCAACACTTTCATAGGGAGAATAGGTCTGCCCGCCATAGTTACTTGGATGAATGTTGTAAACAAAGCGGGTACGAAAGCGCCTCTGGGTCGAATGTTCATTGGTTTCCGCGCGTGCTGATTCCGCATCGTCTGGTTCGTACGCCAAAATATGCGAGACGAATAACGCCTTAGAATCATCAATGACCTTCTCAAGATGGCTTATTCGGTCGGCATCTATACTTTGGTTTTCGGAGTGACGGTTTGATGGGTAGGTTCGGAAGAGATTGTAATAAGGGTCATCATTGTCCCCATCTGCAGCGTAGATCAGTTCCTTGTTCGCTTTCTCAATACCGATTAAGTAACCTTCATGCAACAATCCGTATCCAAAAGGATTTTCTGCTAAATAGTGGTAACGTTCGGTCGTTCTGGAATCAATTTTCAATCGTTTCGCGACGTCGTTATCCATAGTTGCGCACGCTGATAGAATAAATACGAGCAATCCTGCCAAGAAACTGGATTTTGATGAAATCATGCCGTCAGGCCTTTCGTTTGATCAAGATCTAAGATAGAGGCAGAAATCATATATTTGTATCTGCAATACTAAATCAGATTAAACCCTAATTCATGCAAATTTTGAAGGAGTCCTGTAATCTTCAGAATGAAATAATTAACAAATATTTTGTTAATTATTAACTTGCAGGACCATTAACCCTTGTTTGTCGTTTTGCAAACGACCATTTACTACCTAGTTAATCATCGATTTTGTATTTGACAAGGTAGCCGACCTTGAAAAAGTCATCCTGACCATTTTCATAAGGACGCGTCAAAAAATGCGGGCGCGGCGTTGCTGGATATTTTGACGCTTACTTTAACTTGCCAGCCAAAGGTGACACGTCCCTGTACGACACGTTGATCAAGAAAAATGCGTTTGGCTTCAGTGCGCGGTCAAAATGAACCTTCCTAATCAGGCTAATATTCCTAATAATCAAATTATTAACGCATTTTTCATGGCCGACTAGATAAATCTAATCACCATGTTGGGATGGATCAGGATCGATCTAAGCCGGTTGGATTAACCAGAATAACCGGGGAAACGTTATATTTTCAATCGCTTAGGGTTCATACTATTGGACCCAAGTCTCGATCTGCAATTTCGGCAACATTTTTCCGCTCGGGACCGTCAAATATCCGCCGCATTGCCTTCAAACTAGACCAAAAACCTCTATTATACTGTTTTTTATATATTTTTTATTCTGGCATGATATTCGCTTAAATCATTGCAAATAGTTTTCATCGAATTTTACACAGCGATAAAGATAGGCATGGTTATGACTCAGGAATCTGCACACGCGACTGACATAATGTCCCACCCCACATTTCATCAGAGCAACGAAGCGCGCTCACAACGTTGGGAAATCGCCAATGCTCTACAAACCACACTGAATATAGAGCAATTGTTCAAATTATTCAGCCGTTCGGTGCAACATCTTACAGGGCACAACGGTTTTAGCTATACAAACGAAGCAGAGAACCTAAGCATTTCGGGCGGCACTACAGCGCACCATTCGTGCAGTTACCAGCTCATCGTCGAGCAAGACGATTTGGGTGAACTGAAATTGATGCGCAGACGCCGTTTTAGCGAAAAAGAAATCGAGCAAATCGAAGAAACCATTTGTTGCCTGGTATATCCGCTGCGTAACGCGTTGTTATACCGTCAAGCGTTAAAGTCGGCCCATACCGATCCGTTGACCAACTTGAATAACCGGATTTCCATGGACGATTGCATCAAGCGCGAATGGGACCTGGCACGACGGCAGAAAACTCCATTGTCGATGATGCTGCTGGACATCGATCTGTTTAAGTCGATTAACGATCAATATGGACACGCTTTCGGTGACACCGTTCTAAAAGCCGTTGCACAAAGCATAAAGAACACGGTCCGTGCCAGTGACATCGTATTCAGATTTGGTGGCGAAGAATTTGTAGTCGTATTGAGCAATACAGCCATCGGCGGCGCCATGCTATTGGCTGAACGAATCCGGCTCGCGGTTGAATCGCTACTTATTTATGAAGAACAGTTTAGGGTAAGCGTCACGATTAGTTTGGGTGTAACACAATTACAGGCCAACGACTCGGTTGAAGAGCTGTTTGTTAACGCGGACAAAGCCATGTATCAAGCTAAACATAATGGACGCAATCAAGTTGTAAAAGCCCCCTAAGATTATTTACGGACGCGCTAATCAATAGATTAACGCTACTGATTTTGGTGACCCCTACTTCGGTCACAGATACCACTGAATAAATAAATCAGTGGTTGCTTAACGATTTTTTCGACGAGTTGTACCTTTTGTAATGTTGTGCCTCCTGGAGTAATTTGGCTGCCTGGTGAGTTTGTCTTCAAATAGATCGACAGACGCCATCAGAGCAGCCTTTTCTTTTTCCTCCAATTCCATAAAGGTCCGCGCACGCAATTTGTTCGGTAATACGACCGATCCATAGCCTATCCGAATCAACCGGCTAACCAAAACCCCCTGAGATTCCCAGAGACGACGAATAATGCGGTTCCGACCTTCAGTTACCGTGACTCGATACCAGTGATTAACTCCCTCTCCGCGGCCCGCTTTTATGGAGTCGAATTTGGCCATTCCATCCTCGAGTTCTACACCTTGCTTGAGGTTTTCAAGAATATCATCCGCGATGCTGCCAAGCACACGTACCGCATATTCCCGCACAACGGCCCGGGCCGGATGCATCAATCGGTTCGCCAATTCACCGTTATTGGTTACCAAAAGCAAACCCTGAGTATTGATATCTAACCGGCCCACCGAAATCCAGCGACCCATTTGCAATTTGGGCAATTGGGTGAAAATTACCGGACGTCCTTCCGGGTCCCGACGCGATACGATCTCACCCGCCGGTTTGTTATAGATCAAAATGCGGGTTGGCACGTTGATTCGTTTAGAAATATCGATTGCGCGCCCGTTTAAAATCAAGCGGTCTGTTGCTCGCAGCCTATCCCCCAATTGGGCGGTCTGCCCATTAACCTTGATTTTCCGGTCCTTAATCCACTCCTCGACCTGGCGACGCGACCCCAAACCCAATTGCGCCAGAACCTTTTGAATTCTTTCTCCCGAATCTCCCACGCCTGTCGCATCTTCCGCTTGTTGTTTCAATTCGCGTACAGGGTTTTTAGACGCTATTGCTTTATCGCGGGTTCGTCCCTTATAGACTGATTTCATCGGGTTCTCTATCTGTGGCCTGTTCATCAGGCACTAATTCCTCGGGTTCTTCATCGGGAATCTCTAACTCACGTAGCGTGGGTAATTGAGCCAATGATTTTAAATCGAAATAATCGAGAAATTCTTTGGTGGTCGCATACAACGCGGGCCGACCCGGGACTTCCTTGTGGCCGACAACTCGCACCCACCCTCGATCCAACAGCGTTCGAATGATCCCCGTGCTAACGGCTACCCCACGTATATCCTCAACACCGCCGCGTGTGGTTGGTTGCTGGTACGCAATTATCGCCAAGGTCTCCAACAAGGCTCGTGAATACTTAGCGGGGCGCTCTTCCAATAATCTGGAAACCCAGGGGGAATACTCCTTACGAACCTGAAAACGAAACCCACTTGCCACTTCTTTTAATTCAACCGGTCTATCCGAATAATCATTCGCGACTTCGTTTAACACAGCCCGCACTATCGATTTTTCAGGGCGGCTGAATTCAGGAAAGCACATTTGCATCTGCGAGACGGTCACCGGTTTGTCAGCAGCAAACAATACGGCCTCTATAATTCCTTTAATATCCACAATAATCTCTAAACTGGTTTAACGCGTAATTCTGCAAATGGTTCGGCTTGATATATTTCAATCAATCCCTCTTTACACAATTCCAAAACCGCCAGAAAAGAAACTACGGCACCCTGCCGCCCCTCATCCCGTCCGAACAACTCTATAAATCCCAGAACCTCAACTTTCCCCAAACTTTCGAGTATCATCGACATTCGCTCACGGACCGACAACGCTTCTCTCTGAATATGATGGTGTGCCGTTTTTTTGGCGCGTCGCAATACATCTTGGAAAGCGATCAAAACCTCTTTCAGCTCGACCGTGGGTTGCGGCTTGACTACGCTGATCTCATCGAGCCCAACATTGCCGTCAAAACAATCCCGTCCGTTGCGCGGCAAATCATCCAATTGTTCCGCAGCATCCTTAAATCGTTCGTATTGCAACAACCTGCGCATCAATTCCGCACGTGGGTCTTCGATTTGCTCATCCGATTGTACCGGCCGGGGCAACAGTAATCTCGATTTAATTTCCGCCAACATTGCCGCCATCACCAGGTATTCCGCGGCCAATTCAATGCGTAATCCATCCATCATCTCGATATATCTGATGTATTGTTGCGAAACGGATGCGATGGGAATATCCAATATGTCCAAATTTTGACGCTTAATCAGATACAACAACAGGTCCAATGGCCCCTCGAAAGTTTCCAATATAACTTCCAAAGCGTCCGGTGGAATGTATAGATCATCGGGAATCTCGACGACCGGCGCACCTTGCACCAATGCAATCGATACTTGAGCATCTAGCTCTGTTGAGGTGGGAATACTCATACACGGCAGCTATAAGCCGGCCAATCCTGTCACCATCTTTTGCAGTGCGGGTAACGGGTAACTCAATAATGGACCCAATATTCCGGTAACCAACAACGCCATCAATATTACAAATCCATAAGGTTCTATTCTGCTGTATTTCCACGCCAACGGTCCGGGTAACATGCTGGAGATAACCCGGCTACCGTCCAATGGCGGGATGGGTAATAGATTTAAAACCATTAATATCAGATTAATGCTTATACCTATTCCACCCATAAATAACATCGGTTCACTGGCGAAAGGCGATTGCAGCATAATGCCAATTTTGGCGATCAACGCCCAAAAAACTGCCATAATGAAATTGGCTAAGGGCCCAGCGATGGCAACCAGGGCCATATCGCGTTTAGGATTGCGTAATTGCTCCCAATTAACCGGAACCGGTTTGGCCCACCCAAAGATAAATCCCAGCCCACTTCCAAATATAAACCCGGACAAGATCAATAATCCAGGCACCAATATCGTACCGACTGGATCGATGTGCTTAATTGGATTCAACGTCAGGCGCCCTAGCATCATCGCAGTCTTATCACCCAACTGTTTCGCCGCCCACCCATGGGCAACTTCGTGTAACGTAATGGCAAATAATAGCGGCAGCACCGCCACGGAAATTTGTTGGACCAGATTGAGTTTATCCATAGATGAATTATATCGAATTTTCGCGGGCGCGTATCGATCGAGTTCTCAATACACCGAAGAAAGCCACCCTTAGGACTGAGCTTAGCCTAATGAATCCTAAGCCGATTTGTCGCCTGTGTTGAGGGGCAGCCAAACATAACTAGATGGCCGTTTACAAAAACAGTTAACCGCATTTACATTAATGCACGTACGTCACCTTTCCCCTGTCGAATTATTTCTGGGGTTTTATCCGATAAATTGATGATCGTCGTGGGCGCATAGCTAACCACATCACCATCAATGATTAAATCCACAGATTGCTCCAGCTGCTGCCGAATATCATAGGGATCTGAAATCGCGTCCTTTTCACCGGGCAAAATTAACGTCGAACTGAAAAGCGGCTCGCCTAATTCATCCACCAGCAACTGTACAATAGGGTGTTCTGGAATTCTTATTCCCACCGAACGACGTTTGGGATGCTGCAAGCGACGAGGAACCTCACGGGTAGCTTTTAAGATAAACGTATAAGGTCCAGGGGTTAATGATTTTATCAACCTGTAGGCATCATTGCCGGTCTTGGCAAAGGCCGAGACCTGCGCCAAATCCTTACAAACCAAGGTAAAATTATGTTTATCATCCAATTGCCGCATTCGCCTGATGCGATCCAGACTCTGCTTATCATCCAAGCGGCATCCCAAAGCGTACGAAGAATCAGTAGGGTACACAATCACTCCGCCATTACGAAGAATATCCACGGAACGGCGAATCAATCGCAATTGAGGCGTTTCTGGATGAATTTGAAAATATTGCGCCATAACTTGTTATTATTAGAAGGCTACTGCATTCAGATCTCTATCAACCCTGCCATTGGCAGATTCTTTAGATTTAAATCGCATTCAATGCGATTTAAAAAGCTACAACAAACGGATTCGTAATTATTGATCCAATATATTGACATCCATGCCATACCGGAAATAGAACGAAACCGATGCTACCGACGCATACACAACCAGGTAGTTGCACACATCCTGTCGGAGTCCGGCAAAATACGAAAACACCAGAATATCGTCAAAAGGAATTGCAGAAATACTGCAACGATCTAGGTCCAGACCTCAACCAAGGACTCGACAGCATAGCAATTCGCCGACAATGTTACTACGGCTAAAGACCATATGGTAATTTCGAAGCTCTATACTGCTCTGAATTCATTCATCACAATCAATTTGTCCGAGACTATGGCCTTGCGATAAACTGGTACGAAACCGTGAGGTCGTCGATATGTCAGAGTCTGAAAAATCCGCAAAGTTTTTTTACCAGCACCGACGTTCCATTGCTGAAGAAGCGATCATGATTCTATTGATTGTGCTGTCGTTGGTTGGGATCGGTGTGATGAATTTTTCACCGACGGATGGCTATTTCTATTGGATCGCAATGATTTTGGTATTTGGATTAGCGGCCATGGCAACCAGTTTTTTGCAAGCCAAAGAAGGTGTGCACATCATCCGCGACGTCTGGATCGAACAGTCGCTGCATTGGTTCGGTGCATTACTGGCTACTGGTGGAACCCTTCTTCTCTTACAGCTGAATATAATTGACGACCGCGGCGCCGGCTTGGTCATGTTGCTGGTATTGTCGCTGGCCGCGTACCTCGATGGGCTGCGAATCGGCTGGCATTTTGGCCTGGTGGGTAATTTCCTCGGACTGACCGCGATCGTAATACCAACGACGCCATATTTTATGTGGATATTATTTATTTTGGCCACAATAACCATAGGGTTGGCAATCTATCTGGATAAACGGCGTAACGCCCTGGCCTAAGCTGGAATAATCTCCGCACCCAATAAGATAATCGAATATAAGGCCCAGCGGCGGCCTCACCTACCCGCCCAGGCTCGCAACAAGTTAGTCCTGCGCCCCATCGGCATAATGGTTGGAGGCTAGCCCTAATCATGCCCCATTCATCTGCATAAATTTCATGGATATCATATTAAGGGAATACTGGCGCGTCGTTTGGCAAAAAAAGTATTATTTCGCGCTCGCACTCGCGGCACTAACCAGCGCGACTACGCTGGATTTGTACGTACCGGTATTCTACAAAAACATCGCCAACGGGCTTACCCTGCCTTTTTCTGAACATACGCAGGCAATGCTGTTGGACAATCTTGGGCAAATCGCGTTGTTCTACGGTGGAGTTTGGTTATCGTGGCGGTTTCTCGAAGTTGCCATCGTACCGCTGGACGGCGGCGGTGTCGCACTGCTGGAAAAGCGCTGCTTCCAAATCCTGCAGCAGCAAAAGTACGCGTTCTACGAGAATAGTTTCTCAGGTAGCTTGATCAAAAAAGCCAACCGTTTCTCCAGTTCGTTCGAAATTATCATGGATTGGTTTTTATTCCATTTTTTCAATAACCTGCTCGCGGTCATCATTTCGTTCACAATCTTCTCACAACAGCAAACCAATTTCGCTGGCTACTTTTTGTTGTGGGTTGTTGCGTTTATAAGCTGGAACGTTGGATATTCGACCTGGAAATTGCGCTTCGACAAACAAGTCGCCGAATGGAATTCCAAATTGGGCGGCGCCTATTCAGACGCGATCAATAACATTTTCATCGTCAAGAGCTTTGCGTTGGAGCAGCGCGAACAAGCCCATGTCGACGACACGGCAAATGAAACCTACCGCCGAAAAAAAATCGCGTGGATTCTGATGTTCATCTCGTTCGCCGTACAGGGTCTAATGACGTTCGCGATTGAACTGGCTCTGGTCTATTTGATGATCGTCAAATGGCGCGAAGGCAATTTCCAGGTTGGCGAGTTCGTGCTGTTCCAATCGATTTTGCTCATTTTAATCCAGCGGCTTTGGGAATTCGGTCGAAATTTCCGCAACTTCTTTTCTGCGCTGGCCGACGCATCAGAAATGGCCGATGTGTTTCGCCAGCAGGATATTGAAAAAGATGCGCCTAATGCCCGAGCGTTGTGCATCGCGCAAGGAAGCATCCAATTTGAAAGGGTTTGCTTTGGTTATCCCAGCGCCACACTTCAGACACAGAGCTTGTTCAACGAATTCAATCTCGACATTCGAGCAGGTGAGAAGGTCGCGTTGGTCGGGCGCTCGGGTTCCGGTAAAACGTCGTTAACCAAGTTACTGTTCCGCTTTTGCGATCCACAACAAGGCAGAATTTGCTACGACGGCATCGATGCGCGAGAATTTAGCATCGCATCACTACGCAAACAGATCTCACTGGTTCCGCAACAACCGGATCTGTTCCATCGTTCGGTGCGGGATAACATTTGTTTGGGTGGGAAGATATCCGACGAACAACTCAACGAAATCGCCCGAAAATCAGGCTGCCTGGAATTTATCGAGAGCCTGCCAGAACGCTTCGACACGCTAGTCGGAGAACGCGGGGTCAAATTGTCCGGTGGTGAAAAACAGCGAATCGCAATCGCGCGCGCTTTCCTCGAAAAAGCGCCAATACTGGTCCTGGATGAAGCGACCAGCGCACTGGACTCAATCACCGAAAAACAAATTCAGACCGCGCTTTTCGACTTGATGAAACAAAAAACAACGCTGGTCATTGCCCACAGACTGTCAACCATCTTAAACATGGACCGAATTTTACTGCTGGAACAAGGACAAATAGTAGAGGAAGGAAGTCACGAGGAATTGCTGGCAATGCATGGCAGGTACTTCACTATGTGGCAACATCAGAGCGGTGATTTTCTGGATGTCCTATAACAATTTTGGTATTGGCCGCAAGCACTCACCGCAATATTGAATAGCCTATCAACCGCCGGAAATACGTCAGCCAGAATCACTCGTAGTAGTCTGACAAACATACAATTTATTTGATCTTCGGCATACTTTCCATCCACAAATATAACGCCGCGTAACTGCGCCATCCTCGCCAACGCTCGGCAAATTCACGAAGATCCGTTGCATTTGGTCTATGGTCCATCCGATAAAGAGCTTGTACAACTTTCTGTAAACCAATATCGTCTGCCGGAAAGATATCCATATCGCCTAGCCCACGCATCAGCACAATCTCAGCAGTCCAATACCCAACCCCTGGAATCCCGCGCAAATAGTCTATCGCTTCATCCCTGGATAATTTATCCAGAACGCTACGTTTTAGGCGCCCTTCAGCCGCCCAGCACGCGGACTCGCGTAAATAGCGGCTTTTTTGCCGGCTGATACCCAGATCCCTGAAGGTCTCAACGGGGGTATCGGCAACCTGCAACGCCGCAGCCATCACCGAAACTGCTTGGCCCCTGTAGCTTATAGATTCCGCAAGATAATCCAACAAACGCCGGCGTTGCGCGTTGGCAGCAGCCACACTGATTTGCTGGCCAAGAATTACCGTGAATAGCGTTTCAAATATATCCGGGGCGCGTACCATCCGGTAACCAAAATGTTGGTCTACTAGTGGACTGAATACCCGATCTCGGCCTAGGAATGCGTAGCAATCAGACAACGCATCGTCGCAACCGAAAATGTGGACAAGCTGACCATGCCAATCAGTGTTTAACAGTAATGACTTAACGTTTGAGCTAATCTCAGCGAGCAATTTGTAACCGGAATCATTAGACTGGAATGTGACCGCAACGACCACTGCTCCGCCTGGTACCTGAACACTTCTGACCGCGATATCTGCACCGATCACGGTAAAAGGCATACCGAAAGACGTGATTCGCAAACTGTCAAAGAATCGTGCAGGATCAAAAGGACCGTTCACGGGAATTTTCAAATTTATCGCAGCCATACGATTACACGTTATTTTTTGTTACCCAATTATTTTTCAAAAACCAATGGCGCATGACGCCAGTTTCCATCCCCTCATGACCGCTCTCGTTTTAATCGTTCGGCAAGGAAGTCGATCAAAAACCGAACCCGGGTCGGCAGGTGTTTTCGTTCCGGGTACACGATCCATGTGCAAGCATCTTGAACTTCGTATTGTTCCAGCACCACTTCGATTTCGCCACGCCGCAGCTCATCATCCAAATAGTAGTCGGTTAACCGAACCAGTCCAATTCCACGCACGGCTGCTGTGACCAGCGACCTGCCGTCATCACACTTCCAATTTCCTTGGACTTTCACCGAGCGGGTTTCGTCCGGATAGCTAAAACGCCAGGGCATGTGGGGTAGTCTGAGGCAATTGTGCGAAGTCAGTTCATCGGGGGTTTCAGGTCGCCCTCGGCGAGCGAGATACGCAGGACTGGCGCACACCATGACCCGACGCCGCGCCACCTTTCGAGCGACCAATGTGCTATCGGGTAGTGCACCGTGCATACGTACCGCCAGATCAAAACCCTCTTCGACAATATCGACCACATCCATTCGGGTATCGAGTTCAATAGAAATCTCTGGGTATTTGATCATGAATTCCGCTAGTGCAGGCGCGACGTAACGTTCGGCGTAAATACCAGCGGCTGTAATACGGATCGTGCCCTTCGGCAGTTCCTGCAGATCCGCCATATCGGATTCCAGAGCTTCAATTCGATCATGTATTTCACGGGCCCGTTGGTAATAAATCCGACCCATGTCGGTCAACCGAACAGCCCGGGTAGTACGGTGCAGTAATCGAGTATTCAAACGCTCTTCCAGCCGCTTGACCTCACGGCTCACAAACGAAGTCGATACATCCAAAATATCGGCCGCGGCGGTAAACCCACCCTGCTCGACTACCGCAACAAATTCCCGCAACCCGCCTCTATCAAACATTATTGCTCCTAGGCAAAGATGATTGAACCCAATACCGTCTTAATCTTTGGCCTCTATTAACGTAATCTGAAACCGCACTCAACCAAAGGAGAAAGAATATGAATGATGTTACAAATCCCCCCATGACACAAGGCGCACACCATGTTGGTTTGACGGTACCCAATCTAGATACCACGCGAAAATTCTTCATGGAAACTTTGGGTTATGATCAAGTAGGTGAGATTCCGGACTACCCAGCGGCATTTCTGTCCGATGGCAATATAATGATCACATTGTGGCAAGCAGCAGATCCTGTCAACGCGGCGCCCTTCGACCGGAAAAACGTAATCGGCCTGCATCACTTGGCGTTGATTGTGGAAAACGATGCCGCACTCGATCATCTTCATGAACGATTGCAGAATACAAATGGCGTCAGTATAGAATTCGCACCTGAACCACTACTGGGCGGACCCACCCGCCAGATGATGTGCGCAATTCCCGGGGGAATCCGAGTCGAGTTCATCGCACCCGCCGCTTGAATTAGTTTGAGCAATACACGATTAAACACTGGAAAACCGCTATGCAGGATCGACCGAAAAATTCCCCGTTTCACCGGGGAGAACGCGAAATTCAGGCACGTCTTGGTGTACGCGAGCAAATTGAAGGCATCGGGCAACGATTTATTCGCGATTTCATGCCCGACGAACATCGGGCGTTCTACGCTCAATTACCATTTTTGCTAATCGGGTCGATCGACCGGACTGGACGTCCCTGGGCGTCCGTCCTGGCAGGTTGCCCCGGTTTCATCGAATCTCCCGCCCCAGACAGATTGAATATTAATACTGCCGTGATATTCGGAGATCCATTGAAGGAAAATTTATGTCTAGGGTTACAGGTGGGTCTACTAGGAATTGAGTATCAAAGTCGCCGGCGAAATCGCTTGACGGGAAAAGTTATCGCAATCCGCGAGAACGGATTGGACATAAAAATTGATCAGACATTCGGAAATTGTCCGCAATACATTCAGTCCCGCCAATACAGTAATTTGGCCGAAATTAACTCGATTGGAGCACCTCGACCGATACAAGAATTGAAGCACTTGGATAAATCAGCCTACCAAATTATTTCCAATTCGGATCATTTCTATATCGCGACCCATTTTTCTGAAAACCCCAAGAATACAAGTCACGGTACAGATATTTCCCATCGCGGTGGTAAGCCAGGATTTGTGCGAATCGATGATGACCAAACGATTACTTTTCCAGACTTTAGCGGAAACAATCATTTCAATACTCTCGGCAATATCAGCGCGAACCCGGTTGCTGGTTTGTTGTTTATAGATTTCGAGTCCGGTGATTTATTGTATTTGACCGGAAAAGCCAACATTATTTGGAAAAGCGATGAGCTGCAAGCCTACGACGGTGCCCAGCGATTGGTGCGTATTACGCTTGACCAAGCCAGTCTGGTCAAAAACGGGATGCCGATCCGTTGGAACTTTCTGGAATATTCCCCAAGCCTGGAAAAAACCGGTTCTTGGCAGGAAGTCGATGAGCAAAAAACGGAACGCAACGACGGGAACGTTTACCGAGAATACAAGGTCGTTCGGGTTGAACGAGAAAGCAAAAATATTTCATCGTTCTATCTGCAACCAAAACAAGGCAGCGAGATCCATTGCCATAAAGCCGGACAATTTTTACCTATCGAAATTCGACCACCCGGAAGTGCTCAGCAAGTACAACGAACCTACACAATTTCAAACGCTCCGAACGGATCGTATTACCGACTATCGATCAAAAGAGAAGCACCGGCCAAACCAAATCTACCGGCCGGCATTTCGTCCAACTACTTTCATGATCACGTAAAACCCGGCACAACGATCCGCGCGATGTCTCCACGAGGAAAATTCACACTGCAAGAATCGAGCACCCGGCCCATTGTATTGATTAGCGGCGGTGTTGGGATCACCCCGATGGTAAGCATGCTTGAGCAACTGGCAGATAACACGGCCAGCTGCGGCTGTAGCCGCCACGTTTGGTTTATACACGGAACCCGCAATAGCCGCGTTCACGCTTTCGCTGATACTATGAAAAATCTAGCGCAAAACTGGCCCTACCTGAACTCGCACGTGCGTTACAGCAATCCGTTGGACAGCGACGTTGAGGGCCGCGACTACGATAGCATTGGCCATATCGACATCGCGTTGATTCAGTCGCTATTGCCATTGGACGATTATGATTTCTACTTATGCGGTCCAAATTCGTTTATGGAGTCTCTACACGGTGGATTAAAATCGTTAAACATTACCGACGAACGAATCCATTATGAGTTCTTTGGCCGTGGTACAAATTTGCACAAAGAAAATGCAGGCGGCGTCGAATCTTTAACTGGACAATTCAACAATTCCACACCCGTCCCTATCCGCTTCGCGCGATCGGGTATAGAAACGAAGTGGGATCCTTCCAAAGGATCATTGCTCGACCTGGCCGAGATGGAAGGGGTACAACCCGCTTACAGCTGCCGCTCGGGAATTTGCCAAACCTGCAAAACAAAAATTGTCGACGGAGAAGTCGATTATTTGGAAACCCCGATGGTCAAACCGGAACCGGATACAGCGTTAATTTGCTGTTGTTATCCAAGAGCTAAAACCGACGCTAACAACCAGACCATACCCGTGGTATTGGATTTATAGGAATAATCATAAATTCATTACACAATTCTAAGACTTAACTGACAACTATTGTCCCCAATCAATCAAGAATGGCTACAATTCTACAGCTTTAGACCCAACTCACTCATTCACCTAGTGTTCATCCATAGGTTCCTAAGCTGTACGTGACGGGCGTAAGCCTACTCAAACTTCACCGATACAGTCAATTCAAATTCATTTACCGTAGCCTAAACGAAATTCATGAGAATTGAATCCACACCGGCCACTAAACTTTTAATTTTATGCATTTTTCTCACGACACTGAGCAGCTGCGTGTGGCTAAGATTGTTAGAGCTGAAAAACCAGCTAGGGGACTTCGACCGCTATTTTTCGTCCAAAGTAGACGATAGCGGATATACATTAACCTTCAAAGAACCCGTAGTATCGGCTGAAGACCTGATTTATCTTAGCAAGGTTTACCCCAGCTGGAAAAATAACACGCCGCAGCGACAGCGTTGGTATTACGATTTCAAAAAAATCGACCGGGACGGCAAATATATCGAACCTACGATAAATATCGTGCACCAGTTGGGGTTTAATCAACAAAAATTACTGGACAGCTGGACGTTTCCGCCCAACCTACTAGCCATGACCCCTGCACCGTTTCTGGAACTATCATTGCGCGGACTGGGATTCTCCACCATATTTCGATCCAAACGCCAGGTCAAAGCCAGTTTTGACAAATTACCCAAGGTTACAGCCCCAGTGCCGGTCGTACAGGATGTTGTTGCGGTATTGGGTAAACCGTTAGAAGTACAATCGACCGACTATGGTTCACTGTACATCTACCATTTCCAACTGGATACAGACCAGGTAGAACCCGGCTATGAAGAGCGTACGTTTATGGAATTTAAGCTTGGTTTTGCCGCAGAAAATAATATTTTGCTCAAAGTTTGGGGCAAATTCATGGGGATGAAAATTTCGGTCGACTACCGCAAATTGGTGGCCAAGAAAGGCGTCGAAAGTGGCAACGGCATGGATTAACGTGTTTGCGACAAAGTCAAAGCCAGATTTGCTTGCTGTACAAAGTGTTTAAAACTGTCAAAACTTTTTTGATCCAATGCTACGCTGGATAACCCTCGGTCCGCGTAAAACAGCCCAAGAATTTTTCGTCCTAAAGATAACCGGCCCAAGAAACATTCTTGATGGCCAAATTGTGCCAATACCTGTGATGTAAAAAGACGATCTATGTCGGTCTTCTTGCCAGGCTTAACCCAAATAGAATCCACCTTCCCAATCGCATAGGAAAATAGGTTGGGCGACGGCCCAACCACCGGCACGCGTATGGGATGGTGGTTTGATGTATTGGGCCAACCCAATGCGGATTTTTCATTGAGACTGGTTCGATCGGGAGAAAGCAACGTAAACAGTGTTCGGTCCATACCCACACCACGGTGTATACCCTCCATGACCATTTCAAAGATTTCATTTATTTTTATTTGACCCAAAAATGCATTAGTAATGTCCTGCAATATCTGCAGCTCCATCTCGGCATTGTTGTAAGTTGATGTGTTTTGTTCATCACGCTGCTCTGCCACGACCTGCGCAGCATTCGAGGGGATATGTTGGACCGCATCCTGTGCACCAAATTGACTGGCAATTTTTACCGCATTTATTGCGTTTTCCTGAATCAGTTCGACCAGCGTTGTTTTGGGCTGGTAGGTTAAACTCGCAACCTTATCCAGACAGATCTGGAATTCTGTTTCTTCCCAACCTTGCTCGGACACTTCGGCGATCTCATGACTAACGTTGACCAATCCCACACGATCCGAATCGGATTCTGTTCCAGAGATCGCCTCGTCGATCAAGCCGCCCAACTTCCAAATTCTGCTCAACGAGCTGCCGAGTTGAACCAACGAAAATCCTAATACGGACCGCTCTGCCTGATCTCGGGTCCACCCCTTTTCAGTTTTTCGAGCTTCAATCTTTTCGGCAGCATGTTTGTCGAAGCAAAAAAACGCGATCCTTCCCAGATTTTTTAATAAAGCGGCGATAAAAACCTCTTCCGGCGCCGGATCGTTAACCATCTGCGCGAAACACTTGGCCTGTACCGCCGCGTGCAAAGCCCTACCAATTTCGCGATCGACATGTCCTTTATTTCCATGAACAACAATGCTCTCGATAAAAGTGCAAGCCAATGTCAATTCACTTACCGCTTTGTACCCCAATATGACCAATGCGCGTGAAATCGTATCCACTTTTAACCGCGCCGGATTATAGATCGAGCTATTGCTTAGTTTAAGCACCCTGGCTGTCAGAGTTGGATCTTGTAGAATGATCGTGGATATTTCCAACGTGCCCGCCTTTTCATCGGCAACAGCCTGATTGATTCGCTGAGCGGTACGCGAAAAAATCGGCATTTCCTGCTCACACAACCATCTTGACCAACCTGCAAGTGATTTTGGGGTTGTCTGTTCGGCTGTTTCGGATACGATGGCAGAGCTGATAGACGTGGTCACTGGCAATAATACAATCGAATTATCATGCGGTTATGATTAGAAATCGTTGATCTATTCAGTATAGTCCGAATATGAAGATATCCTTAGAGCCCAACATCAAAAGATAGAACTCCTTTATGAAAGCTCGAAACCACAACAATCTAACCATCATATCTGGCGGACAAACCGGGACGGATCGAGGCGCATTGGACGCCGCGTTGGCAAATGGGATTACCATCGATGGATGGTGTCCCGAGGGACGCTTAGCGGAAAATGGCAAAATTCCTACCCACTATCCATTGCAGGAATTAGTAGGTGCCGGTTATTCCGAGAGAACCCGGCAGAATGTCATCGAAAGTGACGCGACGATAATTTTCAAATTCGGTCGGATAGATAAAAGCCCAGGTACCGAATTAACGCTTAAGCAGTGTGTAACCCACGCTAAACCACATTTATTGATCGACGCAGAAACTGTATTGGAATCAGACGCCGTGCAACAAATTCTAGAATTTATGCAGGCACACAACGTACGCAGGCTGAATATTGCCGGTCCGCGTGCAAGCCAGACGGCTGCGGCTTACGAATATTCCAAAGCGGTATTGCTTGGCCTACTCAACATCTAATCAACTTATTGGATATCGCTTTCCGCCAATTAACGGATATTAAAGCTGCTTTTTGTAGCGTCTTAACAAACCATTCGTAGAAGCGTCATGAGAATCGGGTTTGAGTTCACCGTCAATTTCTTCAACAATTTCAGTCGCCAACTGTTTACCCAATTCGACACCCCACTGGTCGAATGAATTGATACCCCAGATGACACCCTGAACAAATATTTTGTGCTCATATAGTGCAATCAACGCGCCAAGTGATTCTGGTGTAAGCCGATCAATTAACAACATATTGCTGGGTTTGTTACCGACGAACGTTTTATGCTGTGCGAGCACATCGAGTTGAACTGGATCGTCAACTTGTGACGCCAGCTCTTGTTTGGCCTGCTTGGTCGTTTTTCCAGTCATCAGGGCTTCTGCTTGCGCAAAGCAGTTAGCCAGCAAAAGTTTGTGGTGGAGTTCAAGTCCACAATCACTATTGAGCGCGACGATAAAGTCCGCTGGTATCAAATGACTGCCCTGATGAATCAGCTGATAAAACGCGTGTTGCCCGTTGGTCCCGGGTTCACCCCATAGTATTGGGCCAGTTTTATATGCCACAGCTTGGCCATCACGCCGTACGGTTTTCCCGTTGCTCTCCATATCACATTGCTGTAAATAGGCTGGGAATCTGTGTAAACGTTGGTCGTAGGGTAGTATGGCGTAACTATCGGCGCCGAGAAAATTGCTATTCCATATCCCGATAAGCGCCAATATGACCGGCATATTTTCGTCCAATGGTGCGGTGCGGAAGTGCTCGTCCATCGCGAAGGCACCTGACAGTAACGCCTCAAACCCGTGCATGCCAATACTCAGCGCAATTGACAGGCCAATCGCGGACCACAGAGAATAGCGCCCCCCCACCCAATCCCAAAATTCGAACATATTCTCCGGGTCTATACCAAAATCCATTACCTCGGCCCGATTGGTCGATACCGCCACAAAATGCTTGGAGACATGATCGGAGGAACCGCTATGATCAACCAACCAATGCCGCGCGGAGTGCGCGTTGGTCATTGTTTCCAGCGTCGTAAAAGTTTTGGACGCTACGACGAATAAAGTCCTTTTAGGATCCAACGATTTGAGAGTTTGCGCCAGATGCGCTCCGTCCACGTTGGATACAAAATGGCAGGTGATTGATGGCAGTCTAAAATCACACAGTGCTTCGGTCACCATATACGGGCCCAAGTCGGAGCCACCAATGCCGATATTCACAACATCGGTTATGGATTCCCCACTATAGCCCTTCCAACCACCAGAATGCACCGTATGGACAAAGCGCCCCAATGAACCTAGCACCCGGCGTACGTCAGGCATGACATCTTGCCCGTCAACCAGAATCGGACGCTGCGAACGATTCCTCAGCGCAGTATGCAACACCGCCCGGTTCTCGGTGGTATTGATCTTTTCTCCCCCAAACATGCGCCGTTTCCATACTTCAACGTCAGCATACTCAGCCAGCGCGAACAAGCAGTGTAATGTATCGTCGTTAATCCGATTCTTGGAATAGTCTAGAAATATGCCCGCAGCGTCCCTGGTATAACGAGGATAACGGTCCGGGCATTCGGCAAACATTGCACGCATCTCCGTATCGCGGATTTGCGCGCAGTGTCGTTCGAGATCGTGCCATGGCTGCGATGCAGATACGACTGTCATAGAGCAAAGTCTATTTTGACCTTAGCCGACCGATAACCGACCATGGAGGGCCGATTCATTGTTTTCCGAAGCCTGCGCGGCTAAACGCTATGCGGCTTGGACTGGAATGGAATGGCTGGAACGAACAATTTCGTTTTTCTCATTCACATAAATAAGTTGCGGCTTAAAACTCATCAATTCTTTCTGATCCAAACCGACATAGGAACATATAATGAGCAGGTGGCCGGGTTTGGCGAGGTGCGCAGCGGCGCCGTTGACCGAAATGATTCCAGAATCATTCTCAGCCCTAATCGCGTATGTTGTAAAGCGTTCACCGTTATTGATATTGTATATTTGGACCTGTTCGTATTCACGAATACCCGAACGATCCAGCAATACGCCATCTATCGCACACGAGCCCTCATATTCTAACTCCGCATGAGTTACGCTGACTCGGTGCAGCTTGGCTTTCAGCATAGTTATTTGCATAAACTCACTCTGTTTGCCCAAAAAGCGGAGGCAGATTATGCACGAATCCCCTCTCATGGGCAATAGTTGATGATATTACATTATACAGGTTAACTAAAGCTAACGGGGGGAGGCTTTTTATTTAAATCAATAGCTTCCTCGGCTACCAGACGCGCGACCTGCCGGGCATTTTCCATCGCCAAGCCGGGATCCTGCGTGCTCTGCGCTTCGCTTGTAGAGGTTTTTTCCAGAATATCCCGCTGTAAATGCAATGTTTGCGTAGGAAATGCAAAAGATACCCCTATTTTCTCAGCTATTCGAAGCATATCCAGCAAAAAACGATGACGTTCGCGTAACTCTGTACTCCAATCCGGAGTTTCCCAAAACACGTAGATCAATATATCCAACGAAGACGCAGCAAGATCATTTAGATAGACCTGAAAATAATCGGTTCGCATATACGGATGGATGCGAACAAGTTCCCGGACCGCTTCACAAAATTCCTCGATCTTATCCGGTGGAGTGCCGTAGGTTAATGAAACTTTACAATTCAATCGTCGATACCGGCGCTTTCCCATATTGTCAATATGCGCGGTAATCAATGCGGCGTTGGGCAGAATAATTTCTGAATTGTAAAAAGTTCTGATCCGGGTACTGCGCAAACCAACTTCCTCGACCGTCCCTTCTACATCGCCGATAACAACCCAATCACCGACGTGAAAACTTTGATCCAGTAATACCGTCACTGATCCAAACAGATTTTGGACCATATCCTTCGCTGCCAGCGCGAAAGCGAGACCACCCAAGCCCAAACCTGCAACCAAGCCCGACACATTAAGATTCAGGTTCGATGCCACGAATAGCAGGCCAACCACGGTGACAAGCACCTTCAAAGTCTTGCGCGCCAGCGGTACCAAAACATCATCAAGTTTGTTATTGGTGCTCCGTGCGTGGTGCTGTAGGTAAGCTGAAGCAAAATCGACAATCCGATAACCCGCCCAAATCCCGGAAACGCCTGCGAGCAGTTTTACCGCGACCAGTAACACCAAAAAAACATCGACCGGTAAGCCGAGCGCATTTAAACCACCCCACCATACGCCAGACATTGCCAGTAGTCCGAGGGGACGCAACCAATCGTCGGGTAATAGCCACAGTTCGGCCATATGCCCCCTTTTGCGCCACAATCGGACACAAGCCCTCAGTGTGAAACTGAGCAATTTATCGGCAATAAAACCTAAAATAATAATAAGCAGAATTCCGATCCATTGCCATAATTCAAGTATAAATCCAGCTTGCTTCAGTTGTTTGGGCAAACGCGCCCGCAACCTCAGATGCCAGGGCAATTGCACGCGTTCCACACTACTATTTTCTCCAAGATTTTCCTTGGGTAGCGCGTCAAGAATAGCGGGGATCTGACTCACGGTTTTTGAACTGAAAAGCCAGCGCCCACTCGGGCGGCGCTCTATATCAATTGATCCATTGTCAAATTTTCGAATAGTTACCGTTGCACCTTGTTTTTTATTGGAGATTTTGTTCAGGTTTACTGGGCCGGTTCGTTCCAGGACCTCCCGTAAAATCCAAACCGTATCTCGACCTTTTTCAACTCGTATCAGCGAATTAATCTCCGATAGATCCAAAGTGGCAATTGCTCGCCCCAACACCGCTGAGTTGCCACTGGCGACCGATTTCATTGAATCGAGAAAGGTCTGCATTGTCTCTCGGGGAGAATTCAGTCCATTAGTATCTAGTTGCTTCGCATCCGTGATCGATCCAGACGTCGGCTCGTTATCGGCAATGCAAAGCGGCAAAAAAAACACTACGATCAAGCAGACAATAAGGCGTGCCAATCTAGCGCCCACCGAATCCCCGTTTCTATGAGATAAAGGTGCCCGATTCATTTATCTAAATTTACTTGAATATTGTCAATCAACCGGGCCTTCCCCAGCCACGCCGCGGCCAGTACAACCAATGTACGGTCGTCCGGTTCCGCCAGCACCAGGTCCGATACGCACCGGATAGAAAAGTAATCCGGTTTAAAACCAACCATTCTCAATCTTTCCAATAGCTCGTCCTCAAGATTTCTAAAATCACGCCGTCCATTTTCCATGTCTCGCCTTGCATCGCACAAAGTCTGAAACAGGACCGGGGCCCGTTTGTGCTCGCTCGGCGAAAGATAAGCGTTTCTTGAACTCAACGCTAAACCACTGGACTCGCGCACCGTGGGAACACCAATTATTTCAACTGGAATATCCAAATCAGCCACCATCCGCCGAATCAATATCAACTGCTGAAAATCTTTTTCTCCGAAAAAACCAAGATCGGGTTGAACCATATTGAATAGTTTACAGACAATGGTCGTTACCCCGGCAAAATGTTGGGGTCTGAATTGGCCACACAATTCATCGGATAAGCCGGGGACTTCAACGGTTGTGCATGGAATACGTGGATAGATCTGTTCAACGGAAGGCACGAACAATAAATCGGTTGATTGGGAACGAAGTTTTTGCGCGTCTTCATCCAAAGTTCTAGGATAGGATGCAAAATCTTCGCCTTCGTCAAATTGGGTTGGGTTGACGAATATGGTCGCAACAATTTTTTGCGCCCGCCTCCTGGCCTCCGTGATCAAACAAAGGTGGCCGCGATGCAGATTCCCCATTGTCGGTACCAATGCAATGGATTGGTTTTGCTGCCGCCACCGACCTAGCTCGGCTCTCAAATCCGCCAGTGTTTCAACAACCTGCATGAATCAATGGCTCAAATTAGGCCACCAATCGGCAGAATTTCTACCGTCGATCCCTGGCCTCCAGGGCCGGAATGGTTAAAATTCATGCTCGGCCGCAGGAAACTCTCCATTTCGCACAGCATCCACATAAGCTTTGACCGCATCATCAATGCTCGCCGCTCCATTTAAAAAGTTTTTGGAAAATCGAGGTTGAATCCCGCGAAAAATACCTAGCATGTCTTGCAATACCAAAACTTGACCATCGCACTGCAAACCTGCGCCTATACCAATCGTTGGAATCGTCAACACTTCTGTGATTTCAGCGGCGAGTTCAGCCGGAACACATTCCAAAACCAGCAGACTTGCCCCCGCATCTTGCAACAATTGCGCGTCTTCAAGCATCGCTCTGGCCGCCATATCATCCTTACCCTGCACCTTATAACCACCGAGTTGGTGTATAGATTGCGGCGTTAGGCCTAAATGTGCGCACACCGGTATACCTTGCTTGCCCATATGTCGAATCGCTTCAGCCCGGTGCGCGCCCCCTTCCAGTTTAACCATTTGCGCATTACCGTCGCGCATTAAACGCGCTGCATTTTCTGCGGCCAAATCCGGAGTCGAATAACTCATGAAGGGCAGATCTGCAATAAGCAACGCACGGGTTCTGCCTTGGGCAACGCATCGACAATGATAAACCATGTCATCAACCGTCACCGGTAGGGTTGTATCCATACCCTGAATGACCATTCCTAAGGAATCGCCGACCAAAATCACATCTACACTTTGCCTATCCAACAACGCGCCAAAGCTCGCATCGTACGCTGTCAAACATACGATTTTCTCCGATCGCTCCTTCATCTGAGCAAGATCTATAATTGTCAAAGTGCGACGTTCCCCAGTCAGGCTCATTGACGCAAGCTACCACGGAAAATTTGGCAGACACGCGCTAGAATCTTCAAATCAAACCGGCGCACTGACCAACGCTCACCTTTGCCGTTAGACATCTCGATCATTCTATTCGCTGCAATCCATCTTTCGAACATTTTGCCAACAAATCATTTAACCGCCCCTTACCTGGAATAACAATACCGGTCGCGATTTCGGCGAGAGGATAAAGGACAAACGCACGCTCGGCAATACCCACATGCGGTACTATTAAATCGGCGGTCTCAATAATATCGTCTCCGTACAGAAGAATATCCAGATCTAATGTTCTAGGTCCCCACCGTTCGCCAGTCCTAACGCGTCCTTGACCGGATTCTATACTTTGCAAACACTTTAACAATTCGTGCGCTGTTAACGAGGTGTCTACCGCCATTACTGCGTTCACATAATCAGGTTGATCGGCCGGCCCCATCGGCGAACTGGAATACAACCCGGACAGGCAATCTTCCTCCACGCCAGTGATATCTGCAATCGCTATTCTGGCCCGATTCAGTTGCGCGACCGGATTTGCCAGGTTACTGCCTAACCCAATATACGCACGTGCTCGGTGCACGCCGTTCAATTTTCGCATGTCTTATTCAGTAATCTGCCTGTTCGATCTTTTGCTGTTACGCCGACGCTTTCTAGGAGCTTGTCTTGAGCCTCGGGTCATTTTTTTTCTAGTGGCATCATCGGAAATCTGAAATTTTTCCCACCAATCGGCAATCTCCGGTTCCGCTTCTCCCGTGGTCGCCCGCAATACCATAAAATCAAAAGCCGCACGGAATCTCGGATGACTTAACAGTTTAAAAGGACGATCTCCCCGTCGGCTCTTGAAACGCAGTTGCATTTGCCAAACCTCCTTAATCGACATTCCTACCCTGCGTGGAAACGCAATTTGCTTAATTTGCTGTTGGATGACATCTTTAGCCGCTTCTTGGGATGCAACTGCCTCGCTCAGACCTTTCTCAACGTTTTTCTCGATACGCTTTCGAACCGGTTCCCATAAGAAAGCAGCCATCAGGAAATACGGCATGACCGTTTTTCCCTCAACGATCCGGATATCCGTATTTTCCAGCGCTTTAGCCAGGAATACCAATGGAAACCCATCGACTTCGTATGCCAAACAGCGTTCTGTTTCCGGAAACAAATTTTCGAATAGATGATAGTGCCTAAGCATCTCGAAAGTCTGAACAGCATAACCCGATAAAAATAGCTTCAGTACTTCATCGTACAAACGCGCTGGGGGAATACTTTGCAAAAGCGAAGAGAACTTAAAGATTGGGGCTTCGCAGCTGGAATGTATTGAAAACCCAAGTTTGGTGGCAAATCGAACCGCCCTCAACATGCGCACCGGATCTTCACGATAACGCTGCTCGGGATCGCCGATCAGGCGTAAGGTTCCGGTACCATGGTCAACCATACCATCGACGTAATCGGCAACCGAAAAATCATAGATGTTGTAATACAATGCATTGACGGTAAAGTCTCGGCGCCAAACATCTTCTTCTATAGTTCCATAAATATTATCTCGAAGTAGTCGCCCATTCTCGACGACCCGGTCTCCTTCGGTATCGTCGCCACGAAACGTGGCAACTTCAATTACTTCACGACCAAAACAAATATGAGCAAGCCGAAAACGGCGCCCAATCAAACGACAATTACGAAATATCGCCTTAATTTGTTCCGGGTTAGCATCAGTGACAACATCAAAGTCCTTGGGTTCGCGGCCTAATAACAGATCACGCACGCAACCACCGACTAGGTAGGATTGATAACCCGATTTTTTCAGCCGATATAAAACTTTTAACGCATTGTCGCTGATTTGAGCGCGTGAAATATTGTGCTCGGACCGCTGATATATTTTACTGGTGGGCGGTTTACCGGCACTATTGTTGATGCGTTTGGCTAGATTTTTGACAAAACTAAAGATGACCGGTCAATCCCTATTTCTGGACAAATGATTAATATCATATCATTACAATTTCGAGGCACTCAAATGAGAAAATTGTAGTAATTTTTCTTGTAGATTAACTGTAGTACAATTAGAAATCCGGTTGGTTGACGAAGACTAGGGGAAAGCCAGTATTGCAACAAAAGAGGACCTGGTTGTTCCATATTAAACAAGGCATCGCCGTTAAAAGCCGATTGAAAGCAGCCAATAATTTCCTGCCCTACTGTGACGAAAATAACTATACTTGGTTTCTTTGACTGACCCCTTTTTTAGCGGATAATTAGCCAAGAACCATCTAGGACTGCAAATATTAAACGTTGATAGAATTTTCCAGCTTAGACTCAATTTATCGATAGGATATTTTTTAGCTGAGCTAAGATTATTCGATTGTAACATAATCCATAACACACCAAATGATGGGGCATAATAAGACAATGAAATTCAAAGCCATTTTAGATGAATTGATAGCTACACCATTGTTGACAAGTTTGTTTATCGTTGATTTCTCGATCCTCCTGTTCCATAGACCTCCGGTTATTGTTTCAATCTTGATGCTTGGCGGATTGGTTGCATTGGCGATGTACTTCGGACAAAAATTTGCCGTATTTAACATTACTACACGGCCATCTCAATTTGGCGGCGGAGAGCGCACACCGGATAGTCCATAGTCGCAACCTAAAGCTAGTTTGGATCGTCAATTGCCCGATGCAATATTACCGAGAAAGAATGATTATGGACACCACTATTAACGTCATTCGTCATCACTAGCCTGGCTTCGGATGCCGAAAGATCCAAATCTTAACGGAAATACCGCGCCCAGCCTGTCCCGCCGATTGGCAGCAATCCTATATGATTCGCTGCTACTGGCAGGCATCCTTTTCGTAGCTACGGCAATCATCTTGCCGTTGAACGGCGGCCATGCTTTCAACGCCGGGCAATACGCCTATCCGGGATATTTGTTGATCGTCAGCTTCTTTTTTTTCGCCTGGTTTTGGACCCACGGGGGCCAAACACTTGGAATGCGAGCCTGGAAAATCAAACTGTCAACTGAATCCGGGCAAAATGTCAATTGGTTGCAATCGCTGGTACGATTTGTCGCAGCTATTTTATCTTGGACTACATTTGGCATGGGCTTTGTTTGGATACTATTCGACCCAAAAAATAACAGTTGGCACGATCTCGCGTCGAATACCCGACTGACTCGAATATTCGAATCGGGTTGTCGAGTGTCCGATCCCGATTAGTCTCAATAAATTCTACGGGTAAGAATCAATGCCAAGATAAAGAAAACGCCGCCCGGAATTATCGCTGCTGCGAATGGATCAAGGTGATATACCAAGCCTATATGGCCGACCAACCGATCAATCAATATAAATCCCAAACCGATTACAACCCCGATCATGACCCGCTGCCCCATACTCATAGTTCGACTAACGTTGAGTATGAACGGCACCGTAATCAAGAGCATAACTAAGGTCACAAAGGGGTTAATAATCCGCCCCCAAAGCGCCAATTCAAATTGCTCGGACTGCTGACCGTTGTCCTGCAAAAACTGTATATATTTCGCCAAACCGTAGACCGATAAATTATCAGGCCGAACCACTACAACACTCAACAGTTCGGGGTCGATTTCCGAATTCCAAATACTTCGACCGGTCTTGGCGACAATTACGCGATCGGGTCTAATTTCGGTTTCTTCACGCTGATCCAATAGCCATTTTCCATCATCGTAGGTCGCTCTATCCGCATGCGATAATGATTCTAGCTGCTGATTATCATCTAGTTTATAAATACTGATATCGCCCAAACTATTGCGGTCGTAAATCTGTCTAATGTTGATAAACGAATTTCCGTCGCGAGTCCAAAATCCATAGATCGACCACGAAGCAACTTGATCGTTCTGCGCCGTCGCTTTAAATTCCTTGGCCCAGCGCTCGCTAATCGGCGCAATCAACTCTCCAACAATCAACGCGATAGCAACAAGGACCAGCCCTGCTCGCATGACCGCCCAAATGATATGGAATACAGAAATTCCCGCGGAACGCATGGCTACTATTTCGCGGTTATTCGCCATGGAACCCATGCTGAACATCGTACCAACCAAGGCCGCAGATGGAAACAAATCGTAAAATACGCGCGGCGATGTCAAAGCCACGTACATGAAAATCTTTTTAAGACCATAACTCCCCTTCCCCAACGCTCGCAATTCGTCAGCCAACGTAAAAAAGTCAACCAGTGCAACCAGAATAACCGCGCAAACAAACGTTCCCTTGAAGATCTCGATTGCAATATAACGATTTAGAACACCCATTTGAATATATTCAGCGTGATTAGTAGGAACCGTTCAACCGCTCGCTACGGCCACTCAGAAACCGTAAACACCATGTCCATCCAAGACCTCGGATCAATAACACAGCTGCCAAGACCAACATCAGCATGTAGACCCACCAATAGCCTAATACTATTGGGATTTTGCCGCCGATAAGCCAGCTCTGGGCGATACTCAACAGGTTTTTGTAGATTAGGAATACTAGAAACGCCATCATTATATTTCCGTACACGCCGCCGCGCGGAGAGACTTTAGCCAACGGAACCGCCAGTATAGATAAAATCAACATACCAAGCGGAATGGAAACTCGTTTATGAAATTCAGCAATTTCGGAGGGATCTTCCGATTCCCATAACTCCGTACTTGATTTGGCTTCGCGTTGCCAATTTATCGAAATTTCCGCGTTCTCCCCGATCGCCACAGCGTATTCGCTGAATTCTGTGATCTCAAATTCCGCATCGCCCGGATTACCTTGGTAACGATGACCGTTCACCAATACCAAGAATCTAACATTCTCAACGACTTTGACGTAACCACGCTTGGACAATACGATGCTCAGTTCGCCATCCTTTCGGTGCTGAACGAAAATATTATGCATTTGGTTATCGCTACTAATCTCTTCAACATAAAAAACAATGTCACCGCGGCTATACTCATTGAAACGACCTGCAACCAACAACCTCAAGTCCGATGTCTGGCGCTCCTTGAGAAGAACTAACGTGGTTTGCTTGACCGTCCACGGCATCACCTGCATTGACAAAACTGCGCCCATTATTGCCAATGGAACAACTAGCAATAGCACATAAAGGTACATTCGTAACGTACCCACGCCGCTAGCGGCTAATGCAGCCATTTCATTGTCACGATACATCCGACCCAGTACGATCAACACCGACGCAAACATTGCTGACGGCAGCAAATAGATAGCTACGGAAATGAGTTTAAGGCTGACCAATAACGCGATCGTTTCGTTTGCGATTTCACCGGTAAAGGCTTTTTGCAATATACTCGCAAACTGTTTGCTTATCAGTATCAATAATAGGACGCCGATCACAGCGACGAAGGTTTTCATCAATTCTGACGTAATCATTCGCGCCAAAACCGGCAAAAACCCCTGGGACCGATTTTCAAAATTTACCGGCGAATCTTCCTTCATCTCATCAAATTAAAGAATAAATTTAAATCGGCAAGGCCCAATAATTCGTCGCAAATCGGCTTATGAGCGGTAACCAAGACTAAATTTCGGCTACCACCGCGACGCAATCCGCTATAATCGCTCCAGATTTGATTTCGCATGCGCATCTAAATGCGCCAACTATTAGCAGGACCCATGATTTTTATTCAACGCAAAAAAACAACCGTCTAAAAAAGGAAACACCATGCAATACTCGACATATAACGGCCCAATAAAGCAAAAAACCTGCGATTGCCTCATAGTAGGTTTTTACGAAAGCAAGCTATTATCCGAGTCCGCACAGACCATTGACCAAGATTGCCAGGGACTAATCGCGCAAATTGTACAGCGTGATAATAAAACCGGTAAAACCGGGGAAACAATCCTGTTAAATTTCGTCCCAGGTATCGACGCGGAGCGAGTGCTGTTAGTGGGTCTTGGCAAGAAAGATCACACGACCGGCAAAGATTATAGAAAAGCTGTGTCCTCTGCAATCGGGGTTTTGAAAAACTGCGCCGCGAACAGCGTGATTTTTGCGTTAATCGATGCCGAAGTAAAAGAATATGACACGACCTGGAAGTCTCGCCAAATTGCAGAATTGTGCACATCACTCACGTATAAAGTCAATGCGCTAAAATCCGATTCCGACGAAAACTCCAGTGTATCCCAATTGGAAGTTTTTGTGGCGAACGAAGATCAACTCAACGCAGTAGAAACCGGGCTGAAACAAGGCCATGCTATCGGTGAAGGAATGAATATTGCGAAAAGTCTCGCAGACTTACCGGGAAACGTGTGTACCCCAACATATCTCGCTGAGCAGTCGATCGCTTTGGGTGAAAAACAAAAAGCAATTTCGGTAAACGTGCTTGAAGAATCCGACATGCAAGAACTGGGAATGGGGGCCCTACTGTCCGTCAGCAAAGGCAGCCGACAACCTGCAAAACTGATTATCATGGAATACCGCGGCGGCGATAAATCAGATAAACCCATTGCATTGGTCGGTAAAGGTTTGACCTTCGATGCCGGAGGCATCTCTCTCAAATCGGCGGGTGGCATGGATGAGATGAAATACGACATGTGCGGGGGGGCTTGTGTCATCGGAACGATGTCGGTGGTCGCGTCCCTTAAAATGCCGATCAATGTAATTGGCATCGTTGCATCATCGGAAAATCTTCCGGATGGAAACGCCAACAAACCTGGCGATATCGTGACCAGCATGTCTGGAAAAACTATAGAAATATTGAATACAGACGCGGAAGGCCGACTGATACTTTGTGATGCACTCACTTATGTTGAACGCTATGACCCCGAATATGTTGTCGACATGGCCACCCTTACTGGCGCTTGCATTGTAGCTCTGGGACGCCATCCTAGTGGGTTGTTGAGCAACGACGACGACCTATGTGGATTGCTCATCAAAGCAGGAGAAACAGCAGGTGACCGTCTTTGGCGGCTACCACTATGGGATGAATACCAGGATCAGCTGAAATCGAATTTTGCCGATATGGCCAATATCGGCGGGCCAGACGGAGGAACGATAACAGCCGGGTGCTTCCTCTCGCGCTACACAAAAAACTTCAAATGGGCGCACCTCGACATTGCGGGGACAGCCTGGAAATCGGGTAAAGCCAAGGGTGCAACTGGTCGACCGGTTCCACTTTTATCCCAATTTTTGCTGGATCTGATGAACGCTTGAATTAATTCCCAACGCGGTAAAATGAATATAAGTTAGCGGAAAACACACGGAATCAAGTTCACTTATCTAAACATCTCAACAGCATGTCAAGGGTTGATTTCTACATATTGCAATCGAACGATAGCCATATCTTACTGAATTTCGCTTGCCGCTTAACCGAAAAGGCCTATCGAATGAAACACTGTATTTTCATTCGAACCGAATCGTTGCATCAACGGAAGCTTATCGATGATTTATTATGGACTTTTCGTCCGGGCAGCTTCGTACCACACGATATTTGGAATGGAAGCAACGATCAACCCGCTCCGGTTTTGGTCGGCTGCGATATTAATCCACCAACGAATTACAAAACCGTGTTAAACCTGGCGCCGACTTTGGCCCATGAACCCTGCCAATTCGAACGTATTATTGAAATCGTGAACCAGACAGAAACAATAAGAAATTCTGCCCGGCAGCGCTATCGAGAATACCAAGGCAGAGGGTACACAATGTCAACCCACGATATTCAATCCTAAAAATACATGCCTAACCAAAAATCTCGGGCCAGCATACAAAAAACCGCTATTATTTTCCAAATTTGGCATGCTATGAATAATTGTTATGCACGCGAATATTCTGTAGATCTTGTATAAAATCAAGAACCAGATCAGATTGCGGTCAACATTGACACTATTCATGTCAAACCGGTATTAAACCGCTAACAACGTCGAATTAAGGTTAATCGACAAGAAACATAAACTATCAATTCACCCATGGATAAAACTTACAATCCCCACTCAATCGAGAAACATTGGTACCAGACTTGGGAGGAAAATGGATATTTTGCCCCAAGCGCTGGCGAAACAGCATATTGCATCATGATCCCCCCCCCAAATGTTACCGGTAGCCTGCACATGGGGCACGCATTTCAAGACACAATCATGGACGCATTGATCCGTTACCACCGCATGAAGGGTGAAAATACTTTGTGGCAAGCCGGAAGCGACCACGCGGGAATCGCGACTCAAATGGTTGTTGAACGCCAATTAGCGGGCGAAGGCCAGTCTAGACATGATCTGGGCCGACAAGCATTTATCGAACGGGTATGGCAGTGGAAGGAACATTCCGGCAATACCATTACTCGACAATTGAGACGAATGGGATCTTCGTTAGACTGGTCGCGTGAGCGATTCACTATGGATGCTGGTCTATCCAAAGCGGTTTGTGAAGTCTTCGTACAATTGCACCGGGAAGGACTTATTTACCGGGGTAAACGATTGGTTAACTGGGATCCGGTGTTGCATACGGCGGTTTCGGATCTGGAAGTTATATCAACCGAATCCAATGGCAATATGTGGCACATGCGATATCCGTTAGCCGATAACAGTGCCCACCTGATCGTCGCCACGACCCGTCCCGAAACTATGCTGGGTGATTCAGCAGTAGCTGTCCATCCCGCTGACGAGCGCTATCAGCACCTTATTGGGCAAACCGTTAGACTGCCATTGGCGAATCGAAACATACCCGTTATCGCCGACGAATACGTAGACCCACAGTTTGGATCCGGCTGTGTCAAGATTACGCCGGCTCACGATTTTAACGATTACGAGGTGGGGAAACGACACGGTTTACCGTTGATCAACATCTTCACAAAAGATGCCAAGCTTAACGACAACGCGCCCCCAGAGTACCAAGGCTTGGATCGATTTGAAGCTCGCAAACGAATCCTTGAAGAGCTCGAAAATCAAGGTCTTCTGGAAAAAACCGACAAACATAACTTGATGATTCCCAAGGGCGATCGTTCCGGGGCCATTATCGAACCTTTATTAACGGACCAGTGGTTCGTCAAAGCCAAACCACTCGCTGAACCAGCAATTCAGGCAGTGGAAGATGGACGCATACGTTTCGTCCCAGCCAATTGGGATAAAACCTATTTTGAATGGATGCGCAACATTGAAGATTGGTGTATCAGCCGCCAAATTTGGTGGGGCCATAGAATTCCAGCTTGGTACGATGAAGCCGGTAATGTCTACGTCGCCCATAATGAGGATGAAGTTCGCCAGCAATATGGACTCGGACCCGAAGAAAAATTACGCCAAGACGAAGACGTACTCGATACCTGGTTCTCATCGGCACTTTGGCCTTTTTCAACCCTAGGTTGGCCAGATAAGACTCCGGAATTAACCCAATTTTATCCTACCAGTGTATTGGTAACCGGATTCGATATCATATTTTTCTGGGTTGCCAGAATGATCATGATGGGAATGAAATTCATGGGAGACATTCCATTCAAGGAGATTTATATACACGGTTTGGTGCGCGATGCGGAAGGCCAAAAAATGTCCAAATCCAAAGGCAACATTCTTGACCCGCTGGATCTTATCGACGGAATCGATCTGGAGGAGCTAGTAACAAAACGCACTTCTGGACTGATGCAACCGCAGATGGCAACGAAAATCGAAAAAGCAACGCGCAAACATTTTCCAGACGGGATTCCTTCGTTCGGTACTGATGCATTGCGTTTTACCTTCGCATCACTCGCATCCACCGGGCGCGATATCCGCTTTGATATGGGCCGGATTGAAGGCTATCGCAACTTTTGCAACAAACTATGGAACGCTACGCGCTTTGTATTGATGAATACCGAGGCACACGACACTGGAGTAGAAAATGAAAATTGCCAATATAGCTTAGCTGATAGATGGATCCGCTCGCGATTAAAATCTGCGGAAAAAACCACCATCAACGCATTGAATAATTACCGATTAGACCTGGCCGCTCAAGCAATATATGACTTTGTTTGGAACGAATATTGCGATTGGTATCTGGAATCTGCAAAAGTCGTCCTACAAAACGCCGACGAAGCGGCTGCCCGAGGAACCCGGAAAACCTTAGTCTCGGTACTCGAATCTACATTGCGCTTGGCGCATCCAATCATACCCTTCATTACCGAAGAAATTTGGCAACGAGTGGCACCATTAGCGGGGAAAATTGGTGATACAATCATGCTACAACCATATCCCGATCCGGATAGATTTATCTCCGACCAAGCGGCGATTGACGAGATGAGTTGGGTCATGTCATTCGTTTTAGGTATCCGGCGAATACGCGGAGAAATGAATATACCACCGGGAAAACCACTCCCCGTTTTACTCGAAAACGGAACCGAACAAGATAGACTATTTCTAAAGCGCAATGAACATTTGCTGTACAGCATGGGTCGAATCGAAAGTGCTGCTTGGTTGGGTTTGGAGGATAACGCCCCGGAATCGGCGATCGCGTTGGTCGAAAATTTGAGGATCCTTATTCCGCTTGGTGGGTTGATCGAAAAAGAAGCAGAGTTATCACGCATCAGCAAAGAAATTTTGAAACTTCAAAAAGATCTACCGCGTATTGAAGGCAAGTTGAACAACCCGAAATTTCGTGAAAAAGCACCCAATTCCGTTATCGAAAAGGAGGAATCGCGACTCAAAGAAATCCGCTTAGCGTTGGAGAGTTTGGAAGCACAGGCTGAAAAAATCCGTAACCTTTAAACTAGCACCCACTAATTTTTCGGTCACTCCAATCACAAGCAGGGATCAGTAGACAACCCAGAGTAGGCTTAACTGGTGGACAAAACACACGAATAATCTACTATTATAGAGGTTTAATGAACAATTCTATTGGTAACGGAAATTCTTGCCGGATATGGTAACAGCCGCGAAAACTATGCAACTCCAGGGACTCGCTAAAAGCCTGGTCAATGAAGGCCTGCTCGACGAAGCAGATGCACAACGACATGTGGAAGATGCCGCTAAAAAACGGCTGCACCTTGTCACCTATCTGGTTTCCAATGATATATTGGATAGCCTTGTTATAGCGAAATACGCGTCGATAGAATTTGGCGTACCGTTGTTTGATCTTGACGCTATCGATTTGGACAGCGCGCCAATCAAATTAGTCAGCGAACAATTAATCCAGCGCCATCATGCATTGCCGCTATTCAAACGCGGCAACAAGCTTTTTATTGGACTCGCCGACCCGACCAATGTTCAGGCACTGGATGAGATCAAGTTTCATACACGTTCTAATACTGAGACCGTACTGGTTGAAGAATCCAAATTAGCCAAAAAGATAGAAACCGCGTTAGACGAAGCGGACACATCAATGGCGGATCTTTTGGATGAAGATCTGGACAATCTGGAAATCACGGGTGGCGATGAGGCACCAGCAAATGACGATGGCGATACCGATATCGATGACGCCCCTGTCGTTCGGTTCGTCAACAAGATCTTGCTCGACTCTATTAAGAAAGGAACTTCCGATATACACCTGGAACCTTACGAAAAGAATTTTAGAATAAGATTTCGCAATGATGGCATGCTGCACGAAGTAGCAAGCCCTCCGGCAAATTTGGCAAATCGGATTATAGCCCGTATCAAAGTAATGTCGCGCATGGACATCGCCGAGCGGCGCGTCCCTCAAGATGGCCGTATCAAAATGGCTTTGTCAAAAAATCGAGCGATAGACTTTCGTGTAAACACGTGTCCTACTTTGTTTGGCGAAAAAATTGTATTGCGTATTTTGGATCCCACCAGCGCACAACTTGGCGTAGAAAAACTGGGATTTGAAGAAGAACAGCAAAAATTGTTTCTCGACGCGATTGAAAAACCTTATGGGATGATACTGGTAACTGGCCCAACCGGAAGCGGAAAAACGGTATCCCTGTATACCGGTCTTAATATTTTGAATACCGGTGACAGAAATATCTCAACTGCCGAAGATCCAGTTGAAATTACGGTACCAGGAATCAACCAGGTTAACATGAATCCCAAGTCTGGAATGACTTTTCCGGTCGCATTGCGCGCGTTTTTGCGCCAAGATCCGGACATAATTATGGTAGGGGAAATTCGAGATCTAGACACAGCAGAAATCGCAGTTAAAGCAGCACAGACAGGGCATTTAGTCTTATCAACATTGCATACTAACGATGCGCCGCAGACTTTGAACAGACTAGTGCAGATGGGCGTACCGGCCTATAACATTGCTAGTTCCATATTATTGATTATGGCCCAACGTCTGGCCCGCCGCCTGTGTGAACATTGCAAAAAAGAACAAGACGTTCCAGACGATGTTCTAGTCGAAGCTGGGTTTACCAAAGATGAACTGGGCTCTTTCACTCTATTCGGACCGGAGGGTTGCGATCAATGCGTAAAAGGTTATAAAGGCCGAGTCGGTATCTATCAAGTGATGCCCATCTCAGAAAAGATAAACCAGATTATTCTAAACGGCGGCAATGCACTAGAATTAGGAGAACAAGCTAAGGCTGATGGCATTGATGACTTACGGGCATCCGGACTTAAAAAGATTAAGCAAGGTGTCACTAGCCTAGAAGAAATCGACAGAGTAACTAGAGAATAAACACCATGGCACAAGACGCAGCAGTAATGTTCGTGTGGGAAGGAACCGACAGAAACGGCTCACGGAGTAAAGGCGAAATGACGTCCCGCAGTGAAGTGACGGTTCGTGCTGAACTTCGGCGCCAGGGCATCAAGCCCATTAAGGTTAAGAAAAAACCCAAACCGCTGTTCAGTCCCGGCAAAAAGAAAATCATTCCCAAAGATATTTGTATTTTCAGCCGCCAATTAGCAACCATGATGTCCGCTGGGGTACCCTTGGTTCAAGCCTTTGAGATTGTTGGCCGAGGCCATGAGAACTTGGGAATGCAAGAGCTTATCCTTGGTATTAAAGGCGACGTAGAAGGTGGTAGTACATTAGCGGAAGGCTTGGGGAAACATCCGTTATATTTCGATGAATTATTTTGTAATCTGGTCAACGCTGGCGAGCAAGCTGGTGTATTGGAAACGCTGCTGCACAAAATCGCGGACTACAAAGAAAAAACAGAATCGTTAAAAGCAAAAATTAAAAAAACACTGACCTATCCAATAGCGGTGATGGTGGTCGCATGTGTTGTTACCGCAATCTTATTGATATTTGTCGTGCCAACTTTCGAAGAATTATTTGAAGGTTTTGGCGCCGATTTACCCGCATTTACCAAGATGGTTATCGATCTATCCCGCTTCCTCCAGGATAGCTGGTATTTCTTTTTGGCCGGAATCATAGCGGTGATTTTTACAATTAGAGAGGCAATGCGCCGCTCCAAAAAATTCAACTATTTTCTTGACAAAATGTTCCTCAAGATTCCGGCGATTGGGGCCATTATTCATAAAGCCGCAATCGCTAGATTCTCCAGGACTCTATCGACAATGTCCGCGGCAGGTGTTCCACTTGTTGAGGCCCTCAGTTCAGTTGCGGGTGCTACCGGAAATATTGTTTATGGCGAAGCTGTTTTAAAAATGCGCGAAGAAGTCGCGACTGGTCAACAACTGCAACAAGCAATGCGCCAAGCCAACCTATTTCCTAATATGGTCGTTCAGATGGTAGCGATTGGCGAAGAATCCGGTTCTATGGATAGTATGTTGGAGAAAGTCGCCGATTTTTATGAGGAGGAAGTTGATAATGCTGTTGATTCCATCAGCAGTCTGCTGGAGCCTATGATTATGGCATTTCTAGGCGTAGTTGTAGGCGGATTGGTTGTCGCCATGTATCTACCCATTTTCAAACTTGGTGCCGTCGTTTAATTACCGTTGCCAAAAAATACGAGATCCACTTTGATACATTGATTCTTTCATCATATTAAAGTCCCACAACATCACATCCCCGACCAATTAAATACCGTCACCTATTTAATTCACGAGTTTAGCGCCAAGTAAATTCATTCATAAACAACGCTTACCGGCCGCGTGTCTGCAATCCAAGTTTTACAAACCCATTCATCAGTCTTCATAGGCGTTATAGGCTTGCTAGGTCTATTGGTCGGCAGTTTCCTTAATGTTGTTGTGCATCGATTACCAATCATGATGCGCAGAGAATGGCGCAAAGAATGCCAAGAGTATTTAGAAATCTCCGAAATTGACACTAATGGCTGCTCTCGATTCGATCTAATCAAACCTGATTCTCATTGTACTAATTGCAATCATACGATACTGCCGCATGAAAACATTCCGCTTCTTAGCTTTATATTTCTTAAAGGGCGCTGCGTAAATTGTAAATCAAGAATTTCACTCAGATACCCCGCAGTAGAATTATTTAGCGCTGCAAGTTCGGCAATCGTCGCCTGGCACTTCGGATTCGGACTGCAAACTGCATTTGCATTAATGCTCACCTGGGCACTAATCAGCGCCAGCTTAATCGATTTGGACCACCAGTTATTGCCCGATACCATCGTTTTACCAATACTTTGGCTAGGATTACTTATCAGTGTAATTGAGGTATTTGTCGATAGCCAATCCAGTATTATTGGTGCCTCTGCTGGATGGCTATGCCTGTGGCTAGTCTATCATGCCTTTAAATTTGCAACCGGCAAAGAAGGAATGGGCTACGGAGATTTCAAGCTTCTAGCGCTTTTAGGTGCATGGTTAGGATGGCAGGTTCTTCCGATCATCATATTACTTTCTTCACTAGTGGGTGCGATCGTTGGCATAGTTTTGATTCTCTTTTTTCGTCATCAACGATCGAACCCCATCCCATTTGGCCCTTTTCTAGCTGCCGCAGGTTGGATTGCGTTACTGTGGGGCGACGACTTAACCGGATTATATTGGTCAATTGCGTTTTGATCTCTATGACGCATTAAATGTATTTGGGCCGCCTGACCAACTCGGGATTTTCCATCATAGCTAAACATCATCTTGTCTTCATGGCATAATTTGCGCGCACCGCCGGATTAGCAAAAGTCCTGAACCTACGCAGTTTTATTTCGCAAACTCGAATTAACCTAGCAAATTAATGGATCCTAATAAATAGTTGTGGCAATACGCGGATCAAAACCAATAAATACGACGAATCCGTAATACCCGACACCTATCGATCCGTCGAAAACCTGTCCATCGTCAAAAAAAAATGCTGACTTATGTAACAACCCTAATAGTGGGATTTATCATACTGATATTCGCCGCTGATCGCTTTGTAATTGGTACCGCCGCTATCGCGCGTAACCTGGGAATTCCACCCCTAATAATAGGCTTAACGATCGTTGGCTTTGGTACATCCGCGCCAGAAATATTAATTTCAATCATTGCCGCTATGGAGGGAAATCCTGGATTGGCCATCGGTAACGCAATCGGATCCAACATAGCGAATATTGGTCTTATATTGGGCGTTACGGCAATCATCTCACCAATCACAGTACATTCCGACACGCTGAAGCGCGAAATGCCAATATTGTTGATAACAGCAGTCGCGTGCTACATTCTTCTTATGATCGGGGAGTTTAGCCGAACCGATGGGATATTGATGTTAATCGGTCTATGCATTTTTCTTTTCTGGTTGGTTAAAACTGCCATAAGTAATCGTGGCACGGACCCACTGAACCAAGAAATAGAACAGGAAATTCCATCTGGTCTGTCTACGCTCGAAGCCGGAATTTGGACGGTACTTGGACTCATCGCTCTTTTGGCAAGCTCTAAACTTCTGGTTTGGGCCGCTGTGAATATCGCCCAGCAATTTGGGATCAGCGAATTGGTTATTGGCCTGACCATTGTCGCGCTGGGAACAAGTCTTCCTGAACTTGCGGCATCTATAGCCAGCATCTTAAAAAAGGAAGATGACCTTGCGATTGGCAATGTACTAGGTTCCAATATGTATAATTTGCTCGCTGTTTTGGCAATACCAGGAATTATAGGGACGGGTCCAATGGATCCAGAGGTAATAAACCGTGATTTTCCGTGGATGATAGGATTTACAATTGCTCTGATTGTTTTTGCGTATAGTTTCAAAAAAAATGGCAACATTGATCGAGTCAAGGGAATATTTTTAGTCAGTTCATACATCGGCTACCAGGCCTTGCTTTTCCAAGGCTAACTAAAAATTGCCAATTTAGCCCGGTGCAATTTGTCACTAGGTTAAGGCCTACCTCATCTCTAACCCATCAACATATGATGGATCAATATCTCAAATCCGGGTTAAAACGCCCATGGCAAAATTATTTTAATATAATGTCATTTGTTAATTCACAACTGAAATGACATGACACCCAACTTGGACAATCAAGTCTTAATACGAGTGGCAGTTGAACTTATCGATGCCGAAGCCGACGCAGTTTTGGCTCTCAAGCATCGTATCGATGATTCATTTTGCCGTGCTTGTCATCAAATTCTCGGGTGCAAAGGCCGAGTAGTTGTGATCGGAATGGGCAAGTCAGGTCATATCGGTGGCAAAATCGCTGCGACTTTAGCAAGTACCGGCAGCCCGGCGTTTTTCGTCCACCCTGGCGAAGCCAGTCATGGCGACTTAGGTATGATTACACCCCAAGACGTTGTAATTGCGCTGTCCAATTCAGGCCAAACACCCGAAATTTTGACCATTCTACCATTGATAAAACGACTGGGAATTCCGCTAATCTCGATGGGCGGCAACTCCGAATCAGTTTTGGCGCAGAATGCGAGCGTGCACCTGGATGTAAGTGTTGAACAAGAAGCTTGCCCCTTGGGACTGGCCCCGACCACTAGCACAACCGTCGCATTGGTTATGGGCGATGCTTTAGCAATCGCTCTGTTGCAGGCAAGGGGTTTTACTCGCGATGATTTCGCGCTTTCTCACCCAGGTGGAACACTAGGGCGACGATTGCTGCTAACGACTAACGACCTTATGCATGTTGGCACGAATGTACCTCGGGTGTCGAATACAGCGTTCGTCAGTGACGCGTTGTTAGAGATGACCGCAAAGAAGCTCGGCATGACTGCGATTGTCGACAAGAAAAATCACGTTCTTGGATTATTCACCGACGGTGATCTGCGAAGAATGTTTGAAGGAACCCAGTGTAATATCCATACAACTTTGGTCACTAAAGTGATGACCGCACCATGCATCACGATCAAATCCGATATACTCGCGGCCGAAGCACTAAGAATTATGGAAACCAAAAAAATTACGGCTTTGCTAGTTATTGCTGAAAATGACCAACTCATTGGCGCTTTGCATATGCATGATTTAATCCGAGCGGGTATCGTTTGATCGGTAAAACTGAAATACCAGCTAATAATATTATTCTCATGGTGATAAATTGACCACATTGGAATGCGCTTTAGTAAAAGCAAAGAAAATTCGCCTGGTCATTTTTGATGTCGACGGCGTTCTGACCGATGGCCGCTTGGTCTTTGATGAAAGTGGCCGGGAATATAAAGCATTCCACGCCCGCGACGGGCACGGCATCAAAATGTTGCGCAACAGTGGCGTAGACATCGCAGTAATTTCCGGACGGCGTTCTGAATCGGTTCGCCAACGTATGCAGGGATTAGGTATAGAACATATATTTCAGGGACAAGAAGATAAAGTCGTCTCATTCAATGAACTTTGCCGTAAACTCCAGGTCCATCCAAAGCACGTTGCACACGTAGGTGACGATCTTCCAGATTTACCGATTATGCAAAGGGCCGGCATGGGTATCGCGGTTGCTGATGCACATTTTGTCGTTCGTAACCATGCTGATTGGTGCACTAGCTTATCCGGGGGCCAAGGAGCCGTACGGGAGGTTTGCGATCTGATTATGCAGGCCCAGGATACTTTGGATAATGCTGTTGGCAACTATCTAAGAACCTGACACTGTTTGATGAAAAAACAATTTTGGGTATACGGCTTGCTGACGCTTATCGCTTTTTCCAGTTGGTTGATTGCTGACCGGATTATGCCAAAACCTGAAGTTTTTCCCTCCACCGCATCTCATCGACCAGATTCGTTTAGCGAACAATTTACCAAAACCGTGATGAATCTGGACGGCACACCTAAACACAAACTAACTGCCGAATCCATGATCCACTTCCGTGACGACAAGTCGACTGAACTTAAAAAACCTATATTCGTATTTTTCGATGATGACCAACCACCATGGACGGTCCGGTCGGATACAGGACTGGTAAGTTCGAATGGTAAGAGTATCTTGCTTGGTGGAAACGTGTTCATCAACAGGCCGGCCGCACCGGGGGTTCGACGGATAGATATAATTACCAAAAACCTAACGGTAAAACCAAAAGCGAATACCGCAGAAACCGAAGAATTTGCCGAGCTTACCAGCCGGTCGAATCGTATCAGCGGAACGGGGTTAGATGTAAATTTCGGTCAAATAAAAAAAGTGACGTTACATTCAAACGTCAGAGGAAAATATGAAAAACCTTAATATTACCGTCTGTTTCGTGCTCTTCATTTTAGCAAATCCAAGCATTTCGCTGGGATTGGAAAAAGATTCCGAACAACCCATCTATATCGAAGCGGATGGAGCCACCTATGACGACAACACCGGTAACAGCGTTTATACAGGGAATGTTGAAGTTACCCAAGGCAGCATGCTTTTAAACTCAGACAAACTCGTCGTTTATACCAAGGCCCGGCGCCCCTATAAGATCGTAGCCATCGGGAAACCCGTGACATTCAAGCAAACTCCAAAACCCGGTGACGAAGATGTTCACGGCAAGTCACTTACCGCAGAATATTACGTCGACACCGAACTACTGGTTATGATCGAAAAAGCCGTGGTTTGGCAAGGCGAAAATACTTACGCCAGCGAACGCATCGAATATGATCGAAAAAATGCTATCGTCAAAGCTGGCCAAGCTTCATCCAATGGAAAGCGTGTACATATTACCTTACATCCAAAAGAAAAATAATCATGGCAACCCTGTCTGCAGAAAATCTGCGCAAAAGTTATAACAAACGTTCGGTTGTTGACGGCGTCTCACTCTATATTAATAGCGGTGAAATCGTTGGCTTGCTTGGTCCGAACGGTGCTGGTAAAACCACCAGCTTTTACATGATCGTGGGCCTGATCAAAACAGACAAAGGATCCATAGACATTGATCAGCAAGAAATTACTAAACTACCTATGCATGCACGTGCCCGACTTGGCGTAGGCTATCTTCCCCAAGAACCTTCAATATTCCGAAAGTTGAGCGTTGCCGACAATCTTAGAGCTGTACTGCAAATCCGCAAAGACCTTAGTAATGGCCAACAAGAATTGATGATAGAGGAACTGCTGCAAGAATTCGCCATTACGCACCTGCGTGAACAACCGGCTACAGGCTTATCTGGGGGGGAACGACGCCGAGTTGAAATTGCTCGAGCACTGGCTTCTGAACCACAATTCATTCTACTCGATGAACCTTTCGCCGGAGTCGACCCTATTTCGATCATAGAAATCCAAAAAATTATTCATCATTTACGTGACCGTGGAATAGGCATTCTAATCACTGAGCACAACGTGCGTGAAACACTAGGTACTTGTGACCGAGCATATATTCTTAATGAAGGAAAGGTAATCGCCGAGGGTGGACCAGACGCAATTCTAGACAACCAAGAAGTCCGCCAAGTCTATTTGGGCGAGAATTTTAACATGTAAAAGGTTCTATTTCCTAAAATCCCCCCGTAATAGCATGATTGCGCTAAAATAAGGGTAAGTCGAGGTTCAGATTCTATAACTCGAAGGGTTCACACAGCTTAACCTGGAATTTATTAATTTTATTTCTTTTATTGATGAAGCAATCGTTACAGCTACGCCTAACACAGCAACTTACCATGACGCCGCAATTGCAGCAGGCGATTCGGCTGTTGCAATTGTCGACTCTGGATCTACACCAAGAGATTCAGCAAGCCCTCGATTCCAATATGATGTTGGAAGTAGCTGAAGATGAACCTAACTTCGATAACGATCGACAAAACCAACAAGACCAACAAGACCAACAAGACCAACAAACGGAAAATAATATTGAACCCGGCGATGCATCAAGCGAAGGCTCGCAAAACGAAATACCCGATGAATTGCCGGTGGATAGTTCCTGGGAGGACGTTTACGACAATGTACAGTCCGCCGGACTTTCATCTGCCCCCTCAGGTGAATCACAAGAATTCGAGAGCTACAGAAGTGCGCCACAAAAGCTGGTCGATCATTTGATTTGGCAGATGGAACTTGCAAAATTCAGCGACCACGATCTTGCGATTGCAACTGCAATTATCGATTCAGTAAACGACGACGGTTACCTGGCAACCGGCATTGAAGAAATCCATCAAGGCTTGTTGAACCAGTTCGAAGAGCTTGAAATCGATGAAGTTAACGCTGTGTTACACCGGGTACAAAATTTTGACCCGCCAGGCGTTGCGGCACTAGATTTGGGTGACTGCCTGCAAATCCAATTACGCCAACTTCCTGAGTCTACGCCTTGGAAAGAAACCGCACTGGAATTAGTTACCCATTTCCTGGACCACTTGGCATCGCAAAACCAAAGCCGCCTTAAAAGACTGTTAGACTTGAGCGACGAACAACTGGGACAAGTCATTAGCTTAATTAGATCGCTAGACCCAAGACCGGGATCTCGTATTGATAGTTCCGATTCGCAATACGTAATTCCCGACGTTTTCGTAAACAAACGCAATGACAACTGGTATGTTACGTTGAATCCGGACATTGCGCCCAAGCTAAGGGTAAATCCGTATTACTCATCAATGATAAAACGGGCGGACAACAGTTCAGATAACACATGCATGAAGAACCACTTACAAGAAGCTCGATGGTTTTTGAAAAGCTTACAGAGTCGTAGCGAGACCCTACTCAAGGTTGCCCGCTGTATAGTAGACCGCCAGAAAGAGTTTTTAGACCATGGTCCCATAGCCATGAAACCCATGGTGCTGCGGGACGTCGCCGAAGAAGTGGAAATGCACGAATCGACAATTTCCAGGGTAACTACGCAAAAATTTATGCATACCCCTAACGGCATTTACGAATTCAAGTTTTTCTTTTCCAGCCATGTATCCACAAACACCGGAGGAGAATGTTCATCAACCGCAATACGAGCTTTTATCAAAGAATTAGTCGATAATGAAAATGCTGCGAAACCACTAAGCGATAATAAGATTTCCAACCTACTCAAAGAAAAAGGTATTAATGTTGCCCGTAGAACCATTGCGAAATACAGAGAAGCAATGTCAATCCCACCTTCTAACCAAAGAAAACGTATCATTTAATCGATTGTAAAACACTCAAGACGAAGATATTACGGAGGAAAAAACATGCAAATAAGTGTAACGGGGCACCATATAGATGTGACCGATGCATTAAGAAACTATGTAGAATCTAAATTCGAACGGCTCGAACGCCATTTTGATCAGGTAACAGACGTCCATGTAATTTTAGGGCTTGAAAAAATCAACAAAAAAGCCGAGGCAACAGTCAAGATTAGTGGGGCCAAAGTATTCGCTGAAGACCATCAAGAAGATATGTATGCTGCGATAGACGGTTTGATCGACAAAATAGACCGACAAGTTAGAAAGCATAAGGAAAAGAATACAGATCATCACCGATAGTGACATCACTTTAAAACTAAGCAACGGGTAGTTGTTAATGAACAACACCGCTTTCTCCAAAGGCCGATTATGCTAAAGTCACGGATGAATCAAATAAGATATGCCATCGGTCAGCGATGAAGCTTATCATCGTAAGTGGCCTTTCCGGATCAGGTAAAAGTATAGCGCTAGATACCCTTGAGGATTGCGGCTTTTATTGCGTAGACAACCTACCCGTTGCGTTACTAGACAACTTTGTCCAACAGGTAATACATACCGAAGAATGGACCTATACAAAAACCGCAATTGGTATCGATTCCCGAACCCAAAGTTCAAGTTTGGCGCATTTCCCAGAAATACTAAACGTCATCAAGCAACTCAATATTGAATACGAGATTTTATTCCTCCAGGCCGACAATGAAACATTGTTGAAGCGCTTCAGCGAAACTCGCCGTAAACATCCGCTCACTGACCAAACACATCCGTTAAACGAAGCCATAAAGGCCGAACGTAAAATGTTGGAGGCAGTTGCTCAAGAGGCCAACCTGCTGATTGATACGTCACGTACCAACGTCCACGAATTACGAGAACTCATCCGCCTCCGGATCGGCAGTAAACGCAACCAAATCTTATCGGTTTTTTTTCAATCCTTTGGCTTCAAAAATGGTATACCTATGGATACCGATTTTTTATTCGACGCGCGTTGCCTGCCTAACCCTCACTGGGAACCGACTCTAAGGCAACTCACCGGTAAAGACAAACCGGTGATCGAATTTCTGAGCAGCATGCCAGACGTCCGTGAATATCTGGAAGACACCACGCACTTTCTACAAAGATGGGTACCACGATTTGAGTCTGGGAACCGGTCTTATCTCAGTATCACCATTGGCTGCACGGGCGGACAACACCGATCGGTCTATTTAGCAGAATGCCTCGCCAACAATTTTCGCAATACGCCATATTATATTTTGGTAGGCCATCGCGAACTTCACTAAAGACCGCACCCCGTTATGCTCTTATCGAGCAATTTGGGGCCGCATAACATTGGCCTAAGATATTGGTATTTCTATCCGGACAATGTTTTGACACTGAACAAGCAAACCCTCGATAAATTTACCCGTGTCACATGCGTCCATATCCGCGCATTTGTTTCCCGTCACCATTGCAAGATCAGATCATACCAATCCGAAAATTCACGCAACTCCGGCTCCGTACCATCTTCCCACAATATGATTCGCCTATTAGCGTAATGACTGCTTTCTTCAAACCATCGTTTGTAAATCGGAACGATCTGGTTAGTGTCAGAGTATATTTCTTCTAATTGAGCAAACCAGCCAAGCTGATTGATCAATCGCTGGGAATCCAATCGAAAAATAGAACCAACCGCCGCTATTACACGTCTTCTTCGTAAACGCTTAATCAAGATTTTCGGATGAGCTATAAAAGTCACATTGCAAGCCTCGCTTAGCATCAATAAACGGTTAATTAGCCCACCAACGGAATGTCGAATACATGGCTAATGTTAAGTTTGGACGGGTATGGCCCACTGTGGACCACGAAAATCTAATCGAATTCCGATAAACTAACTTGTTTTTACAAAATAACCCTTTTCACTGAGATCTCGCTATGCCCGCCATACCACCGATGGATAAATCCGAGCGCTATTTGCACAAAATTACCAAACGGCTTGGGCAACGGAAACTTGGCCAGGTCACCAAAATTCTCAGAAAAATGCATCCCGCTGAGATCGCTCATATATTTGAAGCGTTAAAACCCTCAGACAGAGAAATCGCATGGCCGTTGATCGATTCTGATCTGCGCGGAGAAACCCTTGTAGAACTGAACGAAGAAGTTCGCAGAGAATTAATCGGGTTCACCAAGACTGAAGACCTAGTCGATGCTGTTGAATCGCTGGAGAACGATGATCTCGCCGACCTGGTCGATGACTTACCAGAAGCGGCAATGCGCCAAGTTCTGGAGTCAATGGACAACCAGGACCGACAACGGCTTGAGTCAGTATTGTCTTATGATGAACATACCGCTGGCGGTTTGATGAATACCGACACATTGACAATTAGCCCACAGGTTTCACTAAACGTTGTGTTTCGCTATCTACGCATGCGTGGAGAAATTCCGGATCTAACAGATAGCTTGATCGTCGTTGACCGGGAAGACGCCTACTTAGGGGTACTGCCGTTAGCGCTGTTGTTGACCCACGATGAAACAATGAACGTAGCCGAATTAATGATCCGGGATATCGATTCAATACCCGCGGATTTACCTGCTAACGAGGTCGCAATGCGATTTGAGCAACAGGATTTGGTTTCAGCGCCTGTAGTCAATGAATCTGGTCAACTTCTCGGGCGTATCACTATCGACGATGTAGTCGATGTTATTCGCGACGAGGCCGATCACTCTGTCATGAGTCGAGCGGGTTTGGACGAAGAACAAGACATGTTTGCGCCGGTGACTCTGAGCGCAAAACGGCGCGCGGTTTGGTTGGGAATCAATTTGGTGACCGCTCTGGTCGCGGCATCAATCATTGGTTTGTTTGAGCAAACCATCGAGAAAATGGTCGCGCTAGCGATTTTGATGCCTATCGTCGCGAGTATGGGAGGCATCGCTGGCACACAAACACTGACATTGGTGATACGGGGACTGGCACTACACCAAATCGGCCGGACCAACGCACTGGTACTAGTAGGCAAAGAACTCGCCATTGGCGCTCTGAACGGCATTTTTTGGGCACTGATGGTCGCGACCATCGCCGGGCTCTGGTTTAATAATCCTATAATTGGTGTATTAATCGGTTGCGCGCTTATCATAAACCTGACGGTTGCAGCATTCGCTGGCGCCACGATTCCGATGTTGTTGCACAGGGTCGGGGTAGACCCAGCGCTGGCGGGGGGTGTAATACTAACGACGATAACTGATGTCGTCGGCTTTGTGACCTTCTTAGGATTGGCTGCGCTTTATTTACGCTGATTAAGAAAATTCCAAGCATTCGGTAAATACATAGCGGACATAAACAAATGACACTATCACCGGGTATAAAACATACTGGTCTCTTAGATACAAACTCGCCAAGGTTAAACCAACCAACAAATCTGCACGAAACAGAAAATTTGCATAAATCAGTCGAATTAGCCGGATCTGGTCATCATCCAAGCAATGCTTCTGATTGATAATCAAATTTGTCAACAACACGCTCAAGATCGAAAAATAAACTGGGTAAAATTTGAACATTGGCGCATTAGGCTGGTAAACCTCCCGCCAGTATATCCACCAGACAATGAGCGTGCCAACCAGGAAGAAATCATAAGCCAAGCGATATCTGGAACGCTCAACAAAATATACGACCCCGCTGAGCCCGATAATTAACAGCCCGACTGGCATGAACCAGGGCGAGGTCAATGTTTGGAGCATATCCGGGCGTAGCAATACGATCAGAATCAAAACAAAATTTATCAACGTAAAGAACGGTAAAGCCGGCATCGCTAAAACAACTGGTCAAATACTTCGATTATCGAAGACACACAATAGTAGCCATTGCGAATATTCGACCGTAACCGATTGGGCGCCTAAGATTATGCATTTCTCCACTATTTTGATAGAGTCGCCTTACCGTCCACATTAACGCGGAGCAATATATATGCTGGGTATAATTGGCGGTGTATTGGTTGTATTTTGGTTTTATCACGCGGCCGAAAAATTAGCAAAAGACACAACAACCTGGGCAATTGGAGGTGCCTTGTTGTACGCGGGAACCCGCTTGTTGTGGACCTACGGAATTATCAAACCATTGATGAGTAAATCCTTTTACACCCATAGCGGATCTACCGGCTCAATAATCGGAATTTCCGGGGTTGCAATTGCTATTCTTGTCGCTGCAATCATAAAAATTAAATACCTCAAAGCCCCCAAAACCTAATCGGTTCAAGCCATTACCTGCAGGAAACCGACTATCTTCGCTCCAATCTATAGGCGCGAATTAATAAAAAAAAGCCCAATAATATAAACGGTACACTCAACCACTGACCGACACTGATAGGAATTTCGGTTGTGTACGAAGCTTGCCTGGTCTTAAAAAATTCCAGGCAGAAACGAGCTGAAAACAACAGAACCAAATAAATTCCTATCAGAAATCCATCGGCTTTCCGACCCGCGTAGCGTAAATAGCAAAGGAACATGATCGTCGATATAATTAAGTAACTTAAAGCCTCATACAGCTGAACCGGGTGACGCGGAATCAAATCAACCCGCTGAAAAACAAAGGCCCAAGGAACGGTCGACGGAACCCCAACAATTTCGGAATTAAATAAATTCCCCATACGTATGAAAAACGAAACCGTCGCCAACGGAACCGACCCTCGATCAAGCATCCATAAACCAGTATAGCCCGGCTTTTTTCGGGCAAACCAATACCCCGCACAAAGTACCCCTATCCCTCCTCCGTGACTGGCCAACCCACCATTCCAGATTTTCAGGATCTCAATCGGATGGCTAAAATAGTAAACGGGATCATAGAATAAGCAATGTCCAAGACGAGCACCCACTAAAACACCGACAAAAACATAGACAAACAGATCATCCAAATCTTCAACCCGCCGACCCTCGCGTCTGAACATCCATTGAAGAATATAAAAACCCTGAAAAAAGCCCACGGCAAAAAATAGACCATACCAACGGATCGTAATCGGTCCCCAACTAAAAAGATCCGGACTGGCATTCCAAATAACATAACCCGTTTGTTCCACGGTCACTCCGTATTTCAATGCTCCATAATGGAGGCTTTAATAACCCATTCAATAGCAATAGCATGAACAGGTTCTACAATGGAAAGCCTCAGAGAGACACTCAATCCGGGCTCTATAAAAAACCAACACGAATTCTATGACACTTGGCAGCTTGTTGAAACATGCCATACTATTTACCGGCCAGCAAATCTGGTCATTAATCTCAACACAAACAGCATAATGTTACTGATATAGAGATTCATTCGTCCTACAGCGCACTGACTCAATTGCGGAACAGGCCACATCCAATGCACTCGAGGAATCAATTTGACCCGCCAGATCTTGACACCGCGACTGCACTGAACGGGATCCTAACAAATTATCCAATTCTGTTGCGACATTATCCGGTGTAAAACGCATGGGATTCAAAAATCGTGCAATACCAAGAGATTTAAGACGCCTGGCATTATCCGGTTGATCGTAAGCCATCGGCATGACCAATTGGGGTACGCCAGAGGCTAATGCTTTGCCGGTCGTCCCAATTCCGCCATGATGGACCACAGCCCGACACTTCGGAAAAATCGAAAGAAACGGAGCATAGTCACAATGAAGGATAGATTTGGGAAGTTGAGTTGGGCAATTTGCACTAAATTTTGTCAGAAGAATCCCTCTCACATTGAGTTTTTGACAAACTTCAACTGCAACCTGAAAAAATTTTTGTGCGTGTCGGTGCCCGCTTCCGGCGGTAAACGCAATGGGGCGGTCTCCTGCCAACAAGAAATCCAAGCACTCAGCATTAACGGCACTATGAGGATTTTCATGCGATACAAAACCTGGGAACAACAAATGTTGCGGTGAGTGGGTCAAGGCAGGTCCGAACCACTTTGGAAACAATGCCAGGATTAAATCTGGAGAATATTGCCAATGCGTGGAGACCCTATCGACCGGACTCAAACCTAGTTCGGATCTGAATCGATTTGTTTCTGGTTGGATCAAAGGTTCAAAATAAAACCGCTCTATGCCCTTCGCCAAATTGCGCTTTACGAACCCCGGTAGAAACTTGGTCCAGGGATACGATGCCAGCGTTGGGGGTTGATCGTCAGTCCAAATCGAGGTTGGTTGCAACACCACGGTCACAAGCGGAATCCCCAATTTGTCGCGCGCAATCCTGGCGCCATACATAAAGCAGGGAGCAACAATAATAGTATCTGGTGTATGCAATATCTTGATTTGCTCGTAGATATCACGCATACCCCGCAAGATCAGCTCATCGACCAATAGGCGAAATCCCTTAAAACGATTCCAAACATCGGGATTCGCCAGCACGTCCAAGTAGTCCTGTTTCGATCCTATAGATACGAACTCAAGACCAAATTGATCTGCTTTATCTTTAAAGTAATCGTTACTAACCAGAATCACACGATGATTCCGATCCTTTAGTTCCTGACCCAATGCTATAAAAGGGTCTATGTCTCCGTCTGTTCCTAATGTTACCAATAGAATTTTCATAAAATCATCACATGCAGGCCTTATTCAGTCTTTATGTATTGGCTAAAACACCGGGTCCCACCCCATCTAATACAATGCTATGATTGTGAATTCAGAAAATAGTGATGCTAATCATCAATCATGACCAGCGAAAAAGAAACGATAGGGTTTATAGGTATCGGACTTATGGGGAAACCAATGGTCTTAAGGATGCTTGCCGCAGGATACCAGGTCGCAGTGTGGAATCGAACCCCGGAAAAGCTTACACCGGTATTGAACGCTGGGGCGTTGAAAACAGATTCCATAGCAAACTTAGCACAACAATCCAAAATAATTTTGTTAAGTCTTAGCAATACTACTGCGGTAGAAGAAGTCGTTTTTGGTGATGGCGGCATTGCCAGCAATAGCCGAAAAGACCAATTGATCATTGACCTTTCCAGCATTGACCCGGCAAAATCTCGCCTTTTCGCCGACCAACTTTTTAACCAATGTGGCGTCCGTTGGATTGACGCCCCGGTATCAGGCGGTGTCGGAGGCGCAGAGCAAGGTTCGTTGGTGATCATGGCTGGAGGCCGAGAAGCCGACCTACAACGAAGCGAGCCCATCCTATCCACCCTGGGTCAACGCATTACCCACATGGGCGATATCGGTTCGGGGCAAGTGACCAAAATCTGCAATCAGATGATCGTCAGCTGCAACGTATTGGTCATCGCGGAAATGATTGCTTTGGCACAACGGGCAGGCGTATCCGCCGAAAAAATACCCGAAGCGCTCGCAGACGGTTTTGCAGATTCGAAACCATTACAGATCCTTGGACCACAAATGGCAAAAAATAAGTTTGAGCCGGTTAAATGGAGAGTCAAGACCTTGGCGAAGGATTTAAATATGGCGGTCGACCTATCACGAGCGCAGGCCAAAGCCATCCCAATGTCAGGCTTGGCAGCACAACTGATGCAACTCCACGCCGATAATGGTTATGCCGACAAAGACCCGTCAACCTTGATTAGGCTGTATTCTGAACCGCCAAATTAAGTAAAAGAGCATGAAGCGATTTGGATCATAGAGAATATCGTTATTTAGTAATACCCAATTCTTCGAGGCATGACCATGCTGCACTTTTCCGCAAATCTCAGCCTACTGTTCACCGAACTTCCAATGATAGACCGCTTTAAGGCGGCCAAACAACACGGTTTCGACTGGGTAGAAATTCAGTTTCCGTACCAAATCCCACCACGAGTTTTAAAAGTCGCAATGGATGAGGCTGAGGTGGAACTAGCTCTTTTTAATATTAGCGCGGATAACTTGATGGCAGGCGGTGAGGGACTGGCCGCGGTACCTGAAAAACGCGAAGCATTTATAGAGGCAGTCGATATTGCTGCAGAATATGCAAAAGTACTATCCCCTAGATTGATCAACGTTTTAGCAGGACGCTGCTCCCACGCTGAACGTTTGGAGATTTATCTAGAAACCTTCAAGGGCAATCTAGGGTTTACCGCAGAAATGTTCGCGGGATATGGCATCCGTACCGTCTTTGAAGCCGTAAACAACAAAGACATGCCCGGTTTTATAATAAGCAGCGGCCAACAGATGCTGAACTTGATTAACGACATTGACCACCCCAATCTCTATATGCAATATGATATCTACCATATGTATATGATGGGAGAAGAGCCGATCAAATTTATCGCTGAACATTGGGACAAAATCGGCCATATTCAATTTGCAGATGCACCAGGACGTGGTCAACCGGGCACCGGCGAAATAGATTTTTCATCGCTATTTAAATGCATTGCCGATTTGGACTACGATGGATTTCTAGGCGCCGAATACAAACCAATCGGTATAACTAACGACAGTCTAGATTGGATCGCCAAATTCGGTTAATTTGTAAACAGATCCAATTGTTGTGGAAGGATGGTATCTCCGGGCCGCAATATTCCGTCTTCTATGACACGGGCCGTTATTCCGCCATGGCCTCGCATAGCGTTGAATCCCCCTGGGCCTAAGTTATTTTCCATTTTCGAGCAAGGCTGGCACAATCCCGTAGCTTCTAACAATACCGAACCTATACGAAAACGGCTTTTTTTTAATGTGAGTAAATTAATGCCGCGAACCACTAAATTCCTTCTCATATCTGATGGGCAAACCGCACGCCCAACTATAGATTCCACAACCTCCAAATGTTCCTGCTGGACCAGCGTTACCTGCCTTTTCTTATTATTTCCATGATAATGATCGCCCACCAAACCTTGTTTCTCCGAAGCTAAAACTTCATCAACACTGACAATAGGTCCACCGCGTTCGGCGCGTAGACCAATCCAAACCAATTCCCCAGGTTTACTAAATGATTCAAACAGTTTCTTAACTTCCATTCTTTATCATAAACCAACTACATCATGGTTTAGCGAGTATGCCAAATTCATTTTGGGAGGTTTCAAAAGTTAGCCGCCGCCCCGTCTAAAACTAAGATCGAACCGTTGCATAAAGCGATTTATTTCGGTTTCATTCAGATCTGAAAAACTGAAACTTAAGAAGGTCACCGGTAAAATTAAGGCACCTATCCGACGTTGCCGTTCTTTTGAATACAATATGCGAACTATTCCATCGCCTTCTTGAATGGTAATTTCTTTGTCGTCTATGGAATAATTTTCCGACGTAGCCGCTATCGGGATTCCACGAAATAGGTCTTTATGTCCCAACCCCATTTCACGCCTAATAACGCAAGAATCAGCCATTTAATTCCACGACAGGATAGAAGCTAACCGCCTGCAACCGGTGGCCAAATTGCCAGGGTATCTCCTTCGATAAACCGCGCTTCATCCCTTTTTCCCATTTCGAGATAGACACCGTTCAGCAAAACCAAATGTACTAACCGTCGCGGAACATTGAACCTATCCAATACTTGGTGGGGTGACTCGTTCTCCGCAATCTCCACTTCTACACTATGCCGTATAGTACCTGTTGGAAGGTAGTCAGATAGAGACGCGTACAGTTTCAATGTGATTTTTATCACGAGTTTGACAATTAGCGAAAAAACCTATAACCCAACCTGGCCAAAATAATTTTCTCTCAAAATTATTTTAAGAATGTCATTAGTTGAGGAGAGTCGAAAGGCCAATTCAATTCTCCTCCGGTATCGCTTCTTTTTATTACCGGAATTAGCACCTCGTATCGCTCTAGCAGCAACTCATCACTTGCGATATCTATCTCGCACAACTCGAACTCGACAGTATTGTTAACAATAACTCTTTGCAGTAACTTTTCCGCATCTTCACACAAATGGCAACCGGCTGTTCCGAACAAATACACCTGATACATTCAGTCTTTACCACTATTTCTAGAACCATCCGATACCATGCAACTCTCGGCTTGAATCAATAATACAAATCGCTTAGTCAGGTTCGTATGCCAAATTGGGCCCCAACCAACGTTCGACCTCCTTTTGCACGAGCTGTTTACGTTTACAATAATCAACAATTTGGTCTCTGCCGAGTTTGCCAACATTAAAATATTGCGCATCTGGATGGGAAAAATACCATCCTGAAACCGAAGCAGCTGGATACATTGCAAAACTTTCGGTCAATGAAATACCGGTATTCGCTTCAACCTTCAGCAAATCAAAAAGTGTTTCTTTTTCGGTGTGATCCGGGCATGCAGGATACCCCGGGGCAGGACGAATACCGGCATAGTTTTCGCGAATCAGTTCGTCTACAGACAAGTCTTCTTCGGTAGCGTATCCCCAAAATTCCTTTCTAACCCGTTTGTGCATCACTTCTGCGAATGCTTCTGCCAAACGATCGGCCAGTGCTTTGAGCATAATCGCATTATAATCGTTATGATCTTTTTCGAAGACCTCAAGCTGTGACTCAATTCCAAGACCCGCCGTTACCGCGAATCCACCTACGTAATCGTCGATGCCACCTTCGACAGGCGCAACAAAATCGGATAAACAGTAATTTGGTCGCCCAGGTGGCTTAATATTTTGCTGTCGTAGATTCCTCAGCAATGCTCTAGACTCAGTTCGACTTTGGTCAGTATATACAACAATATCATCACCTTGACTGTTGGCGGGAAAAAACCCTATGACCGCGCGCGCTTGCAGCCATTTTTCCGAAACGAGTTGATCCAGCATCGCGTTAGCGTCATCAAATAAATGCCGAGCCTCTTCACCGACAATTTCATCATTGAATATTTTCGGATAACTCCCAGCAAGTTCCCAAGTATGGAAAAATGGCGACCAATCAATATAGTCTACGATTTCGTCTAACGGATAATCATTAATAACCTTTGTACCCAAAAATAATGGCTTTGGAATGTCAGCCCCATTCGAATGACCATTAAATTTATTTTCCCGTGCAGTTTGGATGGGATGTTGTTTTACTTTCTTCTTCCGTCCTATATGCCGCTTACGAACCTCTTCATATTCGGCACGAATGTCTTGGACAAACGTATCTTTATCGGTATGGCTCAAAAGTTTCCCGGTAATACCAACACTGCGCGATGCATCCGTAACATAAACCGTGGGTCCGTGATAATTTTGTTCAATTTTCACTGCCGTATGTGCTCTAGAAGTCGTCGCACCGCCAATTAGCAACGGGATATCAAAACCCAAACGTTCCATCTCCTTAGCCATATGCACCATCTCATCTAGCGAAGGTGTGATCAGGCCACTCAATCCAATAACATCCACCTTTTCGTCCCGAGCAGTTTTCAATATTGTGTCCGCAGGTACCATAACGCCCAAGTCGATAACCTCGTACCCGTTACATTGCAGTACAACACCTACAATATTCTTACCGATATCATGTACATCGCCTTTGACCGTGGCCATTAAAATTTTGCCGTTGGACTGAACATCCTCCCCAGTTTCCATTTCCATAAACGGTAATAAATAAGCAACCGCTTTCTTCATTACCCGGGCGGATTTAACTACTTGCGGTAAAAACATTTTACCGTCACCAAAAAGATCGCCAACCACGTTCATCCCGGCCATCAACGGCCCTTCAATAACGTGTAACGGCTTTTCAGCCAATTGCCGCGCTTCTTCTGTATCTTCTTCTATAAAGTCTGCAACCCCTTTCACCAAAGCATGTTCCAAACGCTTATTAATAGGCCACTGTCGCCATTCCAGATTTTCCTTCTGGTCGATAACACTGCCATCGCCCCGATATTTTTCAGCAACCTCAAGTAATCGTTCGGTTGAGTCATCCCGTCTGTTCAATACGACGTCTTCAACTCGCTCGCGCAGCTCTTCCGATATCTCATCATAAATCGCTAATTGACCAGCATTAACAATTCCCATGTCCATACCGGCGTGAATTGCGTGATACAAGAAAACCGCATGAATAGCTTCGCGTACCGGATCGTTTCCGCGAAACGAAAATGAAACGTTTGATACACCACCGGACACCATCGCATATCGCAGAGAATGCTTAATCTGGCGAGTCGCTTCAATATACGCCAAACCATACTCATTGTGTTCTTCGATACCGGTTGCTATCGCAAAAATATTTGGATCAAAAATAATGTCCTGCGGTGGAAATCCTACTTGGTCAATCAGAATATGATATGCCCGTGTACATATTTCAACTTTACGCTGGATCGTATCGGCTTGACCTTTTTCGTCAAACGCCATAACGACCGCCGCGGCACCGTACCTCCGCACCAGTTTCGCTTGCCGAATGAAGGTTTCCTCACCTTCCTTCATCGAAATTGAATTGACAACACCTTTTCCCTGGACACACTTTAATCCAGCTTCGAGAATATCCCATTTAGAAGAATCAATCATAATGGGAACCCGCGAAATATCGGGTTCAGACGCGATCAAGTTTAGAAACCGCACCATCGCTTCTTTAGACTCCAACATTCCCTCGTCCATATTGACGTCGATCATCTGCGCACCTGCTTCGACTTGCTGCCGGGCAACGTCCAACGCCGCTTCAAAATCATCATCTTTTATCAGGCGTCTAAATCGAGCCGAACCGGTAACATTTGTTCGTTCACCAACATTTACAAACAGCGTGTCAGATCCAATATGCATCGGTTCCAAACCAGAGAGTCGACACTGAACAGGTATATCAGGAACAAGCCTAGGCGAGAATTTACTCACGGATTCGCGTATCGCTTCGATGTGTTGAGGGGTGGTTCCGCAACACCCACCTACAATATTCAAAAATCCGCTTTCGGCCCACTCAGCAATTTCTTTGGCCATATCTTCCGGAGATTCATCATACTCTCCAAATTCATTGGGTAGGCCTGCGTTTGGGTGGGCCGATACATACGTATTTGCAATAGTAGACAACTCTTCTATGTATTGACGGAGCTCTTGTGCACCCAACGCGCAATTTAAGCCAATACTAACCGGATTCGCGTGGTTCAGAGAATTCCAAAATGCTTCAGTTGTCTGTCCAGACAAGGTTCGGCCGGAAGAATCCGTGATGGTTCCCGAGATCATGACCGGTAAACGGGTCTTAGTATCATCGAAAAACTTTTCTACCGCGAAAATTGCAGCTTTGGCATTCAAGGTATCAAATATGGTCTCGATCAATATTAGATCGGCCCCACCTTCCACCAACCCTTGTGTAGATTCGTAGTACGCATCAACCAAGTCATCGTAGCTTACGTTGCGAAAGCCCGGGTCGTTAACATCTGGGGATAATGAAGCGGTCCGGTTTGTAGGTCCAATAACACCAGCAACAAAACGCGGCCGGTCTGGCGTCCTACTGGTCACCGCCTTGGCTGCTTCACGTGCTAACCGGGCCGATTCCAAATTGATTTCGTATGCCAGAGATTCCATCGAATAATCAGCCATCGCGATTCGCGTTGAATTAAACGTATTGGTTTCAATGATGTCAGCACCGGATTCCAAATACGCGGTATGTATGGCTTTGATAATTTCAGGTTGGGTTAAAGATAAAAGGTCATTATTACCTTTTAAATCACATTCCCATGTCGAAAAACGTTCTCCCCTATAGTCGCTTTCTTCCAATTTGTAGCTTTGAATCATGGTTCCCATCGCCCCATCCAAGAATAGAATCCGTTGGTTCAGTATTGACGTGAAATCGATTTTTTCTGATGTGGCGTTTGGCATTGTCACAGATTTAGTCTGACTGGCGTCCAGTATTGAGAAAACTTTTTATTCTATACTTCAACATTCGTTAATCCAATCTCAAATGCTCAGTCTAATTTTAACCCACAGTTCCCAGGTCTACGTCCAAACCGGTAATGGATCACAGGTGTACGTCGCACCAATGGAATAAATTTTGAAAAAATCGAAACATACGAAATGCGATTCTGTCGATTGAACGACGGCGAATTTGACTAATATCTTACTTAAGGTTCGTATTCCTATCCCCTGTATTGGTCGAATTGTACATACGTCAATCCGAAACGGGATACTGGGGAATCCAATTACCTTAACACGTACCTCCTACTCTCGCCGTTAACTTGCGAAGAGCTGATTGCGAACCGGGCCCGATTCCCCAGTTTCCCAAAAGGCTTCAGTTTATCAAAATTAATTTTGATTCCGCATTGCGATATTCACACCCTTAGCTGTTAACATTGATATGTAGTCAAAGATTCTGACCCGTAACAAGAATTCACGGCGCATTAGCGGTAATCTGACCTACAATGCCCGTGTTTGCTTTTGTTCGCGAACTTACCTTATTATTTGCTGCTTTCAGATAGCCGAATCTAGCTTATCCAATTATTTTCAGAGAAATATCAAAAACGTAAATGAGACAATGTGACCGATTGTCTTACACCCAATAGCTCTTAAATTTATCGAGGAATACCTATGAGAAAAAGCACTCTTCTTAACGCTTTGTTGATACTGTTCGCATCAAGTATTTTTTCAATTAGCATAGCGGAATCTATACCGGTAAAGGACAGCTCGGTAATTGTCGGTTCTTGGAAACTTACGGGGACCGCTCGAAAACTAGACGGGGAACAATATTCATCACAACAATCATGGCAATTTCGCAAGGACGGAACCTTGGTGTCAACCGCTGCTTACGATAGTGGAACCGGGCCATATGCGACTAAAATTGATGAATTTAGTGTAAAAGTAAAATATGAAATCAAAGATGGAAAGATCCTTGCGGGCGTACCCGGTAGACCTGGAAAAAAATTGACCTACCACCTCATAGAAAGAGAAGGTAATAAGATGACTCTTAGACAGGGATCTGGTGAATTCATGTTCTTTGAAAAGCAATGACTCCCAGGAAGCAAAATTTAAACACTAATGACAAACATAAAGCGATAAGCCATCAAATTCCTCATGATTCAAAACTTCAGCACAACGACGGCAAAAACGATGTTTCGCTATTTAAGACCTTTATCAGTGTTTTATCCGCCGGGCTTGGTGTCCAAACAAATGAGATTCGATGTCGAGATTTTAAGCACGGGTCACCCAAGCTATTTCTACTAGCAGGCTTGATTTCTACATTAGCTTTTGTAGCATTACTGGTTCTACTGGTTAACCTAGCGATACAGCATTTATAAAACCTCAGAAACCCATAAAAACCACTGAAAATTATGAGGATGGTAATAAAGATTTTGAGTAAGCAGGACTTTAAGTAAACGATGCAAAATCGACAAGTCTACCTCATCACAACAGAGTGAAACTGCAGGTCTGTATATTGACATTAAACGGATTACCGGTATACTCTCTGCCGCATAGTGGTGATTGATTCTATCGCTATCAAAAGAATTTCAACTATTTTTTAAACAAAAAAAGGTACGCAAAATGGGAGCTATTTTAGACGGGGTTGAAGCCCTAAAAGACCCAGTTAACGCAGTTATATTTGTTGCTGTACTCGTTGGCGGTTGGTTCTTGTTCAAATGGACAATGAAAGACGACGACGATCAAGAGTAAGTCTTTACGAAGCCACATGTGGAATAACGATTTCAATCTTTGCAAGAGAATAAAAATCGGCCACATGTGGTAAAAGTCCGCCCCATCAGTCTTATGCGTATCAGCCCCATCCCCAGCGCACAACAATCAAAACGTTGAACCCCAAGTAAAAATCGGATTATCCGTTTCTGTGCTCAGCAGTATGGATTAGTCGGCCCGTCTACCGTTTCAGCCTATTCGATTTCAAGCGAGTCGCAATCCACTCAAAGCGACAATCCACACAATCTGCCCCCCATTCTCTATCATGAACAAGCGAATACTTAGCTTAATTGAGCGCGGCCTAGAGAAAAAAATTTCCGGTACTGGACTGGGTGTATTTCGCATCTGTTTTGGCCTAGTCATCATCCAAGAGATCATATTCTTATATTATTTCAGACATCTGATTTTTGACGATATACCTTATATTGATTCCGCCACACCGCATATAGATATTGCGTTAATCTCCTGGGCTATCGTCTCTATTATGTTGACGATTGGATTTCATACCCGCTTAAACGCAATACTGAATTACCTCTTTTGGGTCGCCTTTCTAATTTTTACACCCATGTGGCATGATTTCGACGGCGGATTTGACCAGCTGATGACGAGCAGCAGCTTTTTACTAATTTTTCTACCCGCCGGCAACAACATCTCGATCGACAGCTTAAGACTAAAACTCAACGGGACTATACAGCATACGCTGCTCACCACTAACAAAGTACCAGTTCTTAGTTATTACGCACCCCTAGCGATCTCACTCGGCCTTTTATATTTCGACGCCGCGCTACATAAACTTTTTTCCGAATTTTGGCGAAACGGACTCGGCACATGGTTGCCGTCAACAATGCCGTATTATATTTCTGCATTGGACATGGGCTGGCTACTAAATATCAAATGGCTACAAATGACATTTGGATATTCGTTAATATTATTCCAATTTTGCTTTGTTTTTCTCTGTTATTTTAAGAAGTTTCGTATACCCCTCCTGATCATCGGTATTATTTTCCATATTGGCATCATTCTTTCTTTGAACATCTATCCCTTTGGATTCGGAATGTTGGTGCACTATACATTGTTAGTACCTATTTCCTGGTGGCCCCGGATTAAAAAAGCTATTTCCGTCCGATCGAACCGCACCAACTTGTATTTTGATCCACAGTCTCCACCGGCATGGCGATTTGCCATCATAGTCAAACATTTCGATATACTAAATTCATTTGATTTACACCCTATAGAACACAAAAAGCATGAACCCGAACAATCCAGGTTTTGCGCCGATACGCTCTATATATTGGATGATAAAGGCATCAAACGTAGGGATTCCCAGGCTTTGATCTCGATCCTTTACCAAATGCGTTATACGGCGCCAATAGGGCTATTATTCAGATTTCCGATATTCAATTTCCTTATCCGAAAAATTTACGATAAATCCGAAGCAAATAAACGAATCAGTTCAAAATCCACGTCATTAGTCCATTCGAATAAGCGCTATGCCGAGGAAGACTCTTTAGCCCAAACAGATACTTTTAATCCGAACAATTTACACCGGCAAGCTCAGTCACTCTATCGATTTTTTGGTGTAATCTTATTGTTACAATTGAACTGTACGATCTATTATGGACTTATCTACCGGTTAAATATCGACACTCGAGTTACAGCCTTAACACGAGCGATCACCGATGTAAGCAATATTACAACTTCGCTATCCCACACACTATTAGGCATTACACCTCACGCACTATACATGGACGAACACTTTTCAGGCTATAACAGAATCTTAGCGCTCACTTATTTATCTGATGACGGGCAAGAACGATGGTTACCTTTCGTAAATCAACAAGGAAGATTTATTGCCCCCAATTGGGGCCGAGTTCATTCCATGTGGGCTAATGTAGCGGTACGCCCCATCTTTGAAAAAGATCGGCTTTACAAATTCGTTCGAAAAGTCACCGCTTTTTGGGCACCAAAAATGGGCGTTTCGACCAACCATTCCAAATTCTTAATTAAAATGAAGCGCATATGCGTACCCATGACTTGGCGCCACAATCTCCAGAAACAAAATTTGTCTGGTCAATGGAAAACTATAGGCTCTGTGATTTGGAAAAATAACCGAATGCAGATAGATATTCCTAACACGTATTTTTCCGAAAACAATGTATATCGGTGCTAAACTCTCTAGCCAATTCAATAATTGAACTTAAGGCCTGCGCCTAATGCAAACACGGTAAATTAAAAACGTTTGGCTTACAGCTACCATCCCATATTTTAACTTCTGTCAATCACATTTTTGTCTCACTTGTCAGCCAATACAATGTTGGCTTTGAACCTCGATGCCGACGAACGTATTGAATTGTTGCAATCTATTCTGAAATTGATTATAACTACAGCGTGCCATAGAGCACAGTATTATAAATTCAAATTTTTCTTGATTGAGGAGGATATTATGAAAAAGTTGTTGAGCATCGCTGTAGTTGTAATGCTGACACTAGGTTTTGTCGGATGCGGCAATTCTCCAGATGGTGACGGACAAAAACCCCATGATGGAGGTCAGTACGGTCAAATGAATAAAAATTATGGCCCAGCTGGTGACGGTAGAGGTAACAGAGGCGGGTAATAGTTAGTAAGATCCGAACAGCTAGTTCTCGGGCTAGCTGTCTCTAGTGCGCGCAACTGTTGCGCTATGCTAGCAAGGCAGCAAGCCCGATGAGCGGCCCGAGTTACCCGTACATCCATTCTACCTCACGTAAAAATTTCATCGTATATTGACGGCTTGTTGAAGTCTTGAAGATGAAACCACAACATGGGTGGGCCAAAGTGGTGAATTCGTGAAGTGCGTGTAGTGAGGCCGCCTTCGCGACAGACGGACTTGTGCGCCATTAAATCTTACCCGCTCACAACACCTGTCTCGCGCTAGATTCTGGTTGGTGTTCCAATCAACCGTAGTCTTGGCGCCGCGTACTATTGGATTCCAAAACATAATTTTTTCTTTCTTTATCCCCACCTTTATACCCATGCATTCCAAGTTGGGCCACATAGCCTAAGAGACAGTTTTAATTCGAGGTATTGCCAAGTGGCTGTTCTTCGGCAATTTCTTTACCCTTCATAGCCCGCCTCTGGCCTTTCTGATTCTATTTTCTGGACCGCAAAAACATCCTAGTTGCTACGTTTCCAGTAGAAAAAATGTGTAGGATGATCACGGAAACAGAAAAACAATCTCTAAATATCGAAGTACTGCGCGGCCTGTTTGAAAAGACCAATCGTGAGCTATATTGCAGTTTACCCGATACACCTGCTAGACGGAACGCACTCGCTAATCCAAATATACAGTGCGAAACGATCGCGCGCAGGACACGCCCGCGGCATAAGTCGCCGGACTTATGGCATTACGCCAACTCCAGCTTTCCAAGACTGGCTTTTTTCGTGGCATCGATGCCTCAATCCTGCTCCTATCATAGCTTTATAAAAAAATCGGGAATCACGAACAAGCCCGAGCTAAATATAAGTAATGGAATCAATTTCGTACTAGACCTTTTCAAACGAGCGGCCTTCCGGCACATCGACAAGCGCACCGGTGGATGACATATTGTAGCGGCTCAACCTTTTGCTTCATCGGTTTGGCAGATCACACCATATGATTCAACTGCAGAATCACCCCCTCGGATTGAATCGGCAAACAGCCTTTGCAAACACAAAGCACAGTAGCCAGAACTGAGTATAATACGGCAGCGTAGCGGTTATTAGCTCAATGGCTTTCCGCAAAATTTAAGCGAGGGGAAATTGGCAAGGATTTAAAACGGGCCTCATCACTGATTAAATGGTGGCCAGGGACAGAATCGAACTGTCGACACGAGGATTTTCAGTCACAAGCAGAACGTAATAAATTCAATGAGTTACAAGATTTATTTTAGGTGCTTCTACGAAATCGGGCTAATAGTAACAATAACTTGCGTGCTTATTTTAGGTGGTTTTTTGGGTGACCGTCAGTTCGTTGGTATTTTTACTGGTGAAATGCCCGGTTTTTAGCGATCTTCGCGGGTATGCCAGATTCTCAAGATGACAATTTCTTGTCCGATGATGACATAGCGCAGAATGTATCCGTATCGCCCAAAGGGTGTAAAAAACTCACAGTCTTCCCTACCCTCTATCCGTGTTCCAATACCCGGATTATCCAGTATAAGCCTTGTCGCCATACGGATTTTTTCGGAAGACCGCCGCGCGGCATTCGGGTTGTGCGGTTCGATAAATTCCCGAAGCCGAATGAGGTCGCGCCGAGCCGCAGGTGACCAAACAAGGGTCAGTTTTTGAGTTCCGGGCATGGGCCTTCCTTGTCGCTACCCCACGTCTCAAGCCATGCATCCATGGTTTCGTGGCTGACATATTGGCTTGTGCTTTGATATTCTTCCAAGGCTTCATCGGCTTCCCGGTTCCTCTTTTCTAACGCCTCTTCCCTGTCCAGAAAATCGGTAATGGCTTTTTTCATGAGCCAGTGGGGTGTCCGGTCCCGGCGTTCGCCGAGAGACTTCAAACGGGATTTGATCTCTTCATCAAGTTTAACGCCCATCGTTGTCATTTTTGCCATCTTTGTTGCCAAAAGGTTGCACCTGTTGCTACCATTGTAATGTAATTTCCGGTTCAAGCAAAAGAAAAAAACTTATCTTGACGAATGGGACAAAATGCCAATAGTCTGGACGGCACTGACAAGTTGAACACTGCTCAGCCATAATACCGGCATGAAATGTCACTCACAATATCATGGACATCGCTTTCCACCCGAGATCATCAGTTAAGTCGCGCCGCTCCGCCAAGCGGCTACGCGACATTGAAGACCTGCTGGCCGAACGCCGTATCATCGTTAGTTACGAAACCGTTCGCCAATGGTTTCAGAAATTCGGTCTGAACTACGCCAAGAAGCTTCGGAATAAGCAAGGCTAACTCGGCGATACCTGGCAAAAGGCGACGTGTGTCAGTTTAAAACAGGGAGTGGTCTAATCTGCCAGATTTTTAATCCAACTTCATCAAGTTGACGAAGCCGAAGCCATTAAATGAGATTATAACTTTTATAATCATCAAAAATGCGTGATTGCAAGACCGGGTACCGTTCTCCCTACACAAATCCAGTTAACAAAACCCCACTATGAACCTTGATAAGGCACCCCACCAAAAGCAACGGATATATTTTTAATGGAGCTATGCGCTGGTATCCCGAATAAATCATTACTGCCTCTCCAAGGATCAGTACAAATGGAACCCCCAAATAAACAGGAAAATAATATTTCTGTAAAAAATGATTGTTAGATGCTGAAATTCCAATACTACCTTTGTGTATTTTTCTAACAAGCATTCCAAAAGAATAAAGTACCATGCCTAATATACTGTATACAAATGCATATACCGTGTCCCAAACAAACGGTGATATTGCTATCGAGTCAGGATTATTACTATTTCCCAAAATACCGCCAACTAATCCACGCTCCAACTGTTCCCTTGCAGCGGTTAAAAGATTTCGATCATGTTTCGTTTACGGATGGTTTTCGCCATAGTTTTTAATATCACTAGCAAGGGCTTCTTCGGAGTATTCGCACAACGCATACCAGGCATTTCCGAGATTATTCCAGTTTTAAACCACACTCGGATGATCAGCCCCATAGGTTTTGAGACGACTGACTAGGGATTTTTCATGGTATTCAATTGCCTTTTCTTAATCCCCCAGCTGTACCCCGTCAGCCCAAGTTGGACAGATTAGCTTGATTGCCTAAGAGACAGTTTTAGTTCATCGTTAACTCAAAGAGGAAACGATGATGACCAAGAAAAGCAGCGCAGAAAAAACCGTTCGAGATATCCGTCGGGCCACCCGACGCCATTATTCTGCTGAAGAAAAAATTCGTATCGTATTGGAAGGTCTTCGAGGTGAACAGAGCATCGCCGAGCTGTGTCGCCGGGAAGGAATCAATACACGTGGGAGACCTTATCATCCACAGACTCAAGGCAAGATCGAACGCTGGCACCGGTCGATGAAAAACCAGATACTGCTCGAGAATTATTATTTGCCCTGCGAACTACAGGAACAGCTTTTGGGCTTTGTAAATTATTACAATCATGAACGCTACCATGAGTCGCTGGAAAACCTGACACCCTCCGATGTGTTTTATGGTCGAGGGCAAGCAATACTCGATCAACGAGAACAGATTAAATTAAACACTTTAGCGATGCGAAGAAAAATCCATTACGATAATCAGGCTATTTACGCAACCCGATGAACTGAAGTGTCTCTTAAATTAAGACTCGATCTGTCCAAAAGGTTTTGACGACGTACAGTTATTGACCCATTTGAGCCTGGCTGCGGAATAGCCGCCAGATTGCTCCTCAACAGTCGTGATCTTTTGCCCCCAATCGTCCGGCTTCGCCTCAATGACGCCCACGGCTTTTTTATCGACGAACAGCACATAATCGGCGGGCCAACATTAGTCTGGTATTCACGAACGGCAACGCCTAAACCAGCATTGAAATTGATCTTCTTGTTGGGTTGTATCTTCCAGCCCGCCAGTTCCAACAAACTATCAATGTTGTCACGGGCTTTTTGTTCAGGTGTTCGGTTTAGCTCAGCCATGCGCCGAAAATTATTCCCTTATCCCATAACAATCTTGCAAAAGTGTCATGGGGATTAAAATGCGTCAAGATATCACGTTAATAGCCCTTAATTGTAACAATAAGTACGGGGGATTAAATTTTTCAATGGAATATCCGGAGGTTGACCGGCAATCCAAATGGACTCAACGCGACTAATAACGAGAATGTCGAATTCATAAGACATACCGGAGACATCTAATATCTCAAAGGTTCCGTACCCTTGCTCAAAATATCCAGATATTCCCTGTAAACAAAAATCTTATGACGTTCCTTACCAGTGATTTCTTCAATTATTCCCAGTTTTTCCAGGCTGGCTAGCGAACGCAGAACCGTAGGCAAAGACAGATCGCACGTATCCTTTATCCGGGTCGTATTCGAAATGGGATGATTTTGGAAATAATTATGAATGCTTAATATGGCAGCTGCGGGCTTGCCGTCTTCTTCCATTTTACGCCTGTCCCTGTCAAACAATTTTATGATGGCCTGAGCGGTTTCGGTTGCCTGGTTAGCCGTATCGATAACCCCGATCAGAAAAAACCGGACCCAGGCTTCCCAGTCCCCGGTTTCCCGTACGGATTGCAGATGATCGTAATAAGCCCGCCGGTTGGCTTTGAAATACAGACTTAGATATAAAAGCGGTTGTTTCAAAATCCCTTCCACGCACAAAATAAATGTAATCAGTAATCGTCCGGCTCGCCCGTTGCCGTCCAGAAACGGGTGGATGGTTTCAAACTGGACATGGGCGTAGGCCGCTTTGATCAGCACGGGAATTTTTACGGTTTCATCGTGCAAAAATTTTTCAAAACGATCCAGCATCTCCATAAGCCTTTCCGGCGGGGGCGGTACAAAGCTCGCATTTCCCGGACGCAAGCCGCCGATCCAGTTTTGAGTCGACCGGAAATTACCGGGCATTTTGTTGCCTCCACGCGCACCGGTCATAAGCTTTTCATGAATTTCCCGGATGAGGCGAAGAGAAAGAGGAAATTCTTTTAGACGTTCCAAACCGTAATCCATCGCCGCGACATAATTGGAGACCTCCTGCACATCATCCATGGGCGCGCCCGGTGCTTCCCTGGTTTCAAAAAGCAGGAGATCGGAGAGCGAGGATTGCGTTCCTTCAATCTGGGAGGACAGGACCGCTTCTTTTCGCACATACATATAGAGGAACAAAGACGAGTCCGGTAAAACCATGCTCATGCCATCCAACCTGCCCAATGCGGTATTGGCACGGTCTAAAAGGGGATAAAGTTCCTCCATGTTTAACGGGGGAATAGGTGGAAGAGGCTTTGGGATGTAAGCCTTGTAACGCTCTTCTCCCACAGAGCATTGAATGAACTCTCCTATCCGCTGCTTTTGATCCATATCCGTTTGTTAGTAATATTTGTCGTGATTTTTGTTACTTACTACAAAATAACTAACATTTGCGATCGTTGCAAGGAGATAAATAACAAAAAATATGGATTATGTTAGTAACTTGTCATTGACTCACATGAGTGAAAGTTAACCGAAACAAATCTTGGGAAAAACAAATGACAGAAAAATCGTGTGGCGAAAAATACGTTCTAGCCCCAGAAGTTCATGAAAAACAGGATTTGATCATTTCGTTTTTTGCCACAAACTTGCCACAAGCCAAAACGGGCTGAAAAAGAGAATGGTAGATTTCTGCGGATTATAGAAGGAGGGATTGTCAACTTATCAGCTCTGGGGTTTATCGTGGCATAATTGGAACATGAAAAAACAACCGAATTTCTATAATGGTTATCGTTACCCACGCGAGATCATCAGCCATACGGTTTGGCTTTATCACCGATTCACATTAAGTTTTCGAGATATCGAAGACCTTTTGGCCGAACGCGGTATCATCGTCACCTATGAAACCGTGCGTCAATGGTGCCTTAAGTTTGGTTAGAACTACGCCAAGAAACTTCGAAAAAAACAAGGTAAACTCGACGATACGTGGTATGCGGATGAAGTGTTCCTCACGATTAATGGTCAGCGCCAGTATCTTTGGCGTGCGATTGATCAGGACGGCGACGTCGTCGATATTTTGGTTCAGAGTCGGCGTGACAAACGGGCCGCGCTACGGTTTTTCCGTAAGATTCTGAAACGCCAGGGCGCACCGCGAAAAATTGTCACCGATAAATTACGAAGCTATGGCGCTGCCCGGAAAGAAGTGGTGCCTTCGATCACGCACTGCCAAGATCGCTACGCTAAAAATCGAGCGGAAGGTTCGCATCAACATACCCGACAACAAGAACGACAGATGCGACGCTTTAAATCGCCAGGACAGACGCAGCGATTTCTTGCTATTCACAGCCAAGTACACAATCTGTTTCGCGTTGGCCGTCATCTATTGAAAGCTTGTCATTATCGGACGTTCCGCATACACGCATTTGATACATGGCAAGCGGTGACTTGTGCCTGTTAATTTTAGGGGAGGTTCCGGATACGACTTTATTTGTCTTACTGCCGACAAGTTGACAACGCCCTCAGTTGCCCTAGCGCTTGGGCAACGCCGGAAACATCGGCCATAATTTCCTCATCAACGGTTTTAATGTCTTCTGACATACCTGAGACAATGTTTTCGATCACTTCACTCATCACACACGGCCTTTAATTTTAAATCTGAAGGCTGGAAACATGTATTCCGGCCGTGTCATCACCCACGGGAACATGTTTTTTTACGGTAATCTCAACATCCATATCAAGTGCGTGTAAACAGCGATATAAACGATCAAATGAAAACCCAGCCAAGCGGCCATTGGCGATTTGTGAAATTTCAGGTTGTGTCACGCCAAGCAGCTCTGCTGCTGGCTTTTGCTTCAATCCACGCCCTTTAATCAAGGTGTTAATTTGCCATGCCAGTTGGGCTTTTGCCAGCCGTTCTTCACCATTTTCCAGCCCTTCAAAAGGGTGCGCTGTGGTCACAAATTTATCTTCATTACTGTGTGTAGTGTTCGTCATGGTATTCCTTCGCTTTCGTTAAACGTTGCTCGATAAGTCGGATATCGCTTTTGGGTGTGGCGATGCCTTTTTTACTTTTCTTTTGAAAAGCATGGAGAATATAAACAACCTCCTGAAACTTCATGGTATAAACAGCCCTGTACGTATCGCTATCGTAATTGTCAGTAATTTCCAACACAGAAGCCCCTTTAAAACCTGTCAACGGCTTTACATTATTTGCTTTGTTACCGCACTGCGCTAAATGCAGGGCATAACCCATGACATCCTGCACATCATCGGGGAAAGTTCTCCAATCCTCATGCGAAGACCCCACCCAGACAACAGGTTTTATTGGTTTTTCATCCATCCTTATTTATATGAGTATTCATATAATCTGTCAAGGAAAAACTTATCTTGACGAAAAGACGAAATGCTGAAAAACTGGACTATTCATGACTTCGTCAACTTGATTAAATTGGATTAAAGATCTGGCAGGTTAGACCCCTCCCTGCTTTCAACAGGCACACGTCACCTTTTGCCAGGTATCAAATGAACGTGTGCGGAACGTCCGATAATGCTGTGCGGGATTGTCAACTTATCAGTTCTGGGAATTATTGTGGCATAATCCGATCATCAAAACACAACCGAATTCCTACCACGGCTATCGTTATCCTGCCGAGATCATCAGTCATGCTGTTTGGCTTTACCAGCGTTTCACTTTGAGCTTTCGGGACATCGACGACCTATTCGCCGAACGAGGCATCATCGTCAGCTACGAAACCGTTCGTCAATCGTGTCCGAAATTCAGTTTGAAGTAAACTAAGAAGCTTCGCAAGAAACAACATAGACTTGGGGATACGTGGTTTATGGATGAAGTATTCCTTACTATTAACAGTCAACGCCAGTATGTTCGGTGCGCGGTCGATCAAGGCCGCGATGTTGTTGGTATCCTCGTTCAGAGCCGACGAAAAAACCGCCCTGCGTTTTTTTCGTAAGATGTTCAAACGTCAAGGCACCCCAAGAAAAATCGTGACGGATAAATTACGTAGCTATGGAGCGGCCGGGAAAAAAGTCATGCCTTCGATCCTGCACTGCCAGGTCAATATACCAATAATCGCGCGGAAGGCTCACATCAGCATACAAGGCAGTAAGAACGACAAATACGAGGATTCAAATCGTCCGGATAAGCGAAGCGATTTCTCTCCGTACATAGCCAAGTCCACAATTTGTTTAACATTAGTCGTCATCTATTGAGAGCGCGTCATTATCAGACGTTTTGCTCATGCGCGTTTGATACATGGCAAAAGGTTACGCGCGCCTGTTGATAGCGTAGGAGATTAATCTACGACATTTTTAACTCAATTTCAGCAAGTTGACAATGCCTTCTGGAGAGTTCTTCGGCCACTCTGTTGAAAATCGGTGATCAATCGATCACATTATGCCCTCGCTGTCTCATACAGTTACTATATGCACGTTTATACTGTTCATCCGCCTGGATACCCTGTTTAGCTCCGCCGCCAATTCCACCAATCGCCGCGCCGACCGCGGCTCCCTTACCAGCATCGCCGGCAATTGCCCCAACTGCAGCACCACCAGCTGCCCCAATCAGACCTCCGACTACGGCACCGGTAGCAGTTTCTTTGACGGTACCTCCTGATGAACGCAAGGCCGCTTCTCGACAGTCGGCCAAATCCTTATGATAGTCACCGGGTGACGAATCATAGATATTACATGCGGGTGGGTAACAGTTATGATTATGCGCAGGCTGATTATTATATTCAGAATTTGGAGGTGTGTTATGCGGGTAACGGGGTTGGTTGTGATTGTAGTACGGCTGATGAACATTGGAACGATGATAAGAATCGTTCTGTGATCGACCGGGATCCGTCGTTGGCGTCCAGTCCGAATGGGTCGCACAACCCGACAGCCAGACAAGGTTCAAAAAGCCTACCATTCTTAACGATTTTTTCATGATCAAGACTCCGGTCAAAAAAGTAGAATTAATACTAAGTTCGTCGGAGTGATTGCGATATGACTAATCTTTCCTCTGACCTAAAAGGTAAGAAAGCCAACATTTAACGCCCCCCATTTTTTAGTCACTCGGTAACCAGCAAATTTTTATGCCGAATGAGTTAGAAGCTTTTCCTTATTAAGCCCATGAATATTCAGTCTATTCAACAGAGAAAATTTCTAGTGCGCTCAAATTCTTATTAATAACCAATCCATGTAGAAGATGTCTTTTTAACCCCAAAATGTTTTTATCAATATGAAACATTTTTTCGACCGTATTTTGGCCTGCATCACCGAAACGTTTACTCAACTGTTTGTTTTCGAACACCTTTACGAGCTCTTTAGCTAATTTAAGCCCCGAATCGGGTTCGACCAATACGCCATTTTGTTGGTGCTCAATTATTTCCGATATCGCGGGCACCTTTGTGGCGACTACCGGAATCGCCATGGCCATGGCCTGCAACAATACAGTCGGAATATCAAGGTGCTTGCCACCACCAGCGGTTCGATACGGAAGAACAAATATATTCGTGCGTTGGAATACGGCTTTCAGTAATGCCGGACTAATGTTGCCCCTCAGGTGGACGAACCCTGTCAGATCATATTTTTTCAGAGAATGTTGCAATAATTCCCGGTCGGGACCTGTTCCGACGATATCGCATCGAAAGCGATAACCCTCCGCTTTCAAGTGCGCGCAAGCCTTGATAAGGCAATCAAACCCCATTTTATTGGTCAATTTTCCAATACTCAGAATGGAAATTAGCCGGTGATCATCGGGTAATGCAGATTTGAGTAAATCGGATTCGAACCATTCTGCGTCCAAGCCTTGATAAACACGGTGTATCGGTATCCCGATCGTATTAAGCGATTGCAAATACTGCCGATCATACTCACAGGATGTTGTAATGAACTGAGGTTTTCGCAAATTTCGTCTCGTCGTCAATTGTTGCAATAATAAGAAGTCCTCAGCACGAACCGATATGCTGAATCGAATGCTAGATAATTCACAGGCGATTTCCGCTACATCCGCTGGTTCGCCACAACCGCATATATGCAAATGCTGCACTCCACTGCGCTTCAAATCTGCGCTCAAATACAGAGCATGGAACAAATCGCGGGTTCTACCAGGCACCTTGCGCAAAATTAAATATGTTGTTGTTTTTAAGTACCACCAGGGGTGCCGTATCATTCCCCAACTATGCGTGAACATCATTCGCCAACAGATTTTCCACGATAAAAAATCCGGCTCTCTTACTGGCACGGCTGCTTCATCAAAAACGGGCTGCATACTGCTCTCCATAGATTGCCGTAGATAAAAAACTGTCACTGCAACGCCATTCCTATGCAAAGCCAAAATTTCTGTCTCTGCTGCTTCTTTAAGCTTCGCCGGGTAAGATTTCAGTAAATATCCGACCTTTACTTGGGGTGACAGTTTGTCCATAGCACGTTCCTCTAATATAAAACTGTGGCCGCTATTGAGAGCACTTTTTCCACGTCGGTTCAACGATTACTGGTCAACGTCCGAGTCAGTGAAAGTGTCGCCAAAGATGGTCTGTTTGTGGGATTTTTTTCCACGTTATAGTTGATAGTACATGGGATAATTTCCCACGTCAAGCGTATTTATTCGTATTATTTAACTTTACGTTTTATAGTGTTTGCGACTCGATGGACCACAAAATATCAAGCTGGATCGACCACGTTATCAGAATGGGATAGAGGTTACGTTGCGTACAGTTACAACACCGACCGATCGACAGACGCACGGATGCACTCAGTCCTTATCTATGTTCCGCCGGGTATAGCTTTTGCCTGAAAATAGGCGATAGGGGATAGAATATTGAATTAGCGTTCTTCGTTCTCAACGGGCGTATCGAATATATCAATCAAGGTGATGTTTTTAATGTCAATATCCTGCTTTCATTTGATTGATAGAACGGCTCTCAATATTGAACAAGAGTGTCTGTAGCTTAAGATCGTTCGGGTTGATACCAAGAGCCAAACGATAATGCTCGATGGCCTCTAGAGGTTTGTTCATTCTCTCGAGAGCGTTGCCAAGATTGACGTGGGCGTCTGCATGTTCTGGCTGTAGATGAATAACCGCCTGATACGCAACAACGGCCTGATCAAACCGACCGGCGCCGGCCAGAGAGATACCCAAATTATTCAATGCTTTTACGTAGTCGGGTTCTAAACTGATTGCCTGCTTATAGTGAGTAATCGCTAGTTCCAGATTGCCGCTTGTATAGGCGCCTAATCCAAGGATAAAATACAATTCGGCGTCTGGCCCGAGTATGGAGAACGAACGCTTCGCTAGCCGAGAAGCATCTTCAGCTTTACCTGCCCAGCTAAACACTTTGGCTAAATTTTTCAACCCCCGTCCTTGTGCGTTACGATCGAGCTTACGCATAATCGCGTGCGTTGTCTCTTCAAGCACTCCCTGGTTCCGCAGTGGTGAGATTTCAACGAGCCTCATCTCAACAAATTTCTTCATTAACGCAATCGCCAGAATTCGATGCGCTTTGATCACTGGGTGCACATGATCATAGAAATACGCTTCACCCAAAATTTTGTGGCCGAATTGCCGATAAGAATCATTCTCCAAAACACCAATAAAATCGACCACGGGCACCTCATATTGCGCAGCAACTTCATTGATCATCGATGGCATCGACGAGACCGCTCGCAACGGACAAACATCCTCATCGACGGCCCGCTGGAATGCTTTTTTTGCATTGTCGAAATCCCCCAACGAGTAAAAAGTCTGGCCAAGATGATAATGAAGATCAGCATTCGTTGGGTCCATCGCTTCAGCCTGTCGTAGATAGTTTAGTGCTTCAAACCATGATCCGTCTCGTTTGGCTCGTTTGGCTTGACGAAATATTGCAGACCACTCTCGTCGCTGTTGACCGGTCAATCCGGTATCTTGCTCACTTTTGAACGGGGAATTATTCTTCAGATTCGACGCCGGGGTGACAAAAACGAGTTGCGTACCTGTCAACTCAGCGATTTCCGCCATGCGCTTCAAGTTGAAACGATAGTGTGCTAAAATATCGGCGCGCCATTCAGCATCCCGGTGATACGCGTCGGGACCAATGCTGTGATCGAGTAGCGCATCGACTTCGCTGGACAGCTGAGGACGTCGCCCAATCCGATTCACTTCAGATCCAGTAGAATTGGAATAGTTGATTACGTTCTTAAGGCTTGTATACACTCGGGTTCTGTTTAATAGATTATCCAACTCTGCAAGCCATGGTACCTGGCTCATAATGCCAGCGTAAGTTCGTGCCTCAAGAAATTCGTTGTGACCACTGTACACGATGAAAAGATCCGGACTGTATTGAGTAATCTCCTCCATCAATCGCACAACCCGGTAGCTGGCATAACTGATTCCACCCGCGTTGATCACCTCCCACAAACGTGACGGGTAGAAAGCTGTGAGATAGGCTCTCAACCAGCCGCAGAAAGATGTTTGATCATCAAACGGCCGACCATAGGTGGTCGATCCACCCATACAAAATATTCTGAATGTACCCGACGCTTTTTCCTTGGCAAAACGTTGGTCGTTAAAGTACCGGATTTTGTTTTCGGCAGTCGCAACGACCTTCTGACCACCTGCGATTTGTTTCTCGACGAATAGTGGGCTGTTAGAGGCAAATCCAACATACGGATCAAATTTGTAATAAATCGGTTCAACACCGAATAGAAAAAGAAACAGTTCTCCTACAATAAAAAACAGGCTGGTTGTTAACAGACCGGTTGTTAACAGGCTGAACAATACTAATTTGGTTCGGCCAATTTTCAAGCATTTGTATTTTTCTAGTGCCAAAACTCTTTCTGGTATCCCAATTGAAGCCCAATACCCATGTCAGGACTACCGGTGCTAAAACCAACCACACCATACAAATTGACCGAAAACTTGGATGCATACTTCCAGGTCGCGTAAGAAACAAACTCCCAGGAATCTTCAGCGAAATCGGTTGTCGCTTCGCGGTAATCGCCTATCACGCCTCCACTCCATTCATCATTGACCTTGTAACCTATCCCCAACGATGCGAAAAACGTATCGTTTATCTCGATACCTGCAGGATTACCGGTAAATCGATACCCAGTCGTTGCAAACGGCGAGAATTGTCCCATAGAGTGAAAGACGTCCAACTGAACCGTATAGTCGGCTTCACCGGTCCCCAAACCTTTATTTTCATCTGCCGTGGGAATTTTAACTTTGCCAGTCAACTCAAATGACGGTAGATCATCCAAAAACCAAGTATAGGATCCGCTCAAAATGACATCGCCCAAGCCGGACTCTGTCGTGGTTACCAATTGTGTCGGAACACCGACAATCGGACCGTCAGGACCACCCCCGATCACGCCACCTGCGCCTGTTATTCGGATATACGGGATGGTTAATTTCATCGTCCACGCATCGTAGTTATATTTTATTGTGTTGGGTACATACCATATTTCTGTGTTTGTCGGCTGTCCATAGTTGCCCGAGCTGTAATCAAAACCTGTCGTAAACTTCAGGCTACCCAAGTATTGCTCGGGCTGGTTTCCGTCGTTCGGGTTTACTTCAGCCAGCGCGGCATGCGCTGGAAAAATCGTACCGACCAACAAAAAAATATGTATAGACTTTGGCATATTACACACCCTTTTTTTGTATTAGGAAATATGGCTAGTTCTGCTAATTTCGTCCGGAACGGTCCGGCCGATCTATTCTTTCGGGCCGGTCAGGTCTGACAACGCGCTCCGGACGTTCGGGTCGCGTTGCGCGTTCTGGGCGTTCAGGCCGTACTGGTCTGTCTGGACGGTTTGGTCTGTCTGGACGATTCGGTCTGTCCACCCGATCACCTCGTTCGCTTCGGTCAGTTCGATCTCTTCGTTGGGACCGTTCTGAACGGTCGGACCGATCTGAGCGTTCGCCACTGCTCGATTTTTCCGAACCGCTCGAATCAATATTGCGGCTCCCAGATGAATTAGAACCGGGAAATGTTAGCGTCTCGTCAAAGCCACGCTCGATGGTAATTCCATCAACCTCTATGCGACCTTTTGTCGTCAAACGCCCGGAAACCCTTACCCGTCGTCCGGTTTTAATGGTTGATCTATCTCCGCCAATAATCCTAGCTTTATCGGAAATGGAAAGATCAGTGAGTCCTAATCGCAAATTGCGACCCTCTGATCCCTGATCCAAGTACCCTTCTATATTAACCCTGGAGACCTTACCGCCAAACGGGATAGGACTTTCGACATCCACCACTCTCGCATTGATTTGACCCTGCTCCAAAACACCCCGTACCGATACAACGTTATCTTTACGGACACGAGAAACCGCTGATAAACCACGCAGATTAATCGGCGTTCCGTCGTCCACCTTGACAATTGCGCCCTCACGAAAAGACACCCGGCCACTGATACGGACATCTTTGGACGGCGTTGTACGCTCGACTCTTGAGGCCATCACGGCGCCATTAGGGCGGCGCAAACCGCTAATTTTTACAAATTGCCCTTTAACCAGAGTAGCGGGATCGATAGGTAGTATATTACCGTCCGTGACGATGCTGCGGCTGCCGAATCGAACGGATTGTCCCAGTACCTGGATCCGTCGCTCGGCAAGATTGACCGACGAAATCGGGCCCGATAATGCGTGATCGACCCGGATATTCTGCGCAACCACACGACTACCCACATTTTTTGCAACAACCTGGACAACCTGACCAATCGCAAGCGCTTTGTGTGAAGCCCGCTTGCCGTCAACCTGAACCGGTGTGCCTGGATCAAAATGAACCTCGACTCCATTGACGCAAATACTGGCAAATTCCGAAATCGTGCCTAGCAATCCAATTGTGTCCCCGTCGGCCAAATCGCCGGTTCCACCGATACCGCCATCACCCGACCCATGGCCGGTGCCACCAATTCCACTACCCTCATCCTGGAGGCCTGTACCGCCAATACCTCCGGTGTCATCTTCATGCCCGGTACCTCCGATACCACCGTCTTGATTTGTATGGCCGGTGCCGCCTATACCCCCAGGTTCAAATCTACAATTGTCTGCTGTTGCTACAGTAGTCGACCCAAACAAGATAACTAGTACAAAACCAATAGCCCGTAGCATGAACCAAAACCTTTTACGATTCACATCCATCCTGATCTGGCGAACAAGGTTCGGCGTAAAAATAAATACCGAAGTTCATCCGGTGTTCCGGTTTCTGCCGGATCGTACCGTTATCTTCCAACGTAATCGCTTTTCGGTTCAACTCCTGAAGCAGTGCCATCCCTTTGTTTTTTGCCAATCCGTTCAGTTCGGCAACTGCATCGACATTCAATCGATTATAGTAAACGCTTCGCTCAAGAAACGCGGGCGCCGCACCCAACATATTGCTGACACCGGCAGCAATGTGATCATGTAAATTCTGCCCAAAATAAAACGCCTTTTCATCAAAGCCCTTTTCCGGAATGAAAGCGTTCGTGTTCAATATCACCCGGTCTCGTTCGTCCATATGCACAATACCCAGTCTCAACCATTCATCCAGAACGACACGCGAGCGGATGTCTTTGCTGACCGAAATAACCAAGGCTTCGAATGATAACTCGCCACCGTCTTTGATGAGTCGAGGCAACGAAAGCGGGCGGGCATTTTGGTCCTGATACTTGGGCAAACTGGTCCATTTTGCGACTAATTGTGCACCCAAAGAAATAGAGTTCGGCGCGACGTAATCGTGTCTCGCGTGTTCCTGTAAACGTTTTACATCCTTTCTATGCACACCGGTCAATAAGGAAATCCGACTGACCGACTGTTTCCTTCCTTCGATCACAAAGTCATCCGCCGCAGTTTCTACATACAACTTCTTTATTAGATTACAGAATGTCGCATAACCGATGCCATGCGCAATCAATAATTTGATCAATGGACGCAGCAGCCGACTAAGCGCATTCATGAGAGATGAGGGTGGGGAACCAACGATTTCGATGCTATCCAGCATTTTGAAATGCTCGCGTAGTTTGTGGGAATATTTACCACGATTGTATTGAATTTGACTACGCCTGAATAGTCCACCGACAATTCTCCTTGATAATCACGTGTTGATTTAACAAACGGTGAAGACTCCTAATCATCAAGACGAAAACATCCAACAGACAAAACCTAGAACACAAACGTAGCACCGCAGTCAAGCTCATTCACTTCCCACCACCTTTTCCACAAACTCAACATAGCGGCGCGCTTTGCAATCACCGTTGCTTTTAATTGAGCGGACAGCCTTTAACGCTTTTGCCAAATGCTTATGACATCGGTAAGTCTGCAATAAACAAGAATCCAAAGATCCTGCTGTTTTTTGGTACGCTTCTAAAAAAGAGCCATTGATCTCGTCAACCGGGATCTTTTCTGCGTCTTCGAAGTCCATTTCGGCGATAAAAGTAGCGGCATCCAATTCCGGATCCCCCACGCAAACCCGGTCAAAGTCGACCAGACCCAAACCCTGTTCCGATATTAACCATTGGTGTGGATGTGGCGCTCCGTGGAGCGGTTTGGGCGGCCTATCGGTCAATCGGTGGTTTTTTTCCAATTTGTCCAATATACGGTTGAGCTTATTGGCAAGATCTGGCATTTGTCTTGATAGTTCAGACGCATATTTGGTCGTTCGCTTGAGCTGTTCGGCTCCACCAAATTTTAGGGTTGGCTTTAAACGACTTTGCGTGAGGCTCGCGGCGGCATTGCCGATACACTCGGCAATACGGCTTCCTCCGGAACTAAATAGCTGATCAATCACAGATTCGCCGGGTACGGTCTGTTACCACAGTGTATCGGTGGATGGGTCCCAAGCCATCGGTTCCGCAACAGCAAACTGTAACTGACCATCATTCGCAGCCTCCCACAACGCAATGCTTTCCCGGTAAATCTGTTCACCCCTTTTGTCGGCAAACATCTTTCCGAATACCTGCCCGGAACGGTTTGATTTTGACACTCGAAATGTACACCGTTTGTACGGTCGGTAGCGTAATACCTCGAGGTCTTCGACATCTTCAAGCACTCCGGCCAGTTTAGTCAGGCAAGGGTCATCCGGAAACCTTCGCAATTGTAACCAGCCCAACGACGAATCAAAATATTGAATCGTTTTTCGGTCGGCGAGCGGTTGATCGTCAAATATTTCAACAAAACAAATGTTTCTCGAACATTGGGGGTGTTCGTAGAGGATCGCCGCATAGGGTGAACCGCCGGGATCCAATCGACCGAAACTTCGTTTCCAAACGAATGAATGATCCCAGTCAGGCCAACGTTGAACCGCCATATCAATTATTTTTCTAGACCACGATTTTTCGACCAGAACGTTTAAACGCTCTCTATAGCGCTCAAAGACTGAACGAGATCGCATCAACCGAGCCCTTCTACAACGGTTTCCGAATTACCATATTCTGATTGAGTCAATTCACCTGATTCCAAGATCAATACCTTATCGGCGCGATCGATTATGATGGGTTGGTGCGAGATAACTAAACAGGTTTTACTGGGTCGGATCTGATCCAGCGCGTTAAGTATTATTTTTTGAGACTTCGTGTCAATATTCGCCAACGGCTCATCTAGCAACAGAATCGGCCGATCCAACAATAAGGTCCGTGCCAATGAGAACCGAGCACGCTGCCCCCCGCTTAAGTTTATGCCGTCCTCAGCCAAATTAGTATCCAATTCATCGGGCAATTGCTGAATGTATTGGTCCAAATCGACCAAACTTAGGGCCTGCCAGATGCGGGTATCATCCGCTGGAAGATCATGGGTCCATAGCAGCTGTCGGATCGTACCCGCAAATAGGTCATGTTGTTGCAACATGACTGCGAACTGTTTACGCAGGGACAGTAACGCAATCTCCGGATAGGGCTTGTGATCCAGATAGATTCCACCCGACAAAGGTTCCAATTGCCTCAACAGAAGGGCAATAAGCGTGCTTTTGCCGCCCCCGCTGGGTCCGGATACCACAACCAATTGACCTTTCTTAAGTTTAAAACTGATATCGCGCAGACGAAACGGGTCGGAGCTTTGGTTAGCGTATGCAAAATTTACGTTACGAAATTCAATCAGTCCGTCACAGAGGTAAATCGGTGTTGTATCAGAACAATTTTCGACCGGTGGAATTTCAACGAACAATGCCGCCAACCGTTCTCCCCGACTAATTCCTCGGCTCACAGCTAACGCGAGTTCATTGATTTTCTCAACCGGCTTGAGCAACTGAATGATATAGGCAATAAACACGGTCATATCACCGACTGTAAGCTGGCCGCGCAGGACATAAAGGGCACATACACCCATGATCAATGCCACAGCGATGCCATTGACCACTTGCATCGCGCGTTCCATTCCGACCGCAACGCGGACTTGTTTAATGCCCGCCGCCAGGCTTCGCTTGTTAATGGCATGAAAATGCCGTTGGGTATGATTTTCAATACTCAGGGCCTGTATAGTCGGCAAAGCCTTTATAATTTCCTGGGAAAATCCTGCAACCACACCTTCTTGTGAGCGCTTTTCACGCGACGCTTCGTGCAAGCGAGCACCAAAAAATAGGACGATTAACGCCATGATGCCAACAATCACCAAACCGGCCAGCGCCAACCATGGCTCGATCCAAAACATGACGCCCATTACAAACACAGACAACGTAAGATGCCGAAAGATTGTTGGAATGGTTCTGGTCAGCAATCGAACGAACTGGTAGACGTCACCGCTAATCCGAAACACCAGATCACCTTTGCTGTAATTGGATCGCAGCGGCAAAGGTAAATTTTGCAATCTCTGCAAAACCCTTAGCCTAAATAGCAGCACTAACTTCTCCCGAACGCGGGCGCTGATTAGTTTATCGGCCGCGCTAAAAAGGGCCGCAGTCAACGCGATCAGCGCGTAGCTACAGGCGAATAGAATCGTCAGATTCGTCGCTGATGAATCAATGCTGAACTCTGTAGACAGAACCCGTTGTACCGCGTGCAGTGATTCCGGTAAGGGATTCCCGGCCAGCACGTAATCGATGGTCAACTTCAACGGCCAAGGAAGAAGAACAATCGCACCCGCTGCGAGCAAACTAAGGGTATAAGCGCTCGCCAATTGCCAACGGCAAGCCCATAAATCATTCCCAATTAGCGTTGACCAAAGTAAGAACCTTTTCTTCACCGGCCGGCCCCTGAGTTCTGATTAGTTTTCAAAAATAAACTCCGATAATACTAAGCCCTTTTCTTGGCGCTAAGACATCGTTTTTATCCATCATTGATATTCAATCCGGGTAGCCCTTCAATCCGTCCATGCAAAAACACAACGAACTTAACCACCATTTAATCCACGACCGGAACCTTATTGATCGAACAAATATACATGTATATCCAACGTGCCTAAGGAAAAGTTCAAATCAAATCATTGAAGCAGCGGTCGGCGGGAGAAAAGATTTCAACATTAATTGGATGACCAACCCAGAATTAACAAATGTGTTGAACTTTTTGGTCGTAAGATCAGATTAACGATAGTGACATGACTGGTTACTACAATGATCGTCGGGCCGCATAGTTAGCCAATACGCATCGTTCCAAATCCGGTAGTTTGCGACCCTATGAATAACAACAAGAACAAGCATTTATATGGATCCTTCAGCCCAATTAGTTTTAATCTAGAATTGAATAGAACTCATTCCGCCACCAATCGTCCTAAAAATTGGCTGCATTTTCGAATAGGTGGATTTGGTTTCCATCTGCTGTCATTGTTTATCGTAATAGGGTTATTTATCGAATCCGCCCATGCCGTCAACTTGCTTAACAGGCGAATTAAGGCAACCGGAATTCTAAAAGACGGCAAAGTTGTCGTTTACAAATTTAAATATCGAAAGGTTAGCCGGGACGCGAGAGCCGGCCGGGTGAATGGACAAATCCAACAACTCAACCTAACAGACAAAACCCTGTCTATTGGCCCTGTCACCGTTGAGTGGAATTCGCGTACGCGGTTTGACCAGATTGCCGAAACTGGACTAGAAGATGGCATGGCGATCAAGGTCGTCGGCATCATTTCTTCAAAAGGCCGGATTCTAGCCAAGCAATTCGAACCTGGATCGTCGGAAATCGTCGACGATAAAACGATTCAAGTTCTGGGGACCATCAGCGATGTTGAAACACTTCCGGATGGCGCCCTATTGGCTAATGTCATGGGATTTCCGGTACTCATTTCGGCGAGGCAAGTATCCCCAGCGTTGCTGCTGACGCGAAAACAGGATGACCGCCGACCGGACCAACAACGGAAAATCGAATTGTTCGGCCGACCGCTTACCATCGGTGGAGAAATCGGCGTGACGCCACGATACCGGGGAAACTTCAACCTAGACCCAAATCGAAATCGCGATCGGGTTCGGTTGGATACGCAGGCGGAAGTGGAACTATTTTACCCTTGGAGTGCCAATATCGCGTTCTTTCTCGAAGGACAGGCATCCTATGAACAAAATCTGTACCGTGGGAATTCGTCTCGATTAGGGTCTGAGGCCTTGCTACGGCGCGGCCAAATGTGGGCATTTTGGGGCGATATAGAAAACAGCGGGGTCAGCCTGCAAGTGGGTCGGCAAAACTTCCGCGAACGTCGGGAATGGTGGTGGGACAATGATCTAGACGCGGTTCGGATCTTTTACGACCAACCGTTTATCCATGCCGAAGCCGGAATTTCCCAACAACTTTTTCCGGTGTCTACTGCAGACGACGGAATCCCCTCAGACGAAGAGGGTATCTTGCGCGTATTATCACATGTCAATTGGCTATGGACCTCAAAGCAAGAATTAGCCCTATTTTTTCTGTATCAGGACGATCATTCCTCAAGACCCGCATTGCGAGACCGTGTTAGCGATGATCGGGTCGACCCGGTCGACGGCGACTTTACCTGGCTAGGGATCCGTACATTCAACAGATTTGCAAGCTCGGATTTCGGGGAATTTGATTTTTGGGCCGACACGGTTTGGATAGACGGTGAAGAAATCACGTTTGATTTCGATGACTCGAATACCCCCGGCTTTTCTCAAGTTGACGCCATCGCCGAAAGGCATATCAGCGGGTGGGCTCTGGATCTGGGTTTAATCTGGGAGATCCCAGTGTCGTGGAGACCCGCGTTAACCTTCGGCTATGCAGTCGGAACACGAGATTTCAGGCAAACCGGCTTGCAGGATAACAACAATCGATTTCGCTCGGTCAGCCGATTTCGATATTACGGTGAATTGCTGCGCCCCGAGCTGTCGAATCTGCACATTTGGACCGTGGCCCTTACCCTTCCCATTTTGCAAAATAGTTCCGTGACCGCGCTCTACCACTATTATCGACAGGTTGAACCACGACCATTTCTGAGGGACGGGCGCCTCAATGCCGATCCTAACGGGATCAGCCCTTCGATCGGACACGAATGGGATTTGGTCATCGGTTTAGAAGAATGGCAAAACTGGGAATTCGAATTGGTCACCGCCGTCTTCAAAGCGGATTCTGCGTACGGTTCGCTTTCGGGAAATATCGCGGTGAACGCTGTTTTTAAAATCAATTACAACTTTTAGACATAACTATCGCCAACGGTTGAATTTGAGCTGTACTAATCAATGGAAGCTAAGAAAGAGATAACCACACCACATTCAATAGCACTATTTCCAGGTGCTTTTCGGCCCCCGCACGCAAATCACTATGAAACGGTCGAAATGCTGTGCGCACGCCAGGACATCGACGAAGTTGTCGTAATTGTGACAAATCGATGTCGAAATTTGCCGGGAAGCTCAATGGTACTGGACGTGGATATCGCACTGAAGATTTGGTCCATTTATTTGGAGGGCCTCCCCAAGGCACGCGTAGAACTCGCCGTAACCAGCGCTGTGAAGCATGCGCTCGGTTATTTCGAGCGGATAAATCCGGGAACCACTCTATTTTTTTGCGCTGGCGAACGTGATCTTAAACAAGGCGACGGACGTTTCAAAAAAATCGAAAATTTGGCAAACAAGTACACGGTTAACGCTTTACTCATCCCCGGCAGCCCGAGTGTTGTTCCGTTTAGAGCAACCCAACTGAGAGAAATGCTCTTGGTCGGAGGCGAAAGCCGCAAGACTTTTATTTCCGCGCTTCCGCGTCACCTTAAACCTGTACAAAAAGAAGAAATCTGGTCAATCTGTCAACAAGGAATAAAACAGCGTTGCGTTGTCGTTCAGCAAAAAATCTTGGATCTCGCACTAAAAAAAGGATTGGGCAAAATAACTGAAATTCAAGTTGCGAAACCTGGAAAAACGGACCAAGTTTTTCGCGTCCAGTACGAACATGGACCCACTCATTTCGTCAAATATGCCCACGATACCGAAAAAGCAGCAGAGATCGGCAAAGCTTTGAGTCTCAAACCGAAAAAAAGATTGAAAACAGAACTCAATGCCATCAAGTGGATACGAGCAAACCAATTTAAGGGTATCGAGTTTCCCGACGTCGTCAACTACGACCGAGAAACAAAAACTCTGATGTTGTCGGAAGTCTGTCCCGGCGGTCATTCGTTGCAAGATGAATTAGACCGAGGCTTGTTCGACCCAAAAAAGGCAAGGCAAGCTAGCCGGTTTCTGGCTCAATGTAGTGCATCCACAATAGAAATGGAACCGCTTTGGGATGAAAAAGAAGCAGACCTTCTTCATTGGCGTGCGATGCTCGCGTTAAGAACAACCGATATCGAATTAGCACAAGGTTCGGGGCAGAGCAGCCGCGACCTGGAAATCCTCATGCGCGAATCCGATGACGCCAGGCGGAATCGGTTTGTGCATCTGGACTACTGTCCTAATAATATCTTGTTCCGAGGCGGAAGTATCGGGGTCATCGACTTTGAACTCAGCTCAAGCGAAGGCGATCCAGCTTACGACCTTGGCTTCTTTTTGAGTCACTACATTATTGCTGGTAGCCTGCATCCCTCTTCAAAATGTTCCTGCGAATCGGCGATACAAGAAACGCTATGCGCGTACAGGGAAGAAGTCGGCGATTATTGGATCAGCCTGCCACGAGTTACCGCGTTCGCCGGGGCAAGCATTTTATACAACTTGTCAAAAGAACGTCCAGCAGCCACGTCGGACGCTAACAACAAATTGCTGCGCATAGCGACCTACCTGTTGGCCAAAAGTCTACACAGCAGCGGCGACAAAGAGCGAATTCTACTCGATGCCGTCACCGAAGAATTTTTGTAACATTCCATCGGTCCACTAATGTGGAAAATCCGCAACCGTATAAATCTTTCTAGCGTCGTGTGCCTACACATGAAAATATACGCACTTATGTATTGGACTACCCAACAGATGTCCATCTATACGCACGGTTCAACAAGTACCGCAAGGATTATCGACCGAGCGTTGGAATAGAGCTATCAGGTTTTAACGGTACGGCAAGTCTCTTCCACTCTTCTCAAGCTGCCCCGAATACCCATAATCGATGGGGAGCCGGCGATCCCCTTTGGCCATCATCTACCCGAAACCCGAAAAATCGTCGGAATCACTACTCTAGTGTTCTATTGAAACTCCAAAAATACCAATTTTTCATCCGAGAACGTCACATTTGACAACTTACAGGTCCTTCCGTACATTTCCAATTGATCAAAAAGGGCGTTTATTTTTCTTACGCTCCAGTGGCAAATACAGGGGTTCAGGTACTGAAAGGGAATTCAATTTTCCTTTATTGCCGCATACGAAAGTTCAAAGACCTTATCAAGCCCTACGTCGTTAAAATGACCATCATCGTCCGAAGCGAAGATGAATACTCTACCCATCTCAGTTTTTAGGGGATCGTTCAAGTCAATAAATTCCGCGGTACTCGATTGAAAATGGTCAGCTAGAAGTTGAGAGACCAACACATGACGGCGATCATATTTGCGTAAACTGTTATTCGATGGATTACTAATTTCGTATTCTGAATAGAGGGTTAGTGGCGACGGCAGCAGAAAAAATATTGGGATGGCGCCTGAACTTTCTACAAGTGAAACGATATCATCGATTGCCTTTTTTACATACAACCATTTGATATCTTGATCATTGATTTCTGGTGGGGGCCATAGGGAGTCATCAATAATTAATGTCTTATACGGCAGGCGGATCGTACGACTGTTAATTGGATCTGATTCGGAAAGCCCGCTTTGCTGATTGATTGAAATTGCTGGAACATCCATACCAAAATCGATGACTCCACTTCTCTCCCACAGATAGCCGGAAAGTCCTCGAATAACATTGATCACTAACGGAAGATATGGAATCTCTTTGGTTTCACCAATAACGTAGTCCGCATAGTTGCCATTTTTATTTAGGATATCGTGATAAGCTTCAGCATCTTGGAAATCGTTACCTATATACAAATAAGTCAATACATAATGGTGCTTTATTTTTCTCTCGACCACGTAGCGTTTGTAGACATCCCTATATTGTTGGGGTGCAAAACCCTCCATGCCAAGATTGATTGCCGAATAACCAATTTTTCTAAACCTATCCGCTAGATCTTGCTTGGCATCGAGCGCAAATAGCATTGAATCCCCTAGAAACACAATGTCATAATTATCGGCATTGTGGGCTGGATTTCTAAACCCTTCTTCGTCAATATGAACGTTTGGTCGCCGCAATTCTCCATAAGTCATTTGTCGAGACGGTGGGTAGTGGAAAACCATATCTTGCCCGGTATAGTATCCCCACTTATGGGCGACTGCGATCCGAATTTCCTCGATTGTACTTTTAGGCAAATAGATCATTAGCGGACCTGGGACCAATTCCGGTTTTAGCCGAAACACTACTTCAAATACAACCAACGTTAGTACGACCAAATATGCCAAGTAGTTATTAATATTTTGCAGTTTTGTACGCGTCAATGAAAGTACCAGGTACGCCGAGAGAAACAACAATGCGACAAGCAGTGCAAAGCGCTCCCAAGACCAGATAAAAATTGTTGGACGCGAAGAGTGATGAGAAATATTAACGAAAAGACAGTATACGACCACGCATAATACAAAAAGCGTTAGCATCATTCTTAAACGAATATGATTCGTTCCGATCGAATTTTTCATATGACACGCCGTATTTTTTGCTGCCATTATTGTACTTATTTTTCAGGCGATGTCTGTAAACAAAAATTCAATAGGATAAATTTGAACAACTTGGCTAGCATAAGGACCAGCAACGGCGAGATTGAGAGTCAAACGCTATCGAAATTCTTTGCGTTGTATTGCAGCAAACATTGTGAGATCGCGCCTAGAATTGTAGTCTACGTCGCTAGACCCAACCCCACATCCTGCATTGATATTTCCGTTATAGACCTGAACCTGGAATGACTAGCTAGCTTATTCAAGATTGTTAAACGATTACAATCCGCTGTTTGTTTCTCTAAAAATATAGGCAAACAAGTCAAATGAGTCTTGTTGTGGAATCAAACTGACCCGATAGTCAAAATCGAATAACGTAGGTATGCTTTCGATCCCTGAATTTCGTCTATCGAGTGAATTGAACGAAAACTGAATACGACAAAGCCTCTTTCGACATTCCGATATAATATATGCACTGTGATCTTGCACTTTGTCTGCAAGTATCATTTCCATTTCGCTAGCCCAAACTTCATCTCTTGATTCTTGATACAGCGTCGCTTCCAATTCTTGCGTATCTCGAATATCGTGTTCCCTTAGCAATTGAGATCGTCCCGAATATGATAGATTGTCAACGTCATCGATTGGACTATCGTCGTTAATTTCGACATCATCCGACGTACTGTCCTCTAGAGATTCAATGCGCGTTTGTAGAGACCAAATCATGCGTCTTAGTTCAATATTTTCTCGACCAAGTTTTATGATGCAAAGAATTTATGTCTACGTGACCTGACGATTCTGCTCGTGGAACTGGCACTGAGCCCAATAGTTTAGAACTAGTAGAGGGTCGGGCAACGATTCGTGCGATAAACAGCCACATAGAGCAATGGATGGTCTCAAGTGGGCCGAGGTATCGTGTATTCCATTGGCTTGACTTCTCGTTCCATGTTCATGACGTAAGAACCAAAGCGATTGATGTTTCCCTTGCGAAAGGGGTTTAGCTTCGCAGGATGTCGTCGTCAATCGAGTATCCTTGGTACATCGGTTCACCAAGCGTTTTGGTCATCTAGCAAAAAAAAAAACGAAACCGGATTTATCAGAATACACGTAGATCCCTCATAGACACACATTCCACGTTCGAACTGGAATCCAATAATGCCAATAGTTCACTCAGCGCCGCCCGTTCTTTTTGATCCATGTGCTCGTGGTGAAGCATTACACCTATAGCTGACTTTTCCCAGATCGCGGAAGCAATAAGCTTGCCGATTTCAATCGGTTGGAGCCGCATACCACGCTTCTTTTTAAACCAATCAACATTAACAGGCAGTTCGACCAAACGGCCGGTGTTCAATGGTATTGCGGTCTCATCCCGCGAAATCGAAGCAAACTCTAAATCGATTAACACCTCGACCGTGTCTTGAGTACAGCGATTCCACGGTGGGGTAAAAATCTGGTCAACGCCGTATCCAAAATAATCACAAAGCTGGCATTGCCCCATCCATATGTCAAACTTCTGCTGTTCGTATGATCGATAGCTGCCGAATTCACACTTACGACCTTCATTTTGATGATTTAGATGTCGAAATCCGTGCTGGTGAATTCCGATACGTTGCTCGCTGGCTTCAATTCGGTTTCGAAGTAACGCCGCACTTTGGGCATCAAAGGCTTGAGGAATAGCAGCAAGATCTAACGGCATAGCGAACGCCGAAAAGCAATCCATCAGCTTGAAAAGCCGATCATCATGCCAGCCCGCATCGTCATCGCGGAAGAAAAACCTGACTTGCGACCTGATATTTCTAAGCGCAACCTCGACCGACTCAAGCCATTGTTCCACTTGTTACCTCTTCAGCTTCTGTTTTTCTCGCTTCCGCCAACTGAATAATCACATTCCGTGTTTGCTTGCAGCCATCCATATCAAACCCATGACGACGATTTGTGGACGAACACAATGCTTCGAGTTGCGTGATCATGTTATCAGGGTTTAGCTCGGATTCCTCCAAGATTCTAACCATCCCCAACCCCGCGAGTTTTTCCGCACGCTTAGACTGCTCGTTCTCCTGACCTTCAGAGTACGGAATCACCAGCGCCGGTACTTGAGCCTGCAGCAAATCCATGACCGTGTTATATCCGCATTGGCTGATCGATACTTTCGCGTTCTTCAATAAATGTCTCAAATTGGGCACCGATCGATAAAGAGTTAACCCCGGTCTTTTGCGAGCAAACCGGGTGAGCGACAGCCAGTCGATTTCGGGAAGAAACGGACCCGCGACGATGGTCATCGAGGCGTTGAGTTTGCCGCACAAACGCGGTTGAGCTTCTACAGCCGCGTGTAAGAGTCCGGTTCCTACAATTCCGCCGCCTGCCGAAACGACTATTCCCGGTTGTGAATCAATGTTGGAATTACCGTTATCCGTATCATCAGCTAAGGCAAATCCAGTATAAAATAGAGGCGTTTTCAATGGACGGCTGGGGCGAAAAGATTCATCCAGTTTCGCGAATTTAGGATCTGTATGGACCAATACCGCATCGAAATATCGATCCGTCAACCAACGCGCCCGATCGTCAAAGTATTGTTGATCATCTCTACCATCAACGAGTATGTCTCGAAGGCTGCAAACAACCAGTGGTTTTGGATCCGAACGTTTCGCCGCACGCAATAGAGGCAGTAATTCGAAGGCAAATTTTTTGCGGCCAAATGGAAAGAGTTCAATCAGCACAACAGCAGGCTGCAATCGAAGATAAGTATCCATGATCATTTTACGTCGACGGTTCTTTGCCTCGGCGACGTCGCATCCCTGAACCCGAGTTACTAATTTTCCATCGGCCTCCATCCCCAATGGCGGCAAATCTATAAACTCGATATTGGACGGCCGCAGAATAGCGTCTGGAAACCTCCCGCCATTTAAAAACACAACCCTAAAATATTGCGCGAGCGGTTCTACGACGGCAATGGACCGGCGCAAATGCCCTATACCAACAGAATGTTGGCAATAGAGCAGTAAAACAGGCAAGTCATCTTCCATTACCGGCCCCGGCCCCAACCACTAAGTGCAGTTCATAGCGTACAAACATATTTCACATACCATCAGTTAACTGGCCTCTGCGCAAACAACTTTACAATCACGCGGGAGCCAACTTGGACAAAATTTGGGATCGAGAAGACATTCAGCTGTACCGACCAGATCATCTAAAATTTCCATACGACCTGGCTTTAATCGCGTGAATCCGCGATAAAGTCGCTGGTAGATCAACGCTGCAGCAATATGCCAACGCAAGCGCGTTTCAGAAATTGGCCACGGTACGCTGTCGCCATAACCCACGAGAAAGCTTTTAATTGTGGGATCCACGAGCTCGGCGGGGATATCCGTCACTAGGCTGAGATTGATGATCATCGCGACGAAACTACCGATCTCTTGCAGAGGGTCTCCCCAATTCAAGTTATCCAAATCGATCAGGTAAACCCCATCGTTGTGACATAGAATGTTTTTAAGGTGAAGATCGCCATGCAGCACTGCCCGTTGCTCGCATTCGATAGTCGGTAGCAATCCGAGCAGGCTCTCGATTAGGCGATCAACCTTCAGTCGGTAGGGAGGATCGAATACACGCAATAAACACCCAACTTTATTTAATTCCCGACTCAGTTCTGAGGAACCGTATTCAATGCAACCCTCAATTCGCTGTTGGTGAAGACACGCAATCTGTTGCGCGGCTTGCGCGATATTTTCCAGTAATGTTGCGCCGTCAGCGGTAAATTCCGATAACAGCACACCGGGCACGCTATGCTGCCATAACATTTTAAGCTGAGGTTGATAGGTCAATGGCTCGGGGATTCGCAGTCTCTCCTCACGACATGCTGGACTGTCCCACAATTGGCGCATCAAAGAATAGGTTCGTTCGCCATCATCGTTGTAGTAGGTCTTGCCATACAACAGCAAGTCGCGGCGTGCTCCTGACGATTGATGCACCATCTTAAATTTCGCTCGAACCGTACACGTGTGTTCAGGAATGTAGCGGATGATTTCTGGCCGACATTCGTCAACCATCCAATCAATTCCAAAACGTTTTGAAATCAGTTCGGGTAAATCGGTCTGTCCCAGGAACTGGCTATTGTCTACTTTATCCAGATGATGCAGCTTACGGTCGTACGGAAAAACCCAGGCAACTGTATCCAATTCGGGAATATGCAATACGGATTTTTTTAGATCGTGACCATCCACCAGCCCCTGACAGGCTTTGCCGTAGCGTGTTATTGCGCCACCCGCTTCGAAGCATCTAGCGTATATCCGTTGCTCCGAACGATAACCGATCACGGTACTCTCAACGATTAACCGATAGCATACCTGGCAGTTTTTTGCCGGTTTGTATTTGATGCGCTCGATGTAACATTGCGAGATGGTTTGTGACCCATCAGAAAACAGCTGGCGTTGAAACACGGATCGCATCTTGTCCACGTCAATCAACACCGGTAAATGTTGCAATGTCTTGTCTGAAGGAATCATTACAAATTTTCGGTTTTGCAATGTGCCTGTTGGTCAATCTCTATAGTGCTTCCCGGTGCTGAGAAACAACACAGTGGATCTCCGTTACGTCCAAGCCGCAAAAAACAAAAAGTGCCGTCGAAATGATAATTGCTGATTCGCCATTTTCGTGGAACACCATCATGAGATATAAAAAAATAATCGGTGACACGACGGTTCCCGGATTCGATGCTGAGCGAAAATGCCACAGCGTCCGATGATGGACTTTGGTCGTGGCCTATTTCGGCATCCAAAATTTCGACGCGAAACCGAGGGCTCGTATTTTTGAAGGGATACAGTAGCGTATTAAATGCAACGCATTTATCCATACACCCAATATTGACTATCGGCGCATCGTTTCTTACACCATAACTCGGAGAGACGTAACCCGATTCTACGGCCACGTCGATTCCATTTTTGCCTTTGTACGGTAGAACCATCGCAAGATTTGATGATTCTATTGTAATCGATTGCCTATCCCGCCGAACCGGCGGAAGGTTAGTGGACTGCGGAGAGAGATGATAGTGTAAACGATACTCGTGTGCGTTAGTATCGCGCAGACGATCGGATACCAACCAATACTCGCCCTGCACAAAAAAAATCAACCTTTCGTGGGTCGCGGTATATTGCGGACTGCGTGCAATCCCCTGCAATAGATCGAAACCGTCGTTGCTGACAAAACTCTGCAACTTAGCCATAGGGCAATCGCCGTGAATCTTATATTTCCCCAATCGGGCGTTGTATCGATAATCCACCTGATTTTTGCCGTCTACGGTAACTGTGTTGTGGTAGCGTGTGGACCGAAACATAGCGCGCCAGTTGGTATCACCGGATTCGTCGTAAGTGTAACGCCCTGGATCGACGATCAAACTACGTCCGTAGGCCGCCATTTCAATATTCAATAGGTCAAAATGGCCATGATTGCCCGCACCTAGCGGACCACAATCGAACACCAGATAGCGTGCATCCTGATACGCTTCCCGATCGCGGGCCCACGAGCTTCTCAACACAGAATAACCACTCTGCGTAAAACTTCTGGATCGTTGCCGCGGAGGGACGCCAGATTTCCCGCGAGAACCAACGAAAATCAGGTGTTCATCTGCATATAACTTTGCCCCCAATAACATCCAATCCAAAAAGCTGCGTGTATCGCCATCGCTCAGAGAAGGTATGTTACCGTCCGGTTTATGCACATATAACGAAAAATTCAACGCCCTTTTTACCGCCTGGTCAAAGCGTTTCTCCATGCTGATATTGTTGGCAACCGCCAAGCGTTTGACCGCCAGGAAATTTTTCAACACGATGTGGTGGTAAAAAGTGGAAAGCTCACAATGCACGCCGTCCGGTAATATATCGGTCGCGGCATTGTCAGCCAATGCGCCTATCGAAAACTCCAACCAGCGGTCCGAACCGCGCAGTTCCGGAAACCAGACCGCTGCCAGAAAAATCGCGTACATCTCCAGCGTTCGATGGTTGCGCGCGGGCGTTAGATGATCGATTAAGAACTCAACTTGTTCGCTTAACGACGCCAGGAATCGAGTCAAGAACGTCGAAGAAACGTCACTGTGTGGATTGCCTGTCACCAAATAATAAAAGGAATAAATCCAGTTCTGGACGCGTCGGCCAGTGACATCGCTGGCAATAAAACCCGGCTCGGTCTGCTCGATCCACGAATCAATCAATTCAACCCATTTTTCGAGAAATTCGACATTACCGGTTTCCCGGTATCGATTCCCCAATCCGACTAGGTAGTAGCCCTTGTGTAAAAAAATCAGCCATTCGATATCGCTGCTGGGATTCTTTCTCCAGTCGATTTTGGATCCCAAATCGTGAAGCTCGTCGTTAAACGTAAAACGATTGCTTAACACGTCATCGATAAACGCTGGCTCGACTTGATCCGCCTCGTGGACCGGAAACAACTCGATGGATTGTCTATTTTTGAAATGGGCTAGTAATTTTTGACCGGAATAACGGTCGAAGGGTGCCTTAAACGTCGATAGGGCTGTGATCGACGCAGCTGGAATGTTATCCGCCGATGGGCTCTTACGAATGAGCACGAATGACCTCTCTATCAGCTGTCTTCGTGACACTAGACGCTATCGAACTATTCAATAAATTTTGTAATTGCAGCGTGGTCTTGGCTGAATCAAATCGTTCACAAACAGTTTTTCTAGCATTGCTGGAAAGCCGACTCGCCAGCATCGTATTGCTCAACAAGCGTTCCATGGCAACCGCGAGCGATTCTGTGTCTTGCGGCTTAACCAACAACCCATTTTTTTCATTTTCGATTAATTCCGGAATCCCGGAGATTTCGGTGGACACCACCGGAAGCCCACAAGCCATCGCTTCGACCAACACATTCGGAATGCCATCTCGATCGCCATCCTTGACAATTTGGCACGGCAACACAAACAGAGTGCTTTGCTGATAAATCGGTAACAATTCCTCGTGTGCCCTGGGCCCTTCGAGCGTCATGTAGCCTACCAGACCCAAGCTTGTAATTTGGCGCAAAAGCACGGGGTACTGGTCTCCGCGCTCTCCGATAATCCTGCAGTTAAATCTAGTGCCTTTGTTGCGCAGAATCGCACAGGCCTCGATCAAACGGTCAAACCCCTTTTTTTCGACAAAACGGCCAATAGCGAGTATGACCGGATCTGGCCTTCGATAAGGTCTATCCTCAGGTCTGAAAAAGTTGACATCGATCCCATGGTATATTTTGTGTATTTTGGTCTCCCGGCCCAGCCATTTCAGGTATGTTTCATTAGCACCCGTACACGTTGCAACAAAGCTCGATGCCTGAATTTTCAGATTCAGCAGATTACCCGGATTCTGGTTTTCCTGATAGATATCTTTGGCATGAGCGGTAAAACTAAACGGTAATCCTGTAAGACGGCTGACGAACATTGCGATGGTGGTCGCGCCATGACAAAAATGAGCGTGACAATGTCGAATCTGCCCGGAATCTTCAATTTGGCGGGCGATGTATCCGGCCTGGATAAATTCTTTAACAAAAACCTTCTTCGGCTTGGAAAAAAAACTTTCCCGGTAACGAAGACTCATCGCTAAGACGCTCGTCAGTGTTCGCAGATATCGAAAAGGTTGCTGGCGCGCCAACCGAATATGACTACGCCAATAGAAGGGCAGATTCTGCCATAACCACGCCAGTAGCCAAGTCTTGGAGAGCGACGTCATCGATGGCAGATATTCAAGCTCCGATCGGATTTCAGAAACAATATGATGCTCCAATTCTTCCGACGGCCGCTTTACCGAAAACAGCTGCATATCGGTGCCCATTTTTTCCAGCATCAGGATCTCATTACTAATAAACGTTTCGGACAAGCGTGGGAAGCCTTTTACGATATACGCAATTTTGTTATCCATGATTTATTTTTGCAGTAATCTCAGATAGTGTGATGGTGTTATCTGACCGTAGCGCATCCGCCAACAGTTCTTTCAATCGACCGATATGCTGATTACCCGAAAAACGTTGCAATACCCTCCGATTGCCGGCGTTACCCATTGTTTTTCCAAGTTCAGGCTGGTCCAATAAGCGTTTCAACGCGTCAAATAATGCCGCCGCATTCTCGGGTTCAACCAATAAGCCGGTCTTTTCGTCGTCAACCAATTCGGGTATACCGGATACCGGCGTGGAAACCACCGGTATTGAAAAAGCCATGGATTCCATCAACACATTAGGGATGCCGTCCCGGTCGCCATTTGCCGCGATGAGGGATGGCAATGCAAAAATATTCGTTTGACGATAAATCTTAACTAGTTCGCTGTGCGTCATTTTGCCAAGCAGACGCACGACTCCTGTCAATTGATAGCGTGTAATCAACGCTTTTAATTCATAATAATCCGGACCGTATCCGACGATATCGCATTGGAATTCGTAGCCTGCTCGGACCAACAGCTGGCAAGCTCCTATTAGGAATGCAAACCCTTTTTTTTCTCTCAGACGGCCAACACTAAGAATACGCGGTACCCCTCCGACTTGAAGATCACCCGAGTTTTCAGCCATGATCCTAGCCGCATCGAGCCCATGGTAAACCCTATAAATAGGTGTTGCGGACGAATTGATTGACCGGAGATAACGCTGGTTGTACTCGGTGCAGGTCACAACAAATCGGGCATTCGCAATTTTTCTGCTAAGAGGTTTGGCATCGTTGACATAGATGTCTTTAGCATGCGCGGAAATACTGTAGCTTATCCCGCAAAGACGGTTTACCGCTTCCGCCAATCCGGCCGGATCGCTGGCAAAGTGAGCATGAATATGGCGAATTCCTTTTGCATCGGCCAAAGTCGCGAGGTGCACGGCTTGAGCAAATTGCGCGAAGTTTCCGCCTTCTGACCGCCTTAAAATAAAAGAAAGCGTACTCAAGTAGCGCAAAGGCCTCTTACATACAAATTCTAGATGCGCCGCCAGCGAAAACAAACCGCCTCGTTGGTCGCCTGATAGATAATCAACATTCGCAGAAACATTGTCGAACGCGGTGTGAAACTCATCATCCGTCGGTCTTTGCAGGGCGAATATATGCAGACCGGTGGATTCACGTTGCAGTGCCAATATTTCCTGTAGAACAAAGGTCTCCGAAAGTTTTGGGTAAGTCTTAACTAAGAAACCAAGCATTTGCTTACCTGCTGTTGGCCGCAAGGAATGTCAGCAATTGGAGTATAGGAATAAACAGTTTGGTTCGTGCTTCTGTTGTCGTCGAAGAGTCTTTTGAAATGTCCTGCCAAATTTGAGAGGCCATTGAAATCAATCGAACGCGCTGAATCAGGGGATACGGTGTTGTTTGACAATTGATGCGATACCGCCGTGAGCAATCGCCGCGGCGTCAACTCCGCTGGAGGTATACAGGTTAGCAATCCCAATTGCTCTAACCGCTTTGCACGTATCAATTGCTCGCGAACCGGTTTGTCTCGTGGTACGACCACGGCACGCTTGTTGATGGAAAGGATTTCCACGATGGTATTGTAGCCTGCCATCGATACAACCAAATCTGCATCTCGCATATAGGCCATAAGATTTGGCGTGAATTCCAGCGTTTGTACGTGATCCAATCGATCGGACAGTTGATAAATCTTATTTCTGTTCGACACAGACATTTCAGGGCCTGTCACGATGGTACTGTTGATCCTAAATCCTTTGACACTTTCTAGACCGGCCAAATAGGTTTTTAGTAATTCGAACCCATCTTCTCCCCCCCCGGCTGTGACTAAAACACGGGGGGTTTCTTTTTCTGAAAATAAATCGATCAATTCCGGATGCTTTGCGAAATGGGACCTGTGGGTATAACCGCAATATTCAAGTTTCTTGGCCGCTTCCGCAGGAAATTGGTATTCTCTGCCAACATCGAAGACATTGGACGCTCCCATAACCAAAATGGAATCGTAATGACGCTCTATACTTCTAAAATAATCGTTCTTTAGCCATATTCCTCTGGTCGTTTCCGGGTCGTCCAATATATCTCTAAGCAGCAGCACAACCTGGGTTTGTTTTTTCGCTCCCCGGACCAGTTCGAGCGTCGGAAGCAATTCATCCGCTACGCCACGTGGTTTCTTGTCCACCAAAATAATATCGGGGTCGAAATTGGCAACCGTCGCCTGAATAATTTGGGTTCTTACCGCGACCAATTCTTCAAACTGCGTACCCAATCTCTTTACCGTGTACTCGCCTTTTACGGTTCTTCCCAAACAGGGTAATTTTAGATAATCGAAACGTTTTTCCGGCAGGTGGAAATGATGGATCATCGGCGAACCGGAGACCAACAGTACGGATAACTCCGGGATCGTTTCGAGAAGATGCTGGGTGATTGCCAACATACGTTTGATATTGCCCAACCCAAACGTATCATGCGAGTACACCACCAATTTTTTAATATTCATATTCTGCTCATTCCTCCTTGGCCCCATTTTTGTTCGATTGGGTTTCGTAACTAACAATACATTTCGTACCAATCATTCAATCGATTCCCAAACCCCGTAAGAAAAGTTCTCATCGGTTCGGTCAATTTGAACCGGTCAAGTCAAATACTTGAACAAACTATTAAACTGGAGGGCCATCTTCGTTTTAGATTTGCCCGCCTTTAGGTCGGTAAAATCAACCTACGAGACTACCTTTTTACGGGAAAGGCCTATTTCCCATTTATCTATTTATCCGAGGATTAGCAAGAAAGGTTCAATAAATATTACGATTTGATGACAACAAGATCCCGAGAAACGGTTCAATTCGCCCGGATATCTGATACGTATCGTTGGTCGGGGCAGCGAGTGTAATGACAGCGCGGGCGAAGATTCGGACTCGGGAGGGAAACCTACGTGTAGTCCCTTAGGCACGCACATCGAGTGTAGCGCAGTCGCGCGTGAGATTACCGTTCCACGGTAGAATGCTTGTCCGTGGGTAACGTTAAGGAATTATAGATAGATCAAGAGCCCGCTACGTTCAGGAACGGGCCAGCAGATATGCGGTTAGATTTGCAACCAAAATATGATTGGTTCTGCCACGCTCTGAAAATCATGGATGAACTTATTGTGTGTCTTTAGAGATAAATTCGATCGGTCTATTTCCTCAGACAGATTGGCTCAAGAGTTAAAGCGTTAATCAATGACTTGTTGACGTGACCAAGCCACGTAAGATCAACCACTATAGAAGGGCTAAAACGGGACTGCAGCAGCATCGGCGACCGCTATCTCTTTATTGCACAACATTTTACAGATATCCAACGATTTATTGTCCTGCAATATTGCGCGAATTTTCTGTTGCGAGATCTTCGGATCGAGCTGCAGCATAAGTGCCACGATACCCGAAATCTGCGCGGCGGCAAGTGAACTGCCAGATACGTAATCGTAATTTCCGCGGGGTAGCGTAGTCAGAATATTGGTACCCGGAGCAACAACTGATGGGTCTAATTGTACAGTTGATTCCTGAGAGCCTCGACTGCTGCGAACGCCGATCACGCTGCTTAAAGACGCCGGGAAACTTTTCGCACCAGAAATCATACCGGCATCGGCGGCCACTGTAATGATTCCATTCTCGGCAGCTTTATCCAATAGCATCGTCAAAATTGGATCTACCGGTCCAGCCAAACTCATATTTAAAATATTAACCTTTGCTCTGATTGCAGAATTAACGGCTAGAGCCAACGTAAAACTGTTACAGATGGCCTTCATGTCATCTGCTTGCATGGGCCAGCAGGCTTTGAACGCCGACAGCCTAGCGCCAGGCGCTATCCCTACAATACCAGCGTTATTATTGGGCCGTGCCGAAATGACGCCCGCGACTGCAGTGCCGTGTGCATCATTGCTAAAATGGGGCGAAACAGATTCCGCGAAGTTTTTTGTGAATACTATTTGTCCTTCCAAATCCGGATGAGTGGTATCCACGCCAGTATCGACTATCCCGATGGAAACATCTCGACCTATCGTTCTGGCATGGACCTCCGCTATTCGCATTAATCGCAAGTTGGACTGCCATGTATAGTAAGGATCGTTACGATAGTGATCCGCTTCCACCTTGAAAACATGCATTTTCTGAGCAATACCGATTCTCTCATCACTGGACAGATTCTTGAGTACATGCTCAACAGAATCTGATTCGGGAACTCTAAGAACTACGCAATGAATGCCGATTTCCGTCATGGGCCAATCGGTCAGCATCTCAAGGTCGTAATCATTCGAAATTTGCGACACCACTCGCTTGCTCCAAGTCGACCCTTGATATTGGCCGCGCCGTCGATAGGAATCAGCGGAAGTCGCGAAAGCCTGTCTGTTGATATTCGAGTCTGCGAATCCAATCAACACCAATTGCTTTAAGTCACGCTTATCAAATACCTTAGGGATTTGTCTACCGTCTAACTTTGGGGACGCTAGCACCGCCCCCCACAAAGTCGAAAACGCGAGGATTAAGAACCAACAAAATTGACGCTTCATCGTGTCGACCTTTTCGATTGAATTTGGATGTTCGGAACAACGACGGGGCGTGCCGAAACGACGCCCGGATGATCTTGCAGCCGAGCAACCACCGCAGCTAGTTGCTTGAACCCGCTTACTTTATTATTTTGAATTCGAATATCAAAGATGTGATCGTGGCTAGATTTATCCTGTATAGCACCGTCTATAGAGGCAATAATCTGCTCAATTCGATCCGGCGGCATACTTGCTGCAAACTCAACCCGAATCGCTCTACCATCTAACGCGCTACGCTTTTTATCGGATAACGTTTGATACCCTGCTCTAGGTTCCACACCAACCCGATTGTATTGCAAAAAAAACACCGAAACAGTAGCAATGGCAACCAATACTATCGGCGCACCCACCCAAATGGACTGACCTGTTAAGCATCCGATGATCCACTTCAATGGATTATTCATTACAGCAGGAGCCATTGGCTCTTCGGGTAGCTCAATTCGTTCCTTCAAGTGCTCAAATGAAGCACCGGCCGCCAAATCCATGGTTTCGGAATAGGCCAATTCCGTTGAAAGTTTCTTTAAATTCTCGGCCTCACCCCTGCATGTCACACAAACCTTTAAGTGGTTCTCTACCAATGGATGCTCATATTCATCAAGACTGCCATTAACATACCAGGGCAACAACAACCAAACATCGTCATGCGATGAATAATTTGACTGATCGTTGTGTTTCATAATTACCCTCCGGGGCTGATTACGTTGCGTTGAACCCTGCTTAATCAATTCTGAAGCGCCCTCGATAGTTTTTGCCGTGCGTGAAACATCCGCGTTTTCACGGTATTTTCAGGGCACCCGGCTATTTTCGCGATTTCAGAATAATGCATACCGTGGTAATAGGTTAATTCTATGACCAGGCGTTGCTCCGGTGACAGTACTCCAAATGCTTTATCCAATTGATCCCGCAATTCTATCTGCTTGACCCACCTCGAATTGCAGCGGGTATAATCTTCACCACCTTGCTCGTCGAACTCGATTTCTTTGACACTATTTTTCCTAAGTGTTTGGTATTTTCGGGATTTGTTGTAGGCGATACCGAAAATCCACGTGGAAGGACGGCAGCAATGATCATAGGTGTTTGCTTTGTTCCACACCACCAGCATCACGTCGTTAATAATCTCTTCGATGCAATCCATTCGACCGGTAATACGAAAAGCGAACCTGAACAATCGATCGAAATACAACCGATAGATCGCTTCCAACGCATCATCTTGTTTCGACGCAATTCGAACTAACAAGTCCTTTTCCTTAGCGTCGGCACTCAATTCCGTCCTTTCGGGAATTGGTTTTTCAGTCTTTTTCATTTTCGTGTTAAATTGAGTGCACCCGACAACCATAAGCACTTTAGAGCTTGAATACCTATATATCACGAATGAAGGCGAAAAGGTTCAATCTTAGGAATAAATTTTTCGCGACAATGGAATTTTTCAATCAGTATGTACTAAGTGGAAGGACGGTAGGTTTAAAACCGGTTTAAAGTGGAATAAAGAGACTCCATAAAATCCTGCTGAATTCAACGTGTCATTCTTCGTTCGAGGAATGCGTCCCACTGCGGCATCGTTAAAAACCAAAAGAAATGGTAAATACAATCGTTGGTCCCAGTCGCTCCGGTTCAAACAACCAACGGTCTCTATCCGGTACCTCTTTTTCGTTGAAGAACGCAGACTGAGTATAACGCAGGTCCAATGCACCATAACGGTGATGCCAGGATATCCCGGCATTCCAGTACAGATAATCATACTCCAGTACGTCCCGCGCGAGACTATAGCCGATTCCCGAGGATAAATTGACCGTCTCGGTTAAAGGAAATCTGCCGGTAATACCGAAATCTGCCGCTGGGTGGTCCCTATTGTAATAATTGGGTGAAAACGAAACTCGAGCCGTGAATAGATCCTGATAGTGAGCAAAGGCATACAGTTCATTGTAATCAGACTGATTATTAAATATTTTGCCATCATAGATATAACGCTGAAATTGTAGATCCACACGCCAATCATCTGTAGCTGAGAAACTCCAACCCAGATACGGCGTTATTTCTACGTTCGAGCGATCCGAAAAACCTCGGTCGCCAAAATTTACCGTTGAGGCCGATGTGCCCAAAAAAAAGCCGGTAGCGTGTTCGTAATCAATATTGGCCTGAACCGCAGGTTTGTTCGCGCTTTTGGTAAAACCACGCCATACGTAATTCGTAGTGCCGCGTAGCGTCGCACTAAATTCCGCACGGATATTGGTTGCCACTGACAAGCCAATTAGAAATGCAAAGGCCAATATAATGATTTTTATACGAATTATGGCCAATGGATTGCTATTTTGAAGCTCAGAATAGTCTGAATAGTACACATATCGATCTGGGGTGCAATAGGGTCATCACCCTAACAAGATTTCAGTTCCTCGGTTCCAAAACAACATTCACTAACGAAAGCCGCGATAAAGTTTGCCAGAACAAATACACACGGAGGCGCTCGTCATTCTTAAAACTATTGATGCTGCGTCCCCGTCGGCTAAGTCCCTTTGCGATATATAGACCCAACCGGAAGAACAATCGCTATGTCTAATTTTGAACCATCGCCGGTTATCGACGAATTAACCAGTTGAAAAGAATCATTCGAGTCAACCTAGCTTGGGGATTACATACTATGGGTATTTATAAAAGCGTCACGACTATTTTAACGGTTTCTTCTCTGATTGGCTTATCCGCGCTAATCGCCGGCTGCACGACTAATCTGGTACACGACGGGGTTAAATCTACGACCAGCGATATCGCGTATTGCTCCGGTAGCGACTGGATCAGTGATTCGTCAGTGGCAATATTACCGGTACCCATTGTCGCGTTTTTTATGCCCCACGCAGACACACACGAGATCCGGCCGAATGATTATCTCAATTCCTGCGGTGATTCTCGGCATCTCGTATACCGACATGTCGACGTGGATAGAACCGCTTGTATCCCAGCGAGTCTCAGTCGATTTGTTACTCTGGGTATCTGGCAGTGGTGCCCCGCTCGCGTGTCGTGGGAGGCGGGTTTGGCTAACCGTTATTGAGCAAAATAAGGAGATTCAAATCGGCCGGACCGGCGCAGCGATTTTTATCCGTTCACAGCCATGTTCACAATTTGTTTAACGTTGGCCGCCATCGGTTGAAAGCACACCACCATCGCATGCTTCGTGCACTCTCGTTTGATACATGGCAAGACGTGACCTGTGTCTGTCGATAACAGTATTGGATTAATCTTCCAGATTTTTAATTCAATGTCATCAAGTTGACGAAGCCGAATTGCGTAATAAATAGAGTTCAATCGAGTCAGGCATCATTTCAATGACCAAAGAAATAAATGCCTATTCGGATTCGATTCATTCACGGTAGATTTCAAGGTAGTTGTCGCATCAATAAAAAGATTAATGAATCGGTT
>CAZUGA010000012.1:0-102246 GCA_964619885.1 uncultured Methylococcaceae bacterium
GTCACTGGTCATGTATCGCCCAGTATGGGGATCATAATACCTAAAGTAGTTATAGATTCAAGGATTAATCTATTCGGTTATGAATCGATGATTTCGGTGATATAGCGGCTCACTTTAATCGAATCTGACCAGTGATCTTTGGCTAAGCCAGCCTTTAGCTTGAGCTGGGTCCAAAATGATTCAGCGGTGCTCAGTGATTGCCAGACTGACGGCAGAAATGTTCCACGGTGGTTTTGGTCTTCCAATATTAATCCGTCTATGCCGGGACGTAACTGATCGATAAGATTTTGCTCAGATTCGAAGGACATCGGCTCTGGAGGACTTAATACTGAGATGTGGATTTCCAAAATATTGCACTCTGCATGCGTGACGGGTGGAAAGCGGGGATCTTGGAATGCCGCCGAGAATGCGTTTTTTGATACATCTACAACCAGTGGTTGGTAGGCTTCCAATGTTCCTATACAGCCGCGCAGCTCTTTGTTTTTCTGTAGAGTTACGAATGTCGCGCGTGGTGCCTGTAAAAGACTATCGTATTCAAAAACGCTGATCGAACCCGGTTGTTGAGTCTCAAGACCTTGTTGTATCGATCGCTGGGCAACGCAGATCAAAATTTCGCGATAATCTTGCAGCGTATTACTAGTTGAATGCATAAGCTCCGTAGCCTACGACTTGGTCCTTGGAGCCCGCTGTGTCACCCGAATTTCGTACGTCAACGATGGTGGCGCTCATATGTCGTTTATTTGCGGTAAATAGTAGGCCGTTGACTGGGATGCGGCCGCAGGCATTGCCGAAATCGATCTGTTCCCATTGAAGGGACTCTATCGCCCGACTGGTTTGCCGGTCCATGCGTCGTGCCGTATCGTAGTCGTGGTAATGACTCAGATCCGAACTTACAACGATTAAAGTTTCTGGGCCACCCCACAGACTGTCCAATACTTTTCCAACTTGCTCGGCGGTTGCATCACCGACGACGATTGGAACCAAACTGAAATCATCCAGTACGGTCTGTAAAAAAGGCAAATGAACCTCCAGACTATGTTCCTGTTCGTGTGCTTTGTTGAATATGCTTACAAATGGCAGTGGTGTGATTGATTCCACGGCTTGTTGGTCGAGCGGGATATTGCCCAATGGGCTGGAAAAGTAGTCATCACTGCTAATCGCTAACCCAGGAAATCCGACCCGGTGAGCCGGGCCCAGCAAAACGACCCGTGTGATCGATTTTCGCGCGGGTGCTATACGGGCGTACACCGCCGCTGCGATAGAACCCGAATAAATATAACCCGCGTGTGGAGCGATAATCGCTTTAGGAACAGAATGTCTATCTTCCTGATGGGCGGCTAAAAGTTCTGTTAGAGCTTCCCGTAAGTCCTTGGGGTTCGCGGGGTAGAACGACCCCGCCACAGCGGGTTGACGTACGCTGGACATTTAATGTCCTCACATGGAGTTAAACAGCTGGTGGGCGAAATTTCGCCCACCTCGTAAATAGCATTTGACGGTATTGTACACCCAGCGCTAATTCTGAAAAATATGACTCTTCAGCCGCCCTGTAACTAAATCGATAACTGCATTCAAAGTGCTCATTTATCTAATCGTCTATCAGCTTTGGTAGAGTGCCCTGACCGATCAGGCTTGGTCCGAGCAGATTCAATACGGAATAGCTGATGTAGTTTAATAATTTGAAATCACCGGGTAAAGACTTGTATACCGTGAAAAGCGGGCGCATATTATCGTTAGGCGGGCGTGGCTAAGTTGGCTTCTGGCCATCGTTATCTATTCTCTTCATTTGCCTGAGTAGCCGACATGAGTATCCAAACCGTGAGCGATTTTTTTCCTACGAGATTCTGGCAAAAATTGGACGATGGCCGGGTTCAATGCACTATGTGCCCCCGATTTTGCAAGTTGCGGTCGGGGCAACGCGGTTTATGTTTCGTGCGCGCTAACCGGGAAGACGAAATTGTTCTCACCACTTACGGGCGTTCAAGCGGATTTGCTGTAGATCCAATAGAGAAAAAGCCGTTGAATCACTTTTTACCCGGGACACCAATTCTGTCATTTGGTACCGCGGGGTGTAATCTGGCATGCAAGTTTTGTCAGAATTGGGATATTAGCAAATCCCGTCAAATGGATTCGTTGATGGATCAGGCGACACCAGACGCTATAGCCGGCGTAGCCGAACAGCTTGGATGTTCCAGTGTGGCTTATACCTACAACGATCCGGTCATTTTTCACGAGTATGCGATCGACGTCGCTCAGGCGTGCAAGCTGCGGAATATAAAATCGGTTGCGGTGACTGCCGGATACGTTTGCAGCGAGCCCCGGGTGGAATTTTATCGCTACATGGACGCGGTTAACGTCGATTTAAAAGCATTTACCGAGAAATTCTACCGAAAAATAACGGGTGGTCATTTGCATGCTGTATTGGAAACGCTCGAATATATCAAACATGAAACCGAGGTTTGGCTGGAGATCACGACCTTACTGATTCCCGGTCAGAACGATTCAGAAGCTGAATTACAGCAGCTCACCCAGTGGGTGGTCGAGCATCTTGGTGTGGATGTGCCTTTGCACTTTAGCGCCTTCCATCCCGATTGGAAAATGATGGAAACTGCTGCAACGCCACCAGCAACGCTGCTTATGGCTCGACAAATCGCGATGGACAATGGGATTCGATACGCTTATGTTGGTAATGTGCACCACAAAAAAGCGGATAGTACTTACTGCCACGATTGCGGTGAATTGTTGATTGGTCGTGATTGGTATGAATTATCTGAATGGAATTTGACCCAACATGCCTGCTGCAAATTTTGTGGTAGCCGTTGCGATGGGGTTTTCAATGCGTCGCCTGGGAATTGGGGCGCTAAGCGTATGGGCGTTAATATGCGAGGAACTTAACGTCAACCAAGTTTGAAGTCGATTCCTAGTCTACGGCACAAAGAATAACGAAATGAAAACTGTAATTGCTGGTGTAGAAATTATTCGGCTGTTGGGATTAGAACCGTTACCTTAGCGGCCTCTGAATCGGTCGTACCGGGGTAATCCAAACTAAAGTGGAGCCCGCGGCTTTCTTTTCGGCTAATGGCTGAACGAATTATCAATTCTGCGACTGTGGCAAGATTTCTAAGTTCGAGCAAATCGCCTGTTACCTTGAAATTGCCATAGTATTCGATAATTTCTTTTTGCAATAAATCGATTCGGTGTTGCGCTCGCTCCAGGCGTTTGTTGGTCCGTACGATGCCAACATAATCCCACATAAAACGTCTGATTTCTTCCCAATTGTGAGACACCACGACTTCTTCATCCGAATTACTGACCTGAGATTCGTCCCACTCGGGTAGTTTTGGCGGATCTGGGATTTCTGGTAGTTTTTCCGCGATATCGATACTCGCTTGTTTTGCGAAAACCAAACATTCCAGCAATGAGTTACTGGCCATCCGGTTGGCGCCATGTAAGCCGGTGAACGCGACTTCTCCGACCGCGTAAAGCCCGGGAATATCTGTACAAGCTTGCGCGTCTGTGATGACGCCCCCGCAGGTATAGTGCGCCGCGGGGACCACTGGAATCGGTTGTTGGGTGATATCGATATTTAAATCTTTGCAACGTGCATAAATGGTTGGAAAATGTTCTTGGATAAGGTTGGATGGCCGATGGCTGATATCCAGAAATACGCAATCTATACCCAGACGTTTCATTTCATGGTCGATTGCGCGAGCCACAATATCCCTGGGTGCGAGTTCTTCTCGATGATCAAAATTGTGCATAAATCTTGATCCATCGGGGAGAATCAATTTTCCGCCTTCTCCCCGCACGGCTTCGCTGATCAAGAACGAGCGCGCATCAGGATGGTATAAGCAGGTCGGGTGGAATTGCATAAATTCCATGTTGGCGACGCGACAGCCGGCACGCCATGCGAGGGCAATGCCATCCCCGGTAGAAACATCGGGGTTACTGGTATACAGATAGACCTTGCTTGCGCCCCCGGTGGCCAATACGACTATTTTGGCGCGAATGACTTCCACTTTGTGGTTGGATGAATTGAGCGCATAAGCACCCACTACGCGTTGCTCCGGAAAGCCCATTTTTTGTGTTGTAATTAAATCGACCGCAGAGTGGAATTCGTAGAAGTCTATATTGTTAGTTTGCCGTGCTGATTTTTCTAACGATGAAAACAAGGCCTTGCCTGTCGCGTCTGCCGCGTGGACTACCCGTCTGTGGGTATGACCACCCTCTCGGGTCAGATGCAGTTTGGTTTGGCCGTTTTCGGTAGATTCTTCGGTAAAAGGGACGCCCTGTTGAAGTAACCAGTCGATACATTCTTTTCCCTGCGATACGGTTAATCGGACAATATCCGGATCGCATAATCCCGCCCCGGCTTTTATTGTGTCACCGATATGAGCGTCTAGCGAATCCTCGTCGTCGACCACGGCGGAGATGCCCCCTTGCGCATAATAGGTATTGCTTTCTTGAAGCGCGATCTTGGATAAAACGCCGATTCGAATATTGGATCGGGTTGCCATGCGCAATGCGAGGCTGAGTCCGGCGGCACCTCCCCCGAGGATCAGAACATCGTAGATGGGATATTCAGACATAAATTTGGCTTATATTTTAAATTACTGAATTGGTTAGGATGTCCGGTCAGTCTACCGGCTGGGTCCGATTTTGGTGCTTACGTGCATGGCTGGTATTTAGCAATTAGCAATGGTTTGACCGGTCGTGAGAGATCAGTTTTAGCGAATTCGCGTTGAACGGGACCGACGAAAATATGATAATAGCAAGAATAATAGGGGGGCTACACTTCAATAATCTAAAAAAACAAAAATAAATCCGGCGGAAATATCAACAACAACGTGACGCAGTTCTCGATTTTTGGGTAAATACAATTAGTGTGATCAATTCTTCAGAACTTATACGGTCTGGCGTTGTCAATGGGAAGCAGCTGAGGAGCATTCCGAATTGATTGGTGATGGTCGTGTGGACGAACCGGTTGATCGGGAATTGGTCCGGCGCGTGCAGGGTGGGGATAAGAAAGCTTTTGATATGCTTGTCCTCAGGTATCAGCATAAGATCATTCAGCTCATCAGTCGTTATATCAAGGATTCTGGCGAAGCCCAAGATATTGCGCAAGAGTCATTTATTAAGGCGTATCGGGCGTTACCCAGATTTCGTGGAGATAGCGCATTTTATACGTGGCTTTATCGAATCGCGATCAATACCGCAAAGAATCATCTGGTGGCACGATCGCGACGTCCATCTGATAACGAGATAGACGTTCAGGATGCGGAACAATTTGAAGGCGCGGACCGTCTAAAAGAGCAAGCTACTCCCGAGCATCTATTATTAAGTGATGAGATTGCGGATACGATAAAACTGGCGATTGAGGAATTACCTGAAGAATTACGTACCGCGATCAGCTTGAGAGAATTTGAAGGTATGAGTTACGAAGAGATCGCGCAAACGATGGTTTGCCCGGTTGGTACGGTCAGATCGCGCATTTTTAGAGCGCGCGAGGCGATTGATAAAAAACTTAAGTCATTGGTGGATTAGCGGGGTAGGTTAGATGCAAGACGATTTGGAAATAAAGATGTCGATGCTGGTCGACGATGAGCTGGATTCGGAAGAAGCATTACAAGTTTTATCACAAATCAGGAATAACCCGGAGTTGAGGGAAAAATGGAATCGATATCAATCGATGAGTTACAGTTTACGGCACGATTCGGTTGTTCTACCGAAACCGACGTTTTTTGATGCTGTGAATCAGGCATTGGAAAGCGAGGCTACGGTAATCGGACCGATGATTGCGAATGAAAAACGCGTTCAAAATATTCCAGCTGTCGTGCTGGCTTTGGCTGCATCTGTAGTTGGTGTGGCAATTTTTAGTTGGAGCAATTTCGCGACAAATTTGGAAACTCCGTTAAAATCAACTGTGGCCGCCCAAACGGTTGAGTCACCCGCAACGGTTCAGAAAGTCCAACTTGCAAAAGCCCCTGAAGTTCCTGAGCGTTTGAACGATTATTTGATAACCCACGACGAGAGTACCTATTCTTCGGGCACACAATCTATGCTGCCTTATGCGCGAGTTGTCAGTTATTCTTCGTCTAAATAGCTGATCTGCTGCGATGTTCCAAATTATCGATCGGACGGAGCGATACTAAATCGGCGGCCTGCCGGTTTTTGGAGAAAATGAAGGTCTTGTATAAAATTCTGGTTTTATTTCAATGTTTGCTGCTGACCAATTTCGCTTGGGCGGAAAAAACTGCGGATGAAGCTGCCAAGCGTATGTTGATGGCCATGGTTGAGGCGGTTAAAACCAAAACTTATCAAGGTACTGTGGTATATCTTCGTGGAAAAAAAGCGCAAACCATGCGTGTTTATCACTCCAATATTGACGGTTTGGAGCAAGAACGGATCATCGCGTTGAATTCTCCAATGCGTGAAGTTGTTCGTTCGGACGACAAAGTGACCTGTTATTTTCCAGATTCCAGATTGGTCTTCGTGGATAATCATCCGGCTCAGCGGTCGTTTTTGGTGCAATTGCCGGAAAATCAAACACAGTATTCTCAATTTTATAACTTTGTTTTTCTAGGGAATGAGCATGTCATTCAAAAAGAAACGCAAATAATCCATATAATTCCTAAAGACGAATTCCGCTATGCGAGAAAGATGTGGGTCGATGTTGAAACTCACTTACCACTTAAATTTGAGTTGATCGATGAGAACGGTGATTTGGTTGAACAGATGATGCTTACCGAATTACAAGTTGTAGAGAGCATTGCGCCTGAAATGTTGGCAGCATCGTCAAATATTGAGCCATCTGAGTGGACATTGGGAGACCGGGAGTCGGTTGATTCGGAAAATCAAGCATGGGAATTCCAGAATATTCCCAAGGGTTTTGGGCAGGTTTTCTATAAGCGCCGTATGATGCCAACCAGTACGCAAGCTGTGGATCATATTTTGTTTAGCGATGGATTTTCGTCAGTATCGGTTTATATTGACCAAAAGGTACAGGACAATCTTGATGACTATAGAAAAAAAATGGGGGCAATAAATTCGTACAGTCGGTTTTTGGATGGGTACCAAATTACGGTTTTGGGGGCGGTACCGGGAAAAACCGTTCAAACAATTGGGGATGGAATTAATCTGGTAGGAAAATTGGATTAAAGTTAGATCGTGGGCTTATCAGCGAGGCCATTTGATAGCTGCGAGTAGGGAAGCTATGTTCGGACGTACGCAATAACAATAACCATTTTATACTTCTTAGGTAATTTTTCTTAGATCTACATATTACTTAAATAGCTAACGTTGCTTATCGGATACTAAAGAATGTAGTATTCGATCCATTCTTTAGGCTAGGTTGTAAGCGTCACTGTGCGCTTGTGATCAATATAATTCGAATTTCGTGCGCTCATCTTTTTTCATTGTTAGGCCACTCAGTTTCCGTTATCGGAGGGGTATATATATGTTTGTGTACAAACGTCTTACATTTTTGTTTTGTATAGTCTTGTTGTTAGTGGCACAGAGCGCAATCGCCCAACTCCCTGATTTTACTAAGTTGGTTAAGCAAAATAGTGCGGCGGTCGTCAACGTTAGTACGACACAGAAAAAAGCTGAAATGGAACAGGGATTGCCCGATGGAATGCAGATTCCGGAGGGGACTCCATTTGATGATTTTTTTAGACATTTTTTTGGTGATCGAGGTAGAGGTTTTCAACCACGGGAGGCTAAGTCGCTGGGTTCAGGATTTATTATTTCTGAAGACGGTTATGTGTTGACTAATCACCACGTGGTTAGAAATGCTGATGAGATCATTGTGAGATTGCAGGATCGACGCGAGTTGGAAGCAAAATTGATCGGATCAGATGAGCGGAGTGATATTGCTCTGTTAAAAGTCAATGCGGATGATTTGCCGGTGGTCAAGATTGGTTCTGAAAAATCATTGGAGGTTGGGGAGTGGGTGTTGGCTATTGGTTCACCATTCGGTTTTGATCATTCGGTGACTGCAGGGATTGTGAGCGCAATGGGTCGAAGCTTGCCCAGTGATAACTATGTTTCGTTTATCCAAACGGATGTCGCGATTAATCCGGGAAATTCCGGTGGTCCATTGTTCAACCTTGATGGTCAGGTAGTGGGTATCAATTCGCAGATATATAGCCGGACCGGGGGGTTTATGGGCTTATCATTTGCGATTCCAATGAGTGTTGCAATGAATGTCGTTGAACAACTGAAGAGCAGTGGGCAGGTAACGCGCGGGTGGTTGGGTGTGCAAGTGCAGGATGTGACGCGGGAACTGGCCGAATCATTCGGTATGAATCGGCCCCACGGTGCACTGGTTGCTCGGGTGTTATCCGACAGCCCCGCAGAGAAAGCCGGGTTTCGAGTGGGTGATGTCATTGTTAGTTTTAATGGACATAATATCGAAACATCGGCCGCATTACCTCCGTTGGTTGGGATGACGACTGTAGGAGAGCGGACTGAAGTTACCGTGATTCGACAGAAGCGAGAAAAGAAATTGTCGGTTAGTATTGGTAAATTATCCGCCGAAGTCGAGAAGAAATTCTCAACAGGAAAAACCAATAGTGAATCTATAGATCGGTTGGGTATCAGCGTAAAAGCCTTGTCCGAGGAACAACTCAAAGAATTGCCGAATATAGAACAAGGCGTGGTTGTGAGTCGGGTAGATTCAGGGCTAGCCAGGAACGCTGGTATTCAGCGCGGTGATATCATACTAAGAATTCAAAATGAAGAGATAAAAAATGTGCGTATACTAAAAAAAGTAGTGAAAAACTTAGTATCCGGTAAATCCGTTGCGTTATTAGTGCAGCGACGCGGCAGTCCGGTCTTTTTAGCGATCAAGGTAGACGATTGAGCGTGGTTGAACAAAAGCAGATACGTAATTTTTCAATTATTGCGCACATTGATCACGGAAAGTCTACACTGGCGGACCGGTTTATTCAGGTCTGTGGCGGCTTGACCGAACGCGAAATGGAGGCTCAGGTTCTCGATTCCATGGATATTGAAAGGGAACGTGGGATAACCATTAAGGCGCAAAGCGTGACGCTAAATTACAAAGCGCTCAACGGAGAAGTTTATCAGTTGAATTTTATCGATACACCGGGTCACGTCGATTTTTCATACGAAGTTTCCCGTTCGCTTGCCGCCTGTGAGGGGGCATTGCTTGTCGTTGATGCTGCTCAAGGCGTAGAAGCGCAGAGCGTGGCCAATTGCTACACGGCGATAGATCAGGGCTTGGAGGTGATTCCGGTTTTGAATAAAGTTGATTTGCCGGCCGCAGAACCTGAAAGGGTCAAAGAGGAAATCGAAGACATTATTGGAATTCCTGCTGATGAAGCTATAGATATTAGCGCTAAAACCGGAATTGGGATTGATCAGGTATTGGAACAATTGGTTGCCAATATTCCCGCGCCGACCGGAAAAGCGGATGAACCGTTACAAGCACTGATTATTGATTCCTGGTTCGATAGTTATCTGGGTGTGGTGTCTTTGGTGCGTGTTCTCAACGGTCAGATTTCCAAAAAGCAGCGTATTACGATCATGTCCACTGGGCGGAGCTTTTACGCAGATAAGATTGGCGTCTTTACACCTAAACGCCAAGAAAAAGATGTGCTAAATACCGGTCAGGTTGGATTCGTAGTTGCCGCTATCAAAGACATTTATGGTGCACCGGTCGGTGATACGATCACTGCGACGGATAATCCGGCAAGAGAGCCTCTTCCTGGTTTTCAGACGATACAGCCCAAGGTTTTTGCCGGTTTGTACCCGGTAAGCTCTGATGATTACGAGGACTTGCGGGAAGCGCTGAGTAAACTCAAGTTAAATGATGCGGCATTGCATTTTGAACCGGAGACGTCCGAAGCCTTGGGCTTCGGTTTTCGCTGCGGTTTTTTGGGGATGCTGCATATGGAAATAATCCAAGAACGCCTGGAAAGGGAATATGATCTTGATTTGATTACGACTGCGCCGACGGTTATTTTTGAAGTTTTAACCAATGCTAAAGAATTGTTGTACGTCGACAACCCCTCTAAACTCCCTAGCGTTGGTGAAATTGCAGAAATTCGCGAGCCAATTATTTTGGCGAATATCCTTGTACCGCAAGATTATCTCGGGGCGGTAATTGGGTTGTGTATCGAAAAACGTGGTGTACAGAAGGATATGCATTATTTGGGTGCCCAGGTTTCATTGGTTTACGAATTGCCGTTGAGTGAGGTCGTTTTGGATTTTTTCGATCGTTTAAAATCGGTCAGCCGCGGTTATGCGTCGTTTGATTATGAATTCAAACGCTTTCAAGCGGCGAATTTGGTCAAGCTGGATATTCTGATTAACGGTGATCGGGTCGATGCATTATCGTTAATAGTCCACAAAGATGTGAGCCAAATTCGCGGTCGGGAACTGGTCGAAAAGATGAAGGAATTAATCCCCCGGCAAATGTTTGAAGTTGCTATACAAGCGGCGATTGGTGCCAAAATTATCGCACGTTCGACCGTTAAGGCTTTGCGTAAGAATGTCACAGCAAAGTGCTATGGCGGTGATATCACGCGAAAACGAAAACTGCTGGAAAAACAGAAGGCCGGCAAGAAGCGTATGAAACAAGTGGGTAAGATCGAGATTCCTCAAGATGCTTTTCTTGCTGTCTTGCAAGTTAGTAAAGAATCTTAACGACGAATATCTCCATGATTTGTACTCTTTTGCGCAACCTTATTAGACAAAGCTTTTGATCGAATGGTGACTTCGAAGTTAAATTTTCGATGACCGGGTTCGACAAAATGTTTATTCAGGGTAGAATCTGCGCTGTTTTGCACTCAGTTTAAGTTAACCAACGTAAATTACTCGCTATTATTTATGGATTTTGATTTTTCATTTTTTCTGGTCATGGCCACGTTTATAACCGGCGCGGTTTGGGGTGGTTACGTTCTGTACCTTCGATACGCCGGGCATTCCAGTAATGCGAATACTGCAGAAGAACCTATATTAGTTGAATACGCGCGATCTTTTTTTCCAATTGTATTAATCGTATTAGTCCTTCGCTCATTCTTGGTAGAGCCGTTCAGAATACCGTCCGCGTCGATGATGCCAACACTACTAATTGGCGATTTTATCCTGGTAAACAAATTTGCTTATGGCGTACGACTTCCGGTACTGGAAACAAAGATTCTACAGGTCGGGGAACCGAGTCGAGGGGACGTTGTAGTGTTTAGGTTTCCCAATGATACAAGCCTGGATTACATTAAACGTGTAATCGGCATACCCGGGGATACCGTTAAGTATATTGGTAAACAGCTATATATAAACGGAGAAAAAATCAAAAAAACTCGATTGGGACGCTACCAAGGGGTGGGTCAGGGCGATGAAATGACTGGGGCCACAGAGTTTGTTGAGGAGTTGCCTCATGTTGAGCATAATATTCTGACCCAACGAGAGCGACCATCAATTAACGGTGAATTCATTATCCCTGACGGGCACTATTTTGTAATGGGGGATAATCGTGACAATAGCAACGATAGCCGCTATTGGGGTATGGTGCCAGAACAAAACTTGGTCGGTCGGGCTTTCTACGTCTGGATGAATTGGGATTGGGAAAACGATGGTATTGGGCTAAACCGGCTTGGCACGATTATTAAATAGGCTATCCTCAATGTGTATCAATCATATATGGGGAATTAAATGAGACTTAATATCAAAAACCAGAATGGATTAACTTTCATTAGTATTCTGGTTATTCTGATTGTCATCGGATTTTTCGGCTTGTTATTACTCAAAATTGGGCCACTTTACATGGAGAATATGAAGGTTAAAGATTCTCTGGCGTCGTTAAAAGCGGATCCCGCACTCACTTCGTACAGCAAAGCAAAATTGAGAGATTCTCTTGATAAAAGGTTGGAAGTGAACATGGTAAATGTCGTATCCCCAGAAGATATTACTTTGACCAAAAAACCTGGCTACGTTTTTATCGAAATTGACTATGAGGCGACCGAAAATATTGTCGGTAATCTGGACGTTCTGGTTTATTTTAATGATTCCATAGAAGTGGGGGACAATTGACGAAAAGCCCCGATGCATTGAGTAAAAAACTGCGTCTTAATTTTAATGATGTAGACTTGATCAAAACCGCCCTTACCCACCGTAGCGCGGGCTCGAATAATAATGAACGGTTGGAATATCTTGGTGATTCAATATTGGGTTTTGTCATTGCTGAGTATCTTTATACAAGATTTCCAGAAGCGGATGAGGGTGTATTGAGCCGACTGCGTTCCGGACTGGTGAACCAGGATTCGTTGGCGAATCTGGCCAAAAAATTGGGTCTTGGTGATTATCTGATCATGGGGCCAGGAGAATTGAAAAGCGGAGGATTCCGAAAGGACTCTATTCTATCGGATAGTTTGGAAGCTTTGATCGGCGCTTTGTTCGAAGATCAGGGTATAGAGGCTTGTAAATCGTGGGTAATCGATTTGTTTACGGAACGCTTACAGGATCTTTCTTTGACGACATGGAAAAAAGACCCTAAAACTCGACTGCAAGAACTAATGCAGTCTAAAGGATTGGATTTGCCAGCGTATTTATTGAAATCCACGGATGGATTGCCGCATCAACAATGCTTTAGAGTAGAATGCAAAATCCCGCTAATGTCGGAATCTGTAGTGGGTGTGGGTTCCTCAAGAAAAAAAGCGGAGCAACAGGCGGCGGAGAAAATCCTCACCAAATTGAATCAATAATCAGGTAGTATACTGATATTGAAACCAATCCTACGGTACAGCATGTAGATTCAATCAATTTTGTATGCGGGATTAAAATCCTCGGTTGGATCTTCCCGAATAGTTTTGGGTCTGGATAATCGACCCAGCTGTCAGTTCTTTCCCCCTTCGATAGTATCGTTTCAATTTGTTATGAAATCAGGCTATGTTGCGCTAATCGGTCGGCCGAATGTTGGTAAATCAACGCTTTTGAACCATTTGGTTGGCCAGAAAATCAGCATAACTTCGCGTCGACCGCAAACAACGAGACATCGTATATTGGGAATAAAAACTACCGAAGCCGGTCAAGCGATTTATGTTGATACACCGGGATTGCATGGCAACCAGAAGCGTGCGATGAATCGCTATATGAATCGAACCGCTAAAACAGCGTTGGTTGGTGTAGATATTGTTTTGTGGGTTACTGACCGTGTAACCTGGCACCATTACGATGAAATTATCTTGCAATTACTGGAAAAAATTCAGATTCCTGTCATTTTGGTCATCAATAAAATTGACAGTTTACAGGATAAAACTGCGATGTTGCCTTTTTTAAAGGATGCAGATCAGCGTTTTCCGTTTAGTGGGATTGTTCCTGTGTCGGCTCTACTCGGTGATAAATTAGATGATTTGGAATCAAATATAATGGAGTTGCTGCCGGACGGCGGTATGTTTTATCCCGAGGATCAAATTACCGACAAACCAGAACGGTTTTTGGCTGCGGAAATTGTTCGTGAAAAATTGACCCGGCGTTTGGCTAAAGAATTGCCCTACCAAATGAGCGTGGAAATAGAGCGTTTTGACGAAGAAAAATCGTTAGTAAAAATAAATGCGTTGATTTGGGTCGAACGAGATACCCAAAAATCTATTGTAATTGGGAAGAAAGGTTGTGTCCTGAAAGCGGTGGGTCAGCAGGCTCGTGAGGATTTGGAGGGTTTATTGGGGAAGAAAGTTTATCTGGAACTTTGGGTAAAAGTTAAAAAAGGCTGGTCGGATAGTGAAAAGGCGTTGAAAAATCTCGGTTACGAATGAAAGGTATTAAAATACTGTTCGATGATGGTCGAAATTCGAAATCAATTCTGAAGAGTACAACCAATAATGACCGAAGTTAGGGGATAATTGAATTGGCATGTGAACCGAACCGGTTGGCGTAGTTTATCTGTATTGTTCCCCCGGTATTATTTCGATTTCGGAAAGAAGTTTTCGTTAGTATCCGTCCAGTTCGACAGTTCACCCTACAAATCTATATTATCCTCCAATTATTGGATACTTCATTGCTAAGACAAGAAATAGCTTGATTAAAGTGTTTTGATGCGAAAATGAATGAAACTGGTCCAATTGCAGCCAAATTCATCGATATTCAGTGCGTATGAATGACAGAAAATCAGCGCGTTTACCTACAAAATTCTTATATCATTCATCATCGCCCTTACCGAGAATCTAGTGTAATACTCGACGTATTTAGTGGCGATTATGGAAAAATTTCCTTGATCGCTCGAGGCGTTCGAAGTAATAAATCGAAATTGGCTGGGATTCTCCAACCGTTTAAATTATTACGCCTATCGTGGAGTGGGCGATCCAATCTTCAGTTGCTCACCGCAGCCGAATTGATTTTGCCAGATGTTCACCTACAGGGTAAGTCTTTGTTTTGTGGCTTTTATGTCAATGAATTGATCAATCGGTTTTTACACCAGCATGATCCACATCCTGAATTATTCGCATTTTATTCGGCAACTCTGTTGGCTCTAGCCAAATGTGATAATCTGGAAACCGCGCTTCGATATTTCGAACTTGCGTTAATGGACCAAGTGGGCTTTGGATTACAGCTTGATTATGAAATTGATTCGGGGGCAGAAATTGATGCTGACAGTCTTTACGGCTATGTTGTCGGGCAAGGGCCGGTTCTGACTAGGTCCAATACCAATGCGATACATGGTGGAACGTTAATAGAATTGCGTCAGCACGATCTGAAAAGCGATACGGCGTTGGCCGAAGCGAAGAGACTGATGCGCAAAGTTATAGATTTTCATCTTAGTGGCGCGATTCTTAGAAGTCGTTCATTATTCGGAAGCAACAAAAAAGCGTAGATGATCTTATTAATATATTTGTGATCTCCCATTGTAGCTTCGCAATAAAAATTTCAAACAATTTGAGGTAGAAAAGTGTCGCAGACCAACGTTAACGTTCGAAATAACGATTCGCTGATTTTACTCGGTGTTAACATTGATCACGTCGCATCTTTGAGGCAGGCACGATTATCTCGTTATCCGGAACCAATTCAAGCGGCATTAATTGCGGAACAGGCTGGTGCTGATGGAATTACCGCCCATCTTAGAGAAGACCGTCGGCATATTCAGGATCAGGATATTATACGGTTGAAAGAGATTATCCACACTCGATTAAACCTTGAGATGGCGGTGACCGATCCGATGATTGATTTCGCGGTTCGGTTAAAACCGGAAGCTTGTTGTTTTGTTCCGGAAAAACGAGAGGAGCTTACTACGGAAGGCGGTTTAGATGTGCTGACCCATTTTGAACAAATCAAGGTTGCGTGCGACATCCTCGGCGAAGTGGATTGCCAAGTGTCGTTGTTTATCGATCCTGAGCATAATCAGTTAGATGCGGCAGTAAAGACCGGCGCTCCTGTTGTAGAATTGCATACCGGACGCTATGCTGACGCTGCTAGCCCAAGCCAGCGCGATGCGGAATTGGAGCGTTTGAAATCTGCCGCTTCTTATGCCCATGCGGCTGGACTTCAGGTCAATGCGGGGCATGGGCTTCATCTCTATAATGTCGAAAATGTTTGCCGTATTCCTGAAATTGTTGAACTGAATATTGGCCATTCGATCATAAGTCAAGCATTGTTTTCGGGGCTAGAGAGGGCGGTAAAGGACATGAAACAGGTGATGCGCTTGGCGCGAATTTCATGATTGACCCTCAACTTTATATCTGTCATAGTTCATAGCCCCTTTCGACAATTGGTTGAACTGACTATCGAGTTTTGTGCGGTGCTTTGAGTTTATTATCCGATATTCACTGTTGCTGCTGGTCTATGCTGACTTCATCGGCATGGCTATTTAACGTAAAACCGGTATAAGTTGGGATATTGGTCGATGCTACGTTACGCGGTTGGAAAGACGCGGGCCGGGAAATTGATTCCTCGCGTTGCGGTTGCACTAGAGAGGCAGTTTTTGGCCGTCGGTTTTCGACGGGATTGATGCGATGGAAAATTTTTACGACAAAAATAAGTCTTCTTACGATTCGGAACGCCAACAACAGATCGTTGAACGATTGTTTGTATTGGAAAAGCGAAATCAATCCAGCCAGAAAATTCTAGCATGGGGGCTCATTTTACTGGTTTTACTCGTAGTTTATTATTTAACAATTGCCGTATTTGGATCGTTGAATGGAATTGTTTCCAATAATTCTAGATCGAAAAATTGGTCAAATAGACCAGAAGTTTACCAGAAGGTTGAGATGTTGAAGGGTAAGATGGATACTCTGGTTACTGGTTCCATGGAAAATAAAATTAACCGTTTGGAAAACAACCTTAGCAGCGGAGTCATCCGCAAATCAGATCTTGAGACGATTCAAGAATTGAAAACCGACCTGCAGATTTTAAAAACCTATTCTGAACAGAATTCTATCTCTTCGCTTGCGATGACTGGTGGCAAACACAATAGTCGCAGTCTTAGCGCGGGTGCTATGATTAGCTATCCTGATGAACTGCTACAAGAGATATCGAATATGAAAAACCTTTTCTATCTGAGTATCGCTTCTTGTGGATTTCTGGTTGTTGTAGTAAGTGGCGCGTGGCTGTACAGTAGTGCCAGATTGAAGCAATTACGCGGCACAATGATTTACCGGCAGACTTTATTGAATAAGCCGAATCCAGATTTATACTGAATACAAGTCTAATAAGCCATCCGGTTTCCGTTGCTCCGATGCTGGAGCGGACCGACAGGCATTTCCGATTTTTTCTAAGATTGATTTCGCGTAGAGTTTTACTCTACACGGAAATGGTTACAGTGGGCGCAATTCTACGCGGCAACCGTCCTGATATTCTTGACTATGATTCGGCCGAACACCCAATAGCTCTGCAGGTTGGAGGAAGTGATCCTGCACAACTGTCGGAGTGTGCAAAAATTGCCGAAGACTACGGTTATGATGCGATAAATCTAAACGTGGGTTGCCCAAGCGAAAAGGTTCAGAAAGGGCGCTTTGGTGCCTGCCTAATGGCTGAACCTGATCTTGTGGCGGAATGTGTGCAAGCGATGTATTCCAATGTAAAAATACCCGTTACGCTAAAAGCAAGGATCGGAATCGATGGGCGGGATAGCTATAAAGACCTTAGTTCTTTTGTAGACAAGGTAGCGGGCGCAGGCTGCAGTGAATTTATCATTCATGCGCGTAAAGCGATACTTGGTGGGTTGTCGCCCAAGCAGAATCGTTCGATTCCACCTCTGAATTATGACGTGGTTAGACGGTTGAAGAAAGAATTCCCAGAGCTCACTATCGTGCTCAATGGTGGCATTACTCGGTTAAACGACATAGCTGGACATTTGTGCGAGTTTGATGGCGTGATGATCGGTCGGGAAGCCTATAAAAATCCATACCTCTTCGCGCAGGTTGATCATCTATTCTACGGGGATGAGACTCCAGCGTTAAATCGTGCGGAGATATTGCGTCGCTATCTTCCCTATGTGCAATCGCAGCTTGAATTAGGGGTTCGCTTATCGAGCATTACACGGCACCTATGTGGATTGTTTCACGGAGTCTCGGGCGCGCGAATTTGGCGGCGAGATATTAATGAAATTTCCAAGAAGCCAGGAGCGGATGCATACGCACTACTGAAAGCCTTGAAAAATCATTGATAATAAAATCGAATACTTATTGCATAGATGCCAATAGAGGTTGGACCTCAATATGCTTGAAATGCCGATTCGATCCAGACGAAATTTGATTCAAAAGACAATTGAGCATTCGAATTTCTAGGTGTCAAATCGATTGTTGGGTGCGCGGTGTCTAGAAAATAATGGATTTGAGTTCGCACTACATTCGGCGTGTATGCTAATGCAAGGTATACTACAACGCTTTTTATAACGATAACGTACTGGTATGGAACAGCATTTCTCAAAAATAATAGAGGGGGTCGGTGAGGATCTTACCCGTGAAGGCTTGGTTGATACACCCAAACGTGCGTCGGACGCGTTTCGATTCCTAAATAAAGGATACAACGATACTCTGGAAGGAGTACTGAATGGAGCCATCTTTGAAGCGGATACGGAAGATATGGTGATCGTCAAAGATATCGAGTTGTATTCTTTGTGTGAACATCATTTGTTGCCATTTATCGGGAAATGCCATGTTGGTTATTTGCCCTGTGGAAAAGTATTAGGTTTGTCCAAAATAGCTCGAATCGTCGATATGTATGCGCGTAGATTGCAGATTCAGGAAAAATTGACCAAACAAATTGCGGATTCGGTACAACTTGCTGTCAATGCCAGAGGTGTTGCCGTAGTCGTTGAAGCGAAGCATTTATGTATGATGATGCGCGGCGTAGAAAAACAAAATTCGGTGATGACCACGTCTGTAATGTTGGGCGTTTTTCGTGAAGAAATAAGCACAAGGTCCGAATTTCTTAATTTGATCAACCGAAACAATTAGCCATTGTATAAAATTGCTTGCTACGGTATTTCGACGAAATCGAGCCGTATATGATGTTCCAAATTAATTAACCTGAGAGTTACCGGAAAAATAGTTAACGGTTAGGTTAATATTGAGCGGAAAGGTTTGTTGAACCGGAGAAGTATAGTTGTGGCAAGTAGATTAGAATTAAACCCTCTTCGGTTTCGGTTGCGTACAAAGTTATTTGATTGGATCTGGTGTATCAAAATGGCGAATTATTCTAGAGATTGTGTCTTGTGTAGAGTAATGCGGAGTATGGCATTTAGCGGTGCGGGTGCAGCAGTAGGTGCGATTGGGGCGATGTTGTTAGGCGCTACACGCCAAGAAACAATGATTGCCGCTTTGGTTTTCGCAGCAATTTTTGTATTTGGATTCGTAGTAAAAAGATAAAACTTGTCTAGTTATTCGTTGCTTCATTTGACGAAATCCTATTAGTACAGAGTAGGCTGACACGTCACTTGCCAGTATCTGAGGTGCTATATGGTTTTGGGCATTGCCATCACCAATTGCTTAGAGCAATCGATGATGACAGCTTATTATCGAGAGTAGATATTTTAAACCAGGATTAGTTTGCAAGAAAAAGGGTGATTTACCAACCGAGCCCCAAGGTTAGAAATACAAATACGATTAATACCGTCACTGCAGTTTGTGCATAATCGTCCCAGCTGATCTCGTTTTTGTCTTGCATGATCGTATCTATTCGGTTTGTGATTTGGTCTTGCATATGTATAGGCGTTGACATTTTTCTTCCTCATGTTTTGATTTAACTAAAGTAGTCTAACTGCATGGTTGCCTGCATTTTTGATTAGAATTTCAAGCATCCAGTCAATGTTTATAACTGCGCATCTGTCCGACCAATACGCCCTGTATTTCAATTTGGTCGGGTGAATAATGCATGGAATTCATGTTTGGGTTGGCTGGATGTAATATCACTTCTCTGGGGCGTTGCTCAATATGTTTCAAAGTAGCGTCACGACCTTCGATCAATGCAACTACAGTTTCCCCATTTCTCGCGGTATTTCGTTTTTCGATTACAACCCAGTCTCCGTCCAAAATACCGTCTTCGATCATAGAATCACCCTTAACCTGAAGCACGTAACAAATACCTTTACCAATAAGTTCATCTGGGATACTTATGGTTTCCGGAGTTTCGATGGCTTCCACAGGTTGCCCTGCTGCGATATAACCAACCAGCGGTAATTGATTTCCATAAGTGATCATTTGTTCGGTTAAACGAATACCGCGTTGTTTGCGTTGAGCTGGTTCAACCAACCCACAATCAACCAATGCCTGAATATGTTTGTGCATGGAGCCTCGTGATTTTGTGCCAAATGCGCTACACAATTCATCCAAGGTCGGCGCGGAAATATTTGTCGAACTGCGCGTTATCAAATACTGGTAAATTTCCTGCTGTTTTCGTGTTAGTTTGTCTGTAAATGCCACAAATTTCATCCGTTCTCTATTTGTTCTTGTTTAGCATACAACAAGAACAAATAGAGAACAAATATTTTTTGCAAATATTTAAAATGGTCGGGTGTTAATGTGAATGGAATTATTGTCTAAGATTGTTGGGCGCGCGCAAAACACCCGTTTGACGACCTTTTACGTTTCCCAACACCACGTTATCGCTTAAGTTTTCCAGTTGCTTGAGAAGCAATAATCTAGCCATTTAGCGAATCGGTTTTTGGAGCGCACTAATACCGTTGGAGTAGTGAACTGAGAAAGATGTTTCAAAATCTTGCCAGGGAATCGCTGAGACCAGTTGACGTAAAGAATCATTGGAGTAAAGCTCAGCCGGGAGGTCGGTTCCTACCAAGTTGGTTTGATGCTGAGATGTGTTTTTGGAACTCATAGGTCGTCCCTTTCGTTCGGAGAACCAGACTGTACTTTACTATTCCCGGCCGAATTCGAACAGGTTGGGCAATGATTGTTTTTTTTTAGGTTCATCAGATTCCACTCCATACTGAACGCATCCAACAGTAACAAACGGCCGCAAAGTGTTTCACCAATTTCGAGCACGACCTTGATTGCTTCTAGCGCTTGTACACTGCCTATAATTCCTGGAATGGGTGCAATTACCCCGTTTTGTGAACAGCTTTCTGCCAACTCTTCTATATCCTCGTACAAGCAGTTGTAGCATGGGCTGGAAGTGATTCTGCTATCAAATACTGCGACTTGTCCTTCAAAACGTATCGTTGCGCCGGAAACCAGGGGTGTTCGAGTTTGCACGCAGACCTTGTTAACCAAAAAACGGGTGGCAAAATTATCGCTGCAATCCAGCACCACATCAGCTTTTGAAACCTGATGCGTCATTTGTTCTAAATCCAGACGTTGATCGATTGATTCAATTTGGATCGTTGGATTAAGTGCTGCCAAGGATTCTTTGGCAGAGGTCACTTTGGCTTTGCCAATATCGTGGGTTGAGTGGCTAATCTGTCTTTGCAGATTGCTCAAATCGACCACGTCATCATCGCTTAAGACCATGTGGCCCATGCCAGCTGCAGCCAGATACATAGCGGCGGGGGCACCCAATCCACCCAGTCCGATGATCAAGCAGCGGCATTCCAATAATCGTTGTTGTCCTTCGATATCGACCTGAGGTAATAGAATCTGTCGGCTGTAGCGTAACAATTGCTCGTCATTCATCGAGCAAATTTAACATTTTGCCGGACGAATTAGAAATTGCTGTGTAGGCAGGGTTTGGAGATCTTAGGGCTAAAACTTGTAAGTCTTATGAATCGAAATGGCGTCATACAAACTACTGATTGTTTCTTATCTGATCTTCAAGTCACAACGTAGATACCCGATTGTAGCCTTGTCGACAGTCATGAAGATCAGATAGGAAACAATTCATAGCCCATTTAATCTATCTGTCTGGGACAATGCGAACAGCAATATATATAAGGTATTGTATTGAGTTGCCGATTGAGAAATTTCCGCATCGTATTCGAATAGGGCTTGAATTCGTTTTTATTGCCCCCAATATGAGTGTCAACAAGATTTCTGATCAATTGTATAACCCACAGCGCCTGCGTTCGGGCTGTCCGATTGTTCCACGTAGAAACACTTGACAGGTGAATCTATGAAGTTATTATTAGCACTCACTAGAGGCGAGTGCTAATAATGCTTGTTCGCTATAGCAATTGTAAACACCAGGAGGTGTTTACGTAAATGAATGTAAAGTCACATTTAGGAGGATTTCATGAAAATACGTCCATTACACGACAGAGTTATCGTCAAACGCGTTGAAGAAGAGCGCACATCTGCAGGCGGCATCGTACTCCCGGATTCTGCTACCGAGAAACCTAGTGAAGGCGAAGTTATTGCTGTAGGTAACGGTAAATTGCTCGACAACGGCGACGTGCGGGCGATGGATGTCAAAGTTGGTGACAAGATTTTGTTCGGTAAATATGCTGGAAACGAAGTCAAAGTCGAAGGTGAAGAAGTTATCGTGATGCGCGAAGAAGACATCATGGGTGTCATCGAATAGGTTTGTATCCTCGATTACACACAGTTTTAACAAATCATAAGGAGATTTAGTATGTCTGCAAAAGAAGTAAAATTTAGCGATGACGCTCGCACAAAAATGCTCAAAGGCGTTAATGTTCTGGCCAGCGCGGTTAAGGTAACCCTAGGTCCTAAAGGCCGTAATGTTGTGTTGGAAAAAAGCTTTGGCGCACCAACCATCACTAAAGATGGTGTATCCGTTGCTAAAGAAATTGAATTCTCAGATAAATTCGAAAACATGGGCGCGCAAATGGTTAAAGAAGTCGCTTCCCATACGTCTGATGTTGCTGGTGACGGCACCACGACCGCGACCGTTCTGGCTCAAGCAATTTTGGCTGAAGGCCTCAAAGCGGTTGCTGCCGGCATGAATCCAATGGACCTTAAACGTGGTTTGGATCAAGCGGTCGGTCATGTTGTTGATTCCATAGGCAGCCTTTCGGTTCCGTGTTCCGATAGCAATGCGATCGCCCAAGTGGGTACCATTTCAGCAAATTCCGACGAATCAGTCGGTAAGATCATTGCCGAAGCAATGGAAAAAGTTGGTAAAGAAGGGGTGATCACGGTTGAAGAAGGTTCCGGGCTGGACAACGAACTTGACGTTGTTGAAGGTATGCAGTTTGACCGCGGATATCTGTCACCGTATTTCATCAACAATCAGGAAAGCATGAGTGTTGAGCTAGACGACCCATTGATTCTGCTGCACGACAAAAAGGTTTCAAATATTCGCGATTTGCTACCGGTACTGGAAAATGTCGCAAAAGCCGGCAAACCTTTGCTGATTATTGCTGAAGATGTTGAAGGTGAAGCATTGGCTACCCTGGTTGTGAATAACATGCGTGGTATCGTTAAGGTTGCTGCGGTTAAGGCACCGGGTTTTGGCGATCGTCGTAAAGCGATGTTGGAAGATATCGCGATCCTGACAGGCGCTACCGTGATTTCCGAAGAAGTTGGTCTGAGCCTTGAAAAAGCAAGCCTGGATGATTTGGGTTCTGCTAAGAAAATTCAGATTGCCAAAGAAAATACGACGATTATCGATGGTGCGGGTAACAGTACAAACATCGAAGGCCGCGTTGGCCAAATCCGCGCGCAGATTGATGAAGCGTCTTCGGACTACGACAAAGAAAAATTGCAAGAGCGCTTGGCTAAACTTGCCGGTGGTGTTGCGGTGATCAAAGTTGGTGCGGCTACTGAAGTTGAAATGAAAGAAAAGAAAGCTCGTGTTGAAGACGCGCTGCATTCTACCCGCGCTGCGGTTGAAGAAGGCGTTGTGCCTGGCGGTGGTGTTGCTCTAGTGCGCTCGTTGGAGTCACTGGATGGCGTGAAGGGTATCAACCACGATCAAGACACGGGTATTTCTATCGCACGTCGTGCATTACAGGAACCTTTGCGTCAGATCGTTGCGAACGCGGGCGACGAAGCTTCGGTTATCCTTAATGAAGTTGCTAACGGCGAAGGTAATTATGGATACAACGCAGCAACTGGTGAATACGGCGACATGGTTGCCATGGGTATTCTGGATCCGGCCAAAGTTACCCGCGCAGCACTGCAAAATGCTGCTTCGGTTGCTGGTTTGATGATTACTACCGAAGCCATGGTTGCAGAAGAAGAGAAAGAAGAAGCTCATGCTCACGCGCCTGGTGGCGATATGGGTGGTATGGGTGGTATGGGTGGTATGGGTGGCATGGGCGGCATGATGTAAAGCCTCCGAGCCAACCGCTCAAACGTCCTATAGCAAAAGCCTCACCGGTCTCGGTGGGGCTTTTGTGTTTTGGCTGCTTGTTAAATTTAGCGGTATTTGATTGAGGCTATGCTTTAGGATTTGATTGACGGATTATATTACGATGCAATCATGAACCTAAAAACCATGCGTATTTAATTCCGCTTTTAACGCAATGATGTGCTTTTCATTAAAATATTGAACAGCTTCTTTTTATTTCAAGAGTTGGTACAGCCAAGGCTCCGCGATGTCAGATAGACTGGAATTTTTTGTAACCGCGCCCAAGGGTATGGTGGAATTGCTTGCGGCCGAATTAACAGCTCTGGGTATCGAGAATGTTCAACAAAAGAGAAGTGGCGTTGGGATCAGAGCTTCGATCGAAAACGCATATACGATTTGCCTTTGGTCACGTTTGGCCAACCGAGTGTTGCTTTGCTTAAAACGGTTTGAATGTGTTGACGCTGACGACTTGTATAACGGCGTTCACGCGATCGATTGGTCCAAGCATTTAGATGCTGAAGAGACGCTGGCGGTCAATTTTGTTGGGTCCAATGCGCGAATTAGGCATAGCCATTTCGCGGCTTTGAGAGTTAAAGACGCGATCGTAGATCATCTGCGGGAAGCTTTTGGACAGAGGCCAAGCATTGAACTGGATCAACCTGATCTTAGAATCAATGTTTACCTGGAGAAGGATACGGCATCTATTTACCTTGATCTATCAGGTGACAGCTTACACCGCAGAAATTATCGGGCGATAGGTGCCAAAGCGCCGCTCAAGGAAAATCTGGCAGCGGCGATACTGTGCAAAGCTGACTGGTCTGCACTATCGGCGGAAGGCTGTGATTTGGTGGATCCAATGTGCGGTTCTGGGACAATGCTTATTGAAGCTGCGATGATGGCAGCTGATATTGCGCCAGGGTTGTTTCGGACCTATTTTGGGTTTTTGGGATGGAAACAACACGATGCAAAAATATGGGCACGACTAGGAGAAGATGCGGAGCAGCGACGCAATGTGGGTCTAGCGAGACTGCCTTCGATTACAGGCTACGATATCGATCACAGGGTAGTCGAAGCGGCGAAAACCAATATTGTACGCGCGGGCCTAGATGAATATATTCAAATTGAACGTCGACCAGTAGTCGATGCCAGACCACAAAACGGTGATGCCAAAGGTTTGGTCGTGGTCAATCCACCTTACGGTGAACGTATGGGGCAGGAAGCCGAGGTGTACGGGTTGTATGCGGAATTGGGCATAACCTTACGGGAAAACTTTGTCGGTTGGAAAGTCGCTGTGCTCACTGGTAACCCAGAACTAGGTTTTAGATTGGGTGTAAGGTCACGCCGGCCGACAACATTGTACAACGGTGCGATTGAATGCAAGCTGTTGATTCTGGATGTCACCCCAGATCGATTTTTTGTTCCCAAGGTGGTGATACCGAATTCTCCCGAATCAACGGGAAGCACGGATGATTTGTTAGATGCGGCGCAGCGCTACCGGGAAGCCGGTCGAGGTCCGGCCGAGATGTTTGCCAATCGCCTCAAAAAGAACTTGCGCTCTATTGGCCGTTGGGCTGACCGCAATGGGGTTGATTGTTACCGTTTGTATGATGCGGATCTACCCGAATACGCATTGGCGATCGATATCTATCAGGGCGAGACACACTGGGCGCATGTGCAAGAATATCAGGCTCCGTCGTCAATCGATCCGGAAAAATCCCGTACCCGCTTGCTGCAAAGTCTTTGCGTGTTGCCAGATACATTGGATCTTGATTGGGAGCAGATTTTTTTGAAGGTACGCCACCGTCAAAAAGGCGCTAGCCAATACCAAAAGCAACACGACGCGGGCCGCTTTTTCGACGTGCAAGAAAACGGCCGACATTTTGCGGTGAATCTAGAAGCATACCTGGACAGCGGATTATTTCTTGATCAGCGGGTAACCCGGCAAATGATATCGGATATGTCCGCCGATAAGCATTTTCTGAACCTGTTTGGCTATACCGGGACCGCGAGTGTTTACGCGTCAACCGGCGGCGCATTGTCGACCACAACGGTGGATATGTCCCAAACCTATTTGGATTGGGCGCGGAGAAACTTTGCGCTGAATGGATTGAACTTATACACAAACAAATTGATCCAGGCGAATTGTCTGGAGTGGATAGATTATGCAGTTAAATCGTTACGATCTAATCAACGATACGGACTGATTTTTCTTGATCCGCCAACCTTTTCGAATTCCAAAAGCATGGCGTCGACCTTGGATGTTCAACGAGACCATGTTGATTTGATTAAGAAAACGGCAAAGTTGCTCGACCGTGACGGCGTATTGATTTTTTCAACCAACTCCAGAAAATTCAAATTGGATAGGGATCGATTAACGGGAATGACTGTGATCGACATCGGAAAACAAACCATTCCAAGAGATTTTGCCCGCAATCCAAAGATTCATTATTGTTGGCAGATCAAGCAAAAATAGGGATTGCGAGCATGGACAAAAGTATTCGCATAGTCGTGTCTGGGCGGGTTCAAGGGGTTTTTTTCCGGGTCTCTACGCGTGATCAAGCCATAGCGATGGGCATAACTGGCTTTGTCAGAAATTTACCCGATGGGCGGGTAGAGATCGTAGGTCAAGGTCAACCCGATCAACTGGACGAATTTGCCGATTGGTGCAGAAACGGTCCACCCGGAGCTGATGTTTCGAAGAGCTTGATAGAAGATTACAAATCGATTGAGATCTATCGAGAGTTCGAAATATTGTATTGATTCAGCGGTAGTAGCCCGGATATTGTCGTAATGACGATCTTGGAATTTCATTCACATTTTTTGGATTGCGATAGCTGTGCTTAGAATGCCGTTATTGGCAGTTGTAAAAATCTTCAATGTATTGAACAATCCTCGCTTCACAGCTTAATTGGGCGGATATTTGCCCTCTTATGCCACAATTCGACGAATACAATACCAGTGACATCGCCATGAATTGGGTTGGAATAAATAAGTTGGTTGTATTCGTCAAATTTCGATCGCACAAGGCTAATCTGCACGCGCAATACCTTTGTGCGTTAACGAATTAAGGGAACTAGAAACCGAAGTCTGGTTCCCTCATACGTTGTTTTTCATGGTATTTGTAACTTGTGTTAGTGAGGGCATAAGGAAACAGATTTATTTTTTCGTTGGTCCTAAGCAGCCAATAAATTGCCGGTAGGAAGTTGCAACAGCGACTACTTCTTCTTGACTACAAGGCGCTATATTCGGTCTATCTTTAGCGGTATTATTCGCCACACTAATGAACGATAGTGACAGACTGGGTGGCTAAACAACTCGACAAAGGAATTGAATTAATCGAGGATCTTCCGGGTCGAGGAGCTATAGCCGAAAACGGATTCCAGATCGTCTACAATGCCAGGTTCTTTCTCCACCATGGTGATGAGGTTACCTATGATCAGCGATCTATAGCGCTATATCGGGATCAGCTCTCTATCCGGAAAATAGATAACGTAGAGCTTATTGATCACACCACCATACTGGGTAAACGCCAGACTATTGCTTGTGTCGAAAGGTCACTTTATGGCATGCAGGCAGGCGGATTTCGCGAGATCCTAGCCAGTCCACATTTGTGCTATGGTGAACGAGGCATCGATGGGCTCATACCCCAGAACGCTATGCTTCGTGTGCAACTTTGGGTGCAAGATGTAACAGACGTCATTTGATACTTCGCTGCACAAGTCGCGTATTCGAGCTGCATTGCAACGCCTGCTAGTCTGTAGTGGACATCGACGTGATACCATATCGATTGAATACAATCGGCCCATTGAAATCTGGGAGCATTGAATTGCATCTTATCTATGAAATCGGAATTTTCCTGGGGTTGGGTCTAGCAACCGGATTAATTTCCGGGCTTTTTGGTATAGGCGGCGGTTTCATCCGCATTCCCATTTTTATTGCAGTATTGCCGTTGATCGGTATTCCGTCCCACCTACTGATGCATTTCGCGATTGGAACTTCGGTCGCGCTGATCATTCCGACGGCGATCGCGTCTAGTGTCAAGCAGTATAGCCAGGGAAATCTAGATCTACGGTTCTACCGCGGCTGGGCTCTGGGCGTAATGATCGGTGTGTTACTTGGTCTTGCACTGGTTCCTTATGCTTCAACCAGGGAATTCCAAATACTTTTTCTGCTGCTGGTTGTCATCGTAATCTTGTATCTGGGTTTTGTACCGGATGCTATAACACTATCCAAGCAAGCACCCCAAGGCATGGGCAAGGCTTTTGTTGCAATAGTCATCGGAATGATATCAGCGCTAACTGGGACCGGCGGAGGTGCACTGACAACACCGGTGTTGAAAATGTTCAGTGTGCCCCTGAAAAAAGCCATCGCCGTGGCATCTGCAACGGGCTTGGTCATCGGAGTGATTAGCACGGTGGGGTTTGTTCTTCACGGTTGGAGTTTACCCAACGCGCCTAGATATTCATTCGGCTACGTCAATCTCTTTGTGTTTTTTTCGATGACGCCAACGGTTTTTCTTGGGGCATCTGCAGGCGCCAGGCTAAACAACTGTCTGTCGGATCGAATGATAAAATGTTCATATATCGTATTGTTGGTCGTAGTAGCCGCCAATGTCACTTACCGATTGGTGAGCTGAGTCCTTGTATTAGGTGACAAGCAGGAGTGATGTGTCGGTTAGAGATGACCAAGTGAGAGTTCCGACTTCTCTATTAGCCGGAATGAATCGGATCGTGCTGTGGAATCAGGCCAATTCGAATAGCTGTAAGCGCAGCGCGGGAGACCGGGACAGGTGAGCTGCGGTAAAGCAGCCAATGACAAATCCGAAAGGCTTCTCTGGCCAGCAAGCGAAGCAGCGATACGCAGCGCAGATGGCTGGTTTGTAGGACGAGGTGGCTAAGAATCTTGGCAATCACGCTGAGATCTTGGATGGCCGAATTGATATTCAGGGCTGAGGAGGAACACTCCATTTTCTATAGAAACTCGATACACTGACGTTCGCTTTTGGCGCTTCCTGACTGTTCAACTGTTCAGTTTCTTAGTTATTTTATCGACGGCGAATATTTATCGCTAGCCAATAATCACACTAGCGAAAAACGCAACCTCTGATAGTTCTCGTTATATCCATTTAAAATTACATCGTTCAGACGGGAATCATTTGAAAAGCCGCAATTTTACAATATATTAGGATTTCGGACGCTGATCTTGTCAATGAAAAGTGCGTGATATAACCTTGTCTAATACGTTAAATCACACAGTTTATTTTTGTGCCACCGATATCCTGAGGCTTAAAATTGATGACTCAAGGTGGTTGGGAATATGATTGCACGCGCGGTCTGTTACTCTAATATTCCAACATATGGAGTGTCCGTGCGCCAGACGATTCAAAGTTTCGTGGGTTTCGAGTCAGAATGCTAAACAGCGTAGCGACGCTGATCGTCACAGCTAAATCAGATTCGCACGAGCGCACCGTTGGGCGCACCCGTGCGGCCTAAAGATTCCTCAATCTGCCTTGCGCAGCAGTGATTTGACTTCCTTGAACGCTTTACGGGTTTCACGGACAAGCTGTTTGAGGGTGCCGTCCGAACTGTTACGGAGGCTTGCCTCGTCGAGCTGGAAGCCGAAGTAATTCCAGGCACCGTCTACGACATCGAACAGGTCGGCAACCTTGTCTTCCGACACTGTACCCTGACTCCAGTCATGCAGGCCTTCGTGGAGTGCATGGGCCGCTTCTTCGAGATCATGTGAGCCATACGATGAAGGGTAGTTGTCATGCAGGAATTCGTGTAACTCATGCACAGCTTCTTCGAGTTCGTGTGAGGCGCTAGGTGCTTCATCAGGGATACTGTCGAGCGCACTGGCCTTGTGCAGCAGGAAGCGAATTTCACGGAACGCGCCGCGGGTATCGCGGTAAAATGCCTTCAGTGTGTCATCAGATGACAACAGACCCGAGGGTCTGATCTGATTCCTGAAGTCTCGCCAGGCATCCGATGTTGCTCTCAGTGCAGCACCGACCTGAGTCTCGGTGTTGCTGCCCTCGCTCCACATGTGCAATGCTTCGTGCAGAGCCTCGGCCGCTTCTTCCAGTTCATGGGCGCCGAAGGTGGATTCGTAATGGTCGTGCAGGTAATCATGCAGGATTACCGTATGCTTCTCCAGTTCGTGTGAAACGCTAACGGAAGGTGCATGGATATATGCGCTGGCAGACTGCGACCAGAGACAGAATACAGTGAACGCGGCCAGGATAATTCGTGGGATCAGGTACCGGTTGCGATGATTTGATATCATTTCTAATTACCTCATGTTGTTGAGTGTAATCTTGTTTAAAGCAAGAGTTGTTCCGCAATGTCAACATATTGATTATTAAATCATTATTTGTGATCGAAACCTTGGGTTGTGTCAAATCACACACTTTTCGGAAGATATTTTCTAAACCGGTTGTGTCCCCGTCAGGCTAAGTTGGACAAAATAGCTGAGCTGTGTCACTGGGAGTCGAATTGCTGATGGAGAACCACCTGCTTAAAAAAATTTGATCCGGGGTGGGGAGCAAAGAATATGAGAAAGTTGGTTTTAGAGAAATACGAGATGATTCGGTTGCTTGAAGAATCCAGTTTACGCATTCCGAAAACACTCAGGTAATAGGATGTTCCCAAGGTCACTATTAATAACTGGTTGAAACGTTATCAGGAAGAAGGAAGTGAGGGTCTGTAAGATTGCAAGTTGTTACCTACGATAGCCTGGAATCATACGCTGTAATTGCTTCAAAATGCGATTATCGATCTGGCGCTGGATCCGTCCGCATTATCGCCCCGAGAAACCGCGCTCAGCGATACCGACCAACAGGCTTACTTTGTTTCCGAAAAAGTGTAGGTACATCATCTAAAGCCGCTTTCAATAAGCCAAACGCCGATATCAATTGGGCAAAATGCCCATTAGAAAGCATTGGCCCTCGGTGCTGAAGTATTATTTTACTAATCGCGAAAATCAACTGACGTCGTATGCATTCTTAGTTGGGTTGAACCGAATGCCGGATATGTTTTCTCCGGGTTTGCCGTTAAATACCTTGGCGAAGTAATCTTTGATGACCGAATTCTTATCTGCGGTTTCGCCAAAAAGTTGATGGGATTTATTGACTTCATCCGCATCCGTAAAATCGAAGTATATTGCTCTATCCGATATAAGGTCCGATGCAGTATTGCCTAGACGATCTGGGTTTACGACGTCTGAAATATCAAGGATTTTATCCTTTTCATTAATTGTCACATAAACGCGGCGCGCGTATCTGAGCTTGTTCACCCAAATTTCGTGCCCTTCATTATCGACGTCCGCCTGATGCAAGATAAGATTATCAAAAATTCTTGTTTCTCCGGCAAATAAAGGTTTCTCTACAAATTTTTGGAATAGATAATTTCCGAGACTGTGGGTCAATAGGTTTAATGAGATGCCACAGTCCACGTCGGCCTCTTCACACATATAACGACCTAGTTTTTCCAGCGTCATATCGATTGCCGGAGACGATGCGCCGGCAATTGCTCGTGCTTTAGGGTACTCTATCGGTGGAATCCCGCCCGGATTCGAGGCCCAGGAAAATACGACTATACCAACGCCGTATCGTTTTTGTAACGCCCACCCCTGGGCAATACTTTCCTCAAAATCCTTGTTGTATCCATGAACGTAAAATACACAATTCAAATTGTTGTCGATCAATAAATCTTTAAATGCCCTAAAGACATTTTTGCTTGGTAAGTTACCCGATGTGATATCGGCCGGTTCTGATATTAGAGACAGACGCCATTTCTTCCCCTGTTTTTCTGCCCAAGCAAGGCGAACTTCGGCGGGACCATTGATATTTGGATTTTCGCCAAACATTGATTCGTCAGTCGTCGTTTCATTTTCTAGGCGGCGATTAGTAACGACAAGCATTTTTATAGTCATTTGGTATTTCCTTATAGTGATTTAAATGTGCTTCGTTAAACGAAGGCAATACGACACTGACAATCAAGCGTCAACTGTACTGGATGAATCCGATCGGTGACTTTTTTCGGCTAGCGGTTTGAATGCGGTCTTTCAGGCATCCGCGTAACAACGAACCAAATTGACCCAAAAACCAAACTTAAACCGTAAACAAGATCTCGGATTAGCAGAAAATTATCGAATTCCTGGTTGAATACTTGGTAGCCTATTTATGTATTCAATCAACGACTGTCGATTTACTTCACTTTCTGAAGCTGTTTGTGTGCAACGTCGCGAATCCAATCTTGAGGGTCATCAACCGCTACAGTACGAAGTCGTTCGACCACAGCCTTGCCGCCGATTCGAGCCAATCCCCGTATGGCGAACTTGCGTACTTGGGCATTGGAGTCCGAGCTGAGTTTAACCAATTCGTTGCGTGCTTTGGTCCCACCCAGCCGTCCCAATGCATCGGCAGCAGCGACCCGACCGTTATCGTCCAGTTCGGGAATAGCGTTGATAATAGTTCCCATGGCCTCGGTTTTACCAAGACGACCCAACACGAAAATCGCCCGTTGTCGGTGCGGAAAAGACGCTTTACTGTGTGCGCCCAATAGGCTCAAAAGCGCCTTAATTTCATCAGCCGTTAGTCTTGAACTTAGCTCTTCCAAAGTATGACCGCAATCGGTTTCCAGTACATCACGGATTTGATTGGTAAATTGCGTCATTTCGATCTCCTTAACATTGTTCGATATCCGGATCGTCGGTAATCCGGTCACACTGATCGTTGCCCAGATCCGGGGGTGGATTGGTTATCGTGCCGGTGTTGTTAATCATCAAGTTATCGGTATTCCCCTCGTGCGAATTGTCGCCCACGATATGGGTTAGTTCGTGCACCCACGTCCACGGAGAAGCGGCAGACCCGACCCAAAACCCGCGGCGTCCCGGTGGATGGGCAGCGCAGCCACGTAATCCCGATCCGTCCCCGTTGATGTAGTAACAAACGATATTGGCACCCAATGTACGACCGAGGTCGAAAAGTTCGTCCTCTTCGTCGCTTACACTGTGACCATTGCTTGCGCAATCGTCTTGGTCGAGCGTAAGGAGATTGTTAGCGGTTGCCGTGATGCTATCGGTGGGGTAGATCCACACGTCGCAATCACCCTGATAGACTGTATTACCATTGTCGAGGTCTCGTTGTAGCGTTGGAGTGGCGGTACTAATCGTAACCAGCGCCACACGTACGAAAGGCATATTTTGGATTCGGTCTAACTGTGCTAGGGTCGATCGATTTTGTGGATTGTCGTTGGCGTATACACCATGAATATCCTCGCGCAATGATAAACGTCCGGTCTTGTCCAAGCAGGTGTCCGCCACGTTGCGAATATTCGCGCTCATTGTTCGCTCCTCATTACTGTAAGTTGACTAAAACGGGTATTAACCCCGTGCCCTTTTCGAGTGGAGCTAACGCCTTGCCCAGTACTGCGCCAAATGCCTGGGTTCTGTCCGCAGCTTGCATCGCATGGCCAGGTGTCGGGGAGGTGGTCAGAATATCACCTATACCTATGGCACCGGGTCCGGCGTCAACCATACAATAGACTTTGCCTACTAGAGCGATTGGTAGACGATGGTCGAGGTCGTTCTTCTTATCCATTACGATGCCAGGTTTGAAATCTCCGGCACCCGAGATGACACCTATTGCGCGGTGGTCGTAAGCGTCCGTGCAAGGTATCAGCGTTCCATTATCCGACAGCACCATCACAGTACCGGGTTTTGTGTCCGCCACCACCTCTGAAGAAATGTCGAAATCTTCTGCAAAGTCGGCATTCTGCAAGATAATGTCTCCAGCGTCTCCGTTTATGTGAATTGTTGCTTGGCTCAGCGTACTGTTGTCCCCGTCCGCAGCAAAGACGACGATATCGCCATCTGCACCATTACCCCCGACCCACATGTTACCGCCCCCTGCATCGAGACGAATGCGGTCGCTGCCATTCGATTCCTGGAGAGTGATATCTCCATCGGTGCCGCTGCCTCCCGCTCGGTAATTACCGCTGTCTCCGCTCATATGGATCGAGGACGACGCAGTAGATTGCGTAGTTGCGCTTGCCGGCATTAACACGACGTCACCGTCGGCTCCATTTCCGCCTAGCCAGAGATTGCCGCCATTTCCATCGATTTGAATGCGGGTGGATCCATTGCTCGATTGAAGTGTAATATCTCCATCCGCACCGTTACCGCCGGCTCGATAGTTACCGCTGTCGCCGCTTATGTGGATAGTGCCGGATGAAGCAGATTGACTCGTCGTATCGGCGGGCATTAGCACCAGGTCTCCATCTGCACCATTCCCACCCAAGTAGGCATTACCGCTGCCTGCATCCAAGTGAATGCGCCGAGTGCCATCATTAGCATAAAGCAATAGATCGCCATCGGTGTTGTCGCCACCTGCTGAAATGTTACCAGTATTGGAATTGATAGATATTGCCATTGTAAATTCTCCTTTTCAAATGGTCGTGGTACTGCGGTATGCGGGTCAAAATAAGCTCGCCGTTATATACTCAACGAGCTTCTTAGATTTTCTTTATCGAAATTGATCGGTCCTTTGTTTCGATACAGAGATCTAGTAATTACCGGGCTAGATATATACTTCCGTATTGCAAATTCGTATACAGGAAAATTTGCCCGTCTACGAATCTGTTGCGATTGATTTACGCGCCGTGTAGTGGCGAATCGTCCTACAATTATTACTGAGAAATCTATGCAACTAGTAAAAATTAAGTTCCTTTTCTGGTACAACGAAGGTCTAGGATTATTGACTAAATATCTAAGACCGATTTTCGCGGTAAATCGGTTAAATTCAAGTGAAAATAACACTAAATCTTTCAAAAAGAATTACTTGACATCCTAGCAATGCGTTGGCTTTCTTGTTAAACCAAAACTTAACTGAAATCAGATTCGATGAATGTGCCATACAATTTGAGCCAACTCCATGCCAACCACCGAAGAGCACAGGCAATGGCGCAAAAAGGACAAACCGCGCATTTGCTGTAAAGTCTTCGACAGGCAGCAGTGGGTTGACCGTTGCCTGTCGCGATTCTATCCATCGACCGTCCGCTAACTAGTTCTAACCAGCCGGTTGTTAGTTTTCAACGAATGGCAGAGTTTGTTAAGGGTTGTTAGACACCTGCCCGCAGCACCGTGCCAAGCCTAGCATCTTTCTTGTATGGGTAGGTATCTAACAACCCTTAACAGGAGCGGTCGGTCGGGTATCGATAAAATCTTATAATGGTCGGCAGTTGTGTACCATGAGCAGCCATTCAGTTTACACTGGATGCCATCGGAATATCTTTGAAATTAGCGATTTGTATACTATCCAGTTTAGAAAAACGAGGATTGAAGGATCGTCTTTGTCAACATAGCTGAACAAGCGGTAAGATGTGCATATTGAGATAATAACTAGTTGGACTAAACTGCTTCGTCGTGGTGCACGCTGGGGCGTATCGTGCACACCCGGAGCATAAACTGGAGGAAGATGCTGATGACAGGTAAGGAGCAGGCCGAGAGCCACAACATCAATGTCGGTTTCCTGCACTTCGCTACGGCTTCGGAATTGTATGGCTATATTCGCGAAATCACCGCACCGGGCGGTGACTTTACGGTACACAACTTCGTTGGTGTGATCGAGGACATATCCCCGGACGCATCCATCTGCGAGACCAAGTTATTTCCTCGCGGAGCACTCGAATACTACACCAAGAAGAATATGGGATGGGAATATACGCAGGCGGAAGCAGAAGCGTACCAAACGGATGAAAGAGGTGGAGAGCAAGGAGACTACCGCGCGGGAATGCAAGACAAGATTTTCAATGTTATCGCCTGCCTCAAAGCGGAACCACGGAGTAAGAGGGCCATCATTCCCATCCCCTTCTCGACCGAGGGCTCAATCAACGTGGATTGGACCAATCAGGGGCAAACGAAATGCTGCCGCGAGCTACATTTCTATCGTGAGGATGGCAGACTCAAGTGTACTGGTATCCTCCGAATGCAGAACGCCTCGATTTTTCCCAAGAACATTCATTTCTTTGCCACTCTTATCGATAGCGTAGCTTCCGAGCTCGGTTGGGAAGTGGGCGAGTACACACACTGGATCACGAATCTTTGCCACGATCGATCTGCCGTATCCTGTTGATCCCTGACAGAAAAAGGCAGCAGATTCTATGACCAATGGTGTTAGTATCGATAGAAATTATTTTACCGAGAGACCGCAGTGGGTAGGCGGAAGTAGATCGAGTTTATATCGCCCTAATGTCCACTCTAAACATAGGGCGAATGCAGTGGGCGCCCCTGATTTGGGCGTTAAGCGGCTCGATTTCAAGCCGCATACATTAATTAGAAATGTACACAATGGAGAGTATTGTGCGTGAGAATCTCGTTGAAGAAGGAGGAACCTTTGGTAAAATCATATGATACATTGGTAAGCAAAAGTATCGAATGGACTGGAATCCATTACTCCGAGTATGGAGACTTCAAAGATATCTCCACACACATAGTAAGCTACGAGACGGAAGATACGTGCTATGTGACAGCTGGAGGAAAATTGGTAGGTGAGGCTAGCTACACGTACAAAAAATTGGATGATCGGATGGCAATCTTGGTTTACCACCCCAAACACTACCAAGGCAGGTCTGATGTTGTACTATACGCTATGTTGGATTTCTCAGAGGGAACGGATCGTGCAGTTATTCTTGCGGGCTGCGAGCCATTCGCCGTTGCAGAAGGCAAAATACGAGAAGTGGCAAACCCTCCTAGGCCTGGGCGTTCATAATAATCCTATCACGACTGACTCAACGGTGCCACGAACGGATATAGCTGGTTAGTTAATCAGGTATCATGTGTTCTTGGCTAAACTCGGGTTAGATGAGTTTATTCAGTTATTTCATAAACCTGATTCTACGGTGACTATAGGCAGCTACGACGGAAGAACGAATCTTGTTCGCTCCCCGTCGGCCGCTCTTTTTCGATTGTCTGAGCCGTTAGCGTTCGAGCAGATTATTAGCCGAAGGTACCCATCGGTCCCGGATAGCTCACTTCTTCCAGCTTTCCCGTATCAACATCGTAGATGAATCCTCGGACTGTTGAAGCATCAGGCCCTTCAGTAGGTATCCATGGATGATTCATAACTCTGGATATTGATCGCCTAACATCCCAGCTAAGGCGCTCAGTTTGCTGCTCATTGCAAGGCGAATCGAGAGCCTCAAGTGGACCACGAAAGGCATGAAACTGAGCAGGTGTTGAAGAGCTGTGGTTACAGCTTGTAAATTTGCGCCCTGTAGCCTGTCTAAGTAGATCCTCAGCCGCTGGATCACCTTCCAATCCAGCTTTTAGCAGGTCGTCGGTAAAAGCCAACATGCCACAGCGGGTGTGATGGATCAATATGATTTCATTCGTGTTGAGCAGGTGATGCGAGATAATCAGGCAGCGAATCGCATCGTCAGTCACAACACCTCCAGCATTGCGGATGATGTGTGCGTCCCCGGTTTTCAAACCAAGCAAATCCTCTACATCAAGCCGCGCATCCATGCAGGCAACAACGGCCACATGTCTGGCTGGATTAATCGGTTGCTGTCCGGGATGGGATGAATTATGCACCTGCTGACCGCTTGCATACCGTTTATTGTTTTCTAGAAGACTATCTGTGTTTATGTTGGCCATGATTTTCCTTAAATTGAATTTAAATATCCAGCAACTAAGCCCTTCGTGCTGGTCTCGTAGCGCTTTTGATAGCGCATGGTGTATCTTGCTATTTAATTTTTGAATTCTAAAAATTAACGCAAAAACCTATCAAATACTTTTTTACTTTATTGGCGTAATTTATACAAAATCCTTAGGGATCTGAACGGTTACTTTCCGTCAGTGTCTTGACGGCTTTATCGGGAAATCCGCACCCAACTAACTTGTCTGCAAAACATGCATCATAGTCGGAGGACGTATTTGTTACCTGATTATCTTTAACTTTCGTTTCTTGTTGGCACAGTTGTTTCACTGCCCTAATCATTTTTGCACTTTTTACTTTCATTGCGTTATCCTTAATGTAATACAGATTTTCCATAATCTCCGTCCCCGAGATTCCTTGGCAATGTTCTGGCTGACTACTGCCACTGCATCCGCTAATCCCCGTGCTTACTACTAGAAGTACGCCTATTTTCCACTGCTTTTGTATAATCATAATTATTCCCGCTTTCTTTCATACTGACGCTTTGGAATTAAACCTTCCGGAAGATCGTTTGTAAGTTTTTGTAGTTGTTCAAGGGTGTTTCAAATATCGTGCGTCGTGCCTCACGTATATGGGTAAAAACTCAATCGCCCGGTCTGAGGCGCCTTAAGGACGAATCATATTCTTTTTACCCTTTTCACCGAAAAATACAACCAGCATCTTCACCGGTGTATCCCCTAGATTTTTAGCGTTGTGCCATGTGTTAACGGCCTCTAGAAAAGCTTTCCCAGCGGGAAATCGCTTTTGTTTGCCGTCATCAAATTCAATCGTGACCACACCTTGAATGACGTAAATATGTGGGGAAACCGGGTGTTTGTGGCGACCGCTTTCCCCGCCTGGTTCGATTTCGACTAATACCGAAGAGACTTCGGGGGACTTGGTTTTCGGATAGCGAAGGGTTTGGTCCGTGATGGTTTTTGATTTTGTCAATACGGGTATTGCATTGAAACCCGTCTGTGCAGAAAGAGGGAGGGGCAGATTGACAACCAATATGAATAAGCCGATCGCCATATTTTTTTTAATTTCCATAATGTTTCTCCTGGATATCGAAAATCATATTTAATACCCGGCACAAAAGGTAAAAAGAGCCTGTGGAAATCACTACAGGGGTCTCTTTTTAGAAATTCCAAATCCAATACTGAAATTTCTACCGCTTGTTGCCAGCCTGCTACCCGGCTAATAATTTAGGCCAGCACCTCAATCTGTTTGCCCGATTTGACATCGTCGATATAGCCATAGACCAGTATGTCGGTTGGAGCCAATGGATGAGATTTGATTCGAGTGACGTCCTCTTTGACACTGGTTGCCTGGTCTTTATGGTTAGCCAATCGACGCATTTATCTTCGTTGGAGCTGGACCTGAATCGTACCAACCGCTTGCATCAACACTTGCTGTTTTCAAGCTGCTGCCGAGTAAGTCCCGCATAATTTCATCGGTAAAGGTTTCCATTCCGCAATCGGTGTGATGGATGACGAACCACAATACACTCTAAGGCACTTTTTCTGTTGAATTATAATTGATTCCTGAATCACAATAAATGTACATGATGTTATTATACTAGTTACTTAAGATTACTAATCATGGATAAAATAAAAAGCATGACCGCCTTTTGTTGGGTCGCGGAATTAGGCAGCTTCGCGGCAACTGCGGAAAGACTGAACCTGTCGAGTCCAATGGTGAGCAAACACATCGCTCATTTGGAGCAGCACTTAGGCGTCTGCCTATTAAATCGCACGACACGTAAAGTCAATTTAACCGAGACAGGCCGTCAATATTATTCCCGCTGCAAACAGCTATTAAGCGATTTAACGGAGCTGGAAGAATCGACCAATCAAATAGACCACCTACCCAAAGGACAATTGAAAATTAACGTTCCTGTCGATTTCGGCATGATGCATATGGTGGCAGCGGTCGATGCTTATCAAAAGGCTTACCCCGATGTCGATATTCATTTAGTGCTTGAAAACAGGTTTGTTGATCTCAATGATGGCATGTTCGATATTGTGATCCGGATTACGGATGAGCCGGACAATCATGCCATTGGCAAAATAATTAGAACCACTGAATTGTGTACCTACGCTTCGCCTGACTATCTGGAAAAACACGGTGAACCTACATCAATTGAAACGTTACACACTCATCGCTGCTTACAGTTCCTAGGAACACCTCATGGTGAAAACTGGGTCTTTAAGATGCACGATAATATCCAGGACTTTAAGACACAATGGTGCTTCGCTTCTAATAATGGCGGAGTCCTGTGCCAGGCTGCCGAGAAAGGTATGGGTGTTTTTCAAGCACCTGATGTTACGGTAGAACCTTATTTGAATTCAGGTGCGTTGAAAAAAATCCTAACGCCGTATGGGGTACCGTCTCTCCCAATTTACGCGATGTATTTATCGCGCCGCTTCGTTCCAATGAAAATACAATCGTTTATCAAATTTTTGACGGGTTATTTTGAGAAGATAAATTGTTCCTAAGCTTGGGTTTCATCCCATCTAAGTGCACGATGCACAAACTAAAGATTTTTGTATTTTACATTATTTGACACCTTAACGGCTTGGTTGACACGCGAATAATGCAAGACCGTGCAAATCTTTCACGAATGGCAGCTCTGGGTCGTGTGTTGTCAGTCGCGACTCTATCCCGCGATAGTCCGCTCGCCGCAGTTTATTTTTCTACGACTTAGTATTTCATTGCTTCGACCGATGTCGGTTCTTGAAGCATTAGAGCCGTTAGCGCAGTTGGTTGTTTAATCGATTGAATGGCCACTATCGTCGTTTCCCTCCGAATTAGGTGCGATTCCGCAATTAAAATTCATTGCAATGCCAATGTTCATTCGGATCGAGTGTTTTTATCGTAACGCCCAATTAATCGTAAAAGAAATTCGTCAAAAATTTTAAGGGATCGATTCAGTTGAAATATTTGGATCGTTTATGTCATGGATTTTTTATAGCATTGTTAAGTTGGTCAGCGTCAAGTAAAGTACGGAACCGGTCCTAACTCTAATAAAGCCAGCCATGGCTGTTTGACTTTAATGTTGCTTCATTTAGTAAACCCGGAATATGATCTTTCCCATTTCGAATCCCGATAGATCCATCTATTAGTTCAATGCGCGAAGTTTTTCTGAAAAGACAAGATTCTGGTGAAAAATATACGCTTGTCGACCGGATGACCTTGGGCCGTCATTATGAAAACGATATCGTTTTGGATGACAATCTGGTTTCTCGCCACCATTGTGTATTAATTCGGGACGGATCAGGAGTTGTAGTTAAGGATTTGGATTCGTCTAACGGAATCTTTGTAAATGATCGAGCGGTCCTTGAGTCTGAGCTCGTTGATGGAGATCGCCTGAAGGTTGGTTATATCGAGTTGACTGTGGTTATAGTCGATCAAGCGGTTGAGCAAAAGGATACTAAACCAACTTTTAACAGTATTATTTTCGATCCCTATTTTCGCAAGAAGATTGTCGGTCTCCACGTGAGTTGCGAGCGGCTTCCGGAAAAAGAATATTTTCTGGAATGCAACTCCGTGTCTACCGTGGGCCGCATGAATTTTTGCAATATTCCGATCAACGATGTTTATGTTTCTCGGAATAATACGACTATCGATGTTCGCGATCACCGGGTGATGATTGCTGACGTGAGCAGCAAGAATGGTACTTACGTCAATGGTAAGCGAATTATCAATAGCGAATTAAAGGACGGTGATTCTTTTAATGTCGCTGGGGAATTCGATTTCAGTGCGACTTTCGAATACGACCAAAAGAACAGTCTGGATTCGATCGCGAAAATTGGCGAATTGCACACCATCGATCTGTGGGAGGATGCCAATAACCTGTTGGAATTATACGAGAGTAGATACGGAAACCAAGTTTTGCTGGAGGTTGAACGGCAGACCCATGTGATGTGCAACGAAGTTGAAGACCTGCTGGTCGCCGGTACAAAAGGATCTTCTACTCAGCAGAGCGTAGAGCGATTTTTACAGGGTTTGTCCCGGGCAAAACAAGTTTTGCCGACAAATAAGCTAACTGTGATTAGTGGTGATGATCTGGCGAATAGGATGCAGCCCAGCGTAGTGCAGGGGTTGGTCAAGTTGGGTCAACAACCAACCATTCCCAATGTGGTTTATTTCGAAGCGGGTTACGAAGAATCGGTGAAACGAGCGCAAATGAACGGGTTGTTCGTTCGATCTATGGATGATTTCGAGTTATTGTTATTGGGGCTGCCGATCGAAAATATATTGTATATGGTGTACGCCGCGGGATGGTTGCGAAGGCTAAGGTCTGTCGCATGATTAAGCGGTTTAGCTCTATTGTCGAGACGCTGTTATTTATTGCTATGGTATTGGGGATAGGCTATGCCAGCGGCAACCCGGCGTTTATCGGAGTGCATCTTCATCCTTTTTACATCATTATTTTATTGATCGCTAGCCGCTATGGTTATGCGAAGTCCCTGATCGCCGCTTTGATCGCCGGAGGCACGTACCTGGTGTTCTACTTCGTTAGATTGGGCGGTGTTGATTTAACTGGTATATGGGTTAATTGTTACCAGCCGGTTGCGTATGTTGCATTTGCGATGTTTGTTGGATTACTGGTCGAGGTGGACAAAAAAAAGGTCAAGGCGCTGAATGGAGATATCCTGCATTTGAATGAGAGTCTGGAGTTTAAGCAGCACAACTTGGACCAGGTGATTTCTTTGAATGCTAATCTTTCCGAGCAACTGACCGTAACCGATAAGACCTTCAACATTGTTTTTAGGGAAACCAAAGGTTTTTACGATCAGGACATTATGTCTGCGTACGATGCGGCTTATAGTGTGTTGTCAAAAATTATAAAGGCGACCAAGGCTTTCGTGTTTTATTTGGATGGCAGCGAATTGCGGCTCGCCTGTCCCAAAGGCGATCACGAGGACAGCAAGCAATTTTTACAGTTCAACGATGCGCGAATTGAAGGGTTGCGTCAGAGTCACGAGTGTATGCGTTTGGAAAACGACAGGGACCATGATCCTTTGGAGCGGGCCCCACTGCTGATTGGGCCGATCATTCACCGGGATACCGATACCTTGTACGGTATATTGGCGATCGAGGAAATGGATTTTCTAACCTATAACGAAAATACTTTTCTGACCTTCAAAAATCTTTGCAATTGGTTGGGCGATGTACTTTATTTCAGGTTGTCGATCCAGCAGTCGCCTATTGCGAACGTTGAGAACATACACACCGAATTTGATTTTCTCACTGACTATGGTTCTTCGCGGCAAACCATTCGGGAATTGGTCGAAACATTTTTGTCGGAAGACTCGGAGGAGCCAGCTGTGGTGGATCAGAGTTGAAAAATTATGCTTTGGCTAAACCGTTCTAATATAGTGACGGATAATCAATAGATGCTAAAAAGTAATCAATCCTTTACGGTCGCGTTTCTGCTTATTGGCGTGGTCGATCTGTGTTTATGGATGATGACTATAGTGCCTGCCATTGGCGCGATTTCTCCTACTGCTTTTGTGTTGCTACGTTGCATCTTTATATTGGTAATTATCGGGTTATTTTATCGTCGTGGAACCAACCCTCTGATTCCTACCGTACTGGCTACAAGCCTGTTTGTCGCATTTAGCCTGTTTGGTATTCTGGCGTTATGGATTGTCATGAGGGCGGCCGGTGGGGTTGGTGAAAAGGCCTCCCTTTATCATATCGATAATGAAGAAGGCGAGGAAGCTGGATCAGACGTGCCTGCATCTCAATCGTTGGTGATCGACGAATTGCGTCGGGTTTCGCCGTTGATCGATGGGATGACCGACGATAGTAAAGACAATAGGATTGCAGCTATTCAAGCTATGGAGCAAGTCTCAGACTCGACGAATATTCGGAAAATTCTGCTAGAGGCGAAACTTGATCCGCACAAAGAAGTCCAGTACTACGCCAATGACGCATTGAACAAAGTCAATGACGGCTACATGGATAGAATCAAAGAGCTGCTGGATAAGATGAATAATATGGCAGAACCCGATATCGCGATTTATCTGGAGCTAGCCGATATGTACGCCGCCGTCGCGGACGCGGGAATCGATCACCCGGTGTTGTTACAGTTTTATGCTCAAGAGGCGGTCAAATATTATTTTTATGTTTTGGATGAGCTTCCGGAAGATTCGGATGAAAACGAAGTAGGTCCGGTGTCTAAGCAACAGGTGCTTAAAAAATTAATGCCGACCTTGTACAGCAATAAAGAGTTTGAAAAATGCATTGGGCATTGTAAAACTGCAGCGCAATATCAAAACCTGCAGGACATCGCCAATCTGTATAGAGCGCGGTGCTTGTTCAAGTTGAAAAAGCTGCGGTCGTTGAAGGAATTTAGCAAGAATTTTCAGGCAATGGATATACCCAATATGGACGAATTCCTAGCCTTCGACGAGTTGCCCTAATGGATGATGTCTGTTTTATTCTGGAGGGTACTTATCCTTTCGTTCGGGGTGGTGTCTCGTCCTGGACACATCAGCTGGTCGAAGCGATGCCCGACCTTAAATTTTCGTTGCTGACCCTATCTCCGACGGTCGATGAGCCTAAGGAATATCGCTATCCGCTACCCGATAATGTAACAACATTGATCGAGTGTTTTCTGTACAACGTTAATATCACGACTCGAACTTGCCCAAATCGGCGGGATAAAGATTTGTTTTGGGATGCGTTCGGAGATTTTCTGGAGGCTAAGGATGGTCAATACCGGCCGCATTTTGAAAAAATGTTGCCGTTGCTGATCGATGTGGAAAAGCGTGCTGTCAATGGGCACGATATTATTTATTCGGTTGAATCTCAAACTTTGACGGAAAAGTTATACGACAGTAAACGGGCCAATTGCCCGTTCTTTGACTTTTTCTGGACTTGGCGGTCGATGTTGGTGGTGTTTCTGCAGGCCGTCGATATGGAAATTCCACCGGCCAAAGTTTATCACGCTGCGTGTACCGGCTACGCGGGATTGGTTGGTGTCGTCGCCAAAATGAGGTATAACCGGCCACTGATATTGACCGAGCACGGAATATACACGAAAGAACGTAAGATCGAGATCAACCAGGCGGATTGGATCGCGCAAATGGAACGGAGCAGGGTTTATATCGATGCTTCGCAAGGCGCGATCAAAGATTTGTGGATCGATAACTTTGTGCGGTTGGGACAATTAACCTATGAATATTCCGACGTTATCCTGACTTTGTATTCGGGGAACAAGGATCTGGAAATCGAGTTCGGCGCTGAGGCTGGGAAGATTGGTATTATTCCGAATGGCGTAGAGATCGATAAGTTTGCACCGCAGCGCAGCGTTTTGAAACAAAGGTTGGATAGCGTCGATCCGACCAAAGATACTCGGGTTGTTGGTTTGGTCGGCCGGGTTGTGCCAATCAAAGATATCAAGATGTTTGTCAAGGTTTGTAAGATCGTGTTGAACGCGATGCCCAACGTCTTGTTTCAGGTTATTGGGCCAACCGACGAAGACGAGGATTATTTGCAAGAATGTTTGGAGCTGATTGAAATGCTCGGGGTCAAAGACCATTGTGAATTGACCGGACCGCAAAATTTGGTGCAGGAACAAACCTACACCAAACTGGATATTATGGCTTTAACCAGTATCAGTGAAGGTCAGCCGTTGACGATACTCGAAGCGCTGTGCGTTGGCGTGCCCTGCGTTTCGACCGATGTCGGATCGTGCAGCGAACTTATCTACGGTAGAATCGAAGAGGACAAGGCATTCGGTCCTTGTGGATACGTGGTACCCATCGGCAATGCTGAGGAATTTGCCCAAGCCTGTTTGAACATTTTGCAGGATCTGCCGTTGCAAAAGACGATGGTGGAAAGCGGATATCAACGAATCGATAACTTCTATCGGCAGGAAGATATTGTTAACCAGTACAAGGATTTGTACCTGAAATATCGGGATTGATTTGTAAATTGCTACGCAGTTTTGCCGCGCAATCTCATTGGCTGGAAGGTATTTGTCTAGCCAGCAGAGTGATAGGGTGGATGACCTCTATTTTTAGCCCACGCTGTAACAACCCTGATCTAATGTGTAATGCACAGCCAATATTGGATGTTACCAGATAATCGGGGGTAGTTGCGGCGATGCAATCCAATACGTCGTCCCGCAGTAAATTTGCCATTTTTGGGTGTTCCAGCATATAGGTACCCGCTGCGCCACAACACTTTAACGTCTCAGGTAGTGGGATAATTGTTGCTCCCGGTATGGCCTGTATCAGTTTGAGCGTTGCTTGTTCAGAATGCATCACGTTCTTGAGAGAACAAGGCGTGTGTACGATAACCGTTGCGTTGAGCGGATTGGGTGGCACGGGTAACGGGCAGGCTCGATCGACCACAAAATCACAAATGTCTTGGGTTCTTCCGGCAAAGTTAACGGCGCTGGGATTCCTGAGTGTGTATTCTTTAAGCATGGCGCCGCAACCGCTGGCGATACTTAGGATTGCACCGATATCAGAATCGAAGGCAGCAATATTCTGCTCGGCCAGTTTCGTCGCGGCGGTCGCGTTTCCAGCGTGTAGATCCAGGGCGCCACAACATACTTGAGTCGCCGGGATTTGTACCTCGTAACCCAGCCAATTCAGTATCGTGATCGCTGAATCTATCGTTTCTGAGTCCAATATTAGACCAGTGCAGCCGACAAAAAGGCTCACCTTCTTAGCGGTGTTGGCATCTGTCGAGATATAGCGGTGCTGCGTCGTTGTGGGCCGGGTGTCATTCAAGCCATCGCCTAGATTGGATAGCCCAATTCGGTTCAGGATATGGGTAATTTTGAGCCGTTTTTGAATGCTCGACCGATGGTACCTATCGAGTAATTTAGCCGCGTTAGCGTTTATAAAATGGTTGGTCAAGATTTGCCGTGAAGCCCAAGTTTTCAATCGAATGCGTAGGTTTTTTTTCGGTTTACCGGCTGCGATTCTGAATTGGTCGACCAAGTGACCATAGGGGACCTCCGCCGGGCAGACATTTTCGCAGCTCCTGCATAGCAGGCAGTTGTCTAGGTGTTGATGGAGTTTGGGCGATGCCTTCAATGCCCCAGACGACCAAGCTTGGATCAAGGCAATCCGTCCACGCGGAGATTCGTTTTCGTCCAGCGTTTTGTTGTAAGTCGGGCAATGTGGCAGACACAGTCCGCATTTGACGCAGAAATCTGTGTCGGCGAAGGGTTTTGGATGATTCAATTTGTTGGGATTAAAAGAATGTACGGATCATTGTTCGCTAGTCTATCAAATCTACGCGGGCCACACAGAGTAAACCTTTACGGTTTTTGTGCGGAATAATTGGTGACCGTTCAATAAGAACGGTTTGCTTGCAGACCACCAGTATGGATCGCAACGATTCGCTGATTCTTCAGTTTTTGATTGTTGATAAGATGGTATAGCCCGTACATCAATTTGCCTGTATATACGGGGTCCAACGGGATGTTGTTTCTACGTTCAAAATCTGTCATGAAGCGGATTAGTTTCTGATTTCGTTTTGCAAATCCGCCAAAATGGTAGTCGAGTAATATTTCTGCCGGCTGACTAACCGATTTGCCGGTTGTCCTCAGCAGATTTTCTACTTCCTTTTCCAGAAATCCGGCGCCTTTTAAAACCGCGAAGCCCAAAGCGAATTGATCGCTGACAAGGGCGCTGATGGTACCGGCTAATGTAACACCTGTGCCGCAAGCCAGCGCGATAGTTTGGAATTCAATCGGAATATCATTGACCATTTCTGTTATTCCAGCCAAAGCCAGTGGACTAGAGCCGCCCTCGGGAATCCAATAACCTCGATATTTCTGACCTGGTTCGGAATCCCATTGTTTGCATTCACGCAGTTTTCTAAAGGTGGTTCGCGATACAAAATGCAGAGTCATGCCCCAGTTTTGCAGATCTTTCATCGTGGTGTTTGGCTGCTCCGGGCGTTCTCCGCGGATAATCCCGGTTGTCGCTAAGCCCAGTTCTCGCCCGGCGAATGCAAGTGCGTGTAGATGGTTAGAATATGCGCCACCCATACTGATGATGTTACGGTAGCCAAGCTTTAAAGCATGATCGAGGATGTATTTTAGTTTGCGCCATTTATTACCCGAAATAACCGGGTGCAGCAGATCTTCGCGTTTGATCCAAAGGTCCGTTCCGTGTGGCAGCGCCGGGTCATCGATGCGAATGGTTGGTCCCGGTCTGAACTTAGAATTCAGTGTAACAATGTTTGGGTGCACGAAATGGGTTCAGCTAGGTTTAACGGGTGGGACGGAATGCGATTCTACCAGGTGCCAATAATCGATTGGGCTTCAAAAAAATCTATAGCGACTATTGGCTGGTGTAACTGCGGTTTGTTATGCCATTGGTGTATTCCTTAGCGCATCAACTGATCAAATTCTTCGCGTTTGGGCCGATGGATCAGCATGCAGATTACTGAGATTCCAATAAACATATACAGGGTACGATAATCATCGCCCATCAGGAATAGAAGAAAGCCTAGGGTCCCGATACTGTTGGCCAATGCAAACGCGAGCACAAGACCGGCGAGGTATCGGTTATTGAGAGTATTGCCAGGTCTAGGGCTATCGTCCGGCGACTTAGTGGCTGGCGACGTATTTTTGAATATCAATTGCTTTAATCCAGAAATGACGGGGAATAAAACGATCGCGATGACATAGAAGGCGGTTCTTATCCAGAGCGTGGCGAAGCCAGAATTGGCTTCGCTTCCGGACTGGGTGCCCATTATTTCGCAAATACCAACATATATTGCAAGCGTTAATAGAAATCCTACCCAGATAATCCACGCAGAGACCAGGACCGGCTGGTGACTATCACCGTCATTTGCCATTATTCGGTTTCCTGTTCTTCCAGATAACTTCGTGCAACTACTAGGAACGCCAGATAATCGTAAACCGAGTGTATGACGATTGGGGTTAGTAGATTGCGCTCTCCGCCAGCATCCAGCATCAATCCCAGATAAACACCGACAATTCCTGCAATCAGCGCGTACATCGGTGTTACCCAATGCAGAAATCCAAAGATCAAATTACTGAATACTAAACCCAGAGCCATTCCCCATTTGATTTGCAACCAGGGTTGTAAAACACCTCTGAAAAGCAATTCTTCAGAAACGCCTGCCAGAATAGCCAGTAGCAATAATTGTTGTGGACCAGCGTAGGCGAGCATCGGACCTAGAATGTCGATCAAGCTTCGCTTGATCGGATAGAACGGTCCAAGTGGGTAATTATAGAAAAGCAGAAATAGCAAATACAGCGGGATTGTTCCGAGTATGCCCCAAAAAATTGCATGTCCGCTGAAGGATAGATGGGCGATGGGGTTGATATCGACAGCCCAGGCGATAAGAAAGGCAATTCCGATCAAGCCGCCTTCAAAAAAACAAGCTATTTTGAGAAAATTCTGCTGAGATATAGGATTTACTGGAGATGATAATACGATCATACTTAAAGTTTGAATGGTGTGTTATTTAGTGGTGCATTGTTACAATTCAATAATGACTAGTCTATAGAATTTAAGACGAACACTCAGTTTGGTAAATTATGACTGGGCGTTGGGCTAAGTTCAGCCCATAAGAACTGGCCACTGGGCAAGCCTATGAACGCAACCCTGAGGGCGGGCGAATGCGGAGCTAATACTGCGGAAATAAGTCCACGGGTACCTCCCATAAGCCGACATGCCGATTTTAGACTGACCGCAAAACTCGAGCAGTCTTGCCGGAGATAGCTGGGGTCCTTTCGACATAGGTTATTAATAAGCAAAGAGTTGACTGGAAATATCTTTGAAGGCTTTGAACTCTAGCGCGTTACCCGATGGATCTAAGAAAAACAGGGTTGCCTGTTCACCAATTTGTCCTTCGAATCGAATCGTAGGTTCGACGATAAAATCTATAGATAATTCACCCAGTTTATCGGCTAATTTATTCCATTGACCCATCCGCAATACGACCCCACAATGTGGAACTGGGATGGCGTTGCCATCGACCACACTGTAGTTTGATTCGATTAGACCCGATTTTCCGAGTTTAGGATCTAAATGGCAAACCAGTTGGTGGCCGTATAGATCCAGGTCGACCCAGGTAGCGGCACATCGGCCTTTTCTACAATCCAATACCTCGGTATAAAAATGTAGCGCTTCCGCGATATCCCGAACTTGTATCGCGATATGAAATGGCGTGAGTTGAACGCTCAACAGGTGTAACCTAAGCCCTGTCCAGGGCATGAGCATTGCGCACCAGCCTGTAATGGCATTGCTAATGCACAGCGCTCATTTCCCCAGTTGTCACAACAGAAATACCCAACTGCGTCAGCCGGTGCATTATATTGATTTGTAACCGCTGGATCGGAGAAGGAAGGGGCAGGATAAATATCGTCCCCGCTTTGAATTAGCCACCCATACGAAGCCAATGCGAATATGGATGATAGAACAATTTCAGTGACGACGAAGCCTTTTCGGTTACCGTTAATTTTGACCGTATCCCGATAAGCTAGGATCGAAAAAACTAGCGCGGCGATCGAAATCATCAAAAAGGTAATCGCGGTTTCCGAATCGGCGAAGTCTTCCATATCGCTGTCGTTGTAACCGACGACCAGGATTATTAATAAAACCAAGCTAGTGATCGCTTTGCCGCCGAAGCCGGATTCCTGAGCTTCATCGTTAAAACTTGGGTTTTGAGATTGTTGTGGCACCTGAGAATTAGCCTTCGCGCTGTGTTCTGTTCTGCCAAAGCTGCTGAGCAGATGTGACAGACAGTGCAACGTTAGTGGGACCAGAATAACCCCGTAGAACAGCCATTTGAATTCTTTCAGTTTTTCGATATCAAGGAACAATGCGGTCATGAATACGACCAGACCCGCTAAGGTTATTTGCAGCAGCGGGTATTCTTTGAGATTGTCGACAAATTTTTCGAATATCTTAAGTTGGGGTTTGAGGTCGGGACTTGGCATCTTTTTGATTCGAATCCAGGGTCAGCAATAAAAATTTAAATGTCTAAACACTTACAATACCGTCAAATTGATATTGATATCAACCGGTGCTTTGGAACGGCAATCTCTAAAAATTCAATCGGAATCTATTGCTCGACATAATTTTCATGCCCAGCCTCAAACAGATTATGAAAATCTAAAAGAAGTCCGTCTAATGATTCATTTGCGCGGTGAAACGCTACCCGATTTGAGCTTTAGAACACCGTATCTTTATAACTATGTACGTCATCCTATTTATCTGGGGTTTATTCTCGCATTTTGGGCAACGCCAACGATGACTGCAGGGCATCTTTTGTTTGCGTTGGGCGCAACCGGATACATTTTGGTGGGAATATTCGTGGAAGAAAAAGATTTGATTGCGGCTTATGCTGAGCAGTATCAGGAATATAAACGGAAAGTGTCCATGCTGATTCCTTTGCGGCCTAAAGACTAAGGGTGTTGCTGGGGTTTTTTGTCAATGTGATTGGGACTACGTAGGGTTTTTGGTCAACGTTTTGTAGTGAAAGCGAAGTGAACTACAGTATTTTGCGAAGAAGGATGAAAGTATTCTGGAAAAACTGAGTGGGATCTAATGAATGGAATATTGATCAATTTACGAAGTCCGAATTGAATAGCGATGTCGGTTTTAGAATATTCGAACCCTGGCGCTAATTTTTCGCTAAGTCTGGCAGGATTTCTTGGAGCTTGGCAAGGACTTTTGCTACATCCATATTTAAATATTCAGGTTTCTTTTGTTTTAAACTGGTCAACATCTTTTCAACGATACTTGAGTCCTCGACGAGTTCTATTTTGAACAATTTTGACGAGTGGTCACTACCCAAAATTTCTGCATTCCAATGACTGCATTCGCTGTATAGTGTTGCCCATAAATTAGTTTTGCTCTTACCGGTACCTAGAGCTCTGTCAAGTTGTTCGAACCCAGTATCCCATTCAGGTTTCGGCCGGGGAGGTGCGATATACGGCACGTTCGCGTAGTTACTTGGGCGCGTTCCTGCATCGCTATTTAGCGTGCCATTTTTGGGGAATTCAAAGCGACAGGTTTCGACATCGACCAATGTTTCTTCAAGGCTATTTTCCGGTTTGGCGAAATAATATACTTTCCAATTTCCGACCGTTATTCGGAGGCGTTTCAGCAGGGGCTCGCAATATATGAGTCCGCCCGCTGTACCGACGATTACAATAATTCCGTTCGGACGGCCATCGAGCAACTGACAGAGTTGGTTCATCCCGCCTCGTATACGATATTCCATCGATCGAACATGGTTGCAATATGCCCAGGTTCCTTTGGTCCCTTCGGTTTGTATGGCGTACATCACGGTGCACCCCGTTTGTCCCCAACTGCCAATCTGTCCGCCCGAAATCGAACCGCTATAGTCCATGTCGACGACATTAATTTTATTTGCATCTATCGGTTTGCTTAGCGCTTCGAATTTGACCAAATCGAACGCGAGCCCGGAGTCCGTAGCCGAACAATCCCTTCTTTTGACGATTATGTCTTCGCGCGGAGTATCTAGTAGATCGTTACACATTTTAGTTTTTATATTAACGACGTTGATAAATAAGCTTTTGAATATTCAGCTTGCGAGGTTGCTATTGGGTAAATTAGCCATACAGAATGTACAGTGTTTTGTTGTACTGTGCGTCCCATTGAGAGCGCGAGCCTAGCATTTTTTAGTGCTTTTTTTTATTCGCCGATGGGAAACATCAACGATTTCTGAACTGTGTGTTTTAAGTTGCGTTCTCCGCAGTCTATCAGGATTCATGAGTTGAAAGTCTACATTTGTGAGCTCGTTCATTGTTCAATGTCACTATGAATGTTCAAACAATCATTGATTTTCACTAACAATTCAGTATTGCTAAATGGTTTTTGCACAAAGCTTACTCTGCCATTCTTTTCTAGTGCTTTGACTTTTTCCAAATCTGCAAAGCCAGAAATCATTATCACCGGTAGGTCTGGTCTAATCTCCTGAATGGCTTGATAGAGTTGAAATCCATCCAGCCGCGGCATTTTGATATCGGTAATCAGCAAGTCAAAATTGGCATCGCCGTTGAGTAATTCAAGAGCTTCTTGACCGTCCGAGCAAATTTCTACGATTAATCCACTTTCTTCGAGCAATGCACCGTACAATCTACGTAAAAAATCTTCGTCTTCAGCGAGTAAGATGCGGGTTGATTCATTGCAATGGCCGGATTTTTGTTGATTTACGATATCGATTGAATCGGTGATTGGTGCTTTGGGAAGAAAAACACTGAATATACTTCCAGAATTGGAGGATTCCATCAGTATCGTGCCGCCATGATGGCTGACGACCTCGAAAGCTGACGGTAGGCCGAGTCCGGTGCCGTTCTCTGGTGCTTTAGTGGTATAGAACGGTTCGAATACTTTATCGATATCATGCGCGGGTATACCCATACCTGTATCTATAATTTCGACAATTGTATACGGACCCGCGGGCAAATTAACGGGTTTAATTTCGCAGTTGTTACAGTCTCTGGAAAGGATCGTGATCGATCCACCATCCGGCATCGCATCCTTGGCATTGACTAAAATATTGAGCAAGCTTGCATGTAGCTGACTCCGGTCGCCCAAACAGTTGGGGTTGCCGGAATTTAATTCCAGCTTAATTTCAATAGAGGGATCTACGGTTCTGATCATGAGTGAATACAGATCATTGAGCAGTTCGTGCAAATCAAATACTTTGTTGTCGTAATGCTGACTACGAGACAGATTTAACAGCTTTTTGACCAAATCGCTCGATCTATCAGCGCATTCCCGAATCGCATCAATTAATTCAGCTGATCGCTCTGGCAAATTTGGTTGTAGTCTTAGTAAATCGAGGGCCGAAGTAATACCCGATAGCTGATTATTAAAGTCATGGGCTACGCCCCCCGTCATCCGTCCGATTGATTCTATATTTTTAATGCGGAGTTGTTGTTCCTTGTATTTATTCAATTCGATCAATTGCATGACCATCACCGCGAATGCATCGAGATCGTCGATATCGTTTTGCTCAAATTTTCGAGGCTTGGTATCAAACATGCACAAAGTGCCTATCGCGAATCCATCTTTGCTGAGTAACGGAGAGCCAGAATAATAACGAACCTTTGCATCTCCCTGAACCCATTCAGTATCACACACGGTTGGCTCTTCCAGCGCGTTTGGGATTTCATAGAATTTTTTTCGTTGTAGTGTGGATTCACAAAAACCTGGATAACGACAAAGTTCTGTTAGTGACGCACCGTAACTGGCTTTAAACCAGAACCGGTCTTTATCTACTAGATTAATGAAACACATCGGAACCGCGAATCTTCTACTCACAAGTTCTAACATTTGGTCGTAATGAGATTCGAATTCGGTATCTAGAATATGATAGCTGTATAGCGCTTTTAAGCGCTTCTTTTCGTCGTTGTGTAGATTTTTCATCGGTAGATTTGGTTATTTGATCAGGAACCTTTCGTGACTATGAGAGACGTTTGCCTGCTTGATGGATATATTATGAATTTTACTAAGATGGCAAGCTGGGTGGCCAATGAACCTCGCCGGACATTTTCGATTGATCAGGTATTCGAATACGGGGACTGCTAAATGTTGTATCAGGTCAAACTAGACGTAAATCCATTTTGATGTCTGGATTGTGTGGTACAAACGTCTCAAATATTATCATACTAGCCGGCAATTTATAGCTTTTATCGATTACTGTTATGTTAAATCCGATTGAGACGTAATTCGAGATGGATCTGCTGCTTTACGTGTCAGCGTTTATCGATCACAGGTGAGGGAACAACGGGATCCAGGGATTCAAATAATAGCGGAATCGAGTTGATTGTGAAAAGCTTGGCAGCGTCTATATAATTCCACGAGTTCGGGGACCCAATGGAACGATTCGATAATGCGTTGAAAAGTACTATCCTCGGCGAGAAGTGCTGGCAGATCTTGAGATAGACCAACGATATGTACGTCATGTTTACGAGCGACAACTAGATAATACAGGTAATGAACGGCGCGGATCGCAAGCTTGGGGTCGTTGAAAGCTTCGTGGATAGGGACCAGAAAAGCGACTTGTAGTGAGCGAGCCCGCTCATCCAATATGAACTTACCGTCCTGGATGGTACATACCATGGGCAAGGCTTTTAGGGTTTCATTATCGTCGAAACCGATCTTGGGCCATGGGTTTGCCGGGTGTTCCAATTTGAACATTTCGGCAAATGCCTTACTATACATCCAACTCAGGCTACAGGCGACTGGGTCATCTACTGGAGCCGATTCAGGGTCGGAAAATTCGCGCAATTTGGGTATTAGAGCTCGCCGCAAATCTTTTAATGAGACATCGTTGGTCTGGTCCGTCAGAATCCGATAACCCAAGCCGCCCAGTAATACTAATCGGGATAAGCGTTCGAATTCTGCTACTTCGCTTAGCAATAATTGTAGCGCCATAGGTTCAATCGCAGTATGTGTCCAGGTGAGGAACGCAATGACATTACCAGTCACATACGTGTTGTGATGCGTGCGCCAATTTTTGAATAATGCCTGGACGCAGCCTTCTGTGACTGTCCGGCTACCGAAAGATTCACCGGCGATGCGATATATTCTAGAATGAAACGCGGCGAAACCAAGCTCGTCGAAATGGTGCATTCTAATGCAAAAAGCGAGATATTGACCGAGTAGAAATTCCTGCCATTGGCGATGCATAAAACGAACGCTGTTGGGTCCGGTCGGTACAAAAAGTGTCCGCTGGACCAGGGCGTCGCAAATTTCTGGCTGCTGTACCAGTTTGAACCCTAAAATAATTTCCTCTCGGATCGGCATAATTGCTTCCAAGAAGAAATTTTCATCGTCTTGGCTGGTTCGTTCGAAAAATTGTTCCCAGCGCTTATGTAATTGGGCCGCTTCTTTGCGCAAGATGTCGGTGCTGATTTCTCCACGGGCTTTGTGGAAAAACAACCACGCGATAAACATCATTGATCGACAAAGGTGGTCGATTTCGATGGCATGATTTTCGTTGGTTTGCATACCCACCAAGTGACTGCGTACCAGTGCAGTTCGCATGGTTTGGCAGAGTAGCGCAGCTTGGTTGGCAGGGCCTTCGGAAATCTCGCAGGAGGGATCTGGTTCGTAGTTGGTCAGAATAAGCGGGGTCAGCATGAAGTCGAGTAATTCTTTGTCTTCTACCTGGTCAATCCAGTCTTTGCAGGATGGATAAACGTCTTTGGCTTGTGCGATTGATAAGCGCAATATTTCAAAAACATCCTTGGGATCGTTGACCAGTCGCTCGATACCATGAATCGTGTTTCTGACGCCAATTACAATCGAGAAATTGGGGTTATCCGAGTAGCGGGAAACCGCTTCGCGTAACAACTTTATTATGCTGGAGAAACTGACTGCTCTATGATTGTGTAAAAAATCATCCAAGCCATCCAGAATGATTGCTACGCCGTATTTTTTGAAATTCTTTTCCAACCACTGCGGATCCCAGGTGAGTTCGGGGAACATCGACGAGCCCCAGTCCAGCCACCATTGCCACAGGGTTTCCCAGGTATAAGTCGTATCATCGACTTGTCCTGCGGTGATTTGTTGCAGCGGAATAAATAGCGGAATAGGATCTTTCTTCCGAGGGTTGGATAGGTAGCCCAGCCCAAGTTGCCAGGCGATCATACGCATGACCGATGATTTACCAACCCCCGCGGCCCCGGTAACGACCAATTGGCGCGGTCGATCACTGGTTTTCGCAATAGCCGCGATGATCATATCAGCGATTTCCGCTTGGGTGCCGAAAGATGCGGATACAAAATTGGGTTTGGGCCGGTCCTGGTCGCTGCCTATCCCGCAAACGGTTGTTTCAATTAGTTGATGGGTTGCGCTGCTGCGATTGACTAACTCTATGCGGCGCAGGGTTCCATCGACTACGTCTACGCCCATGTCTAAGGTGTATCGTTGGGCTAAATCGGCGACGATAGACACGATCGGAGCATTGATGCGCTTTGGGATTTTTATTGATTTGTGGGTCCCACGAATAAACAGTTGTCGACTTTGTACGCTGGTTTCGTAAGGTACCGATAGATCTGTTTTTGCACAAACATCCTGAATCACTGGGCACGGTTGATTAAAACGACGCGATTGCTGCTGGCAGTGTATAAATTGGTTTTCCAGGTCCACCAGCCAGGGATTTTGCCAACTCAATGCGGGAATGATTTCATTTTTCCCCCAGTCTTTGCCGCCCTGGGTCATAAATCGAGTGATTCCAAAGACTGGGCGGAGTAATGCATAGTAGCTTAGATAAGCATACTTCCCGGCGCGGCTGATGAAGGGGGAGCCGCCAAGATGCGGTACCGCGATATTCAAGATTCTACGGGTACGTAACCATAGCGACTCAGCACGTGCTAAATCTATACCCTTTTTCCGTTCACGTTGTAGACGATCTGCCGCGTCTTTTAACATCAGCTTTACGATCAATCCGCCGGTGCTATGAGTGACGAATATTAGATGTCGATGGTTGTGAAATTCGGTTTCCAGCCACGCTCTAAGGTCATCTGCCGCTTGACTGATGCTCGATCGTTGCCAGGATCTGGATGGATAGGCGTAAGAAATCACATCCGTGTCGACCGAGGCATTTTCCAACACCCATTCGGGCATGGTGCCCCAGGTTTTGACGCAATCCCCGAACAGACCATGGACGTATATGATTAAGCAACGTCCCTCGAATCCGGTATCGTGAAGTTGTGCTTTGTGGACCGCGCCGTAGCGGCTCATATCAGTCCAAAAGGTGTTGTTATTTTTCATTGGGATGAAACGCGGCTAAATCTACATGATTATAGTTTGCTTTGAGGTTTGGCAAACCGAATTGGTTCAATTTGGTGTTCAATCTAATGATTCCACAATGCGCTCCTTCAGCGCATTTGGCTAGATTGAACCAACCCGCCAGGAAAGCAATAAAATCAAATTTCAATTTTGATCATCCTGTTTTTTTTCATTTACCGAGCCCGGATAACTTGCTAATGAATCAACAGCGACGTTTGATCGAATATGGATATCTCTCTGCGGGAACGGTATTTCTATATTCTTGTCGCGTAGCGCTCGATCGATTTCCATATGTAGCTCATGAGTAACTTGCAGTCGCTGCGATACCTCGTTGACAAAGACGCGGACTTCAAAATCCAAGGAACTGTCACCGAACCCAATGAAATAAACCGTAGGTTCCGGGTCTTGCATAATCAGTGGATTTGATTTAATTACGTTGCTAATAATCTGGTGGGCCATCTCGGTATCGGAACCATAGGCGATACCGACGGAGAACATGATGCGGGTGATTCGGTCAGACAGACTCCAATTGGTGAGTTTGTCCGTGATAAAGGTTTTGTTCGGTACGATTAATTCTTTACGGTCCCAATCGGTCAGCGTTGTCGCGCGGATTTGGATTCGGGTTACGGTTCCGGTCATGTTGCCGACCGTGACGGTATCGCCCATTCGAATCGGCCGTTCAAACAGCAAAATGATGCCGGAGACAAGGTTGGCGAATATCTCTTGCAAACCGAATCCTAACCCCACCCCCAGAGCGGCAATGAGCCATTGGATTTCAGACCACCGGCCCCCCAGTTGGTCGGCAATCGTAACAACGGTAATTGCGACTAAAAGATATCGGCTGAGTTGCAAAATAGCGTAACGACTTCCCGGTTCAACGGTGAATCGCCTGAGAAGAATTACCTCAAGGACGCCTGGCAGATTTCTAACAGCAATGGTCGCCAATACGCCGTACAGAATGGCCATCGCTAAATTAGCCAGTGTGACCGGTTGATGTGTTTCTATTCCATCAACCAAAACGGTTTGCTTCCATAGGATGAAGTTATCCAGAATAGAAAATGCCGGCAGTACGTTTTTCCAAACGATCCAGAAGCCGACGGCCAGCGCTAACATGATCGAAACATTCAGAACTTGATGCGTTTGCGCGTTAATCGTCGGGATGTCGATTTGGTCGAAATCCAGTTGAATGTTTTCACCCAGGGCGTCACCGCTTGATTTAGTCGAAAGTTCTAGTTTGTGTTTCTCTCTAGCTTGTTTGACGGCTAACTGACGGTTGACCAAATTCAACCAGCGCACCACAAGTGCGTACAGGATAACGGCGATCAGAACGATGCGAATCGACAAGATAAGTTTCTGTTGCAATTCTAAAGCGCTAACATAATATCCGGCGACGGCAAAACCGATGACGATAAAAGGTAGTGCAATCGTTAGCGGGTACCAGGCGAACCTTGATTTAAACAGAAGATTTCGTGGGTGCTCTCTAAGATAGTTGCTTAATGCACCGTGGCGGGGATTGAGAATCATCGCCAGAGCTATTGCACCTGCAAGCATCAGTACGATCGACGCGAATCGGCCAAGGCTGTTGCTGTAAGCAATGACGCTTTGCGCGCTGGTCATCGCTACGATGAAGATCGCGGGGACCGAGACGTATCTTAGCCAAAATAATTGGCGTCTGAGGATAGTTGTAGTCTTCGGTGCCCAGTGAAAATGTGAGTTTGCGATGCCATCTGGTTGAAAGACGATATAGCAAGATTGCAAAAAGAATAATGAAGCCGCCGCTTGGCAGAATCCATAGCCCGCCGCCCTGACAATTTCGGGATTTGCGTGATCGCTCATAAGGAGCCAGCCGATAAAATACATGAGTAACGACAGGGGCAAAACTTTCAATAACGTGTAACCAAGTGATTCGAGAGTATATGCGAATCTGTCGGCATAGCGTTTTGAAACCCGAATTGAGATTGAATTCAATTTTCGATTTAGATGAAATTTTGCGCCGATCAAGCCCAAAACCAAAGCCAAAACTATTGTAGTTATTGTCGGTCTGGTGGCCAGATCTGTGATCAATGCATCTCCGATATCAATCCACATCGACGGCGAAAGAATCCAACCCGCCGATTTGATGAGGTCCCAAAAGGAGCGTGGGTTGATTGGCTGAGAACTGGGAATCCACAGCAATCGTTGGTCAAGAAACGATGCAAATTGGCCTGCATTGTCGTTCATTTGCCGTTTGGCGATATCCAATTCACCGAGCGAGCGTAAATAATCTCCGTAGGCTTCGTTCAGTTTATTGAGTATGCGTTTGTAATTATCCAACAATACACCCAGTTCCGCTTGAATTTGAGTGCGTTGTTCGCCCGGTAAACTATTATCGACGTTCAATGTCATGATCTTTTCCAGGGTCTTGCGCGGTTCTTCTACAACGCGTAGATCATCCTCGACCTGAAATTGTTGGAGACTGGCATCAGCGGTTTCTTTCTTCAGTAAATCGGCGTCGCGTTCGAAATCGTAAGTACTGGGAAGATTACGGCGTTGTTCGCGCAAGACGGCGCTTAAGGCTGCGCTTAAGCCCGCTATAGACAACTTTTTTTGAGCATTCTTGTAATCGAGTATGATTTGTTTGGTGCGTTCATTGATTTGTTTACTTAGCGTTTCTGTTTTATCGATGTTATCTATCACTTTGCCCAATTCATTGCCCAATTGTGCATTCTTTCTGATTGATTCTTGAATAACATGATGTTTTCCAGTCGCAGCTTCCAACGCGCGGGCTAATTCTTCTTGGAATAATTCCGCGTCTGATTGTCGACGTTCGCCCAACGCGGCTTTGATGACTTGAACTTGAAGTTGAAGGTAGTTAATGCGGGCCGATACAGATTTGAGCTGGGCGCTTAGGATTTCTATTCGAGGGGTTAGCGCTATTGATTCCAGATCCAGCATTCTAATTTCTGCTCCCAGTGATTTGCTGGTTGCCTCGAGTGCTGTTTTACGTGCTTCGGTCTCGTCATCTTGTTGGGTATCTGCGATGGGTGTATTTAAGGAATTGAGTTCAGTGAGGACCTCATCCAGCTTTTTCTTGGCGGAATTTTCTTCGCTGCTAATTTCAGCAGGGCGATTATTTTGCCGGCGCAGTTCGTGCTCAAGTTCCTCTGCTTGGGTTTTCCAGGCCGATAGATTTCCTTGCTTAACCAACAGCCGTTGTTCCAATTCGGTTTCGGGAATGTCCGCAAAATTTTCTATTTGAGATGGATTTTCGATGGATGCGAGCATCTCCGACTTTTTATTGATCTCCTTTAATTGGCCAGAGGCGGTATTAATTGTCTCTTGGTGAATGTCACTCTGCAGAGCAAAGTTTTCAGCATCTTTCAATGCTTTTAACGCGGTTTCGTATAGAGTAACTCTGCGTTCTTTTGTATCGGTACCCAGAGAATTACTATTTTTTAACGCATCAATTTGATGCTGAATGTGTTTTTTGGAGTAGTTCAGGTTTGTATCCGGAGTTTGGTTTTGTGCATATGCCGTAGTCAGAGCCAGAATTAATAGGATGCTAAGTCCTAACCAATGCCTACTGCGTGTTGTTTGATGTTTTTTTGTCATTGGATTGAAACTTTAGCCATCGCTAAACTTTAGGGAGCGGGACAGTGTCAAAAGCGATTTTGAATGCGGAATTATTGCATTTGATTCAAAATTGGTTGAAAACTGAAATAAATGTTGTAAATGCCTGTGGTCCGGCAGCAAAATGAAAAAGTTTATGATGGCGAATTTTCGTATGCTTGAATGATCTCCAGCGCACGGTCGGTGTGGTTGTCCGCGACCCAAATTGAAGTATTGCCGGCGGGCGGTATTTCGCCGATTCCACCTTGTAGAAAATAGCCGCTGATATGGGTTTCTATATGCTGTTGTTCCAACAAACCCTTAACGATATTGGCTTCGATTAAATCGTTAGCTTGATATACACGTTGCATTGCTGGTCCGCTTTAGCATTTTCGATTTTCGGTCAGGTGAAACAAAAGGGCGGGTCTATGGGTTCTACATTCACGGTTTCGCCAATTTTGACGCCATCGCATTCGGCGTCCAGGATGATAAAACAATTGGATGCCGCAAAACCGCTCAAATTGTGAGATTGTTGTTTGCTTGCCGGTTTGACGATTAGCCCGCCATCGCTGTCGGTATCGAGCTGGCCCCTTTGGAATTCCTGCCGCCCCGGTATTTTTTTTATGTTGGCGGTGCAATGTGCCGATAATCTAAGTGGGTTTTTTAGAGCGCTTCCCATTAGCCGTAATAAAGCGGGCCGGACCAATTGATAGAATGTGACGATTACCGAGACTGGGTTGCCGGGGAGACCGAAGAAATAGGCGTTATTGATTTTTCCGAATGCCACGGGTTTGCCGGGTTTCATTGCTATTTTCCAGAATTGTATTTTACCAACTTCTTCGAGTGCTGATCTAACCAAGTCGGCGTCCCCAACAGATACGCCACCCGAGGTGATAATTGCCTGATTGGACTCTGCTGCATTCGATAATGTTTCCATTAGCTGGGATTTGTCGTCAGCGATAACGCCCAGATCCAAGATTTTTACATCCAAACATTGCAGCATGGTGAACAGGGTATACCGGTTACTATCGTAAATTTCACCTTGATCTAATTGATCGTGTAATGGGCGAAGTTCATTACCTGTAGAGAAAAAAACGATACGCGGTTTTTGCATAACGATGACTTCAGCGATGCCGAGCGTCGCTATGATCCCTATATCAGAAGGCGTCAAGCGTTTGCCTTTGGACAGAATTAATTGACCGAGCTCTATTTCGTCACCGGGTTGCCTGACGTATTCTCCATGCATCTCAATTGGCGGAAATTCAACTATATCGTCTTTGCGAGTGACGTTTTCTTGAATGACTACAGAATCGGTGCCTTGAGGTAGGACTGCGCCGGTGAATATTCGGACGCACTGACCTTTTTCTACGCCATTTTGGTATGGTTTGCCGGCCCAGGAAGTCCCTATCACTTTTAACCGAGTCGTTCTTCCGAGTACTGCATCGCCGCTATGGAATGCATAGCCATCCATGGCAGAAATCCGATGCGGCGGGACTTCAATCGGCGCGTCAATATCGCAACCTAGAATACGGCCAAGACATGATTTGAGCGGAATTGTTTCGGTTGTTAATAGTGGTTGCACCTGCGCTTTTATGCGGTGCAATGCTTGTTCGATAGTTAGTACCGATGTATCCGCTGCATCATAACGATCGCTAGTGCTCATGTAGTAGGTAATTGTCGACTATAAACGATGTTATTTGTTCGGGACAATTGATATCGAGTTGAGTCAAATGATTGGGGATCTCGAGTTCGCTGTCAGATGCAACGGCGATTATGCAGTCATCGTTTGGAAAAAGTAAAGGTTTGCCTAGGCTGGGGCGGTGCAATTCTATTTTTGGGAATTTTTCCCGTTTGAATCCTTCTACCAGCAATAGATCCAAACCAGTTTGGTCAAATTGTGATAGTTGATCATTTAACACCGGGTCTTTGTTGGTCGGGAATTCTGTGACCGTAGCGCGCCGGCAATGCGACACCAGCATGATAGGTGTCGCGCCAGCCTTGCGCAATTCGTAGCTATCTTTACCGGGTTGGTCTATTTCAAAACTGTGGTGACTGTGTTTGATCAGTCCAATATTCAATCCGCGTTGTTTTAATAACGGGATTGTCTTGACCAGTAATGTTGTTTTTCCGGTGCCGCTGTAGGCGGCAAACCCTAAAATCGGGATATGCGCATTGTCCATCAGGTGGAATGGTAAAATTCTTTATACCACTCAACGAATCGGCTGATGCCTGTCTCAATTGGGGTTGATGGCTGATAGCCGACATCTTTGATAAGGTCGCTGACATCCGCATAGGTTGCCGGAACGTCCCCTTCTTGTAGTGGCAATAGGTTTTTTTTCGCTTTTATTCCCAGGCAGTCTTCCAAAACTTCAATGAATCGTATTAGCTCCACCGGATTGTGATTGCCGATATTATACAAACGGTACGGCGCTTTGCTGGTGCCAGAATCTGGCTCATCGCCCTGCCAATCTGGATTGGCTTGGGCGACCTTGTCCAGAACGCGTACTACACCCCGGACAATATCGTCGATATAGGTGAAATCGCGTTGATGATTTCCATGATTGAATACATCAATAGGACGGCCTGCAAGAATGTTCTTGGTAAACATGAACAAGGCCATGTCAGGTCGGCCCCAGGGGCCATAAACGGTAAAGAAACGAAGGCCTGTTGTGGCTAGGTTGTATAAATGGCTATAGGTATGAGCCATCAGTTCGTTGGCTTTTTTTGTCGCTGCATACAAACTGACCGGATGATCTACATTGTCGTGCACGGAAAACGGCATCGACGTGTTTGCTCCGTAGACAGAACTGCTTGAAGCATAAACCAAATGCTCAACTTGGTTGTGGCGGCAAGCTTCCAGAATATTGCAGAACCCGACCACGTTGGCATCGATATAGGCGCGCGGGTTTTCTAACGAATAGCGAACGCCTGCCTGCGCGGCCAAATTGATGACGCGCTTTGGCTTAAATGAATTAAAAATTTGGTCTATTGCCGATTTGTCTTCTAGGTTTGCTCTGACATCGGTAAATCCAGGCTCGGGTGTGAGTCTATCCAGTCGGGCTTGCTTCAGAGTAACGTCGTAATAGTCGTTAATATTGTCAATACCAACGACTTCGTCGCCGCGCTTCAATAGATGGGTCGCAACGGCGGACCCAATAAACCCGGCTGTGCCGGTTATGATTACTTTCATCTGGCTATGCAGGTTACCTATAAAAACGCATCAGCGGATGTATGATCCAGAATATATTTCACATCAAAGAGGACGGTGTCTTTTTTGCCCAAAGCCCTAATTGCCTCACCGCCCATTTCTTTAAATTCCCGGTGAGCCACCGATAGAATTATCGCGTCGTATCGGTTATTTTCAAGTTTATCGACCAAATCAATACCTAGTTCACGTTTGGTTTCTTCCGGGTCTGCCCACGGGTCGTAGACTTCGATATTCGCGTTATACCGGTGTAATTCTTCAATAATATCGATGACTCGGGTATTGCGAATATCCGGACAGTTTTCCTTAAAGGTTAAGCCCAATATTAATACCTTTGCTTGAGCCACATGGATTCGACGCTGAGTCATCAATTTTACCACGCGTTCGACCACATAAGCGCCCATATTATCGTTGATACGCCGGCCGGCCAGGATCATTTCAGGGTGATGGCCAATCTCTTGGGCTTTGTGTGTCAAATAATAGGGGTCGACGCCGATACAATGGCCACCGACCAAACCCGGTCGGAACGGCAGAAAATTCCATTTGCTGCCAGCAGCCTCTAGAACTTCCAGAGTATTCAAGCCCAAACTATTAAATAGTATGGCTAGCTCGTTGATCAGAGCGATATTGACATCTCGTTGGGTATTTTCGATGACCTTGGCGGCTTCTGCGACCTTAATACTACTCGCTTTATGTGTGCCGGCTTTGATGACACTTCTATAAAGCGCATCCACGAAATCGGCGATTTCAGGTGTTGACCCAGAGGTTACCTTCTTAATTGTTGTTACGCCGTGATCTTTATCCCCTGGATTGATACGTTCAGGGCTATAGCCAGCGAAGAAGTCCTTGTTAAACACTAAGCCGGATACTTTTTCTAGTATAGGTATACATACTTCTTCGGTCGCGCCCGGGTAAACCGTCGACTCGTAAATTACAATGTCGTCTTTAGACAAAACTTTGCCGATTGCCGCGCTTGCGCCCTCCAGTGGACTCAGGTCCGGTCGCTTGTTTTTATCGATTGGTGTCGGTACCGTGACGATGTAAACATTGCAGTCAGATAGGTCTTCTATATTAGATGTGTAGCGGAGATATTTGTTGTTCTTTAAACGTTCCGGTTCGACCTCCAGGGATTTATCTTCCCCTGCAATCAATTCTGCAATTCTTTGTTTGTTGATATCCAATCCTATCGAGTCGAAAATTTCCCCGAATTCAATCGCCAGTGGTAAGCCAACGTAACCCAGACCGATTATACCAATCTTACTCTCATTGAGTGACCGCATATTTACCCCTTAATGCCCAAATCAAAAATGGTAATTGACAATATTGTCGCTAGCAATAGCTTAGACTATTCACTACTATTTTGGTCATGCAACGGAGAATTCGTTATCATTGAAAAAATTAAGCGGTGAGTCGGGTCGGTACACAAATTGGTTGGCATTGGATTTATTTTTTCTGGAGTGTTTTTGCGATTGTCGAACTGTTTAATTAGGGAACGTTACACAAATTCAAAGGAAAGCAACCGACAAGATTTGAATCATCAATCGGTCCAATCAAACTATTTCGATCTGAATCGACTAAGTATAACTAAGAAGCTTGGCGCCTAAAAGTAGATTAATGCGTAGGCAAGTGGATGGATCCGCTTCGTTTCCGAGTCATCATACTTCTGTCTCATTTGATCTTATGTCGCTTTGTATTGAGTTAAATTAAAAAACTGAATTTATAGACCGCAGTTTAACCACATAGTGAGAAAGTACGAGTTCAATCAACGTGATAGCAAGCATTATCACTTGATCATTGAATTGGCGTTGCAACTCGATTTAGGATTTGGCTGCGCGTTTCGACTAATCGATGACGTTCTTAATACGTAGCATTGCGGATAAAGGGCGGTAAATTGTGCGCTGTTCGCTATATTTGTAGTCAAGAAATCAATAATTGGGATAATTGAGTTAGGGTATGATTCGGATTTTTCGACATTACATCTCTGGAATCTTTTTAGGTTTGGTCCTATTGGAGTTCGGCGTGTTTTTCTCTGCGATTCATTTTGGTTCACTGTTGCGCTACCAGGAGATGGCGCCGGTTAGCGTTGATCAGCTTCTGCCTTCTGCAATATTTGCCGTCATCATGCTAATTTCCAATACCGGTATGGGATTGTACCAACGGACGCAGACTTGGGGTGAAGCGGGATTATTACTAAGAATAATCGGCAGCTTTATGTTCGGTACTTTGGCCATGAGCCTGTATTTCTATATTTTTCCGATTCATGCTATTGGTCGTGGCGTTTTTGCAGCGGCGTTATTGTCGTCGTTGATCGGTGTCACATTTTTGCGAGTAATATTTTATCGGGTTGTTGATCAGAAGGTCTTGAAAAGGCGTGTTGTGGTATTTGGCGCCGGTAAAAATGCTGAAAAAGTAATCGAACTTGAAAAATCCAAATCGACCCAGAATATTTTAGTCATGGGTTGTATTCCGTTGCAGGGACAGCCTTCCATTGTGCCCGCGGACCGTATCGTTAAGATGAAAGTACCGCTGAATCAATACGCAATAGAATCCGATATCGACGAAATTGTTGTCGCACCTGATGATCGGCGGAAAGGTTTACCCGTCGATGAGATATTGGATTGTAAGATGAATGGCTTTGAAGTCGTGGATATGTTGACTTTTTTTGAACGCGAAGGTGGATTTATTCGGGTAGATTGCCTGTATCCAAGCTGGTTGGTTTTTTCAGATGGATTTAGAGCCGGGTTTTTACGTATGTTTAGTAAACGCATGTTCGATATTATTGCGAGCCTGGTATTGCTCGGTTTGACTTGGCCTTTGATGTCACTCACCGCGTTTGTCATTTGGATAGAGGGTCGATTTAAGGAGCCCATATTCTATAAACAAGTCCGAGTCGGTGTCAGTTGGCGATTATTCAAAGTTATTAAATTTAGAAGTATGCGTACTGATGCCGAGCAAATTGGAAAGCCGCGCATGGCGCAAAGGAATGATAGCCGTGTGACTCGAATCGGAGCGTTCATTAGAAAAGTGAGAATTGATGAATTACCACAACTTTTCAATGTCTTAAAAGGGGATATGAGTTTTGTTGGACCGCGGCCGGAAAGACCGGAATTTGTGGAACGCTTTGCCGAAACAATACCCTATTATTCAGAGCGACATCGTGTTAAACCCGGCATAACGGGTTGGGCGCAATTGTGTTATCCATACGGAGAGAACGAAATCGATGCTTTAAACAAGCTTCAATATGATCTCTATTATGTGAAAAATTACAGCATATTTTTCGATTTGATGATAATGCTGCAAACTGTAGAAGTAGTGTTGTGGGGTAAAGGCGCCCGTTAATGAAAAGCGTTGCGATGGATCGGATCCAATCAAGATGACTATTGGTTTTTACAGTTATCTGATAGGTGCCATTGCTTTTCTGTTGCTGTCTCTGCTCCTGGGTACTAGTTGGCGAGGCCGAGTGCACGGCAAATTGTTGGTTATTGCTTCGGTAACAACGACAATTTGGGCGGCAACATTAGCCCTCTACGCTTGGTTCGATAAATCACCTTCAAGCTTAATATGGACGATCGAAATAGTTCGTGCGACCGTATGGCTGATTTTCTTTAGTGTGTTGCTAAATTCTGCTGTCACGGTTAGGTCTGCACAGGGCGGACAGTTCGGGAAATTTAAGTATTATATATATAGCGTATCCTTCTGCTTGCTGTTGATAGTTTGGGGTGCGCCGCTAATAGAACCTTATTTCCCAGGGCAATATGACCCTAGTTATCAGCTTGTCGGGCATGTTTTATTGGCGTTGATTGGTATGGTCTTGATCGAGCAGCTGTACCGAAATACTCGAGAAGACCAGAGGTGGGCCATCAAATTTATTTGTTTGGCCGTCGGGGGTATGTTTGCCTACGATTTTTATTTGTATTCGGACGCGTTGCTGTTTAGGCAAATCAATGCGAATATTTGGATAGCCAGGGGAGCGATAACTGCGTTAATGGTTCCGCTGATCGCAATTGCTGCGGCGCGTAACCGCAATTGGGTTGTCGATATTTTCATTTCCCGGGGCGTGGTCTTTTACTCAGCTTCATTGTTGGGTGCCGGTGTTTATCTATTACTAATGGCGATCTCCGGATATTACATCAAGTTGTACGGTGGGGAATGGGGAACTGTTGTACAAATCATATTCTTTGTAGGTGCATTTCTATTTTTGTCCCTGCTGTTTTTTTCTGGCCAGCTTCGGTCCAAGATCCGAGTATTTTTGAGCAAGAACTTTTTTAGCTATGCATACGATTATCGTGAGGAATGGCTCAATATAATTTCAACATTGTCAGAATCCAGGGCACGTTATCCGTTGGAGCAACGCGCTATTTTGGCTCTTGCGGAACTTGTCGAAAGTCCAGGCGGTGCGCTCTGGGTTGGTGATAGTTCATCGGGCACCTATTTTCGCAGAGCTTGTTTTGGAGATACCTCCAAGGCACCCAACCGGATCGACCGGGACGACCCCTTAATCAACAAGATCAAAACAATGGGCTGGGTCGTGAATCTGGAAGAATTGGAAAATTCCCCACATTTATATACAGATCTAAGCAGGCCAGAATGGTTGGTAGATCTGACTCAAGCATGGGTGATCGTACCACTTTTCCAGGGTGAGCAATTATACGGTTTGGTGTTATTGATACAGCCTCGCGCCAATGTCAAATGGGATTGGGAAGTCAAAGAACTATTGAAAACAGCGGGGAAACAAGCTGCTAGTTATCTGGCTCTGGAAGATGCGGCTGAGGAACTATTCGAAGCCAGGCAGTTTGAGGGTTTTAATAGACTCTCCGCATTTGTAATACATGATCTAAAGAATATAATCGCGCAGCTTTCGTTGGTCGTCCGTAATGCGGAGAAGCACCATGATAACCCCGAGTTCATGAAGGATGCGATTAAAACGGTCGATCACTCGGTGGAAAAAATGAGCCGCTTGATGTCGCAATTGAAAAATGCCGGTAAAGCCGCTGCCGCCAATGAACTGGATCTGGAAAAGATTCTACAAGACGTCATTGAAAGCCGGGCAAATCAACGTCCAGTGCCTATCGTGGAGTGTTTGGTACCCGAAAAAATCAACGTTGTGGCCGATCGCGATAGGTTGGGCTCAGCATTCGAGCACGTCATTCAAAATGCACAAGAGGCAGCAGGAAGAAAAGGTTCTGTCCAAGTGCGACTGGAATCAATGCAGAATAAAGCTATAGTTGATGTCGAGGACACCGGACACGGCATGGATGAAGATTTTATTCGAACGCGTTTATTTAAGCCGTTTGATACGACCAAAGGACTCACAGGGATGGGGATAGGCGCCTACGAAAGTCGAGAATATATTCGGTCATTGGGTGGAGATATCCATGTGGAAAGCGTCCTCGATAAAGGAACCCTTTTTAGGTTTGAAATTCCGTTGGTTAACGGAGAACAGGATGCCGCGGTTAGTACAGAAGGAGCATACGTTTGAGCAGAACAATATTGATCGTTGAAGATGACCAGGGTTTGCAGAGCCAATTGCGTTGGAGCTTTGATAACTACAAAGTTCAAGTCGCCGATGATTGCGAGTCGGCGTTGGCTGCAATCAAGAAGCATGAACCACAGGTTGTCACGTTAGACCTGGGGTTGCCACCGGATCCTGGTGGGGTTAGCGAGGGGTTTAAAACTTTAAACGAAATCCAATCGGTGGCACCGCATACAAAGATCATAGTTATTACCGGAAATAACGATTTTGAAAATCCGATAAAGTCGATTGGGTTCGGTGCCTACGACTTTTACCAAAAACCGGTAGAACCGGATATATTGTCGCTGGTGGTGGAGCGTGCGTTTAAACTCTTTGAATTGGAAGAAGAAAACCGCAAATTAGCACGTCAGCATATTAGTAATCCGTTGGATGGAGTCATTGCGGCGAGTCCGGAAATGCATGAAGTTTGTCGGATGGTAGAACGTTTAGCGCCGACTGATATGACGACATTATTGTTCGGTGAAAGTGGCACCGGTAAAGAAGTACTTGCGCGCGCTTTACATTCGTTGAGCCATCGCAAGAAAAAACCGTTTATCGCGGTAAATTCAGCGGCAATTCCTGAAAGTTTGTTAGAAAGCGAATTGTTTGGACACGAGAAAGGTGCGTTCACCGGTGCGACAAAACAGGTAAAGGGTAAATTTGAACTTGCCGACGGTGGAACATTCTTTTTGGATGAAATTGGTGATATTCCGATGTCGCTGCAACCCAAACTACTCAGGTTTCTGCAGGAGCGTGTGGTCGAACGGGTTGGCGGCCGGCAGGAGATTCCAGTTGATGTAAGGGTCGTTTGTGCGACTCACCAAGATATCCCGACGCTCATCAATGAAGGAAGGTTTCGCGAAGATCTGTACTATCGGATCAATGAGATGGTCATCAACATTCCACCCGTGCGTGAACGGACCGGGGATATACCCGTATTGGCGCGTGCATTTTTGGCAGCTTACGCCGAACAAATGAAGATTGATTTAAACGGTTTTACCGACAAAGCGTTCGCGGCAATGGAATCCTATGCCTGGCCAGGCAATGTTCGAGAGTTGGAAAGTCGAATAAAGCGTTCGGTCGTCATGGCAAATGGACCGATGGTTGATGACAAAGATTTAGAACTTTCCGCCGAGGAAGACAGCAATAGAGTGCGTAGTTTGCGGGAGATTCGTGATTCTGCGGAACGTTTGGCAATATGCCAGGCATTAACGGAATGCGGCGGCAATGTATCCAAAGCCTCAGAAATGTTGGAAGTCACGCGACCGACCTTGTATTCGTTGCTGAATAAATTCGATCTAAAGTTGTAATTTCTGTAGAACGAATCGATCTATTTAACTTCATACGGTACCGGTATTTTGAAAATCATAGCTAGGTTGTTCTTTTTGATCGCAATCGCCAATCCGGTGTTTGCGGATGTTGCCGATGAAAAGTATTTACAAAGTGCTCGCGATTACCTGGAAAAGGGGGAAGCCAAAGCAGCCGTTATCCAATTAAAAAATCACTTGAGAGCGTCTCCATTCGATGGCGAAGGTCGTATGCTTCTTGGAACCACTTATCTAATTCTGCGAGATGGCATAGCGGCCGTCAAAGAACTCGAAAAAGCTCAAGAATTGGGTATTGACTATAACCGATTGAAGATCCCTCTTAGTCGATCCTATCTTATGGCGGGACGGCCGAAAATGGTTCTCGAGCGGGTCGAGGATGATCCGCAGGCATCAGCTGAATCTCGAGCCATGGTTTTTGCGTTGCTCGGTATGGCGCAATTGATGACGAACAATATTGATGTTGCCAAGAGTGACTTCAATAAAGCATTGCAGTTGGACAAAGATTCTCAGGATGCGTTGCGCGGCATGGCTCGGGTTGAACTCGCACAACAGAATTTTGATGAGGCGATCAATTGGTCAACCCAAGCGGTCAAGCGTGATCCGACAGACCTGGAAGCATTGTTGATTCTGGGAGAGACTCAGCGCGTTGCAGGAAATAATCCAGCGTCAATCAAAGCATTTGATGAAGCACTTGCGCTTGATTCAGGTAATATCCCTGCTCGATTGAATCGAGCGGCGGTTTACATAGCTGATGGCCAATTGGATCGCGCGGAGCTCGATATCAAATCGGTTGTCGATACCGCAGGAGAAATTCCATTAGCCTCCTATCTCAGCGGTGTCGTGGCATTTGAGCGCAAACAAATGGAAAAAGCTAAAGATGCGCTGCTGCAGGTATTGAAAGTCATACCAAAGCATCAGCCGAGCCACCTTATGCTGGGCACCATTGCGTATTATGAGGGGGAGCATAAAGTTGCGCAGAGCTATTTATATAATTACGTCAATAATCAACCGACACATCTACCCGCAGTAAAGCTGTTGGCAGCGACCTATATGAAGTTGAAACGGCCGACCGAAGCTGCGAGCGTCCTTGAAAAAGTCGCGGATCAAGCGCAGGAAGATGCTCAATTTTTAGCCTTGTTGGGTAGCGCATACATGCAAGATCAACAGTTTGACAAGGGTACGGCATTACTGGAAAAAGCATCCAAAATAGCCCCGGATGTAGCGGCAATTAGGGCGCAATTGGCGATTGGCCATTTTGCGGCTGGCCAAGTCGAACAGGCTGTTGGTGAATTGGAAAATGCGGTTGATTTGGGGCAGGGCCTAGTTCAGGCGGATGTCATGTTGGTGTTAACGTTGATACAGCAGAAAGCCTACGATCAAGCGGCGGATAAGGCCCGTCGACTCGCGAAAAAAATGCCCAATAATCCCATGCCTGACAACTTGTTGGGAGCTGTTTATCTGGCCAAAGGAGATTTGGAAACAGCAAGGAAACATTGGTTAAATGCATTAAAAATTCAACCGGACTATACCACGGCTATGGCCAATATGGCCAAGCTTGATGCGAAAAACGGTCGCTACAAAGAGGCCGAAAAATGGTATCAACAGGTCTTATCAAAAGACGCTTCGAATCTTGAAGCATTATTGGGTTTGGCGCAGTTGGCTCAGATGCAGAACGATTTCGATAAGGCCGTTGTATGGTTGAACACTGCCCAGGAAAAAAATCCAGATGCTATTGAACCATCGTTGAAGCGCGCCGAATATGAGTTATCGAAGGGGAATACTAAATCAGCGTATGACATTGTTCGTGGACTAAAATATAAGCATCCTAATAATCGCATGGTGTTAAGAAGCTTGGGTGTTATTCAAATCAAAGCGGAAGATATCAGCGGCGCGATTGCCACCTTTCGTGAATTGGTGTCAAAAGACGAGACTCAAGCGGAGTCCTACCATTTACTGGCACAAGCGTTGGCAAATTCCGGAGATACCGTAGCGGCAAGATCTGAATGGGAAACGGCGTTAAAACTTTCGCCCGATTATTTGGATGCTGCAGCAGCGCAGGCTTATTTGGCATTCAAGGAGGGGCGCTATAAAGAAACTTTGGAATTGGCACGAAAAATCCAGTCCACGCATAATCAGTCATCGATTGGATATCAGTTGGAAGGTGATGCGTATTCAGGTTTGAAGGATGCGTCAAAGGCCAATTTGGCCTATCAAAGTGCCTATCAGACAGAACCGAATGCCTATTTGGCGCGCAGAATTTTTCAGACTTATAGACAGGTCGGTAACAAAGGCAAAGCGGAGTCAAAATTACAATCGTGGTTAAAGCAGAATCCAGACGATGCTGATGCTTGGACATTGTTGGGTATGGCTTACCAGGAGGATGGTGAGGTTGAGAAAGCAATAACGGCCTTTGAAACCGCCTATAAAATTAATAAAAGTAATGCAATCGCAGTCAATAACCTGGCGTGGTTGTATCAAGAAATGAGTGATTCGCGTGCGGTTGGAATGGCGGAAGCGCTTTTAACTATAGCTGGCGAGAATCCTGAAATGACGGATACGGCGGGTTGGGTATTCATGCAAAACGGTCGGGAGGACCGAGCTGTGGTGTTGTTTCAGCAGGCGATATTGAAATTACCTGACAATTCTGCGATTCGGGTTCATTTGGCCGAGGCATTGATTCGGACCAATCGCCAAAATGAAGCAAAAAAACAATTAAATACCTTACTACAAAAACCCAATGATTTTGCCGAGCGATTGGAGGCTGAAGCACTGTTGAAGCGTATCAGTGGCCAATAGCTACGTTTGTTAATGCCTGTGATTTATGTCAGCAGATAATTATGCTTCGTTGATTGCAACTCGATTATTTTAGGGAACTGTCGATAAGACGAATTGGTGCTTCGCTAGATTTGCGGTCACATGGTTTTGGGATTTTCTTGTTGCTGTAACAAATTCTTTTTATACTGGCCGGATGTTTTTTTCCAGTTCCCCGAAACCCGGGCGGTCGTTTTTATCCCGTATTTCTCCATTCGCTGACCGTCAATCTTTGCGTATCATCAAAGATATCGCAGTGCGTTACGCGATGTCAATTGGTGGCATTAGCGTAATTGCCGCGATATTGCTGATATTTATCTACTTGGTATACGAAGTCATACCGCTATTCGAGTCTGCTAAATTAGAACAAATCGTCAGTTATGAAGTGCCGCAATCGTCGGATGGAAAAACCTTGGCCTATTCGGTGGATGAATATACCGATATTGCCGTACGCTACACGTCACACGGTGACGCGATTTTTTTTCGTACCGCCGATGGAGAGTTGGTCGATAATGTATCTATTCCTATTCCTGCAAATGTTCAGATTACCGCGTTCGCTAAGGGACAACCACAGAGTGGGGTTGTTGCATTTGGCTTAAGTGACGGTACAGCTATTTTGACCAAACATCTCTTTTTGGTCTCGTATCCGAACGATATTCGTAGCATCACCCCAAAGCTTGAATTTTTGCTGGATTCTAAACCCGTCGTACTGTTTCCGAATTCGCTACCGGTCAAAAAACTTGCCGTCCAGTCTGACGCGGATAGCACCACAGTGGTGGGTTGGACGCCTGGCCAGGACTTATCACTGCAGCGTTTCGAACGGAAAGAATCTTTCCTCGATGATTCGGTGTTGTTAGAGCAAGCAGAAAGTCGAATACCAATAAATTTGGATTCCGTTGAGTATTTGTTGCTCGATAAAGAACAGCGAATATTATACGCGGCTGATGCTGAAGGCGTATTGATCCAATACGATATAAAGGATTTAAACGATGCGGAGATAAGGCAAAGATTACCGGTAGTGGAGAAAGGTCACCGTTTGACCAGTCTAGAATTCCTGACGGGTGATCTTTCCCTATTGGTGGGGGAATCAGACGGAACTATTAGCCAGTGGTTTTCTGTCCGCGGAGAGGATAATCGCGAGGAACTAAGCAAAATTCGAGTATTCGATGAATTGAAGCATGTCACGGCGATCGTCGGTGAATATTCCCGTAAAGGTTTTCTTGCAGCTGATGAAACCGGTGATGTGGGTATTTTTCATACCACAGCACACCAAACTTTGACGGTCGACCCGGTTGCGGCTTTTGGAATAAATTTCTTAGCCATTGCTCCACGAGGAGACGCATTTCTGGCTGAAAGTCTTGATGGTTACGTACACTTTTGGGATATCGAGAATCAACATCCGGAGATTTCTTGGTCTGCTTTATGGCAAGAAGTTTGGTATGAAAGTTATTCGAAACCCGATTTTGTGTGGCAGTCGTCCGCGGCTGATAATGATTTTGAGCCTAAGTTTAGTTTGACACCATTGGCGTTTGGGACCTTGAAAGCAGCGTTTTATGCGATGCTGGTTGCTATCCCGATTGCGATTTTTGGGGCGATTTATACGGCCTATTTTATGGCGCCGGGATTGCGTCGGGTTGTAAAACCTGCCATTGAGATCATGGAAGCGTTGCCGACGGTAATTTTGGGCTTTTTGGCAGGACTTTGGCTGGCGCCAGCATTAGAAACCCATTTGCCTGGTACCTTCAGTTTGCTATTGATACTACCGTTGGGTCTATTGTGTTTTGCCTATTCCTGGCAGCTATTACCGATTGCTGTTAGGAATTATGTCCCCGATGGATGGCAGCCGTTATTATTGATTCCGGTGGTTTTCTTGTTGGGGTGGTTGAGCTTCGCCATCAGTGCACCGATAGAAGAATTATTTTTTTCCGGGGATATGCGGCGTTGGTTAACCCATGATCTCGGGGTGGCGTTTGATCAACGGAATTCGATTGTCGTTGGGATAGCGATGGGTTTTGCGGTGATTCCTACTATTTTCTCAATTGCTGAAGATGCGGTATTTAGTGTGCCGAAGCATTTGACTTTTGGATCCCTGGCGTTGGGTGCAACTCCATGGCAGACAATGGCGCGGGTGGTGATTCTAACAGCCAGCCCGGGCATTTTTTCCGCAGTAATGATTGGTCTGGGTCGAGCGGTAGGCGAGACAATGATAGTTTTAATGGCGACCGGTAATACGCCAGTCATGGATTTCAGTATCTTTGAAGGTATGCGTACGCTAGCGGCCAACATCGCGGTGGAAATGCCTGAATCAGAAGTTTCCAGTACGCATTACCGAGTTTTATTTTTGGCCGCGTTGGTATTGTTTGCATTTACTTTTCTTGTTAATACTTTTGCCGAGCTGGTTAGACATCGATTAAGACAGCGGTATAGCTCTTTATGATGGATCAATACAAACAACTTTCATCGTGGTTTACAAGCGGCGCGCCGTGGGTATGGTTAAGTGCGGCTTCGGTAGCGATCAGCATTTTAATGGTGAGCAGCTTACTAATTTTGCTGCTGTTGAGAGGTTTCGGTCATTTTTGGCCTGCCCCGGTGGCTCAATTTGAAATTCAAGGCCAGCAGGCGTTGGGCGAATTTAAACAAGTTGAGACGGTTCCTGCTGTACGTTTGCGGGATATGGGAATGCAAGTAGCTGAAGATCGTATATCGTTACAACGTCAATTGGTCAAAACCGGCAATCGAGATTTGAGTGGCGCTGATTTCCGTTGGATCATGAGTGACGAATTGGTGGATGCAAAATACCCAAAGGATGTCTTTGTTGCAGAACGACGCGAATGGGGTAATTTTTACGGATATTTGCGCAGCGTTAACGAGAATGGCAAGGATATGACCAATGGTGACAAAGCGTGGGGAGCGTTAGCGCCGCGACTGGAGAGGACGAGGCGGATCTTCAAGCAAATTAAACACATCGAAAGAGTCGATATTGGCAAGGTCAATTTTGCGCTGGAGAACTTGCGATTAAAGACGCGTGAGTATGAACTGACTGGGCAATTGACGAAAAGCCGAAAAGACAGTATTAGCGACGAACGGAAACGACTCGAAAAGCAATATCAAAGTTATCAATCGCAGTTGCGCGGTTTGTATAAGGATATTTCACGTGATAGTTTGACCGCCAAAAGCAGCGATGGGCAAATTGTCGAAATACCATTGCAGAAAATTGTGCGGGTCTATCAACCCAATTCAATGTCGATCATTGAAAAACTAGGGTTTTATTTTGCAAAGTTTTGGGAATTTATTTCCGACGAGCCGCGCGAGGCAAATACCGAAGGTGGAATTTTCCCGGCAATCTTTGGAACTGTGTTGATGGTGTTGGTCATGAGTATTATGGTTACTCCATTTGGGGTCGTTGCGGCGGTATATTTGCGCGAATATGCCAAGCAGGGGGTGTTGACGCGTTTGATTAGGATAGCAGTGAACAATCTTGCTGGTGTCCCGTCAATTGTCTACGGTATCTTTGGGTTAGGGTTTTTCGTCTATTTTCTGGGTGGAAATATCGATCAGTTGTTTTATCCTGAGGCGTTACCGGCCCCCACATTCGGAACACCGGGATTAATGTGGGCTTCTCTGACCTTGGCGATTTTAACCTTACCGGTCGTAATTGTTGCGACTGAGGAAGGATTGGCTAGGATTCCCAGAACCATCCGCGAGGGCAGTTTGGCGTTGGGTGCAACCAAGGCAGAGACGTTATGGCGTACGGTTATTCCGATGGCGAGTCCAGCCATAATGACCGGTATGATTCTAGCCATTGCCCGGGCTGCTGGCGAAGTGGCACCGCTGATGTTGGTTGGTGTGGTCAAACTTGCCCCATCCTTGCCATTGGATGGTAACTATCCGTTTTTGCATTTGGAGCGCAAATTTATGCATTTGGGTTTCCACATCTACGATGTTGGTTTTCAGAGTCCGAATGTTGAAGCGGCACGACCTTTGGTCTATGCAACCGCATTGTTGCTGGTTTTGGTGATTGTGGTATTGAATTTGGCAGCGATTACTATACGCAATCATCTGCGTGAAAAAAATCGTGCATTGGAATCATAGTGGCCGGGTTGGAATTTTGCTCCTGTTTTGGGTCCTATATAGGATGCATTACGAATTTTAGCGTAACCGTCGATTGCGACATCGTTTCGAAATGCGTGGAATTAACGAATAATATATAAAGAATATGGAAACACCGCTTACCCACGGTATTGATCTGAGCCTGCTCGAACGTAATCGAGAGGGTTCCGATTTGACATCACTCAAAACCTGTATATCAGTGCGTGATCTGAGCCTTTACTATGGCGATAATCGGGCATTGAAGTCCATCGCGTTGGAAATCCCCGAAAAGCAGGTCACCGCGTTCATTGGTCCAAGCGGATGTGGAAAATCGACTCTGTTACGCTGCTTTAACCGTATGAACGATTTGATCGATAGTGTAAGGATAGAGGGCGAAATTTTGCTGGGCGGTGAAAGTATCGATGATAAATCGATCAACGTCGCCGATTTGCGCAGGCGGGTAGGAATGGTGTTTCAGAAACCCAATCCATTCCCAAAAACTATTTACGAAAATGTTGCTTACGGTCTGCGAATCCAAGGGGTAAAAAACCGCGGTGAATTGGACGAAGTGATAGAAAAATCTCTGAAGAGCGCGGCGCTGTGGGACGAGGTTAAAGATCGATTGCACGAAAGCGCATTGGGACTGTCGGGTGGTCAGCAGCAACGTTTGGTGATTGCCAGAGCTATAGCGATACAGCCAGAGGTTATCTTGCTCGATGAGCCTGCTTCGGCACTCGATCCTATATCGACGTTGAAAATTGAAGAGTTAATCTACGAATTGAAATCTGACTATACCATCGTAATTGTTACGCATAATATGCAGCAGGCAGCAAGGGTTTCGGATTTTACGGCATTTTTATATATGGGTGAACTAATCGAATTCGGTTTGACCGAGCAGCTGTTTACCAACCCGACCAAAAAGCAGACTGAAGACTATATTACAGGGAGATACGGATGATGGATAAAGATTCTGTACGGCAGCATATTTCCAAGCGTTTCGATCAAGAACTAGAGGAAATAAGGAATAAGGTTTTAACCATGGGCGGTTTGGTTGAACGGCAGATCGGAGAGTCAATTCGAGCCGTGATTGAATCTGACATTGAAGTTGCCGAAATAGTGATCCAAAATGACGTCAAGGTGAATACATTGGAGGTTTCCATTGATGAGGAATGTGTTCAAATATTGGCGCGACGCCAGCCGACTGCCAGCGATTTGAGGTTGGTGATTGCAGTCATCAAGACCATCACCGACTTGGAAAGAATTGGGGATGAAGCGAAGCGGATAGCGCATCAAGCGATCGATATGGAAGGTCATTTCTGCAAATCCCGCCAATTCACGGATCTGGAACAATTGGGGCGGAGGGTACTTTCAATGTTGCGAGATTCGCTTGATGCCTTTGCCAGGATGGACGTCGAGCTTTGCCTGAGTGTCTCCCAGGAAGATGAGAACGTCGATCGGGAATACGAGAGCATTATGCGTCAGCAGATGACTTATTTAATGGAAGATCCGCGAATGATCCGCGCGTCCATCGATATCATGTGGGCTGCGCGGGCAATTGAGCGGATAGGTGATCGAAGCTGCAATATTTGTGAATACGTAATCTATCAGGTCAAAGGTCGTGATATTCGCCACATCAGTTTGAAGGAGATTGAGAAAAAACTACGACCTTGAGCCGTTAGTTCGGTGCGATTTCAGGAAATTGTGAAGGACATCCTAGCTGCGCGTGAGACGGTACTTTTAATCGAGTTTTTCGCTGTTGAAGTGTGGAGATGTTGAGCCCAGAATAGGGTCGATCACACAACGAGCTTGAGCGAATAAGGTTAATTTTCTATACTGCATCCTTTTTTGCCGTCCTTCAATCCCCTTGGCTAACCGAAATCAAATGAGTTTCGTGCGTATCTATAGTTGGCTGGTTGTCATTTTTTTATCGATTCAAATCGCGGTTGCTGCAGACAGTTTTACGGTCGAAGATATAAGGGTCCGGGGGCTGCAACGTATTTCTGCGGGTACGGTATTCAATTACCTTCCGGTACAAATAGGAGATTCGTTCGACGAAGCGCGCTCTGCTGAGGCCATTCGAGCGCTTTTCAAAACTGGATTTTTTAAAGATGTTCGCTTGCAGCGCGAAGGCAATGTATTGATTGTAAACGTCGACGAACGGCCAGCGATCGCCAGTATCGAATTAGAGGGAAATAAAGATTTAAAAACCGAGGACCTGCTGAAAGGATTGAAGGATATTGGTCTGAAAGAGGGCAAGGTTTTTAACCGTCAAACATTGGATAAGGTCGAGCAGGAATTACGCCGACAATATTTCAGTCATGGCAAATACGGGGTGAAAATCAAATCCGAAATTACCCCGTTGTCTAGAAATCGAGTTTCGATCCTACTCAAAATTTCCGAAGGGGCCGTTGCGCGGATTAGCCAAATCAATATTGTTGGAAACAAGGCATTTGATCAGGACGAACTGTCCGAGCTTTTTGAGCTAAGTACTTCTAATTTACTATCGTTTTATACCAAAGATGACCAGTATTCCAAGCAGAAATTATCGGCTGACTTGGAGCGACTCAGGTCGTTTTATCTGGATCGTGGCTATATCAAATTTAATATTGAATCAACGCAGGTGTCGATTACGCCGGATAAAAAGGAAATTTACATCACGGTGAATGTAAAGGAAGGTTCAGTGTTTACCTTGGACGAAGTGCGGTTGGCGGGCGATCTAATCGTCAATCCTGAAGAATTGATTCCGTTGGTTCAGCTAGGGCCGGGTGAAATATTCTCGCGTAACCTGGCCACAGAAACTTCGAATTCGATATCAGAACGTCTCGGCGAAGAAGGTTATGCATTTGCCAACGTCAATATGGTTCCCGACATCGATGAGGAGCAGCGCACGGTCAAGCTGACATTTTTTGTGGATCCTGGAAAACGCGTCTATGTGCGACGAATTACCATCAAAGGTAATACCAAGACGCGTGACGAGGTTATTCGGCGTGAAATTAGGCAGATGGAATCTGCACCGGCCTCCACTTCAAAAATCGAACTGTCCAAAACACGACTTGAGCGACTCGGTTATTTTGAGCAGGTCAATGTAGAGACGCCGGCTGTGTCGGGGGCCCCCGATGAGATCGATGTTGAATATACGGTCGAAGAACGGTCTGCTGGCAACCTTTCCGCCGGCGTAGGGTTTTCCCAAACGCAAGGGTTAATTTTCAATGCAAGTGTGACCCAGGAAAACGTGTTGGGGAGCGGAAAGCGGGTCAATTTCACTTTCAATAACAGCGACGTTTCGACGATATACCGGATCGGTTATTTGAATCCGTATTTTACCCTCGACGGGGTTAGTCTTGGTTACGATATTAGCTATACCGCAACCGATGCTCAGGCTGCAAATGTTTCCCGTTTTGCAACCGATGAGTTTGTTGCCGGAGTTAATTTTGGTATTCCATTGAACGAAACGGATCGACTCAGATTGAATGTTGATTTCAGGCGACTAAAGATAAAAACCTTCGCCAATACGCCGTGTCAAATTCGCAGTACCTTGCCGAGTGGCGCAGTAAACCCATTTTGTAACGCGCTAGGGTTTGTCGGCAGCGATGCGGGATTCGTAGATTTAAATGGCGATTCGTTTAACATTTTTCCAATTGCGCTCGGTTGGTCGCACGATTCTAGGGACAAGGCAATTTTTGCGACTAGCGGCGGTATTCAAAGTTTATCGGCGCTGGCAACAGTGCCAGGCCTGGACTTGGAATACTATAAGGTTAATTATCGACTAAAATACTTTTTTCCGCTGGCTCGTGATTTCACGTTGGCCCTTACCGGAGATTTGGGCTACGGTGACGGCTATGGAGACACCAGTGAATTGCCGTTTTTTGAAAATTATTTTGCCGGCGGTGTTCAATCCGTTCGCGGTTTTCGGGATAATACGCTGGGGCCGAGGGATTCAAATGGTGACCCTTTTGGCGGGAACGTTAAAGTGGTTGCCAGTGCAGAGCTGTTTTTTCCGATTCCTTTCTTGAGCGATTACAAATCGATTAGGCTAGGTGCTTTTTTCGATGCCGGTAATGTTTACGATAATGACATTGACTTGGGCAATTTACGTTATTCTACGGGTCTGTCGGCCGAATGGCTGTCGCCATTTGGTGCATTGAAGGTGAGTGTGGCACAACCGTTTAATGAAAGGACCGGTGATAATATTCAGCGATTTCAATTTTCATTCGGGTCAGGTTTTTGATTCCCAACCCACCGAACAACCAAATCAAACCTAAAGCACGAGTTTCACGGGGTTAATCTGATACTATGCCGCGGTATGGTGTACACTGACCAATCTTACTATCCGGAGTTGGACTAGAAAAATGCTCAAAAAATATATTATTTTCCCATTAATTGGCCTTGCATTGACATCTTCTTTCGCGTTCGCGGAGTTGAAAATTGGGGTTGTCAACGTACCACAGGTATTGGCTGAGGCTCCGCAGGCGGAGAAAGCGCGCAAAGATATGGAGAAAGAATTTTCTCCGCGGAAAAATCGCTTGCAAGCAAGCGCCAACGAAATTCGAAAATTGGAAGAAAATTTGAATCGGGACGCTGCGGTGATGGGTGCGGCTGAACGTAAAAAACTAGAGAATCAGATTATTAAAAAGACTCGGGAAGCCAAACGCAGTGAGGAAGAATTGCGGGAAGATTTAAATATTCGCCGCAACGAGATTTTTGGCCAATTGCAGAAACAAGTTTTTGAAGCGATACGCGCATTGGCACAAGAAGGAAACTACGATCTTTTATTGACTGATGGGGTGGTTTATGCGAGTGACGCAGTAGACGTAACCGCGCAAATATTGGAAAAATTAAAGCGTGCAAAATAGCTACAAATAGGCGCTTTAAGCGTCAACTCCAGCGGTTTAATAAAGTAGTTCAGTAGGGATATATGGGAAATGATTGATATTCAGATGATTCAGGAATATTTGCCGCACCGATATCCTTTTCTGATGGTCGACCGAGTCATTGAATGCGAACCTGGTAAACGTTTGTTGGCGATCAAAAATGTGACCTATAACGAACCCTATTTTCAGGGACATTTTCCGAATCAGTCAATAATGCCCGGAGTTTTGATAATGGAGGCACTTGCCCAATCTACTGGATTGCTTGCTTCCGAGAGTGCGCCGGAAGTTTTGGGGAAGGGCGTGATCTATTATCTTGTAGGTTTGGACAAAGTACGTTTCAAGCGGCCGGTGGTGCCCGGGGATCAATTGATGTTGGAAGCGAAATATCTGCGGCATAAGCGAAACATTTGGGCATTTTCGTGCCGTGCCGAAGTTGAAGGTGAATTTGTCGCGAGCGCAGAAATAATGTGTGCTGCTGCGGAGTCCGAATCTTGATCCACGCGACCGCAGTCATTGATCCCACAGCAGAAATTGATTCTGACGTAAGCGTTGGGCCGTACACTGTAGTCGGGGCGGAAGTGCAGATCGGATCGGGAACGAAGATTGGTCCACACGTGGTTATCAAAGGTCCCTCGAAAATCGGCCGGGACAACAATATCTATCAGTTTGCATCGATCGGTGAAGACCCGCAGGACAAAAAGTATGCCCAGGAAGTGACCCTTCTCGAGATTGGTGATCGCAATGTAATCAGGGAATATTGCACGATCCATCGCGGTACCATTCAGGATAAGGCCAAGACTACGGTCGGTAGCGATAATCTGTTTATGGCCTATACCCATGTCGCTCACGACTGCGTTATCGGCGACCAAATTGTAATGGCTAACGGTGCCTCTCTGGCCGGACACGTATCCTTGGATGATTTCGCGATTTTGGGTGGATTTACGTTGGTCCATCAATTTACCAGAATAGGTTGCCATAGCTTTTCGGCGATGGGCAGTTCCCTGTCGAGAGATATTCCTCCCTACGTTATGGTTGGTGGTCAACCGACCAAGCCTTATGGCATCAACTCCGTGGGTTTAGAGCGCAAAGGATTTAGCAGCGATTGCGTTAGAGAAATTCGTAAAGCATATAAAACTTTGTACAAAGCCGGGTTGAAATTGGAAGAGGCAACCGATATGTTGTCCCATATGGCGACAGATACTCCCGAAATCCAATGCATGGTCGACTTCATCCGAAATTCCAGTCGCGGGATCCTACGCTAAGGTTATTATTGACGCGCGGGCTAGGTGAAATTCGAGGCGTTCAACCAAACGGCAGATTCGTCATTCGTCGCCGGGGTTGACGAGGTTGGTCGTGGTTGTTTGGTGGGTGCTGTGGTGGCGGCCGCAGTAATTTTGGATCCGGCCAATCCGATTAACGGACTTGCAGATTCTAAAAAATTGACGCCAGGTACAAGAGACCGATTGTCCGTTGAGATCCAACATAATGCTATTGCGTGGGCAATTGGTCGGGCAGAAGCCACTGAAATCGATAAAATTAATATTCTTCAGGCATCTTTTCTTGCCATGAAACGGGCCGTCGCTGGGTTAAATATCCAGCCAGCATGGGTCAATGTGGACGGAAATCGTTACCCCGATTTGGGGATTCCGGGAGAGGCAATCGTAAAAGGCGACCAACGGGTCGCAGAAATCTCAGCTGCGTCGATCCTGGCCAAAGTGGCCAGAGACCGTGAAATGGAAATTCTAGATATATTATGTCCCGGCTATAATTTCGTCCGACACAAAGGCTACCCAACTCCACAACACCGTGCTTGTTTGTGTAAACATGGCGCGAGCACGCTACACAGAACCTCCTTTCGGCCTATTCAAGAGTTGACGCCGAATGGTTTTTGAGAATGAATCCAGTCGTACGAGCCATTGCCGCTGGCTCTAATCTGTCGTTGTCATGCATGAGAATAGACACAAGAAATTTTATAGTATTTCTGGCAACTAGACATGATGCGTACCAAAGGCATCGAAAGATTCATAGCGGGCTTTCCAAAAACCTTCACTTTTAGGAGTCTGGCAAAGACAGAAAAATGCAGCGCGCTAAAGGAGTTACAGCCTCTTAAAACCGTCCATCAAAACTGGTGTCCGAACCGTTGATGGTTGAAACGAGTGTGATGAAGATTCTGAATTTCCGAGCATCTTCTTTAAAACCCAATGTCGTTACAACATCAATTTACCGGTTGGCGAATGGCTATTGCCGCCAAAATGGTTGTCGTAACAAGCGTGCTAGGTACTTTTCGCGGTCATCGATTCAATCAAGTTTAAAAATTGGAACGGTTTCTGGATCCCAAAACCTTGTCCGCAATCTACGCCGATGGTCTTTACAGCTTCTAAAATAATATCGTTTTCGACAAATTCGGCGATGGTCGTGATGCCCATCACATGGCCAATTTGATTGATTGAATCGACGAACGCATAATCGACCGGGTCGTGGCCGATATCTTTGACGAAATGACCGTCGATTTTTAGGAAATCGACCGGTAGGTTTTTTAAATAGCTAAAGGACGACAAACCGCTGCCAAAATCATCCAATGAAAAATAGCATCCTGCAGATTTCAATCGATTTATAAAATGTATCGCCTTGGTCATGTTGGCGATAGCTGAAGTTTCGGTAATTTCAAAGCACAGTTTATTGGACGGGATATTGCTGTCATGCAGGAATTTCAGCGCATCCTCCATAAATCCATCATCACTCAAAGATGTCCCTGAAAGATTGACACTGAATAGTGGAAGTTGACGGGTGCTTTGGGAAACGAGATTGGCCATGGATTGGCAAACCTTTTTGATCACCCAGCGATCGATTTTGGGCATCATATTGAATCGCTCGGCTGCGGGAATAAAGGCACCCGGACTTATCAGTGAATTTTCTGATTCAACCATTCTAAGCAGTACTTCGTAGTGTTCTGGGTATTCTACGTGGTTGGTTAAACCTACTATTGGTTGCACATAGAGTTCAAAACGATCTTCATCCAACGCGGATTGGATGCGGTGAACCCATTGCATTTCTTTCTGGTGGATCGAGCGTTTTGCAATACTTACTTCGTGGATATAGACCTGATTGCGGCCATTTTCTTTGGCCGCGTAGCAAGCTGAGTCGGCGGCGCTCATTATTTCTTCGGAATCGCTGGTTTCCCCGGTTATTTGGGTCAAGCCGATACTGACCCCGACGCTAAAAGTTTTGCCTTGCCATCCGAAGCGGTACTTTTGCACCTCGAGCCGGAGCAGGTTCGCAATTCTAAGCGCATCGTCCGGTTGACAGCGTTCCAATAGAATACCAAATTCGTCGCCACCCAAACGAGCCAGGACGTCATTACTGCGCAACAATTTTACGATGACACTGGTGATTTGTCTTAACAATTCATCTCCAGCCGAATGGCCACAGGTGTCGTTAACGATTTTAAATCGGTCTAAATCTAGGTACATGACCGCATGGGTTTTCTCGTTGGGTTTTGCGCTGGCAACCAGGTGGTTGAGTTGGTTCTCGAATTCCCTTCGGTTTAACAATCCGGTTAGCGGATCGTGCGAAGCTTGCCAATTGAGTTGCGAGGATAATTTTCGGGCGCTGGTAACGTCTCTGAACACCAGAACCGCCCCCAGTTGTTCGTCATCCCCACCCCGGATTGGAGCCGCCGATTCGGTAATTGCGTATTCGGCGCCTTGATGATCGATTAGAATCAGATCTTCATCATTGGAGACAACCTTTTGATACCTTAAGCATTCGGTGACTGGGTTGGGTGTTCGCGTGCGGGTGGTCTCGTGAATCACCGAAAATATTTGCGATACCGGTCGGTTAAGTGCTTTTTCGACCGGCCAGCCAGTGAGTTTAACCGCGACTTTGTTCATCGAGTGGACTTTACCCTCGGCGTCGGTAGTAATGACCGCATCCGCGATGGATTCAAGCGTAACTTGGGCACGTTCTTTTTCTTGCGAAAGCTTCTGCGCCAATTCTTCCATGATATTGGATTGTGCGACGAGTTGGCGTTCCCGCTTAACCGCTCTGGAAATATCGGTAATCTGTAATAAGCAATAAGTTTGGTCAGCCTTGACTTTAACCGGTTTGACGATGATATGTTTAGCCACAGGAAGCTTCTGATTGTCAACCAAAGGCAATGACTGATTTTCGGAAAAATCAGAAAATTCAGAACACAATTCGCTGTTAAACGCGATGTCTATCGCATCGGAAATTTCGCCATTGGTAAGCCCGGGGAAAAGTGCGCAAAAATTTCGGCCGAGAGCGGCCTTTCGGTCTAATGCTGCGTGATGAACCATCCAGTTGTTCCATTCTAATACGATGCCATTCGGGTCCAGTAGAACCACACCAATGTCGCAATTATTGAGAATTGCGTCTTTTGTGGTTTCCTGTAAGCTGGATATATCGTGTTTTTCGACGGCGGGGAATTCTACGTCGTATTCTGTTTCTACTGTCATCGCAACGTATTTTTATAACGCGTGCGTAGCGTCGTAAGTGATCCTGTTTAATTGATAATTGCAGTTTGCAGGATTAGAGTTGACCCAGACTGAAACTTTGCAAACATCCCAATGGGATGTCAGTCCATTTGTTCTGGTCCGGATGATGTCCTCGTATCTTGGAAACGTAGAATCCGGTTCAATAATTATCGAAAAAACGATAAAAAACGATAATTAACAATTTAAACCTCTTACAGTTTAGACCTATTTGTAAATTTTTGTATCGAGCTACTACGCAAAAACAACAGACAAAATGACCGATCCAAAATTTGTCCACCTGAGGGTGCATTCTGAATATTCATTGGTAGACGGGATCGTCAGAATAAAGCCGCTGGTCCAACGCGCGGTGGATTATGGGATGCCCGCCGTCGCGATTACCGACCAGGTAAATTTTTTCGGATTGGTTAAATTTTACCGATTTGCATTAAGTTGCGGTGTTAAACCTGTAGTCGGTGCCGATTTGTTGATATTCAATGAAACTGACCCGGCCTGCCCGGATAGGCTGAGCCTTTATGTGCAGAATCAATCTGGATATTTGGCGCTTACCGAATTGATATCAAGAGCATATCAGCAGGGACAACATCAAGGTGTCCCAATGTTGAAGAGCAACTGGCTGGAGCGTAATAATCAGGGGTTGATAGCGCTTTCGGGTGCTTCTTATGGTCCTATCGGTAAAGCCTTGTTGGCGGATAACGTAGATCTGGCAAACCATTTGGCGGAAAAAACTATCGACTTATTCGAAGATCGATTCTATCTCGAGCTTCAACGTACCGGGCGACCGGGCGAGCAGCGTTATATCGACCGTGTAATTGAGTTGGCGCAACGTTTTGATTTGCCGGTAGTTGCGACCAACGACGTGCGATTTATGGATAGATCTGATTTCGAAGCCCATGAAGCGCGGGTTTGTATCAATCAGGGTCGCGTACTGGACGATCAGCGAAGACCCAAAGACTATAGTGAACTACAGTATTTCCGCGATCAGCAGGAGATGTGTGAATTATTTTCAGATATTCCGGAAGCGTTGACAAACAGCATTGAGATAGCCAAACGCTGCAATTTGGAATTACAACTGGGCGAAAATTGTTTACCGGAGTACCCGGTACCGGACGGTTCTACCACGGAACAATATTTTATCGAATTATCCCAAAAGGGTCTTGCTGAGCGTTTGCGGACCGCCCCGCCGGTAGGGACTGGCTCAGTAGAGAAAAACACCGAACTATACGAACAACGGTTAGAACGAGAACTGGGTGTTATTTTGCAGATGGGGTTCCCGGGGTATTTTTTGATTGTTGCTGATTTCATACGTTGGGCCAAGGAAAATGCTATTCCAGTTGGTCCAGGCCGTGGCTCCGGGGCAGGATCATTGGTTGCCTATGCGTTGGAAATAACAGATTTGGATCCAATCGAATTCGATCTGCTTTTTGAAAGATTTTTGAATCCGGAGCGGGTCTCAATGCCCGATTTCGATGTTGACTTCTGCATGGAAGGACGTGATCGGGTGATCGATTATGTGGCAGAAAATTATGGTCGAGACCGGGTTTCGCAGATTATTACTTACGGGAGCATGGCGGCGCGTGCTGTGGTGCGCGATGTTGGGCGTGTGCTTGGACATCCTTATGGTTTTGTCGACCAGTTGGCGAAGCTTATTCCTTTTGAAATAGGTGTGACGTTGGAAAAAGCGCTGGCTGACGTCGAAGAATTGCGCGAACAATACAATAGCAATTCTGAAACCAAGGATTTGATTGATCTTGGTTTGGCTCTGGAGGGAATCGTCCGAAACGCAGGCAAGCATGCGGGTGGTGTTGTCATTGCACCTTCTCGTTTGACAGATTTTACCCCGCTGTACTGCGAACAAGACGGCAGCAACTTAGTTACGCAGTTCGATAAAGACGATGTTGAGGCAGTCGGCCTAGTCAAATTTGATTTTCTTGGGCTGCGTACGCTGACAATCATTGACTGGGCGGTACAAACGATCAATCAACAACGCCAATCAGAAGGGCTAGATTTGTTGGATATTGCTTATATTGAACGGGGCGATTCAGCACCGTACGCGCTGTTAAAAAGTTGCGCGACAACTGCGGTGTTTCAGCTTGAATCGCGTGGAATGAAAGATTTGATCCGCCGTTTACAGCCCGATTGTTTCGAAGACATTATTGCGTTGGTGGCGCTGTTTCGGCCCGGGCCGCTTCAATCGGGAATGGTGGATGATTATATCAATGTGAAGCACAAAGTAGCACAGGCCGAATATGCCCATCCATTGCTTGAGTCGATATTAAGTCCTACTAACGGGGTGATATTGTACCAAGAACAAGTTATGGAAATAGCCAGGGTATTGGCGGGATATACCTTGGGTGGGGCTGATCTGTTGCGCAGAGCGATGGGGAAGAAAAAGCCAGACGAAATGGCCAAACAACGACAAATTTTTACCGATGGTGCGGTAAAAAACGGTGTAGAAGAATCGGTTGCGACTTTCATATTTGACCTCATGGAAAAATTTGCCGGGTATGGGTTCAATAAATCGCATTCGGCTGCGTATGCGTTAGTTGCTTATCAAACTGCGTGGTTGAAAGCACACTATCCGGCTGCATTCATGGCTGCGGTGTTGTCTTCTGATATGGATAATACCGACAAAGTTGTGGTGTTAATCGAAGAATGCAGATCGATGAAACTTACAATTTTCCCGCCTGACATTAATCAATCTAAATTTCGTTTTACCGTTCAACGTGACGACGGAATACAGTACGGCTTGGGTGCAATTAAAGGTGTAGGTGAGGCCGCTATCGACGTGATAGTCGATGAACGTGATCAGCGGGGTTCATTCATCAATTTGGTCGATTTTTGCCAAAGGGTCGATTTGTTCAAGGTCAATAAAAGGGTCCTGGAAGCATTGATAAAATCCGGAGCGATGGACGTTTTTGGGCGCAATCGTGCAACCGAGATGAAGGCGTTACCGACCGCGCTGAAGGTTGCTGAGCAACACGGAAAGATGGATCGAACCGGCCAAAATGATTTATTCGGCCTCGCTATGGATACGCTTGATTTGGATGTTGATGAAGTAACGGATGCTGCCTCGGATCCATGGTCTGAGCATCAGAGGTTGGCCGAAGAAAAAGCAACTTTGGGGCTCTATTTAACTGGACATCCGATCGACCGATACGAAAAAGAAATACCGTATCTAACCAGCGGTCGCATCGGGCAGCTGATCGAGAATTCTGATCGGTTGATCAACCAAACTGGGGTTCGCATCGCGGGCTTGGTCGCTGAATTGAGGACTCGCCAATCAAAGCGGGGAAAAACTATGGCTTTTGCGACTCTCGACGATAGAACCGGCAGAATTGATATTGCGATTTTTGGTGACGTGTACGACCGATGCCGGGAATATCTTGCACAAGATCATGTGCTGGTTGCCACAGGTGCGCTAGACCTGGACGATTTTTCCGGTGCGTTGCGTTTGACCGTCGAAACATTGGTCAGTATCGAGGAAATGAGGGAAAATGTTGTCCAAAGCCTCACCATTTACTGGCGTCAAACGAACCTTCAATCGATGGACCGACCTGACGCAAAATTTGTCAGCTGTTTGGAAAATTTGATCGCGCCATTCCAGGGTGGATCATGCCCGGTGCGTATAGATTATAATACCGATCAGGCCAAGACCGTCTTGCAACTCGGAGATGGGTGGAAAGTGCACCCGGGCGATGAGTTGGTTAATCGATTAGAACAACAATTGGGCAAAGACAGCTTTACAATTAACTATGGGCAGGATTAAGTGTATTAGTGTCATTACCCAGGGAAACAGGCGGACCAATTACCAAGCGACTTTGTCGTGACAGCGTAACAAAGGAATTCTTAAAGAACAATCTATGTTGTTTATCGGTCAACTGCCAACGGCCATAGAATTTGATTTCTGGGGTCTGAGGGCTGTTGTTTGCATTTGTGCTCGAAGCCATATGCCCCGAACACCGCTCGGGCTGATATCGATTTTATAAATCTTTTTCATTTGCCGAGAGGCTTGAGATTGACCCAAATGGGGGTTGTCCAGAGAAAATCCTACGACGGTTTTTTCTAGATTCTTATCCGCTCGATTTTTGTGGTGATGGTCCTTGGCCATTTGGCGCTTGAGCCCCTCAGGGCCATGATTCTTGAGAATTTGTCTGTGCCTGTAAATGGTATCGCGAGAGACGCCGCTTATTCTGGCGGCCCAGAGGAAGCAAGGAAGCTTCGGTACATTTATCTGGCGTTGGAAAATAAGGGGATGCTACGCTTTAGCTATAAAAAGGGAAAGCCATGGTTATTAAACCACCTAAATTCAACCTAAAAGTGCATAACTTGTAAAGTCTAGAAGAAACGGCCAGTTGCTCGTAGTCTAACCTTTTTTTCGAACGCGTTCATAATTCTGTGTCAATGCGGTGCAACTGCCAGGGTTAAATTTAATTCGTTAGTCGATCTTCGAACTCTATTTGGGGGTTATATGTCCTACCCCACTTTTTTGCTCCGTTTGGTGCGCGGACCCGGACCCGGACCCATGAATCTGCGCTAGTACCTATAATCTAAGGCTGCTGATCACACTTCCCCTAAATTGAGCTGGCCCTTGCTGGTGCCCAGTTGATAATTTGTCGCTTTGCTAAACCTTTTTGATCCGATGTGGTCGAAATAATCCTGTTTTTATTATTTTATTCAGAATTCTTACTGATCCGGTTTCCGTGTTGTCATCAAGGCGATTTCTACAGCATCGAATTGTATATTCCCGAAAATATTGAAATTAGTGTAGTTTTGTGAAATTTTTGTTTCGACGCCTTTTTCGAGACAGGTGCTAAAAGGAACGTGGTAAAATAGCAAACTCAGGATCGACTAATTTTTAGATCAACTATCGGTATTGGTTGTACGGAGGACGCAAATGCACTAGGGAAGCTCGTTTTCTATATGACAAGCCGGTAAAGCTTGCTTCTCTTATCGATGATTAACAGGACATTAACCGCAATGACGGAATTTTATCCATGCATTGGGTATAGAAATGTATACGCAATATTTTGGCCTAAGTGAACCTTTATTCGGGATTGCGCAAAATCCTGAAAAGTTGTATTTGGGTGCAGAAAACAGAATTGCTTATAGGCAACTAGTCAATGATTTAAAGGCCGCAAAGAAAGCTGTAGTTTTGTGTGGTCCTGCTGGGAGTGGGAAAACAACAATTGTTCGTAAAGCGGTTAAAGACCTGCCCTTTTCCACGCAGCTGATCGAAATTCAATCCAATGAATTTAAACTCAATGAGCTAATCAGATATATTGAGAATAAATTTGCTATCGCCGTTAACCCAACGGCTTCGCTAATCCAACGGGTAGCAAATCTCAAGCAAGCGCTTCGGAAAAAACAGGTTGAACACGCGGTTATATTAATAGAACAGGCACATCGTATTGAGTCTGACTTAATCAACGGTGTTCAGCTGTTTACCCAATCAGATACTGATCGATCGGCAGATATACAGTTTGTATTTGTCGGAACACCTGAATCAGCCCCTCGGCTCAAACAGATCGCGTTGAGAAATTTTGAATCTCACGAATTAGGAATTTGCGATATAAAGCCTCTAAATCGCGAAGAGGTTCCAGATTATATCCGCTATTATTTGGATCAGGCGGGATGCAATGATAGATCGCTTTTCAACGATACTGCAATTGAACGCGTAAAGCAGTTTTCCGGTGGTGTGCCCCGGTTGATTAATTTGTTGTGTAATGGGGGCATGTTAGCCGCATATCTGGAAGATAAAGATAGCGTCGATGCGGCGATGATTGATGAAGCGTCAACTCATTGTCTCTATCCTGATATTGAAAACCAGCAATCTGAGCCTGGTCATAAGCGAATCGAATTGCAATCCAAGAGCGGACATTCAGTCGAAAAAGTGTCGATTGTCCAAGGTTGGCCATTTGATAATGGTATTATCGAGTCATCGCGACCGAACGACGGGCTAAACGCCGTGGCGGCGCAAAGTACATCTGTCGATTCAAGGGGTGAGTCGCAGGATTTAGCATTGCCAGGGCAAATATCGAGTCGTAGTTTGGAATTGCCAAAGCGCTTTGATGAATCTAAAAATCTTACTTCCGACCCCGGTTCGACCGCAGTACCAAAAAACATTTGGGATCGATTGTCGTCAAATGGAGGCCAAGCATGCGCGAATGCGTCATTAGCAACGGCCGAATCAGTAGACCGTGAAACCGCTGTGGTAACAACTGATTATGCGGATTCTGATGATATAGCGACTGAAAAAGATGGCAATGGGAGTTGGTCATTATTCCCAGAGATGATTAGTAAGGCGGCCACGCACAATCAATCTCTAAATCGGACCGAACGTAGTCATTCCAAAAATTCTGCGTTTCCGACTAAACACACTGTTTCGATAGAATGCCCCGACCAAGATAAGCCAGTGCAAATGGGAGGGGCAGCCTCCGTCGATCAAATTGAAACCATCAGCAGCGAACTGAACGATGGCTGTGAAGTCAAGATGCCAGCGGATGTCGATAGAATTAGAATTACAGACGATTCTGTGAAAAAAAGGCTGGTCGAGGTTGATGCGCCGTTTCGGAGCAAAGGCGAATTTTCGTCCGAGTCCATCGAAAATCCTGAATCCCGTATAACACCCGTCGAGCCAGCTGAAAACATTGGATTGATAAACAACGACTCACAAACTCCCGGTTTGATGTCGCTATCAGAGATGATAGGCAAAGCATCGAAACAAAGTGGAAGGGTTACCGATGAATCCGCCCAGCGAGTGATTTCTAACGCCGAGATAAATAAACAGGAATCAAGCAACGGCAATTGTCATGACGATGATATTGCAACTGAATCTACCGAAATGATTCAGGATCTAATTCAAAGGAAGGGGGACATAGAACAAAAAAGAAAGGTAACTTCAAAAATTGTTGATAGCCCGGATAGCGCAGATATCGTTTCGGCAACAAGTGAGTCTGGTTCGGGTTTGCAGAAGACCAATTCGGAATTGCCGCGTGAACCTAGCTTGGATATACCCAGTTTAATTGCTATAGATCCATCACCGTCTAGTTCATACGGCTCAACTGCTGTTGCATTGATTGTTTTGGCGATAGGGTTGTTCCTGACGTTTGCGTCGCTTAAAGCACCTATAGAGATTGTTGAGGTCGTTGATGAGAGCGTGCAACGACCTGTGGTCACGGGCGATTTGAATATGGATAAGGATTTACTCGCGCCATCGCTCCTGCCATTCAGTTCCGTTTCTGATGAAATTAACATCAATGATCCCTCAAATCGAACAAAAAGTGGGGACAGTATCGCGACTGAAGATATTGATTTACCCAAGGCGGACATAAATACCGAGCGGTCTTCTCGGCAAGCACGTATCGAGAAACTGGTAAAGCTCGCGGAGGCGCAGATTTCGAAAAAGCAGCTGATGACCCCAGAGAATGACAATGCTTTGGCAACTTATCATGAAATTATGCAATTGGCCCCAGAGCAAAGAATTGGGCAGGTAGGGGTTACGAGAATTAAGGAAATTTATATGCAATGGGCTAGAGCTGAAGTTAGTGATGGAAATATCCCACACGCGAAATTTTTGTACGGGAAGGCTTTGACGGTTGCACCGGGTGACGTCGAGGTGTTAGCTGCACTGAACCAAATAAACACTAGAAAAGTAGTAAAACATACGCCTGTTAGCGCTAAGCAAAGCTTGGAATATTCAGGATTTATTAGCGATAATGAACGAATAGCTGAGCTTTTGGAGAGAGCCAACAGGCAAATGTATTTACGGCAACTGGTGAAACCGGTAGGGCGGAATGCATACGATTCCTATAGCGAAGTGTTGCGCATGGATTCAGGTAATCGAGAAGCGCTGGAAGGTTTGCAGTGGATAAAGACAACCTTCGTTAACTGGGCAAATTCGGCAATGGAAAATCGCGATTGGGGGAGGGCAGAAGTGTTTTTTCTTCGCGCGTTAAAGGTTGCCCCCAATGACCAACAGTTAATCTCTAAATTCGACGAATTCAAGTATCGTCGGTCTCATAATTGATCGGTCTCGAGTTTCGTCGGAAATCGAATATTCGGGTCAATTAGTTGCGAAATGAAAAAATTAGAAATAATCCGCCAACCAGCCCACATAACCAAATTATCGTAGGAGTAATCCCGGAAGCGGTCTCAGCGATACTATTTAGCCCTAGCAAAACAGCGGCGCTGATGACTAGTGCGCCGCCCGTGGTTGCTGACACTGTGCGTATGTGGTTTCGTTGCATTTGTTGGCGTAATTCATCGAGTTGCTGGGATTTCCAGAGTACTTCCAATTCACCCCGACTGGCATCAGACAGAATATGGTGGACCAATCCGGGCAGTTCCGGTAATTGCTCGGCCCAGTCTGGAATCTGTTTGCGGACCTTATTAAATGTTGCTTTAGGACCTACCTGTTCTTTGAACCAATTTTCCAGAAATGGTTTGGCCGTTTGCCAAAGATCAAGCTGAGGATACAGTTCGCGGCCCAAGCCTTCGATATTTAGCAAGGTTTTTTGGAATAGAACTAGTTGCGGCTGCACTTCGGCATTAAAGCGGCGAGCGGCTTGGAATAACCTAAGCAATAGATTGCCGTAGGAAATTTCGCTGATCGGTTTTTGGAAGATAGGTTCACAAACAGCACGAATACCCGATTCCAGTTCGTCGACTCGAGTGGTTTTGTCAACCCACCCTGATTCTACGTGCAGTTCAGCTACTCGCCGATAATCTCGGTTGAAAAAAGCTAAAAGATTGTAGGCTAAATAATGTTGGTCCGCATAGGTCAATGAGCCCACTATTCCGAAATCGACAGCAATATAACTTGCTTCTGGCTTCACGAAAATGTTGCCAGGATGCATGTCTGCGTGGAAAAAATTGTCGCGCAGAACCTGTGTAAAGAAAATTTCCACACCGCGTTCCGCAAGCAGCTTAAAATCTACATTTTCTTTCTTCAACCGATCTATGTCGCGTATAGGTATGCCGTAAATGCGCTCCATCACCAATACACTTCTGCGGGTCCAGTCCCAATGGATTTTGGGAATATAAAGCATTTCAGACCCATCAAAATTACGCCTCAATTCAGATGCGTTGGCGCCTTCCCGGACTAGATCGAGTTCGTCCATGATGGTTTTTTCGAATTCTGCGACTACCTCCAGTGGTCTGAGTCTTTTTGCGTGCGTCCAGAATCTTTCAGCAAGACGGGCTAGCTCATAGAGTAATTCAACGTCACTCTTGATGTGTTTTTCGACATTGGGTCGTAAGACTTTGACGATGACCTGCTGCCCGTCGGGTAGCTCGGCTGCATGAACTTGTGCGATGGACGCAGACGCTAGTGGATTCTCGTCGAATTTGGCGAAGCATTCAGAAATAGGTTTGCCGAGTTCTTTTTCTACGATAATAACTGCTTCAGAGCCACTGAACGGTGGAACCCGATCCTGTAATTTCTGTAATTCGTCGGCGATATCTTCGGGTAAGAGATCGCGTCGGGTGGACAATGTTTGGCCAAACTTTACAAATATTGGGCCCAGGTCTTCCAAGGTTTTTCTGATGCGCACTCCGCGCGGTGCATGTTCCTTGCGCAGCCAAAAATTGGGTGAAAAGAATGCAAAATAACGCACCGGTCTGAAAAGATGGGTTGCCAGAATCAACTCGTCCAATCCGTGGAATACCAGTATCCAGTTTATGTGTAACAAACGGAAAAGCAGTTTTGGTCGAATCACTCGGTAAGTCCTAAATAATGGCCGGTCATGTGAATATACACGACCGTGAACGGATTATGCGTTTGGTTTAATTGAGGTTTCGTATAAACGATTGAAGCGTAGTTGCAGTCGATCGAAATCGGCTCTTAATTCGTCTATGTCGCGGAACAAATGTTCGGTTTCGATTGGTGTGGGAAGATCTCTCGTTTCTTCTTGCAGATATTCTGAAACATTTAACTTAAAAGATTCGACCGTATCTTTACCCCAGGCTGCGGCAGACCGGCACACTCGACCAATCTGGTGACCGATTACATCGCCGGTTAGACGTGATATTTGTTCTTCCCAATCAATGTCCAAACGTTCGAATAAAGTCTGAAATTCGCGGCCAATATTTGTATCTCCGGATATACTGATTTCTCCAGAGAACAATGCATCTGTTGGACGTTGTTTTAAGCCCATTGTCGCGAATGCGATTAGCGTTCCTTGCAAGCAGGTGTCGGGAATTCCTTCATATTGCTCCAAGATTTGGATGCTGTTGGCGGTGGGACACAGGAAAATGCTAAAACTTGGGTTATCCAGGGTCAACTTTATAACTTTTCCTGCTACGGGTTTCAGAAAAACTTCGGCGTCCGGGTCCAAGCTGACGTAGTGTGATAAGGCGGTTTCTAAAGAACTCAGAAACAGGCTATGGATCAACATCGCTTAAGTCCGAAGAATAAGAGCCAGGTGATTAAAATTTATAACCACGGTGGATTGCGACAACGCCGTTGGTTAGATTGAAATACTCGCATCGCTCTAAACCCGCCGTTTCCATCATATCTTTTAATTTTTCTTGGTCCGGGTGCATGCGGATTGATTCGGCCAGGTAGCGATAACTGTCGGCATCGTTGGCAACGAACTTACCAACTAGTGGCAGTACTTTGAATGAATAAATGTCGTAAGCTTTTTTTATAATCTCGTCTTGGGGTTGAGAAAATTCAAGTACGATGAGGCGTCCCCCAGGTTTAAGGATGCGATGCATAGATGCCAAAGCCGCATCTTTATCGGTGACGTTTCTAAGACCAAATGCAATGCAGATACAATCGAAACTATTATCCTCGAACGGAAGACATTCTGCATTGACCTGCGCGTATCGAATGTTAGAAACATAGCCTTCGTCGATTAACCGATCACGGCCTACTTGTAGCATTGAACGATTAATGTCGGCCAATACAACGTGCCCTTTGACGCCAATTCTTCGGTGATAAAGTTTTGTTAGGTCTCCGGTGCCACCGGCCAGATCCAGGATTTCGTCCCCTTCGCGTACATTGCTAAGCATGATGGCGGTCCGTTTCCATAGTCGATGTATTCCCATCGACATCAAGTCATTCATTAGGTCGTATTTGCCGGCCACAGAATCGAAAACTTCCCGGACCATGCCGACCTTTTCTTCAGTTTTAACTTGTCTGTAACCGAAATGGGTGGTGTTTTCGTCGCTCATTATGGGGGTGCTTTAGATTTACTAATTAAGTGCCGATGATGCGTTGTAACGGATTCAATTATTTAACGCGATTAGAGGTTAGACGGACTGCCAGGTTGTCACGTTACTAAATCATGACTATTCATCAATGTCCACTGCCGATGCGCTGCGTTGATGCCCTGCGGTGTCTAGTTTTTGCAGGTATTCAGTCCAAAGTTCCTGTTGCTGAATTCCCAAATTGTACAAGGTTTCCCAGGAATAAATGCCGGTATCGTGTCCGTCGGTGAAGGTCGGTGCAATGGCGTAATTTCCAACCGGTCGAATACTTAGAATCGAAACTTTTTCCTTTCCTGTTTGCAAGACTTCCTGTCCCGGGCCGTGTCCGCGGACTTCGGCCGATGGCGAATAGACTCTCAAATATTCACACGGAAATTCAAAGTTGCGTCCGTTGTCGAATTGAATCTCGAGTATTCGGGATTTCTGGTGAAGTTTGATATCGGTTGGGATCGGCGCATTCATTAAGATGTTTAAAGGATATAACGAGATAAATCTTCGTCCGCAGCCAGATCGGAGAGTTGGGTTTCAACATAAGTATTATCGACCAATACAGTTTTTTCCTGCAGGTCTGAAGCTTCGAAGGAAATTGATTCCAATAAGCGTTCCAACACCGTATGCAGTCTGCGCGCGCCTATATTTTCGGTGGATTCGTTGACTTGCCAAGCAATTTCCGCAATTTTTTCGATACCGTCCTCGCTGAAACTCAACGACACTCCCTCGGTGGATAGCAAAGCTTCATATTGCTCGCTCAGGGAACTGTCTGGTTCGGTCAGTATTCGAATAAAGTCTTTAGTGGTCAGCGCATCCAGTTCAACGCGAATCGGAAAGCGTCCCTGTAGTTCTGGAATCAGATCTGATGGTTTGGATAAATGAAATGCGCCCGACGCGATGAATAAAATGTGATCAGTTTTTATCATACCGAATTTGGTACTTACAGTACTGCCTTCAACCAACGGGAGTAAATCACGCTGTACGCCCTCGCGGGAAACGTCTGGACCACCGTATTCTGATCGTTTGCAAACCTTGTCTAGTTCATCGAGAAAAACAATACCATTCTGTTCTACCGATTCTACAGCTCGAAGTTTGACATCGTCTTCGTTAATCATCTGAATGGCTTCTTCTTCGGTCAGAACCTTCAGCGCATCTTTGATGCGAAGTTTGCGAGTTTTGGTGCGGTTGGACGAAAGGTTTTGAAACATTCCCTGTAGCTGATTGGTCATCTCTTCCATACCGGGTGGGGCCATAATTTCGACGCCTACCGGTGAACTACTGACTTCGATTTCAATTTCTTTCTCATCGAGATCGCCCTCACGTAATTTCTTACGGAATTTTTGCCGGGTATTGGATTCGGAATCCGACCAGTCATCGGCGTCGTCCGCGCCTGGGAGTAATATGTCCAATACCTTCTCTTCTGCGGCATCTTCGGCACGCCGTCGAACCTTCGTCATTTCCGATTCACGGGTCATTTTTATCGCTGAGTCTACCAAGTCGCGGATAATTGACTCTACGTCGCGGCCGACATAGCCTACTTCGGTGAATTTGGTTGCTTCAACTTTGATAAATGGTGCATTCGCTAAACGTGACAGTCGGCGAGCGATTTCTGTTTTACCAACCCCGGTTGGGCCAATCATTAATATGTTTTTGGGCGTAATTTCTTCTCTTAACTCTGAATTGACGTGGGCTCTGCGCCAACGGTTGCGCAATGCGATCGCGACAGATCGCTTGGCTGCGGCCTGGCCAACAATGTGCTTGTCCAATTCGTGAACAATTTCTTTGGGGGTCATTTCGGTCATATTTGTGCTAGTTCCTTATTCCGAGTCCAATTCTTCGATTGTCACGTTATGGTTGGTATAAATACAAATGTCTCCGGCAATTTTCAGCGCTTTCTCAACTATATCGCGGGCGGGAAGTTCTGTGTTTTCGAGCAGTGCGGTCGCAGCGGACTGCGCAAACGGTCCCCCCGATCCTATTGCTATAAGGTCGTTTTCGGGTTGGATGACATCCCCTGTGCCCGAGATGATCAATGAAGATTTGCTGTCCGCGATCGCCAACAGGGCTTCCAATCGTCGCAGCGCACGGTCAGTGCGCCAATCTTTTGCCAATTCGACAGCTGCTCTAATCAGATTCCCTCGGTGTTTTTCCAACTTTCCTTCAAAATGTTCAAATAGCGTGAACGCATCAGCGGTCGCACCTGCGAATCCTGCAATAACACGATCGTGGTATATGCGACGTACCTTGCGTGCGTTGCCTTTCATGATGGTATTGCCCATGGAGACTTGTCCGTCGCCTCCAATAATAACTTTGTCGTCACGGCGAACCGAAACGATAGTAGTGCCTCGAAATGATTCCACAGCGTCTCTTAACGTATAAAAAACCCTGAATTTTACACCAAATATACTTATAAGGCTGCAATCGTGATCATTTAGTTGTTATTCATCTATCTGTGCTAGGCTACGACTGTCTTAACAAAACGGAGGCCTGCTATGGAGCCGTTGAACGAAATTACTGCAACCCTTGCGTTAACTATGGGTGTGGCCTGGGCAAGCGGGATTAACCTCTATGCGACACTACTAACACTAGGTGTGCTAGCCAACACCGGTAATATCGAACTGCCACCAGATCTCCAGGTTGTAGCAAATCCCATGGTAATGTTGGCCGCCGGATTGATGTATTTCATAGAGTTTTTTGCCGATAAAACGCCGGGAGTCGATACCAGTTGGGACGCGATACATACGTTCATTAGGATTCCTGCGGGTGCAATGCTGGCAGCTGGCGCGGTCGGTGAGATTGGCCCGGCTGCTCAGGTCGCGGCGGCATTGATTGGTGGTGGGTTAACCGCTGGCACACATGCGACCAAGGCCGGTTCCCGTGTATTGATAAACACTTCTCCTGAACCCTTCAGTAATTGGACCGCGTCTGTAGGTGAAGACCTCGCCGTCATCGTTGGCGTTTGGGCATCTTTGCATCATCCAGTATTGTTCCTGATTTTACTTGTTCTATTTATCGCACTCGCTATTTGGTTGTTACCCAAGATATGGGATGGAATCAAGCGGGTATTCCGGTTTGTAGGTGGTTTGTTCGGGAAAAAGCAAGAAGTTGATACCAGCACAGAAAAACCGAAGGAACTCGACCAAATGTAGAACGTTGCCTGCGCTGTTTTGCTTGACTATCAACGCGCAGACCGGTTTAATACGCGCCACGTGAATTCTGATTAATGGCCAGGTAGCTCAGTCGGTAGAGCAGAGGACTGAAAATCCTCGTGTCGACAGTTCGATTCTGTCCCTGGCCACCAATTAAATCAATGACTTGCATGATTCTGCCAGAAGTTACCAAAAATAGCGTCCTCTGCTCATGCCATTTTTTACCTCGGCGATAAGGGGTGATTACCGAAATTTGGACACCGTTTTCCACCGTAGATCAATAGCCCTATTGTTTGGCTGTATCACTTTTCACTTAATGTTTTCGAGACATCGGAAACTTGTTAGCCGAACGTGGCATTGGGTTCTGTCAAGTTAGGCTAGATAAGACTCGATTTTCACGAAATCGAAAACTTCGTTGCTATGATAATCAATCACATAGTGATCTCTCAATACGTCGATATTTAGTTAATCTTGCTTAAGTTGACAAAGCCTTCTAGATGATGCCGGACACTTATAAGTTGTAGTCGGATTAAATTATTTTCACAGAAAACGTTTGATATGGGTACATTCGAATGACTGCTTTATAACTGGAATCGGTCAATCGGAAATAAAAAATGTACCACAACTAAAAATCATCGCGTTTATCTCCCCGTATTAAACGGGACGAAATTGGAAATAGGTCTATCCCGTTATATCTACATCGAGCATCCGGTATTTAGTTGGTTTCTATATACAAGTGTCATTTCGCGCGGTGGTAGGGAATTAATCGCCCGATTTTTTAATTGAACCTGAATCCGTGACTTCAACCCCGGACAAAGGGTCTAAAGCACTGAAAAAGA
>CAZUGA010000013.1:0-99963 GCA_964619885.1 uncultured Methylococcaceae bacterium
GATGGCAAGTTTTTGCTAAAGTGACTCCTTATTACACGTATCCTGAACATACCCCAAGTAATAAAGTCAGGCTAGCAAAATGGCATTGCAGAGCAGCATAAAAAACCTAAAGCTGAATACTGGGAGCCTTAAAATCAAATTTTACGGTACAAATAAACATTCGCAAAACCGTATCAACCTAGCGACATTGAATTAAAATAGCGGAAATTCAAATAGCTAGCTCGCTTGTTTCAATCGACTATTGATAAATTCGCCCAAAATCGTAAAGCTTTTGTCATCCAGATCGGTATATTTCAATCCTACCTGAAATTTATCGCGGGCCACTCTGCGCGAATAGGCCATTCGACAACGCGCATTAATTTCACAAGATTTTTGATTGGAAATGGGGAGATCCATTTTAATATCGGCTTCTATGGGACGCCCATTTTGAGTCCATTGCCCTTGGGGGGTCAAAATATCCCGTTCGGCCCAGTTGCATTGCAATTTCAACCCAGAACTGGACGTGTCCAGCACATCCAACTTTAACTCGACACCATCCGAACAAGTCACATTTGCAATACAATTGGCATTAACCCGTGGGTACCTTCGTTTTTCGATTTGTTTTAACACGACCGTACTTCATCCAACTGATTCTACATAATTAGGAATATAGCAGATTTGACAGTAAGGTTAAGGTACGGATGTAGAAAGTTGCGACTCTTTCAATAAAATCTCCATATCGCGCTAACGGTCCAAACCGCCTGCCCAAAGTTAATACAAGTTTATAGTTTGAATTTCTATCCGAACAAGAGCCTCTGTTATTATGAAATTATCCTAACCATCTTATTCGAGTGGCTTATGAACCGATTTTATCTCACGACGATTCAACTTCTATTTATTATTCCAATTTCTCTGACAAGTTGCTCCAAGTCTCCGTTGGGGCGTAATCAGTTGACGATGATGCCAGCCGATCAAATGGATCAGATGGGTGTACAAGCCTTCGAGAATCAGAAAAAAAACATGCCTGCTTCCAACGACCATGCGACAAATAAATTCGTCCGATGTGTATCCGATACATTAACCCGACGGGTAAAAGGAAATTGGGAAGTCATCGTGTTCAATGAAAAATCACCTAATGCTTTTGCTCTCCCCGGCGGGAAGATTGGCGTACACACTGGTTTACTAAAAGTCGCGCAAAATCAACACCAATTAGCTGCGGTAATCGGTCATGAAATTGCGCACGTAACGGCTCAGCACAGCAACGAGCGAGTGTCCCAGCAGTATGCGGTCCAAAGTGGTCTGCAGCTTACCCAAGCCCTGGCTGGAGCAACCACGGGCACCGGTCAAACATTGATGGGTTTACTGGGAGTCGGCGCCCAATATGGCATACTTATGCCCTACGGCAGATCACAAGAAAGCGAAGCAGACTTAATTGGTTTGGACTTGATGGCAGAATCCGGTTTCGACCCGCGAGAAAGTGTGACATTATGGATCAATATGGGTAAGGCGGGGGGAGGCAAAACACCAGAGTTTCTTTCAACCCACCCTGCTCACGGCACGCGTATCGCCGATTTAAAATCACGAATGCCATCGGCATTGAATAAATGGAGGCAAGCCCAAGCCCAGGGCAGAAAACCGAACTGCAGGTAGAATTGGCTCTATTTCAAAGACATCATAAGTATTTTCAATACTACTTTATTAGACAGTTGAACCCCGAATTCAGCCAAAAAACCAGACAGCACTGCCATGGCATGAGATAATGCGCCGCAAAAAACACCACTGCTGTCACCACCGATGTAACTTAATACCTGAATGAATCCTAATCTTGCCAACCTTCACGCCTACCCCTTCGAAAAACTAAAACAGCTCATTCAAGGCTCGATTCCACCTGTCGAGAAAGATCCAATCTCCCTGTCGTTAGGAGAACCACAGCATAGTACGCCTGAATTCATCTCCGCGGAATTAGTCGCCCAGCTTGACGGTTTAACGAAATATCCGTCCACTAAGGGATTACCCGAACTGCGTGAAACTATCAAACATTGGCTGGAAAATCGCTATCGCTTAGCCCCCGAAAGCCTAGACCCAGCGCAACACATTTTACCGTTAAACGGTACACGCGAAGGTTTGTTTTCGATTGCCCAATCGGTTGTGGATTCCCAGTCGAAACCAATCGTCGCAATGCCGAATCCGTTTTATCAGATCTACGAAGGTGCGGCGCTATTAGCCGGCGCGGAACCCTATTATTTAGATACGTCTTCGAATCAGGGCTTCGTACCGGATTTTGACAGTGTTCCAAACACCATTTGGAACCGTTGCCAATTATTGTATATTTGCAACCCCGGCAATCCAACTGGCGCAACCGTGGACCTGCAGACCTTACAAAAACTTATTCAGCTTGCCGATCAATATGACTTCGTAATTGCCTCGGATGAATGTTATTCCGAAATATACCTGGATGAGAGCCAACCACCAGTGGGATTGTTGCAAGCCGCGGCCGCGATAGGAAACACCCAATTCAAGAATTGCGTCGTATTTCACAGTTTATCCAAACGCTCCAACGCACCGGGATTGCGTTCTGGATTTGCGGCGGGAGACGCTGAGATACTCAGCCGCTATCTGCTGTACCGGACCTATCACGGCTGTGCAATGTCTCTACCTATTCAAATGGCTAGCATAAAAGCCTGGTCAGATGAATCTCATGTACGACACAACAGAAGCTTATACCGGCAAAAATTCACCGCCGTGTCTGAAATCCTGGCCGATAGCTGGCCTGTAGACATCCCAGCGGCCAGTTTTTACCTTTGGCCTGAAACGCCGATTAGCGATACTGAATTTGCCCACAAACTGTACTCAGAAGAACACGTGACAGTGCTGCCCGGCAGTTTTTTGTCTCGCCCTTCAGCACACGATGATCCGGGCCGAAACCGGGTCCGCATGGCGATGGTAGCAACGCTCGATGAATGTGTGGAAGCAGCACACCGCATCAACCACTTGATCCATAACTTATAAACCCAAAACCAGGAAACAACATGTCTGACATAGAAAGTATTATCAACGAGGCCTTCGAAGACCGCGCGACGTTAAACCCCAATAACGCATCCGACAGCATTAAGAATTCAGTACAAGAAGCGCTACAACTGTTGGACTGTGGCGAAGCCCGAGTCGCCGAAAAAAGAGATGGCGAATGGGTAGTCAATCAATGGCTCAAGAAGGCGGTATTGTTATCTTTTAGAATCGCCGACAATCGCGTCATGGATGGCGGTGTAACCCGATATTTCGATAAAGTTGAAACCAAGTTCGGCACCTTTGGACCTGACGACTTCGAAAAAACTGGCGCGCGTATCGTTCCACCAGCGATGGTCAGAGCGGGCTCCTATATCGCTCCCAATGCCGTACTGATGCCGAGTTACGTCAACATCGGCGCCTACGTCGACAGCGGAACGATGGTTGACACGTGGGCTACGGTGGGTTCCTGCGCTCAAATTGGCAAAAACGTGCATCTTTCCGGAGGCGTGGGTATCGGCGGTGTTCTTGAACCCTTACAGGCAGGACCTACCATCATCGAAGACAACTGCTTTATCGGCGCCCGCTCTGAAGTTGTTGAAGGGGTTATCGTCGAACAAGGATCTGTGATTTCTATGGGGGTTTATATCGGTCAAAGTACAAAGATTTATAACCGTATGACCGGCGAAACCAGTTACGGCCGTATTCCCGCGGGTTCGGTCGTTGTTTCCGGCAATCTCCCAGCCAGCGACGGGAGCCACAGTTTGTACTGCGCCGTGATCATTAAACAGGTCGACGAACGTACGCGCGGAAAAGTAGGAATCAATGAATTATTACGGGACTGAACATAAAACACCTCGCCAAGGCGAGCAAATCAGAAATTTAAAATGGTCTGTAGCTTACCGACGATCAAGCTTAGAACTTATCATCCATGACAAAACTTTACGGGATCAAGAACTGCGACACGATTAAACGCGCGCGTCGCTGGCTGGAACAAAATGGAATCGACTACCAGTTCCACGATTATAGAGTTGACGGACTAAGTCCCGAATTATTGAATATTTTGGAATCGAAACTTGGGTGGGATGCAATGCTCAATCGCCGGAGTACCAGCTGGCGACAACTTTCTGATTCCGACCGGCAAAACCTTGATAGTGACACAGCAAAAGCTCTAATGCTGTCCCAACCCACACTGATCAAACGACCGGTATTGGAATATAACGATCGGTTGATTATAGGATTCTCGCCCGAATTGTACCGTAACCTATCGTGATCGACACCCTCCCGTTGCTGCAGCAACTCATTGCCCGGCCTTCGGTGACGCCGGACGACGCCGGCTGTATGGAAATTCTATGCGATCAACTTCAACCCTACGGTTTTGATGCAGAATTTTTTGATTTTGAAGATACTCGTAACCTTTGGTTGAGAAATGGTACCAGCAATCCGCTATTGGTATTTCTAGGCCATACTGATGTGGTTCCGCCTGGCCCATTAGATGCCTGGGATTCCGCGCCGTTTGACCCCAATATCCGAGACGGGTATCTATACGGACGAGGTGCGGCCGATATGAAATCAGGCATTGCCGCTTTCACTACCGCGTGTCAGCGCTTTCTATCTAACAATCCCACTATCACCGGATCAATTGCGCTTTTGATTACCAGCGATGAGGAAGGCTGCGCGCTAAACGGCACAGTCAAGGTTGTCGATAAATTGATGAACCGGAATGAAAAAATTGACTGGTGTTTGGTTGGTGAACCATCAAGCACCAACAAACTAGGAGATACGATAAAAATAGGCCGGCGCGGTTCGCTGTGCGGGACACTACGCATTACCGGTACGCAAGGCCACGTCGCCTACCCTCATTTAGCAGAGAACCCGATACACAGTTTCTCCAAAGCATTGGTCGAATTGACCAATGAAATTTGGGACCAAGGTAATCAGTATTTCCCACCCACCAGTTTTCAGATTTCCAATATTCAAGCCGGCACCGGCGCAGAAAACATCATCCCCGGAAATCTGGATATTTCGTTCAATCTGCGCTTTTCGAGCCAACTGAATGAAACCAGCATCAAAAAACGAGTCCATGCAATCCTCGATAAACACGGACTAAATTACCAACTTCAATGGCGACTTTCGGGAAATCCTTTTATCACTACGCAAACCAAATTGGCTGACGCGGCGCAAAGCGCGCTGCAAGAAGTGTTAGGCTATCGAGCAAACTTGGAAACCGGCGGAGGCACATCAGATGGGCGTTTCGTCGCCCCGACCGGAGCACAAGTTATAGAATTAGGCCCAATTAATGAAACCATTCACAAAGTCAACGAAAGAATCGCATTGGAAGACCTGGAAAAACTATCGACGGTTTATGAAAAATTTTTAATTAATGTGATCAAGACTTAATTTATTGGATGTCTTGCAAAACCACTTCCCAAACAAATATTTTATTCCCAAAATTATACCGTAAACTACCAACAATGGGTCTATCAAATAATCCCAAAGATTATTTGATGCGTAGCATTCAACGGAATAGGCGCCAACAGCCGCAGCCAAACAAAGGCTAATCAACCAATAATCGCCAAGCCAAGCAATCCCGCAAACGATCAGCAAACAGGCCAAAAACAGGGTTGAACTATAGCCCAAAGAATAAGGATCAAAAGCCCCCCAACCCAAGGACATAGGGTAAAAAAACAAACCCACTGTGACCGCTAATACGTATACGGCGGTGAACTGACGACGCAGACACAAGGCCATCCCAGTGAGACTTTTCCCTATCGACAGACTCAATAATACCAGACTAGTCAGACTAAGATCTCCAACTAAGCCACGCATATATACCGCAGCTGAGAAATCGAAAATTGGTACAGCGACTATTGCGGCGACGGCTATGCTTCCTAACCAACGGCCATAAACCGGCAATCGTTCTATTCGCAGCAAATTAATCGCGATTGCCACCGTCAGCAGGGTGATACCCACCAGTCCATTAAAATCAGTAAAATTCAACTTTAGGAATCCTGCGGCACTTGCCGGTCCAACCACGCTTGATTAAATACCACGTGCTTGATGAACGTTTGGTTCCAGGTGTATACCAGATGAAAGCTTCCATTGCCGGCTTGGATTACATAGGGATATTCAAATTGAAACCAACAGGGATGGCCGGTACACATTATACGTTCGATCGCCGAAAGCAACGATTCACTGGCCACAAAATCCGAATCGGTTTTGCTGATCAACCGGCGAATAGCAGCGCGAAACTCTCCCTCGGCAAAGCTATGCCGACGATAGCGGTGTTCGTGTTCGAAACGGTATACCTCGAACCAATGTTGGCCATCATCCCGAGTCTGTAACAGCGTCAAATCATCGCGAAGTTGCTGGTTATTGTTAATCACAACAAAGCGGTACTTTTCGCTAAGGCTCACCCCCGCCATTGCCGAATCCGGGTTGGGCAATACCGATCGCTGGGCGAGACTCCAATGCCGACCAGAATCACCCGTTCGCGTCTTTAATGCCAAGCGCGGTGCTTCACCACCACCGTAACGCATGTAGGTCATCGCGTTTTCCGGAGATAGCACTAATACAAGAGGTTGTAAAGCTCTCCATGCACTGTTCAAACGCGTTTTATGGATAACCCGACCAGAATGATCGAGGCGTAATAATTCGCCATATTTGGCCACCATTTCATGATAAATGGGTAAACCCATCGTTCCGTCCCGGTAATAAAACGGTACCGTTTTAACCAGGTTGCTGATATTCAAAAATGGCGACGTGATTATTTTTCGAATCGGACTCCAGTGCAATCCGTCATCATCCGACGTGGACACGTTTATCGAGCTACACGACCACCCGCCAAAAGAAACGCTGACAAAAAACAACCAAAGTTTACCGCGCGGGTCCCTGGTAACAACGGGGTTTCCCAGTTTTTTAACATAGCGCTGGGTATCCCTGTAAGTATCCGCCCTAGTAACCACCGTTTGCTCGGGCGTCCAGGATTGACTTTCCGGTTGAAATTCGGCGCTATGAATCTCTACGTCTTTTGCGCCCTCACGTGTACCGGCAAACCAGAATGCCATTAAGCGACCTCGCTCAAGTTCTACGATACTCGGGGCATGCACCATTCGGGTTTTGGCGGAAGACACAAAACGACTGGCGAACATCGGCTTTGCGTCTTCCGATGGTTGGACTGAGGGAACCGCAAATGGCGTTCGCACCGGGATCGACACCATCTTTGAATAAGCAGCCCCAAAAGAGATTGCGATCAGTACCAGCAAAAAGACCTTAAAGCCCCAAAAACCCTGCTTCATCGACGCTCGGATACGTTGCATTTTTTGTTAAGCTTATCGCTCATTTTTCTGATAGAAATCTACTTGCATCGATTGTCGAAACCGCACAGAATACCCGACTATTCGAATAATTCGTGTATAAACGATTTTGATTAAATAACCACCCAAAATTTTATTATGAGCCAAAGCCTACCCGCTTTACTACCGACACAATGGCTAGCTTCCCGCTTGGGTGCGCCGGGTATCGTAACACTAGACGCAACGTTTTGCCTGCCACAACAGAGCCGCAATGCCTACACCGAATTCGAATCTGAGCACATTCCTGGCTCGCAATTTTTCGATATAGACGCTATCTCAGACCAGCATTCACTGCTACCCCATATGTTGCCAGAGGCCAAATTGTTCGAAGCTGCCGTTGGGCGTTTGGGGATCAATAATGACACGATGATTGTGGTCTACGACAACAATTCATTCATGGCTTCGGCAAGAGTATGGTGGACTTTTAGAGTGTTTGGATATAACAAGATTGCGGTACTCGACGGCGGATTAAAAGCCTGGAAAGCCGAATCCCGAGCGCTAGCGAATTGCTACATAGCGGCTCGTGAGCAACAGTTCGTTGCCAAATTCCAAGCCAATCTAGTCAGAAATATCGAGCAAATAAAAAATCTCATGGCCAGTAATGGCGCTACCATTGTCGATGCGCGTTCCGCCAATAGATTTGCCGGTTCCGAACCAGAATTCAGACCCGGTCTTAAATCGGGACATATCCCGAGCAGTCACAATTTACCCTATTCATTACTTATCAATGCGGAAACCGGACAATTAAAAAATACAAAACAATTAATGAAGGTTTTTGAGCACGCAAAAATCAATACCAAATCACCAATCGTCACGACTTGTGGTTCTGGTGTAACCGCCTCTATCCTTGCCTTAAGTCTTTACCTACTAGGCAACAAAACGGTCCCGGTTTACGACGGATCGTGGAGTGAATGGGGTTCAGCAGCAGGCGTACCGATAGCAACAGGAAGCTAGAATAAACTATCGCGATAATTTATTTACAGCGGAGATTAACCAAAATACGGTCAAAGTTCGAATATAAACGTCTAACAGTCGAATCGTTTAATAATAAATTCTTTAATACGATTGCAACCCATAGTACTTTTAATTAGGGAGCCCAGTTCAGCTACAGAAACGCCTGCCAGAATCAACTACCCTACGAACATTCCAACCGGCTATCGCCCCTTTCGACCCCGAGTCGTCCTAGGATCTTCAAATCGTACCCGCAGGCTGTTTCCATTAAAAGTTTTGCCGTCCAATCCGGCCATGGCTGCGCGTGCCTCGTGACCTTCCATCTCAATAAAACAAAAACCACGACATTTACCGGTAAACATATCAGCCACTAAATTAATGGAACGCACGGTACCATACTCGGTAAACAACTCGGTGACAGCTGATTCAGTACTATCAGGTGGTAAATTTCCGACAAACAATTTTTTCACGTTACTTCCTCGCAAGGCCCACAGCCGGCTGGATTAATATTTACAATCCTGCGCCGTTCATGGTGGCACAAAAAGAGAACCCCGCGGACGCGGGGTTCTGCGGTTCGATAGTTAGAAGGACCCGCGTACTATGCCGGCTCGACCTTAGTGGCCTGCAATCCCTTAGGTCCCTTTTCAACCTCAAAGCTTACTGACTGACCTTCATTCAGAGTTTTAAATCCACTGCCCTCAATCGCCGAGAAATGAACGAATACGTCTTCGCTTCCATCCGACGGAGCGATAAATCCGAAGCCCTTCGTATCGTTAAACCATTTAACTGTTCCTTGCATCATCTAACTTACCTCTATTAAATCAATTTCGCTTTGTTGTTATTGCAGGTTATAGAAGGTAAATGCAGGAGATGCCGATGGAAACTTCTGTTCAACCTATAGAACATGCAACGTCGATATTTAAAAAAAAGGATTATACATTATCTACCGTGTCAATAATCTATTTTTTTACAAGCAGCCTATTTCAGGATTAATTGTACATGCCTGTTTTAAGAAATATTTCTATATTCTCGCAATCTGTACTCTTGGTCGCACCCCAAGCCGAGATATTGGACCGGCCACTGCATTTCCATGGCGCGGACACTTCCGGCCCACAATATTCATCGATCGACTCTCGCGGTCAATATTACAGATTGCCCGGTCCTATCCAGTAACAGCATTACTCCACTATCCGTTTTTTCAGGAATCCCCCGCGACAGGGTGAGCAGGCCATATTTTTCCAATTCGACCGAGACATTCAACCGGCGCTGGGACGGTGGCCTAGTTGCCGGATCAGTCACACGGATCGTTACTTCCAATGCATCCTCATCGACATTGCAAACCGTTTCACTCACCCTAATCCCGTGATTCATATCAAATTCAACCGAACATTCATTATAAAAACCATCTTTTTTACGAATCTTTTTGAACGCTAATCGTTCATACGCAGAAACTACCGCTCGTTTAAAATCATAGATCCCCGATGCGGACTGATATTGTGGTGAATTTTGTTCGCAGGCAACCAACAGCAAGGGCCCTAATAAAAATACACCAAGATAGACTGGCGTGATTTTCATGTCGAGCATAATTTGATATCTCCCCAAATTAGATACGACACCAATAGATCAAAATATTTGAGACCTATCCAGGCTCGATGATCATATTCGTTCACCTCGTATTCGTTTCTATTTCTCAACGATCCCAGCTACTTTAGCGATGATAGAACTCAGAGATCTCACAATTGAATATACTCCGGTACCAATTTGACTGCTATACATCCCAGCAAGTGAAAAGCCATGCAGGAAATTTCCTACAAACACAAAGGGCCACTTCTTAGAAGCTGTCGCTGCAACCGCTCGTTCTATCCAGCTCTCCTAGCAGCAGAAAGTTTGTTAAAAAATCTTGTACTTGACTTTTCCACAACAAAATTCGAACAATACCAATTACCGTGTACCGTTAGGTTGGGAGTTATGGCTGTTGGTAAAATTCTTATCTTTTCCGGAATAATCCTTGCGTTTTTAGGCGTTATTTTATATTTCGCACCACAGCTAGTTGGTTGGTTCGGGAATTTACCCGGCGATATCAAAATTCAGGATGAAAAAAAATTTATTTTTATTCCCATTACATCCATGATCATAGTCAGCCTTATTTTGACGCTATTGGTCAATTTAATATTTCGCAAATAAATGCTACGCGGCCGCATTGCCGGGCTGGCTAGTATTGACTCACTTTATAACGTCGGAATGCCGCATAGATGATGCCGGCAACCATACGCCAAGCCAGTCCTAATTCCACTCCAGACCCGATAAATTTCGGGTCTATGACATCTCAACACCCGATCAACCTTCAATTTTCAAGCCAAACAACCCTCCTTTATCCAAACAAATCGGACACGAGTGGATCGCATCGACAATTGGATTTTTGCAACCAAAATATTCGACCATGGTCATTTTTGCTATTTGTTTTATGTTGGCTTTGTATCTGGTCCTCGGCCTATGCCGACGATGACACGACACAGGGAGTTTTGAATTATACCGTTCAATTCCGAGGCATCGACAACGATCAACTACAAAAAAAATTGGAATCTGTTTCACGCCTGGTCCGCTGGCAGAAGAAGCCACCGGAAGTACAAATAAGGTTGGAACAACGCGCCCAATCGGATCTGAAACAGATGCAGGAATTGCTTCGTTCTGAAGGGTACTACAGCAGCTCGCAGAATTACCGAATCAACAGCAATACTGTGCCATTGAAAATTACCATTGATATCGATACAGGACCGCTTTATAAACTTCAGGATTATCGTATTAGCTACCAGGGAAATGGACCGAATATGCCCGGCCTGCCCTGGCGGGATACAAATTATATATTGGATCCCGATCAACCCGCGCGAGCAAAATTCGTCATTGATACGCGCAACACAATTCTCAATTCCTTATCCGAAATTGGTTATCCAAACAGTAAATTACTCGACCAGCACGTCGTGGTGGATCATGAATTATTGGGGATGTCGGTAAACCTAAAAATTGAACCTGGCGACCAAGCACACTTCGGAAAACTAAAAACTGAAGGTGCAAATACCGTTCAACCCGACTACATCCAACAATTTGTACCCTGGCACACCGGCGAAATGTTCGACAGTCGCAAAATCAGCAAATTTCGCAACGCTTTGTTGGCTACGGGCTTGTTCGATACGGTCGCTATCGAATATCCAATGCAATTGGAGAAAAACGACCGGTTAGATATTACACTAAAACTCACCGAGCGCAAACACCGTTCAATAGAATTGGGTATGCGATGGTCCACTGACAAGGGCTTTGAAGGTAACATCGCCTGGGAAAATCGAAATATCCTGGGTCGTCAAGAATCGATCGCAATAAATGCTGAGCTTGGCCAAATAAAGCAAGAAATAGAAGCACACTTCACAAAACCCCATTTCTTGCAGTCCAAACAAAATTTACTGGCCAACGCCGCATTGGCACACGAAGACACACCCGCCTATACCGGCCCGCTATCCCGCTTCAGTATTGGCTTACAACGTCCGTTGGCAAAATCTTGGAAGCTATACGCCGGAATCCCACTCGAATACAGTCAACTCAGCGATCAAGGCATAACCCGTCGATTTTTTTTGTGGGGACTGGAGGCAAAAGCCGAACGCGATACCTCCAACGACCGGTTTGATCCGTCCGACGGTACCCGATTGAAGCTATCTCTAACGCCATTGTTAGGATGGGGAGAGCAAGATATCGGGTTCGTCACCAGTGAATTTACCGGTACCACGTATTTCGACCTGGCCAACGATCAAAGCATCGTTCTGGCCGGACGTATAAAACTTGGCTCAATATTCGGTTCAACGACCCCGGACCTACCTGCTAACAAACGATTTTACGCGGGCGGCGGCGATTCCATTCGCGGCTATAGTTTTCAACTCGCCGGGCCACTGGGAACGGCTAATGCTCCGTTGGGCGGGCGCTCGGTATTCGAATTGAATACTGAAATACGCGCCAAAATCAGCGATTCGATCGGTGCCGTGGTTTTTCTCGATGGCGGGAACGTTTACGACGGCGAGCTACCCGATTTTTTTGGCGGGCAGCTGTGGGCCGTCGGGGTCGGATTACGTTATTTTACCGCGGTTGGCCCTTTACGCCTGGATTTTGGTTTCCCATTGAATCGGCGCGATGGCATTGACGATGTATTCCAGTTTTATATTAGCGTAGGACAAGCATTTTAAGATTATGCAGATACCGGCAAAATTTATACGCCGTTTTCTCAAGACAATAGCCGTGATTATCGCGATATTAATCGCGCTGGTCGCCATTGCCGGTTTCACCCTGCAAACGGACTGGGGGCGTGATCGTCTAGTTTTGTTGTTGAACTCTCGCTTGAAATCATCCGGAGAAACTAACATCGCGATTGGCCGGGTCGATGGCAATCTGTTGAAGAGCTTTAGCATTGATCAAATTACCGTTGCAGACAGCCGCGGCGTATGGCTGGACCTGCGCAATACAACGGTCGCGTGGAACGCTTGGGCCTTGTATTGGGGCATCGTTGATATCACCAGTATAGAGGGCAGCGCATTGACGATCACGCGCAAACCAATCGCCAAGGCCGAGCCCAAGTCGGACACTGAGATGCCTGATTTAAGCCTATTGAAACGCATTCGGCTCGAGCACTTCGCGTTACCGCAAATAAAGCTAGATCATTCGGTAATGGGTCAAAGCGTATTGCTATCGGCGCACTGGAATCTAACCAAAAATCTTGACGGTTTACGCAAGATCAATCTACAAATAAAGGAAAGCAAGCACGACAACCTACAACTTATTCTGAATGCACTATACCAACCACAGTCCGGCCGAGTTTCATTAGATCTAAATTTCCACGACCCAGCCAATGGACTGATCACAAACCTGCTGGACCTCGAACACCCATCAGATTTTTTCGTACAAGCATCTGGACGCGGTTTCAGCAACGATTGGTCGGGTACGATTAGCGCAAAAAACGATTCCAGGCAAATTGCTGATCTAGCGGTTAGTGCCGAATACATAGACGAATGGACGGCTCGGCTATTCGGTAAGATCGATCCGCTTTCACTGTTCGGTACACCATCAAATACCGGGTTAATGAGCCCGGTCCTGATCGATACTGAGCTTGCCTACCAAAACAATCAGCTGGAAATTGTAAACAGCGCGGTTGAAAATTCATTGGCAGATATCCAAATTTCGGGAACCATTTCCACAGAACAGTTAAACCTCGACGCCCATCTAGCGCTAAAACCCCAAGGCATCGACGAATTAGAACGTCACGTTCAACCTCTATCGATGAACCAATCCACAATGACCGCAAAACTCGCCGGCAGCGTTAACCAACCTGAAGTTTTGGTCGACCTAACGCTATTCGGGCCACGCACCGACAAGATCAACGCCGAAAAACTATCGGCAACGACAAAGATTCAATTCGATCCACACGACAGTCGCCCGTTCGCGCGTGCAAACATTGAATCGACTGGGGAAATAACGAAAGTCCAATTCAAGCCAAATCGACAGGATTCCAATCATTCCGAACCGGCATCTATCGAATCATTAAACTGGTCGATGAATGCATCGTACAATCAAGACGATGCTAGTATTGAATTGCAGGAAGCGCTGTTTAGCGCTCCTTTCGGACGGCTACAAGGCAGCGGCCAGATTAGTCTTAACGACCAACCCGGCGACATTCAGATAAAAGCCGAAATCGGGCAACTTTCGGCTTTATCCACGTTACTTGAGCAACCCATTTCCGGATCGGCAACACTGAAAAGCCATTTAACCATGCATAATGGCACAGAAACCATAAGCGCAACGGTTAACGGCGAAACCGATCGGCTATCGCTTAATAATGCTACGCTGGACCCGTTGTTGGGTCCTAAATTAACCATTAAAGCAGAGTTACACAAAGCATTCGACCGTATCGAGATCAACCGGGTTCAGATCACCGCGGCGACCACGTCTGCGACCGGAAACTTCGAATTAGCACTGGATAACGACGCTATAACTGGCGATTTTCGTTTTTCAGCTCCCCACCTGACACCCTACTCTGCACTACTGGGCACGCCTATCGCCGGCAGCTTGCTTGTCAATGGCGCTATTGGGGGCTACTTAGAACAAGCCACAATTTCGGGCCTAGTAACGGTATCTCGCCTCAGGCTAAATCAAATAGATTTGGGCCTTCTTAAGGCCAAGCTGACTAGTGAAGGGATTCCGCGCCAAACTAGCGGATCCGTTCGCTTTGATTTTGATGGCGGAGATCTGGCAGGAACCAACGGCTCAACCCACTTCGATCTGGGTCAGGACGAAACAATGAAGCTGGACCCAATCTTAATCAAATCGCTCGGCGCGGTGGTCAATGGCAAGTTGGTTGTCCCTACAAACAACCTACCGATCCACGGCACTGTCACAGCAAATATACCGTCACTTGCAAATTGGTCAGAGTGGCTCGGTCTTGAAGTCTCCGGTTCTACAACCGCTAAGATCGATCTTTCCGCGAAAAACCAATCACAATTAGCACAGTTTGACCTGGATGCGTCAGAATTTTCGATCTCTGAATCTATAGCCGCCAGACACATCACGCTGCGTGGTCAAATCAACGATCTTCTAGTCAAACCAAGTGGAAACGCATTCCTGACCGCGAATGGCGCACAAATTATCGGCGCGCAAATATCCGAACTTAGCGCTCAGGCCAAATCCGAAAAACCATCGGAAATGCTATTCAATGTTGCAGCACAAGGCAATCTAAATGGGCCACTATCGCTTAATGTTGCCGGCAAACTAAGTCAGAATGCAAAACGATTATCAGTCGATCTGAGCCAATTCAGCGGCTTATTAGTAGAACAGAAGATCATGCTTAGGAATAACTTGAAGTTTACAAAATCCGGCGACCAATTCCAGCTTAACGACCTCTCACTAGCGATTGGCGATGGCTCTATTTCGGGCCACGCAATAGTCTCCGAAAAAGAACTGAATGCTTCCTTGGCGATCAACAATCTGGCCCTGACAATATCCCGACTGGCTGGGTCACAAAGCGAACTAAACGGAAGCCTGTCCGGAACGGCTCGAATTTTTGGTCCCCGCAGGTCTCCACAAGCTCAACTCGAATTGCAGGCCGAGCATATTAATCTGACAAAACCGCGGCTGGCAATTGGCCAAAATCATTGGGTAAAAATCCATGGCAACTTGCAAAACAAACAGTTAAATTTGAACGCCGATATCGGCGGCTTGGGAGATCACAACGCCGAGATTGGGTTGACCCTGCCTGTGCAAACCACAACCGATGCATCGCTGTTTCGAATAGCACCTCAGCAACCCATTACCGGCGGCGTATCCTGGCGTGGTGAAATAGCACCGATTTGGACGCTGATCAGCGACAATGAAGATCGATTCGAGGGGCATGGCGAATTGGCTGTTTCATTGGCTGGCACCATAGAACAACCTTCGCTTAACGGCCATTTTTATCTGACCAAAGCCGATTACGCAAACATCGAAACCGGAACCGCATTATCCGACATCGTATTGCGCGTAAATGCAGATAACCATCGCCTGATCATCAACGAATTATCCGCCAACGACGGCAGCAATGGAAAATTACACGGCAGCGGTAACCTGGCATTGCAACCGGATAGCGGCTATCCAGTGAAACTTGAGCTTAATTTTGAAAATACCTTGCTAATTGCCACCGACGAGCTTTCAGTAAACGCTGGCGGACAACTTGGCTTGGCCGGAGATCTAGACAGACCGCTATTGTTAGGCAACATTGTCACGCAAAACATAGAACTCAATCTCGAACAATCAGAACGTGCTCAGATCGTTAAATTACAGGTAGAAGAAATCAATAACCCAAAAAACCAGGTAGCAGAACGCAGGACACGAACTGCGCAAATCGATAACGCCGGCGCGCAGCTCGATTTAACCATTAGCATACCCGGAAAAGCCTTCGTGCGCGGACTGGGACTGGAATCTGAATGGCGTGGAAGCCTTTCTGTGACCGGCGATGCCGATGCGCCGAATATCAGGGGAGTACTGGAACCGGTGCGTGGTTTCTTTTCTGTTTGGGGGCGCAATTTCGACCTAAAACGTAGTGCTATTCGGTTCTCCGGGGAGCGGGACCTTGATCCGTTGCTCAATCTAACCGCAGAATACAAATCCACAGGGATTACCGCAATCGTCAGAGTCTCCGGGACTGCGTCAAAACCCAAGATCGATTTGAGCTCACGCCCCCCAATGCCGCAATCCGAGATTGCCTCTCGGGTATTGTTCGGTACCGATTCCAAAAGTTTGAGTCCTGCGCAAAGTATTCAACTCGCTTCCGCAGTTTCCAATTTAAGCGGTTTAGGTGGTACCGGCAACTTTATAGACGCAACGCGCCGCATGCTTGGCATCGACGTACTAAAATTCGGCGAATCTGACATCAATTCCGATAAAACCCGGATCAGTATGGGTAAATATGTCGCCGATGGCGTCTATGTCGAACTCCAACAAGGCACGGACAGTGCGTCTCATACCTCCGCAACAGTCGAATTTGAAATACTCCCGAATATCAGCGTCGAAGGCGGGACCACCGAACGCGGCGGCAACAAAGTGGGTTTAAAGTGGCGATGGGACTATTGAGAGTAAAAACCGGGTAATATGATATCCCATTGATAGCAGCGCAACGCCCGTTTCATTTCGAGCATGGTTTCCACCCGCCGATGCCATATTCGATAACCGGCTTGTTCCAATTCGTATAAAACCAGTTCAGTGTCCGCATCGGAATTTTCAACCAATAATACTCTAAGAAGTTGCACCTCAGACCGCCATGGTGATTGTGATTGAATAACCCGCACACCAACAAACACAAAACACTGAATTCGATAATTCCTATGATCTCGACACATCCAACTCAAGTAAAATTTTGCCCGGCTTGAAGCCAATATTGGCCCTATCTACAGAGATCCGGCCGAGCCTTATCAAATAGGTGTATTCACCGTGTATTCATGATCCGGTGCGATACTGCAAACGGAACGCTCAAGCAACCAGTTAAACCTAGGAGGCATTGTGAAATTAAGATACCTATTCTCTATTGCAATCATAACCCTATTTCTAAGCGGGTGCGTACCACACGGATATCGCTATCATCAGGGTTATCATGCTACACAAACCCGCTACCAATATCGTTATCAGCAACCCTATTACAATAGCTACGGCCGCGGTTATGACTACGAACAATGTGACAATTATTGACAACTCTTGGCAGTCGTACATGGGATAATTTCTACATTAGTGGCATCACTGCTTTTGTCTTCGATCTAGTTCGGCGAGGCCTTTATCACTGAGCACGAGCACCACAACTGGAAGAATATTTTGATATGGGAATTATCCGAATCACACATATATCGCTATACGTGACAGACCAAGATGAAGCTTTGGACTGGTATACCCAAAAACTCGGGTTTAAATTATGCGACGACGTTAGCGAATTGACCCCGGATTTCAGATGGTTAACCATCTCGCCAGGCAGCGATAGTTCCACTCAAATCATCCTGATGCCGGTACTGAATGCGTCTGATTCAAACCGGGTAGGCAGCAATCCAATGTTTGTACTGGGCACCGACGACTGTCACGCCGACTATCAATACCTCGAAGCACGTGGGGTCAACTTCATCGACACGCCAAAAATATTGCCCTGGGGCGTATCGGCAATGTTTACCGATTTGTACGACAATCCCTATAATTTGGTACAACGCAAACATTATTCCGACCAACCAAGCTGAATATTCATGCAGTGAATTTTACCAAGACCCCACGGCATTGAGTTAAAACGACGGTTACTCCTAAATAACTTCAATCGGTTTTTCGTTTTCGTTCTACCCAACCGACGATTGCTGTGTTATTTTCTACGCTCGTTTAATCCCGGCAACGGGCCAACAGACTTTAGCAACAAAATGTCCCCACGATTTACGCTAATTGATCCCACGGTAGTTCCTTCCAATGCCGCCCAAAAAACTTAACTCCGGAGGACTGGTGTATTCGACCGAATTTGGTCGCATCTGTCCAACATGCCAAAAAAAACTGAAAAATTGTAGCTGCAAGCAAAATATCAACCCACCACCTAACGATGGCATTGTGCGCTTGCAACGGCAAACCAAGGGCCGTAAAGGCAAAGGCGTCACGTTAGTGAGCGGGGTGCCGCTTGCCGGCTCCGAACTGGTTCAACTGAGCAAACTGTTAAAAAAGAAATGCGGCAGCGGTGGCACCGTCAAAAATGGCATCATAGAGATTCAGGGCGACCAGCGTGAAATATTGATGGTCGAGCTCAGCAAAAGGGGCTGGACTGTTAAACGCGCTGGGGGTTAGATCCCGGCAAAATATTGCGGCCGGACCCATTCAAATTGACCTGATTCATAAGCGAGAAAAAATGATCGATAGCGAACTTACCAGTATAGAAATTAACCCTATTGGCTTGGCTACCGCGAGCGTTATCTGGCTCCATGGCCTTGGCGCCTCCGGCGACGATTTCGAACCGGTAATACCCCATCTTGAACTCCCCAAGACTTTGAAGGTCCGCTTCATATTTCCACATGCGCCGGAACAACCGGTTACGATAAATGGGGGCTACGTAATGAGAGCCTGGTACGATATTTTGGAACAATCAATCGAACGAAAGATTGACCACGCCGGCATATTGGCTTCATCCAAACTAATCATCCAACTCATCGAAAAAGAGGTGGCGCGGGGCATCCCCATCTCCAATATTATTCTGGCAGGATTCTCCCAGGGCGGTGCCGTCGCTCTTGAGGTCGGTCTACGCTATCAACGCAAAATCGCCGGAATAATAGCATTGTCCACCTACCTCGCTACACCAAGCGAAATCAGGGCGGGTAGTACACCCATTTTTATCGGCCACGGTAATCTGGATCCCGTCGTCCCCCTGGCGCTTGGAAAGCAAGCCCGGGAAACCTTACAAGCCGCCGGCTATGCAGTCGAATGGCATCAATACGCAATGGAACACTCAGTTTGCATGGAAGAAATCCAAGAAATAGGCCTCTGGATCAGTCACAGGCTGTGCTAATAGCTACCCACATTTTTTCAAAAAAGCGCATCAGGCGCTGACCGCCATGGAGCTAATCGAGATGGCGAGCATTTGGATATAATGGCGCAGCATTGGAATCCAGGCTTTGTCCTCCGCGTAGGCAGCATCATTATGTACAGGTTTCGAATCCCTCTAACACTATTTAGCAGATCTTTTTCGTAGCGTTACAAAACTATCCGAAGATATTCCCAGTCATGACAAACTTCGCCAAGGGGCATTCCGAAACGATTTCCAATCGTCAATCAAGCCAGACGGTTAACTGAAAAACAATCTTTTGCCCTTTTCATGGATATATTCGTTTTCTTCGTTATTAACAATCATTAATTATTATTCTCGTATAAAGATCCGCCAAATACTCCAAAGTTTTTCTATTTGAGAGATTCCCGTTGAGTTCTAGCAGTAGCATACGTACTGCCTTGCAATACATTTAGCGGTCCGACCGTCTGAACATCCGTAGTTTGTTGTAACGAAGATTTTCAATTACCAGCTAGACCCTTAATACACCGTGATTTACAGCTTAGTTATACTGAATCGAACGGCCGATGTATGAAAAATCCGCTAGTAGAAGCCGGACTAGACACTGTAGTATGGCGACACTAGTCAATAATGTTTACTCGCGGTCCAGGAGTCAATGATGAAACGATATATCGCTTTGATCTTTATCACGCTGATAGTCCTAGGTTGCGCAAGCTCAAAACCTATACTGTATCCCAATCAGCATTATGAAGCAGTTGGCGAAACCACAGCAGACGATGATATTTCCGCGTGCGAAAATGCCGCCGAAGCTGCTGGCGCAGAAGCCTCCAGTTCCAGCGCCGGGCAAGCCGCCAAAAATACCGCTATTGGCGCTGGCTTGGGTGCGGCAACAGGCGCCGTCGGTGGCGCCATTGTCGGATCTGCCGGCACCGGCTCTCTAATCGGCGCCGCATCGGGGGCTACAGCGGGCATATTACGCTGGATATTTACCCCCGCCAAGCGGAGTCCGGCCTATACAAATTACGTAAACCGTTGCCTGACCGAAAAAGATTACGATGTGATCGGCTGGAATTAAGTCGTCAAGCCACCCGGCGCCCGTTGTAAAACCTGTTCAAGTTTTCGCCGAAACACACATCACTGCATTAAAAGCAGACTCAAAATACTCACATAAGTCAGTATGCTAGGTTTTTCACATCCACTTTTTCCTTGCGCTGCATCCCTTGATCAAAACCGTGAAAAAGGTCTAAGACTAACGTATATCAGCTAACCGCCAGTCAATCCCTACCACCAGGGCCCATCGAAAATTTTACGCCAGACGCGTTGCCGATGTTGATTGAGTCTGCGCTGCAACCAAAAATCCACAATATAAAGCACAACCGGGGTCAATAAGATAATCATCCCAATCGATGGGAATAAAAATAGCGGTCTGATAAAACTTTCGAATAGGAAATTGCCCACCAATGGAACCAGAGAAAACACAAATTGGACCAATTTCATACACCCCAATAGTAAGCCTTCGGGATCAGGCTGACCCGATGAGATACCATTCAATATCGCTCCAGCCGCCAGGATAACCAGGGTCGCAATCCAGAACCACTTGTGCAACATCATTCGAGAATCCACCAAATGGCTTTGCTTGTATTCACGCAAATTGGCTGAAATCTTATCGGCAATATCCCCTTTAAGTTTTTTCTGCGCGGCTTTGTTTTCGCCAACGTAGTTTTCGTTGTCAACCACGACTTCAATTTTTGCCGGAATGTTGCCAGGCGCATAGTTCTCAGTACCCATCGCGATCCGTTTTAGGGCCGATATATGGATGTTCGCCGGGTCCGCATTGTTGTCCCGGGCCATTTCAAAAATATTTCGCGGACCATATCGATAATAAATTGAAAGCCCGGCCCGCGCGTCGTAAAGCTTGTCATTCTCATTGGTCGCATCACGAAATGTGTCCTTTGCATCCTGGTAGAAAATCAATCCATGTGCTTCAACCTGTCTGATCATCCAGTTCAACGATATATGCTCCATACCCTGTTTGGGTAAGCCCCCACCCACATTGCCATGTACCCCGGGAAACCAGACTTGTTCGATTCGTGTCTTATCCAGCTCACTTTTTTGATCAAACAGTTGCGGATAAAAAGCCTTTCTATCGTCATCTATCGACAACGCATGACAGGCATTTTCGATGAAAGGATTCAGCTTGCGGTCTGGGAATTTATAGCGAAAAATGACACGATTCCAAAATTCTCCCAACGCATCTATCGAAAAGCCAACCGCATCAACCGTGTCCCATACGCCGATAAAGCGTATTGGTACACAATAATCATCATAGAAATCATCAACGTTGTGGTAATCCTGGTACAAATCAGGAGACACTTTGATACCCCATTCAGCGCGTTGGGTATCCACATTATCGCTGCGGTGTATGCCAAAAATTCGTTCGAATTTATACCAAGGTTGGGACAATAGGGCTGGGTAATTGCGCCGATAGGCTCTGTACAAATTCCAAACCGCTCTTTTTAGCGTGCGGTCGTCGGAATAGTATTTTTTATCCAATATGCCGCAAACGCGGACCATACCCGCCAAGGTTCTTACGGTAAAGGCGCCACGGCTATAACCGAATAAATAAATATGGTCGCCAGGTTCGTAGCTTTTGACCAGCATCATATAAAGTTGCCGAACGTTGCGCGCCAGACCTAGTCCAAATGCACTACCCAATACCCGCAAAATTTTTCCGCGATCGGTACCCACTCCATCGTCGTAGAACGTGACTTGCTCTATATCGATGGTTTTTTCCTTGAACCCAACTACGTCAACGCTTGTAAAAATCTTCCAAATGTTGGTCGCGTTGCCAACACCACCCGATTTTCCCGTTCCATCTGAACAAAGCACTATATTCTTAGCCATGCGCCCACCTCCATTTTTTTTATATCCAATAAATTTTACGGGCAACGGCTCGTCGGCTGTCCCCGCTTGTCCTGCCAAATCCTATTTACGGTTGTTGCCCGGGTTTTCGTAGCTCCAAGCTTAACCCATAAGCATCATCAATTTTTGCGACTATTGTTTGTTCAATCTTCTGTTCAACCTCAATTCGAATATCGATTAAGATGCTTGGAAACTATACGGCTATACGCGCTTTCATTCAAATTCCTGGTATCAACGTAAAAGTTTTTATACTATTTATTTTCGCCTATTAAATCGATTACCGGTTAATTGAAGCAACATAGATATCTCCAGCTATTTCTTGGTCATTTTTGAAGTTAAGCGGACAGGGCGTTTGCAGCAATGGAATAGCGTCGAAGGACCTACAAACCAATGATTTCATGAATTCCAAACTAAACCGAAACGCTACCGTTGTCATTTTCATTCTGTTAATCGTTAACGCCTATTGCTTGTTTTTAAGCTATAGGCATTCGGAAGTTATCGTCCAATCTTTGCAACAACAGAGCTTAAATTCAAAATACAATGCAATCTCATTATGGAAAGAAAATCTGAACCAACGTGAAATATTGTTGCTGCAATATTTCACCAATCTGGACCATGAGCAGTTTGAAATTGCCTATGGGATGGCTAATCAGAATCACGTCGCAGTAATAGACAAATTCCACGATATTCCAGATATAGCGGCGACGTTTTCTACATTGGTATCCCTTGAAAATCGAATCGCGGTATCGGCAACTGAACTCAGCAGGATACTTTCATCGCAGGAAATCGATTGGGCTCGTGGTCGCGAGTTACTCGGTGGTATCGCTATTACCAAAAAGAAGATTGAGCAACAGCTAAAGACGCTGGAACACGATACACAACTAGAAAATTTGCAAGCACGCACCAGTCTACAGCAGGCTACCGAACAACTTCAGCAAGTTGTCTATTGCCTAATGGCAATACTTGTCGCACTAAGCCTGGCGGCGCTATATGTATTTTTCAAATTTGCCCGCAGCCTATCATCGAGCACGGCTTTAGCCTTATTTCCCGAGCGAAATCCTAATCCAATCTTAAGATTATCGCTAAACGATGACGTGGAATACGCCAACCCAGCTGCACAAAACTTATTAAATAGCCTTTTTCCAGCCGGTGGCGTCACCGCTAAAGCCTTGTTTCCGTCAGATTTGGAGGACCGGTTGAAGGATTTACAAGAAAAGCCCAACACACCCGTAGTGCTGGAATATTCGATAGAAGATCAATATTTTGAGTGTACGCTACAACACCTGCCCGATATGCAAAGTTTCTACGCGTATATCACCGATATAACCCAACGTAAAACCAGTGAATCGGAATTGTTGTATCAAGCTCATCATGATTCGCTTACGTCACTTCCCAACCGTCGCATGCTACAGACCAGGATGGCGTTTTATACGCATAAAAGCACATTGAACGGCGAGCAAACCGCGTTACTTTTGTTATCACTGGATCGATTCCACGCTATTAGCGGCAGCCTGGGGCCAAATTTGGGCGATCACTTGCTGGCTGAAATCGCAACTCGGCTAAAAAATGAACTGGAAATGAGTCATGATATTTGCAAACAATCGTCCATTTTTCGCTTGGAGAACGCTATATTTGCGGTATTGCTGCACGGATTTAGTAACCGCAGTGTACTCAATCGAATCGCCAAACGTTTTATAAAATGCATGCAGAACCCAGTGTATATCGAGACCAAAGAATATTTTACGACCCTAAGTGTTGGGGTCAGCATTTATCCAATTGACGGCACCGATACCGTCACCCTGCTTCGAAACGCGACATCTGCAATGACCCGTGCGATCCACCTGGGCGGAAACACCGAATGCTTTTATAGCCTGGATATGAGCGGTAACACACCGGAAAACCTTTTCCTGGAAAATTATTTGCGCCACGCTATTGCACGTGATGAATTGGAGCTTTATTACCAACCGCAAATTTCCATCGAAACCAAACAAGTCAACGGCGTCGAAGCCGTGTTGCGCTGGAATCATCCGGAACGCGGCATGATCATGCCGGACGAATTTATTCCATTGGCGGAAGAAACTGGAATGATTATCCCTATCGGCGAGTGGATACTCCACAAAGCCTGCGAACAAACCCAGCATTGGCACGAGATAGGCTTTAGCGATTTAACCATGGCGGTCAATATTTCCGGCCGGCAGTTCCAGCAGAATACGCTACCGGGTCTAATTTCCCGTATTCTCCAATCATCCCAACTGAATCCGAGCAATCTGGAGCTGGAGATCACCGAAAGCATCGCGATGCAGGATTACGTGAACCCGGAAGCCATGCTGGTAAAGCTTAAAGACTTGAATGTTAAACTTTCGCTGGATGATTTCGGAACCGGTTGGTCGTCGCTGAGCTATCTTAAAAATTTCCCTATCGATAAAATGAAACTCGATCAATCCTTTGTGCATAATTTAACTTCAGATAGATACGATACGGCCATATGCAGAGCCCTGATCACGTTGTCGCGAAGCCTGGGCATCACGGTCTTGGCCGAAGGTGTCGAAAATCAACAACAACTGGACTGGATGGAAGAACATGGCTGCGATCAAGTACAAGGCTATTTTTTCAGCAAACCCCTACCAGCCGACGCGTTCATAGAATACATTCGTCAGCGCAACAGCCCCGCTCTTAAACCCAAACCACTGCACTAAACCACCTGCTCCGGACCACCGATAGGACTGCAACCGTGGATCGGTTAGAATTGATCTATTTTTGAATCTGAATACAACATGAATGTCTACAAAGCTCTGCGCCCGCTGTTTTTTTGCCTGCCTGCCGAATTGTCACACCACCTAGCGCTTAAATCCTTGGTGCTCGCACATCAACTTGGATTATTAAAATTCTTGCGCAAAAAACCAGAGCTGGACCCGGTTAAAGTTATGGGTCTTGATTTTCCAAATCGGGTCGGACTGGCTGCCGGACTGGATAAAAACGGCGATTACATAGACGCATTGGCGCAGCTTGGTTTTGGGTTTATTGAAATCGGCACAGTTACGCCGCGGCCACAATCCGGAAACCCCAAACCCAGACTGTTCCGACTGGAGCGCGCTGACGCGATCATCAATCGCATGGGTTTTAACAACAAAGGCGTAGCCCATTTGGTGGCGCAGGTTAAAAAATCATCGTATAACGGCATCCTCGGTATCAACATTGGCAAGAATTTCGATACGCCATTGGATAGCGCAACCGAAGACTATATCAATGCGCTCCGCCAAGTCTACGAATTCGCCAGTTATGTCACCATCAATATTTCGTCGCCCAACACCAAAAACCTACGCGAACTACAACAGGACAGTGCACTGCGTTCGCTGTTAATTGCGCTGAAAGCAGAGCAGACCAGCCTTAAAGCCACCCATCATCGATACGTACCATTGGCGGTAAAAATAGCCCCTGATTTATCATCGGAAGAAATTAAGCACATCGCGGAGCTGCTGGTCGAGCATAGTCTGGATGGCGTGATCGCGACCAACACGACGGTCGACAGACGCGGCGTTGAAGCATTATTTAATGGGCAAGAATCTGGTGGGTTGAGCGGTGCGCCATTGACCATTCAGGCAACGCAGGTGATCCAGCAATTGGTCCGTCATCTGCCGGAGGGATATCCAATTATCGGCGTTGGCGGCATTATGAAGCCGGACGATGCGCTAGAAAAATTAAGCGCCGGCGCATTACTGGTACAACTGTATAGCGGCTTGGTCTTTCACGGGCCTAGTCTAATCACCCAGAGCATTTCTGCCATTGGGCAAAGATTTAACCCAAACCCCTAAGAGCGACCGCCACCCTGCGCCCTTCTAATATCAGCGCCGGTTCCCGTCAGAACGCCAGGATTCGGCCAGCATACCAATCGATTAAAATATCCAAATGAATCCAATCGAAACCCTAATCTACGGCTCTAGGCCCGACCCGCATTGTTGTTTCTGGTAGAGATTTTAACAATATCGGTAAATCATCATCGCTGGATGGCAGAGTCTCTCCACTCATCCCGGCAATGCGCTTGTGAAAATCGTATAATCGCTGCAAACCGGAATCATCTTTTAATCGCGCCCCAACGATTTCGAGTCTCAAGGTGTTAATCCCGGTTTTTTCGGCAATCTTCTTAACCTGTTCAGGCCCCGCGCAGCTCAATAACATATCGAATCCATTACGAATTCCCACCTCGCGTAATTTGACGATATCCGATTTTAAATAGACATATAATTTGGCTTGTGCGATCCAATCGATCAGTTGGGTCGAGTTAAACGGTGTCTTGAGCAACAGCTCAAAAAGATTTGCCTCGGCCAGATTTTGCGCGTTATCAATGGAAACTTCGCTCAAGCGGGTCTTGTGGAAAAGATTCATACCTTCGATCTGATCCAATACCAGCTCATCAGCCGAATTCGAGCCTTTTTGCATCAAAGCGCGTACTCGTTCGCGTATATAATTTAGCACCTGCTCCGGCATCAAACCGGTTAAAAATGCGAACACCGGGATCAAACTCTGAGTCGTGTTGTTGCCTGGGTCGACTCTGAACAAAAACACAAGAACCAAAGCGATCAATACCGAATAAATAATTCGAATACTCGCACTGTAATACGTGCTGGGCATTAAATCTCCAGCAATCAATCGGCGAATAATATTCTGGCCAGACCAGACAAAAGCACCGATAAAACCCATCGTAATCGCCAAAAAGCTTTGTTCTCTGAGTATATCGATACTGGCGTTACTGATGTCGGATGGTTGCAACCCGACCAAAAACAACTCTCGCTTACCCGCGTTCTTAGCCAATATTTCTATATCGAATAAAAAGGCAGAAAAACCCGCCAGACAGAGAACCGAAAGAAAAATGGTAGGCAGCAAATAATCGCGCCCACTGTATTCATCATGGACGCCCGGCGACAATAGGCTTGCTTGGTCGGCGTCCAGGCCCAGAATTTTGACCAGATTTTGAAACTGGTGATCTTTTCGCGCCAGTCGTACGTGCAAAAAGGTCAATGCGGATGCGGGTACAAATGCGCTCATCAATACAACCAACGCACCCTTGAATATAAGTGATTCGTTGTTCATCACTTCGTTAATCATCGATTCCATGTCGAACCCTCAGGCACGTTAATAAACGGCTTAGTCCTATAGTATTGGCGAATAATAATCCGGCCCATCGGCAAACACAAATCCGCGTAAAGGACGGGATTGACGAAATTATGAACGCGCCAAAATTGATGCTTAAAGCGGGCTTGAATCCAACGCCCGCATTTGATTAAGCAAGTGTCCAATACTGCTAATTTAAACCTGCTTTGCGGTATGCTGTGGACAAAAGCAAACCCAAGTTCTTAATAAGTGACGCTCATTTCATCCAAAAACGACGGATCTTGAACCATCCAATCCGAATCGTTCATATCGATCATCGCATCAGAACTTAGCGCTTCGGCAATATCGTCCATCATGGATTCCGATAATGTCGCCTCAGGTGGCTCAACGTTATCGTATTCAACAAAGTATGCATCCGTATCCCTCATTCTATTTTCCATTGTCTCGCCCTCATTGATGAATGTTTCGTTAATGTCGAGTTTGATTATCCTGATAAGAAATACCGCTGAATATGAGATAATTCCACGAAATATGTTAAATATTAACGAAAATTAATCGTACGGCCTTTTAATTCCTCTAATGTTTCTGCAAAATACCGACCGCGTTTCTAGAACTACGCAATTGCGACGTCTAAGACCCTGCTGCAAATGAAACAGATGGGATCTAGTTTGCGCCGCTAAAATTTCGTAATGGAGTACACATCGAATAGAATGGATATTGCCCATTGACAACACGACCAATAGAACTCGATTTTCCAATTTTTCCCTCCCGATCCTTCTTTTTTTACAACCGCTACCAAAGAAACCTTCGGATTGTTAAATCCAATCTATAAACCGGATATTGTTAATAGAGGCAGCTTAGAAACGATTCCAGCTATAAGGATGACCCTAAGCCATCAAAAATAATAAGCCTCAAAATAGATAAAGTTACATTTATGCGATTCAGATTTGCAATGGTAGCGCTAGGTCTGGTTTTTTTTCTTGCGTCCGGACTGACACAAGCATCCCAATCGTGGGACATTCACAGTGCGGCTCATTTACCGGAATGGCTAAGATTCCATATCGACCATAGAACTCGATATGAAGCGGTGACCAATGGATTCCGAAGAAACGCCAGGGGGGGCGATCAGGTACTGGCTTTTCGTACCAATGTATTTCTCGAGATAAACTATGAAGGTTTTCGTATAGGCGGAGAATTCATCGATTCAGCCGTTACTCTAGATGACGCCGGCACACCGATAAATACCACCCAAGTTGACAGAACCGACCTGTTGCAAGCCTATATAGGCTGGAGCAGCACTGATTTAGCAGGAACCGGACTTTCCGCCAACATCCAGGCGGGCCGCCAAACCATCGACTATGGCAGCCGCCGATTATTTGCTCGCAACCGGTTCAGAAATACGGTGAATACATTCTCTGGGCTGGATGCCAGTTTAAGCGACGCCGACAATTGGCGGTGGCGTAGTTTCTTTGTTTTGCCGGTATTGAGGCTACCCAATGATAGAGAATCAATAGATCGGGGAATCGTCGAATTCGACGAAGCAAATACATCGGCAATTTTCACCGGTACCTTTCTCGGTATAAATAAACTACCGTTCCGCACAAAGGGCGAAGTTTATTTGTACTACCTCAACGAAAACGACTCTGCCAAATTCCAAACGACAAACCGGAGAATATTCAGCCCTGGCCTGCGTTGGTTTCGAAAACCTCGCACCTCGGAATTCGATTTCGAACTAGAAACGATCGTGCAAATTGGACGCTCCAGAGCAACGCGGAATGTAACCGATACCACCGACCTGGATCATTTTTCCTACCTGGGTCATGCCGCGCTCGGTTATAGCTTTGATTTGCCGTGGCGGCCCCGATTTATATTGCAATATGATTACGCCAGCGGCGACAAAACGCCAAATGACGGCAAAAACGGTCGCTTCCAAACATTTTTTGGCGCCCGTCGTTTCGAATACGGTCCAACAGGGATTTGGGGGGCGTTTGCACGCGGGAACGTCAATTCGCCCGGTTACCGAATCAAGCTAAAACCAATGAAAAACCTTAGCGCGTTCTTGGCCCATCGGGCATTCTGGCTTGCTGAAAAAAGGGATACTTGGGTCGGCGCAAATCTTCGCGACCGCAGAGGTAGATCCGGAGATTTTATCGGACATCAAATGGAAATTCGGATACGCTGGAAGACACTACCAAAATTGCTAACTCTGGAAACCGGTTGGGCGCATTTGTTTAAAGGTCAATTCGCGAAAAATGCCCCCGGCTCCCCAGCCGATAAAAGCGATTCTGACTACTTTTACGTACAAACCAAGCTGCATTTTTAGCGCCGGTAACACTCGGATACATTACGCGACTTTGCAAAAAACCTTTGGCGTCTCGCTAGATTGATAATAGAAGCAGTCTAGTTTTCATTGTGCACCGAATCCCCACGCTGTAGAAATAACTTTTGGTTCTCCCAGAACGTCGTTCCACTCAACGGCGCGACAGGTAGTGCTTGCTGTTTGGAAATCTGAGAAATCCACGCGGTCGGTACCGCGTAAAAATGCCCGCCACTGGCATCTTTCATCATAAACGTTGGAAGACCGAGCAAATGGCCATCCACATCGAATAAAGCACCACCGCTGGTGCCCCGCATAAACCCGGCATCGGTTTCAACGATCCAACTGGAAAGGTAAGGATAGCGTGCACTTACCACACCCCGGACCATGCTCAATCCCACCGCGCCGGGAAAACCGAAGACAAACACCTGTTGCCCGATTTCTGCATCCTCAACGTTCCCCAACTTCGCACTGGGTAGCCTGAGGTTTTGCGTATGCAATACGCAGACGTCTTTCGTCATCTCAACCGATTGGGCACTAACTTTGTAGCGGTTGATCCCTTTAATGACGGTAATTGATTGGGCCGAGCGGGTGACATGACAGTTAGTCGCTATTCGATTCGGCGCGACCACCACGCCGGAACCCATCGACACACGACCCGTTCTCGAATCCGCCATGACCTTGACTACACTGCGCCCCCAGGTCAGGTTGGGCAATATTTCAGCGTAGCTATCAACAGCATAAAAAGTCAGTAATACAACGAACAATACACCACGCACCAATGTTCTCCTCAATGGATGGTTAGATCTGTAACCCGAACTAATCGACGCAAAAGGCATGACATAAATCCCGTAGAAGCTAGATATTATTGCCGGTGCCGTTATAAAATCGGATCCAACCTCCGGTATCGCTTTGGTCCGGCAAGACAACCCCGTTAAACTAACCGTGTGATCGACCCACCTTTAGCATTGTTATGCGTCAAATAACCCCCATAAACGATACCCAACAGCAACGTGTCATCGAACGAACCCGAAGTTACATTACACAAGCCCGCGAGATTTATGAACGGAATTTCGATTTTGTTCCAATCGCTTTCGATCTTGTAGGACGCGCGGCGGGGATGTACAAGGTCCGCAAAAAAGACCGGCTGATACGCTACAACCCGTATATTTTCGCCAAATTCTTTGATGATAATCTGGCCACAACCGTGCCACACGAAGTGGCCCATTACATTACCGACCAGATTTACGGAATGCGCCATATTCGCCCACACGGCATTGAATGGCGATATGTCATGCATCGGTTTGGTTCCGACGACAAAGTCACCTGCGACTACGATCTAACCGGCATTCCCGTCAGAACACAGCGACAGCATCAATACCGTTGCGCATGCGGACCGCATATGCTCAGCAGCCATCGCCACAATAAAGTCAAGCGTGGCCAAACACAGTACTTTTGCAGAAAATGCAAACAAGTACTCAATCCGGATTAATTGGCTGAAAAAAACACCTGGCGAGTTCATCCGCACTCACACCAATGTTAATTCCTGAATTCGTTTGATTCAAAATTTGTACGGATGCTGCGCGTCAAAACCATGCACTTTAGCCTTCGGTTTGAAAAACGGTGGCTGCCAAGCTTCACTATTTGCGCCGGTTAAATATTTCGCCAGCCATATGGCTTGGTTGCGTATCGGCGTGACGTAGGCGTAAATCTTTCCATCAGAAAATTCTGCCACATCCCCGACCGCATAAATTCGCTCGTGATTTGTTGTTAAATTATCGTCGACCAGAATGCCGCGCCCGGTGGCCAAACCTGCGGCCTTTGCCAAGTCTACCCGGGGTTTGAAACCACAGGACACAATAATTCCGTCATAACCCGAAGCAGTGCCGTTTTGATGCAGAACGCCATATTTGCCGCCCTGTTTTTCGAATCCACCCACTGCGCAATCCAGTTGCACCGAAATATTATCGGCTTCAAGTAGCACAGCCAATGCATCAGAATCTTCTTCCACCAACTGCCGTTCCATTAGTTTGGGCATCGCATGGAATAGATCCACTTGGTCACCCGCGGTCGCCAGATCGGACGCCACTTCGCAACCGATCAATCCTCCGCCTACGACCGCCCAATTTGGTGTATTACCCGCAGCTCGGATTTCACCGCGTAGACGCCTCAGCTGGATAAGGTCGGATAAACTGTTGAACACGTAGAACAGATCCGCCTGCGGCACGAACGGCGGCGGCAGCAACGCCGCCGAGCCCATCGCAAAGACCAAATTATCATAGGCCTTGATCGATTGGCCCGAATCATCCTGATAGGTCACATTGCCGGCGGCAGGGTCCACCTCTAGCACCTCGACACCGGCACGAATATCGATACCCGATTCACGTAATGCCTCGAACGAACGCATTATTATTTTGCTTTCGATATCTTCCCGGGTAAATCCGTGCGACAGCAATGGTCTGGAATAATAGCCGTGTGTTTCCTGAGTCAGCAGACAGACATTCGATTCAGGTGCCAGTTTTACCAGCTCCTGCGCCAAGGTCACCCCTCCGATACCGGAGCCGATAATTACCGTTTGCACATAAATCTCCGTAAAAATATTTGGTCAGGCGCGGCCATAATCCCAGTTTGCAGTAAGATTAGGCTGGATCAAAATCTTCTTTGGTCGCACCACACTCGGGGCACACCCAATCTTCCGGCACGTCTTCCCAACGCGTACCCGGTGCCACCCCGGTATCCGGATCACCCTCGGCCTCGTCGTAAACGTGCCCGCACACTACACAAACGTATTTTTTGAAATCCGCCATTCCCAGTCTCCTGCGTCAATAATAAAAATGATTTGCACCGCGGATAAATATCGGTCAAGTCCGCGGACGCGTTATTCTCTAATAAATACCCAAGCAAGGTAAACAGAAACCTACATAATTTCGCAAATCGGCGGGTCGTCGACTCTGGAACTTCAAATCAAATTGCAGGTAAACCATTGGCACTGCAAGCTAATCCGCTGCGCGTTTGAGCCTGAATTGCCCGGCTTAAAGTACCTAGCTATTCGCCGCCCAATTTCTGTTTTTCCGCCACTGTAGAGCGACGCAATCGGTACAAATGCCAGTCTGGTTCGCCCACTAACCGGCACATGCCGTATCTAAACGACGGGATAAACCCAAGAATTACGAACCGCAGATCGCTAAACCAAACGCAACTCTCCCCGGGCGTAGTATCCACCCGGTAGATCCAGGCCAAGCGGGCGAATTCTTGAAAATTAGCGAATTTTGGTCTGTCCTATACTTGCAAAATCAACGCGCGTTGATGAACCTCGCCAAATTTCTCAAGCCGGGACCATTCCAATTGATCGGACCGAGCATAATCGGCCAACTCGGGATAAATATCGATTTTTTTAACGGTCGCGTTCAAGTTAGGTGGCAACAAACTCAGATGAGCAATCTGGTAATCACCCGGCCGTTCGACCACCAACTTCCAATGCCACGGAGAAATCGGCTGCGGCAAAGCATGAACGCTGTAGTCATCTCCGCTGTGCAACCGGGCATAATCTCTGCCGATATCGGCGGCCATCGATTGCAGATAAGCTTGACCGATCAAACACAAACCCAAACCCAAGACACCCCAACGCGCCCAACTTCGCCGATAATAACTGCCCAGCAAGGCGCTCGCAGCAGCCAGCGCAAACCAGGGATCTAAATCGAAATTTAGCGATAAAGCTGCTCGATAGCGGTTCAAAGGAGCAAAAATCTGCGTGCCGTAAACGGTGCAAAGATCCAATGCGATATGCGAAAGCATTCCCAATGCACAAAGTAGAACGCATTGTTTGAAATGCTGACGCCTGTAGCCGATCCAACTGATCAAGCTGCCCAGTAACAGCGCCCAAAGCGGCAGCATGATCAGCGAATGCGTAATGCCCCGATGCCATTGCGTAATGAAGAGGTACGGATTGACCCAAAAACTCAGGTAGTCAATATCCGGAAACATTGCCGCGGCTGCGACAATCAATGCTTTCCCAGTTTCGCTTATGCCACCATCCGTTGATTTCCTGGTAACCGCCCGGGCCAACAATACGCCGACGACTCCGTGCGTAATCGTATCCAAAATCCGATATTAGAATGACAGCGGATAGCCCCGCAGCCAAATGACCGCGACCCATAGAAAAGTGGGATTAATATCGCAGCACATCGAAAAAGCGCATCGCGCGTTCCGCGCCAGACAATTGCTTTCGTAGAAACTTTCGGGTTTTGTCGAAATGGCGTGAATCATCGTACAACCAACAGAAAAACGAGCGTAGATAGATCGCGGTCAATCCGGTTTCCTCCAGAACCCGCAGAAGATTTGCCGTTTCCAGGCGCGCTGCCTCCCTAAACCATTGCACGGTTCGGCTGATTCTCATTATGCCCAAGACCTGCAAATGGATATGCCCAAATTCAAGTTTGTAGCACAACATTTGCCGGGTTAAGCGTTGATGCGTAGATAACGCATCGAACCAATACATCATCACGTAATGTAAGCGTTTGGCCTGGCTTAACCCAAAAAATTCCGGTGCGGCGTCCATCCGCAACAGCGCTTGATCGGCCCGATCGAACCAGGCCTCGACCAAATCATCTTTTTGCGGGTAATATTCGCGAATCTGGTCCAGGCTGATGCCCAAAGATTCGGCGACATCGTACAGGTGCAGCTTTTCCCAGGATCGCGCATCACCCAATTCCAGCGCCATTTCCAGAATCTTCTCAGCCAGATCATCGCTGTTTTTCTGTCGTTGAGCGGTACCGTTCATTAGCCACGCCGTTAGGATTGAATTCACTGTCAACACAAAAACGTGCTTCAGTTTACCCCGTTATAGCATGGACCCGTCAATCGGAAAGACAGTTCCGACCAGTAGGCTAGTAATCGGACAATAAGCGAGTTTGCCTAAGACCCGACGAAAAATATAACGCCGTATTTGATTGAGCTAAACCGCGTCAGGAATCATAGGTACCCGGCGTCTACGCAATAACTGAATCACCAGAAAAACCCCGATAATCAACCATACTGCGGCGGGTTCAGGAACGTTTTTGAATTGGTAGTCATTGATCTGACCACTCAGATCCTGGGTATCCCCGCCCCTGAACGATCCGGCTATCAGTTGTCCGTCAATATGGCCGTCGTAAAAATTGACCAAGGCCTGCGGTGCCAACACGCTGGCTTTAACCCCAATCGCAAAAATATCCAGGTTGATGGCTTCGAAAAAGTTAAACAGCACGCCTTGTGTCTGCGACCCGTCGTGCCGAAATGGGCCATTGTTATCCGGAACCCGCGCACCGTTCCTGAAAAAGCCGAAATTGGATAGTTCCGCGCTTTGCCCGCTGACGTTCACAATCACATTCGCATTCGACGGCGCATCGATATAAAACGCAGAAACATTGGCCAACTCACTATCGGTCAACGTAAACACATTAAGACCGGCGCTACCGCTCAGAAACAATTCGCCGTATTGATTCAAAGTTTTGGAGCCGGATTGAGATAATCCCGACAAACCGCTAGATAATCCGGATAAATGAATTGCGGCAGCATTGAAATCAATAGGGTTACCAGGAATAAAGCTGCCATTCGGGGTATTCGGATCATTCGAATAAAACCCAACCGAGTTATCGAACGGATTGGTCGTATCACTACTGCGCGCGTTACCGTTGTATATCCGGCCATTCTTGAAATCGATCTGTCCGCCAACAACCAAATCGTCTCGCGTACCGTTAGAGTTACTCAATTGCATACCCACGGAATAATCCCGAAGGGCCACATTTCCGGCGACAGCCAGCCGACCTTCAACATCCGAGTTTTGGGCTCTAATATCGCCCAGCACGAAAGCATTAAAATCGCGAGCCATGCCAAAATCGATTGGCATGGCTTGTAATTCTATGGCCGAAAACGACAGCGCTAAAACACTCAGGAGATAGATTCCGCTCCGCATCAAATTTCCTCATTAAGTTAGAAAGTTGAGTACTTATGTGTACTCAGATTAATATGAGCAAAAATCCTGCCATATTTTTTTATCTTAAATATGAGCAACCTACAACAAGCTTATGATTTTATGTCTATAATCTGTAAAAATTTTTGACGGTTTTTCAGCGCTCTAAACGCTTAGATCTGGCAAAAAGGTTTCGAGCTATCGGTTTATTTATTCAAATCCGTAATGGGCATGGGTAAATGGACATGACCCGACATCAAGGTCCTAGCGGTCCGCAGAATCGAAGCACTCTTGGGCCGTCCAAATTGGTTGGTTCCGTACATCGATGCTTCCGCATCCATGGTTCCGGCGCTGTGCCCTATTCTTAGGCTTTTTGTTAACCGTTTATTGCGCGGGCATTCAGCGACTAAAGTACCCGGTATCGCTGAGGCAACCGCCAATGCAATGGCCCCGGTGCCGGTAAACGCGTGGTGCAGCCGCCCCATCGAAAATATTCTGGTACATATATCGATTTGCCCGGCTGGAATATCGGTACCGTCGGTTGCGGTATATGTTTCGGGCGGGCAGACCCACGCCAGCTTGGGCGTTCCCGGTTGCTTGCGCGCTGCGGAAATATCCGGGCATAGTTTCATCGCGACCGATGCGGCGCATCTGATCGCTTCGACCCGTTGCAGAAGATCAATATTTCTATTGATTTGGTCTGGCAATTCGGTGCCAGTCAAACCCAATTGGTCGGGCTGTACAATTACCGTGGGATTACCCGCGTTCATCAGGCTCACCGGAATTAAGCCGACACCATCTATCGCCAATTCATCCTGCGCTTTGCCGGTCGGCAATGCACTACCGCCGGGCCCGTCACCCGGATCCATAAATTCCACCCGGATTGCCGCGCCCGTGCCAGGCACACCGGCGATGGCATAATCGCCCGAAGTGATCACAGCCTGTTTATCCGACGGCACATGAATCCGAATCGCTTTATCCAAATTAGCCTGCCATACGCGTACTATCGTGGTTGGTTCAGTAGGTACGACCAAACCCTGCTCTACCGCGAATACACCCACCGCCGAGGACAAATTGCCGCAATTGCCCGAATAGTCGATGACCGCTTGCTCGATAGCGACGTGGCCGAATAGGTAATCAATATCGCAGTCGTCTCGCTGCGAAGGCCGGATGATCACCACCTTACTGGTGCTTGACGTGGCCGCGCCCAGCCCGTCTATTTGCTTGCCGTACGGATCCGGGCTTCCGATAGCGGACAGCAGAACACGATCTCTGTCAGCAACATCCTGGGGTAAATCTTTAGCCTGAAAGAACAAACCCTTGCTAGTACCCCCACGCATCAACACCGCGGGCAAACTTTGGTTGTTATAGCTCATAATTATAGTCAGAAAATTTACGACAATACACTAAAGTCATTTGATAGGTTGATTGACCGAGGGTCATCCAAGCATTAACAACGCGAAATGCGCGAAATTGGTTATAATAATCCTAAGCGCGCGGGTGTCGAACTTCTAGCACAAAAATAACACCAACGGCCCATTGATTTTTCTGTCGCTGTTCCGAATATACGTAGGTAGTTTAAATGAAAGCATGGATTATTAGCTTGATCGCGCTAAGCTGCGCGCTATCGACGCCGGTTTATGCGGAACAGCAACTACCGACTACCGTTACACAGGCATTGAAGCGGTATAAAATCCCGCTAAGCGCGGTCAGTGTGGAAATCAAAAATCTGCACTCCGTCAACCCGGTTTTAAGCATTAATGCCGCCACACCCCGCAACCCCGCGTCGGTGATGAAATTGGTCACCACGCTCGCCGCACTGGAACTGCTGGGTCCGGCCTATACCTGGAAAACCGAGTATTTCGCCGACGGAAAACTGAAAAACGGCCGCCTGGACGGTAATCTGATTCTGCGGGGTGGCGGCGACCCGTACCTGGTCAGCGATCAATTTCGCCAGCAGCTGCACTTGCTCAAACAAAAGGGCTTGACCGATATCGGCGGTGATCTGATTATCGATAATTCAGCGATATCGGTTCCCAACCATAATCGCGCGCGCTTCGACGGTCGGCCCCAACGGGTCTACAACGTGGTGCCCAGCGCGTCGATTGTCAATTTTTCCGCGACGCGGGTCATCCTGCAACCGGAAGACGGAAAAATTAGGGTAATCACCGAACCGCCGGTTCCAAATTTAAATATTCAAAACCAGCTTTCACCGTCGAAGTCCCGCTGCCGTAGCCGATGGGCCGGATGGTCGTTCAAAACGATGCAAACAGCCAAACTATCGGTACTAAATTTCGACGGCAAATATCCTGTCAGGTGCGGGGCGACAGAATTTACCCGTGCGTTCCTGTCAAATACCGATTACACCTACGGTTTGTTCAAATCGATATGGGAAGAAATGGGTGGCCAATTGCACGGAAAATTCGGCTTGGGTTCGGTCAACGGCCGGGCCGAGCGGCTATTGGCGGCTGAATCCAGACCTTTGGCCGAAGTGATTCGCGGCGTGAACAAATTCAGCAACAACATCATGGCGCGTCAACTGCTGTTGACCATCGGCAAAGAGTTATACGGCAAACCCGGCACCACGCAAACTGGAATCTCCGGCATCAAAGAATGGTTGAATTCGAATGGGTTGGTCATGCCGGAACTGGTCATTGAAAACGGCGCCGGGCTTTCCAGAATCAGCCGAGTTTCCGCGCAAAGCTTATCGGCGTTGCTGCGCAAAGGCTGGGACAGCAACTACCACCCGGAATTCTTATCCTCGCTGGCCCTAGCCTCCATTGATGGAACCATGCGCCGACGTCTTCGAAAAGAAGCCCCGGCCGGCCGCGTACGCATTAAAACCGGTTCGCTCAACGGCACCCGTGCCATCGCCGGTTACGTCAAAAGTAACAGCGGACAGGATTATAGCGTAGTGATGCTGTTGAACCACGACAAAGTCAGCTATCGCTCGGGTAGCCGCGTGCAAGATGCGCTGCTACGCTGGCTATTGCAGTATTGATGCAATACTGATCAATCCAGTGCTGGCCAAGTCAACGGTTGTCTAAAAACTGCAGAATTTGCTTGGCAACCGGCTTTGGATCATCCAGGTGCAGATGATGCCCACCTTTCATTTCAACGACCTGAATACTCGGCACCGCGGCGATACGCGGCGCAATACACGCTAAGCGATTCAACATACCCTGCTTGGCTTTGATCAATAACGTGGGTGCGCTGATCGCTTGCAAAAACGCTTGGGCCTGTTCTTCCGCGATATAAATCGGCGATGGCAATTTCAAGCGCGGATCGGAGCGCCAGCGGACGCCGTCCTGTTGCTGTTCGGCACCGCGCCGGACCAATATCTGCGCGGATTCCAAATCCAAGTCGCCGGCCTGCTTGCGGACCTTGGCCGCACTCAACCAATCTGGATAAGGCGGAGACTGCCGATCGCTGATTTTACGCCGCTTGACGATCGATTGAGCCAGGCGTTTTGGCGCGCTGGCGGTATTCGACGGAATCGGTCCGATGCCGTCGATCAACACCAATTCAGAAACCTCATGTTTCGCAACCGACGCCACCAGACTGGCAATCCCGGCACCGAGTGAATGCCCCAACAGCGTGTAGCGCTCCCAACCCAGTACCGACGCGGCATCCACAACATCGCGAACATAATCCACAAAATGATAGGTGGCACCCGTGGGCCGATGACTGGACTTGCCGTGCCCGATCAGATCCAGCGCCACCACGCGGTACTCAGGAAGAAGCGAGGCCAAACGGCTAAAGCTCGCTGCATTATCCAACCAACCGTGCAGCGCCAGTAGCGGCTTAGCGCCGGTGCTGTTCCACTCCAGCGCAGCCAGCCGACCGGCCGGAATCTGCAAAGTCATTTCTTTGGGTTGCATAATTCGTATCTATTTTTGTTTTTACGATACGCCCAGTTCAATGTCTCTACAATCCCAATTGGCCAGAACCGTTGCAAATACTTATGATGGTTCCAATAGCGGCTGTTCGAATCTAACCCAACCGGCAAACCTTATGGCACCAGAGATTGTTGTCCGTCAGATCGATCACACCCTGCATATCCGCATCGACCGGCCCGAAAAACGTAACGCGTTGACGCGCGATATGTACGCGGCGCTCACCCAGGCCTTGCACGATGCCGACCGTAATGCCGATATTCGTTGTATCGTGCTCAGCGGCGCGAACGATTGTTTTAGCGCCGGCAACGACCTGAACGACTTTTTCACGCAACCGCCCACCGGGACCGACGATCCAATTTTTCACTTTGTAGACGCGCTGCCATCAGTGACCAAACCACTGATCGCCGCGGTCAACGGGATCGCCGTAGGCATCGGCACCACACTATTATTGCATTGCGACCTGGTCTACGCAGGCCCCGAGGCCACCTTCCAGATGCCATTCGTCAACCTGGGATTGGTACCCGAAGCCGGTGCCAGTCTTATCTTACCGTTACTGGCCGGTCAGCGAAAAGCCGCCGAACTTTTACTGCTGGGCGAAACATTCGATGCCGATTGCGCATTACAGACGGGTATCGTCAACCGCATATGCAGCCAACCCAACGCATTGGAAACCGCACTGGCGGTGGCGAAAAACATCGCAGAGCAACCCTACGACGCAGTAATTCAGACCAAAAGCTTGCTCAAACAACACTACCGGGCCGCGATCAAACAACGGATCCGCGACGAAGCCGCGTTATTTATAGAGCGTCTTCGCTCGGATAAGGCGCAGCAGGCGCTGCATGCGTTTTTGAATAAATCCGAATAATCGTCGCGCAAATTACAAATCTCGCCGATCAACAGCAACTGCAAAAACCGGATATTTTTCAGGCATCCGCCGAAACTAATTCCCGAACATCGTGTCGGATTAAACACAGCCAAAGATAACGACGAGGTAACAGACCTTGACCGAGCCGATCAAAACATTGTCCCGGATCGCAGGTCGTCTCATGTGCTGGTTGGGATTCCACGACTACCACGTGACCGACGTCAATTTCGGGTTCAGCTATGGCGAAACCGTAGAAAAAGTCCAATGCAAACGCTGCGGCCAGCGCATGGCGCGTATGGCCGAATAGCCTTATGTATCTAAAATTGGAATAAACACCGTAGGTTGGATAAGCGAAGCGTCATCCAACATTTTTGAAAGATTATTCCGGTTTCGCAGAATTCGGTGGATGGCGCTGCGCTTATCCAACCTACGCTCATTGATAAACCGGCGCGAAACTTCAAAAATTCGCCTCTCGCGCGCAACACGTAGCAATCAGAATTCAGAAGTTTCATTAGAGAACTTTGACGCGCAACAATGCCGCACCACGAACCAGCGTATTTACATCCCGAACAATCCTCATCTTAAGGACTAATCATCGTCTCCGCTCAAATCAATTGATCTATATCAAAGTCACACCTGCGAACCTGGAATATGCTATGTATACCGAATGTCGGTATTTCCACCGGAGGCATTATGAACACAAATAGCAAAAACCAGTCGATGTATTTTACGCTTTTCCTGTTATTGAGCATCGCCGCGGTTGGAACGGTCGGTGCGGCCGAACACCACGCCGCGCAGGCTCTGGAACATTCGGCGGTCGCAGCCACGCACGGTGAAATGGGACACGCGGATGTTTTGACCCAGCACGCTCAAGATGCATTGAAACACGCCAAAGCAGCGGAAAAAGAGCACGCGGAGGCGCACGAGCATATGACCGAAGGGGTTAAACACCTGCAGGAAGCAATTAAACACGGCAAGAAGGGCCATGCCGATGTCGCAACCCAGCACACCAAAGAAGCCATGACCCACATCAAAGCGTCAATCGGCCAATAAACGGGATTGGGATTTTCATCATTAAATATTACACCGCCAAAAAGGCCGGTGCGCTCAAGCGAATCGGCCTTTTTGGTCTACGGCCTACCCCAGCCAAAGGTTCTTCTTGAACCCTGTCGGGCATCCACTCCTCAATCGGAGTCCATCGGACTACCGGTTTAATCATGCTAGAATATTGACTCGATATTAGCCGCACAACCCGTTCGGGCCCGGGCCTTGTTTCGCCTGGGATGAAAGCTTGGTACCGGGACGATTGTTTGGAGTAAAAGCTTGATGAATGCTTGCCGTCTGGCGCCACCATTGACTACCGTAGTCTGCTTGAGTCTTTTCTTGCTTTCCACGACCTGTACCCGTTCTAGCGTAAATCCCGATTTCGATAGCATTTACTCGCGGTCCGCGATGTACCACGGTATCGATCGCAATCCGATTATCGTCATACCCGGGGTCCTCGGTTCCAAGCTCATGGACAAAGTCACCGGCAAAACGATCTGGGGCGCCTTCGGCGGAAATTACGCCAATCCGTCGATCGACAAGGAAGTCCGGCTTATCGCACTGCCGATGAAACAGGGCGTGCCGCTTAAAGACCTGCGTGACGACGTATTGGCGGACGGCGCGCTGGATCAAATCACCGTCAATCTCGCCGGACTGCCGATTCAAATTGGCGCTTATGTGGATATTATCGTGACCTTGGGTGCCGGGGGTTACCGAGATCAACAATTGGCTTTGTCCGGCGCGATCGACTACGGCGATGAGCATTTTACCTGCTTTCAATTTAGTTATGATTGGCGGCGGGATAACGTCGAAAGCGTGAAGGCATTACACCAATATATCCTGCAACAGCGCGCTTATATCAAACAAAAATATCTGGAAAAACACGGCAAGGATGTCGCGCTGGATGACATCCGTTTTGATATCGCCGCACACTCGATGGCGGGCTTGATCATTCGCTATTATTTGCGCTACGGCGCGGTCGACTTGCCCGAAGACGGATCGTTGCCGCCGCTAACTTGGGAAGGAACCCAGTATATCGACCGGGTCGTGCTGATCGGAACGCCGAACGCCGGATCGGTAGAATCATTGAACACGTTGATCAACGGCGCGGATTTTCTGCCGTTTTACCCCAAATATCAGGCAGCAATTCTGGATACGATGCCGGGTTTGTACCAGCTACTCCCCAGACAGCGCCACGCGATCGTTGTAGAGAAAGGCAGCCCGGAAAAACGTATCGATGTACTCGATATAGACGTCTGGGAAAAATATCGTTGGGGTATGCTGAATCCGGACCAGGATGAATTATTGCAATCGCTATTGCCCGATGCTGCAAACCAAACGGAACGCCAACGCATTGCAAAGGACCATATGGCAAAATCACTCAATCGCGCGCGGCATTTTTTCCAGGCGCTGGATAGCCCCGCAACACCGCCGGATGGCCCCCGGCTAAAACTGGTGGCGGGCGATGCGGTAGCAACCGATGCGGTGGTCGAGGTCAATGCTGAAAATGGAGAACTCAACGTGATCAAACAACTTCCCGGGGATGGTTCGGTCACCCGCGGCAGCGCATTGATGGACGAAAGGGTCGGCGGCGAATGGGCACCGACACTGCAAAGTCCGATTGATTGGTCGGCGGTCACATTTTTATTCACCGACCACTTGGGGCTGACCAAAGACCCGGTGTTTACCGATAATGTGTTGTATTACCTGCTGGAGCAACCCAGGTAAATCTTGGGAACGGCTCGCCAGTGTCAACAAACATTCGAGCAGCTAACCAGGAGCACCAATTATGAATCTGCTAAACCCAAAACTTTTCGCCAAATCGTACCCGGATGACGAAACCCGGGAGATAATGCTGAAAACGATCGATTTTTTTGAGTCGATGGGGCTGACTAAACTCAAAGCGGATTATGAAAACCGGCGTTGGTACGACGAGTTTCTGGAATTTAACCGAAAACACAAAATTTTCGCGACACTACTGACACCCGAAGGCTACGCAGACGGTGCGCGTTGGGACAGCTCCAGAATTATCGACTTTGCTGAAATTCTGGCCTTTTATGGGCTGACCTACTGGTACTGTTTTCAGGTCACCGCGCTGGGCGTAGGTTCGATTTTTCTGGGCGGCAACGAGGCTTTGAAGAAGAAGACCGCCAAATTGCTGCGGCAGGGTGAGATTTTTGGGTTTGGCTTATCCGAAAAAGAACACGGGGCCGACATTTATTCATCAGAAATGGCGCTGGATCCGCGAGCAGACGGCGGTTATCTGGCCCACGGTGAAAAATATTATATCGGTAATGGCAACCAGGCCGCGTTGATTAATACCTTCGGTAAATTTTCTGAATCCGGCGACTACGTTTTCTTTTGCGTGGACTCGCAGCATTCGAAATACGAATGCATCAAAAATATTATCAACAACCAATGCTACGTCGCGCATTTTAAGCTGAGCAGTTATCCAATTTCACAGGATGACATTAGCCTGAGCGGCCAAGCGGCGTGGGACTGTTGTCTGAATACCGTCAATGTCATGAAATTCAACCTTGGCGTCGCCGCCATCGGAATTGCTACGCATTGCTATTACGAGGCCTTGAACCACGCGGCGAATCGATTTTTGTTCAACCATTACGTCACCGACTTCGAGCATATTAAACAATTGTTCATGGATAGCTATGTACGCCTCGCGGCGATGCGCTTGTACACGCACCGGGCGCGCGATTATATGCGCAGCGCCGGCAGCGATGATAAGCGTTATCTGCTGTATAACTCGCTGGTCAAGATGAAAGTCACGACACAAGGTGAAGAAGTCGTCAACCTGCTGTGGGATATTATCGCGGCAAGAGGCTTTGAAAAGGATATGTATTTTGAAAACGCGACCATCGATATCCGTGCCCTACCCAAACTGGAAGGCACCGTACACGTCAATATGGCGTTGATCGTAAAATTTATGGCGGCGTATTTTTTTAACGCGGAAACCTTTCCTGATGTGGCCGTTCGCGAAGACGCGGCCAATGACAAATTTATTTTCCACCAGGGGCCAGCCAAAGGACTCAGCAAAGTCAGGTTTCACGATTATCGTACCGGTTTAAATGGGTGTAGTTTGCCCAACGTGCGTATATTCAAGCGGCAGACCGAGATGTTTAGGTTAATGCTTATGCTGGCCCGTCCCAAATCTAGGCAGATAAAAGATATCGACTTTCTGTTGATTATCGGTGAGCTGTTTTGCCTTGTTGCTTATGCTCAGTTAATTTTGGAATGCTGGACGCTGAAACAAACCGACGATGCGATGCTAGAGCAAATATTCGATTTTCTGATCCGCGATTTTTCAAAGTTTGCGTTGCAACTTTATTCCAAAAACAGTAGCACCGCGCTGCAAAAATTTTTCTGCAAGCGGATAATTAAATGCCCAAAACCGAACCCAGCGCGTTTTGATAGGGTATTACGGGAGAGCGTCTACAGCCTGAAGGGTGCTTATACGATGAACTAGAAACTGTCAGGAGCAGGTTTGATGAGCCCGACCCACACCTCGCAAAATCGATACCGCAAGATTGAACCGTGCCTTGATGAAATTATTGATCGGCTGAATAAGAATATATGCGTCGAGATCGGCTGCGGCATTGGCAAGCCGGTCAATTTTATCAACGCGCTGTACCACCGAGCCAAACAAGATCCAACTATTGACCTGACCCTGCTTAGTGCGCTGACACTGGAAAAGCCCACCGGCCGCTTAATCGTTCCTCCGCCAATTCCGACATAATTCCTCCGCTAATGATCTGGATGCAGCAGCAAACATTAACTCGGAAATGTTTGTCGACTCGTTTTTGAATTTGTACGACAACGGAATCATCAAGCGCAAGGTCTACGACGATTACACTATTCAAAAGCTGCTCAATCAAAAACGCATTTCGGCAAAGATCGTTCCGGACACTCTAACGGCATTGTGGGGGTTTAACGCAATCACAAATCCACTTTGTGATAAGGACGTTACTTACTTGAAAGAATACGGCATTCTTGCCAGCGATGTAAGCCTGGATAACAACGTTCTGAAAAGAGGCAGGCAACGGATATCGGCAGATTTGAACGAGGCGCTTTGCGACCCGTCGATTGAAGATTTTCTGGGTACTCAGCTTGTTGGCGGCAATCTGATTCACGCGACGCTGATGATCCCACCCCGGCAAATGTATCACCGATTGAACGGCATGTCGCTGGATGAAAAAAAGCTTTTTGCGTTGCGCGATAGCTTATTTGTCAACACGCTATACGGCGAGGAACGATTAAAACGCGCGCAAAGATCACACGGCCGGTTTATCAATTTCACTCTTGTCGCAACGCTGTTCGCCGCCGCGGCATCCGAGACAGTCGAGCACCAGCAAGTCATCAGCGGCATCGGTGGACAGCTCGATCTGGTGCACATGGCCAACGCGATGGACGACGCCCGATCCATCCTGCTGCTCAACGCAACCCGAGGCCAGGGCAAAAGGCTGCGCTCGAATATCGTGTTCGAATACAGCGCTTGCTCGATTCCCAGACAAATGCGCGACATCATAGTGACCGAATACGGCATCGCCGACCTTCAGGGGCGGAGTGATGAAGAATGCGCCATCGCAATGCTAAAAATTGCCGATTCGAGGTTTCAGACCGATCTGTTGGCGCAAGCCAAAAAGTACAAGAAAATCGCACCGGATTATATTCTACCGAACGTATTCAAAGACAATTTCCCAGCCAAAGTGACGCGCTTGTTGGCAAACTTCCAGCAGGACGAATTCTTCGGCCCTTTCCCGTTCGGAACAGATTTAAGCGATGAAGAATATCAACTCGCAACAGCGCTAAAGCAATTCGCTGTGGATTTTCGGGATCGTAGAACGGACACGTTATTTCGCACCGCGGGAAATTTCTTTTCAACAAAACCGTACCAATTCAAAAAACATTTGGTGAGAATGGATCTTGACCACCCGATAACTCTAGCAGAGAAATTTCAACAAGCCATCGTATTAACGGCATTAAATCGAATGGCGGTTGGAGACTAAAATTAACGCGTCGTCCCAACCGATTTTTAACTGAATTCGAATCGAACAATCCTAATTTCCGAGGCATAACTTTTGCATTTTGGCAATATGTCTGTCGGGTCTACTTTAGTAACGCCATTTGATCCATATCACGTCGCATCAATACAGCAGCGTTACGATAAAGCTATTGAATAAAAGCTGTTAGGAGACGATTATGGATAGAATAAATCATTCTTTAAGACACTGCATCCTACTCTTCGTTATAGTGATCGCAATAACAGCGTGCGCTTCAAGATTCACTCAAGTTTCCTCTATTCCAACGTTGCAGCAGGAACGGCTAGGACCCGCTACGGGCAGTGCCTGTGGTGTATTATTGGTGGCCACGCCACCGGCCAATTTTATACCGATCAGCCTGAACAGCAGGGTCGCACGAGCGTATCGATCCGCGCTTAGTACGGTTCCGTCCTCAACCGGACTGATAGACGTAACGATGGAAGATTCGTGGTACTGGTGGATTCTTGGAACTACGCGTTGCACTACGATATCGGGGGTGGCAGTCAAATGAACACGAAACCAAAATCAAAGATCGCACTTGTCTCTCTGAGTTTTGTTATCTTGCTAGCGGCTTGCTCCAGCGGACCAGTCCGGCTACACGACAACACTTCCGCGAATATCGATCTATCGCAAAGCCGACCAATTAGTTCTAGAGGCTGCGGATTTCAATTGTTGCTGGTCATTCCAATATCCGTGAACAGCCGCCTGGAAAGAGCTTATGACAGTTTGGCTCGTCAGGCTGACGGTTGGGTAATTGGTGACATTCAGATTCAAGAAAGTTGGTGGTATGGATATGTTGGAACAATTTATTGCACACATATTAAAGCCCGGGCTTACCGCAAAGTTTAGCGAACAAAACGCTGTTTAACTCAAATGTTAAGCCACCGCCTATGGGGGTGCGAAAACAGAGCAAATGACTTTGGAATTTAAAAAATTGGGTTGCAGGCCCTTTGCTCCTTAGAGGGGGCCTCCTTAAACTATCCGCCATTGCGGGTAGTACATGATTAAGTACGCAAATCCTAGAATGAAACATGATCTATATTGGAGATACTTCAGACATCTACAAACTTTCCTAGGAGAAATTATTGGTCCTTTCGAGAACATGATTGCCAATTTTCTGATAATTGCAGCTTGGTTTGGCTGTATTCTTATTGGAGGTTGTTCAATCCTCTACGATTTCGTAGGTGGCTCTTTTGTGGACGAACCTTCGGAATTCAATCACTTGGCAAGCTCAGGAGCAAAAGAACTAGTCGCGGAAGCTTTCGCGGATTTGGGACCGAAACCAATCGTCGACTTTCATGTTCATCTGATCGGCCGTAATGTGAATCCAAATTGGCTCTCCTGGACACATCCCGTTCAACGGACACGAACGATGGTTTACTTGAGTGCTGCGGGGGTAGAACCGAAGCACGAAATTACACAGCCATATGTCGTAAGGCTAATTGAGCTTATAAAAGCAATCCCTCAGCGTGGAAGATATTTTCTAGTCGCGCTGGATAGACATTATCGTTTGGATGGTACCGTTGATTGGGAACACACACTCTATTATATGTCCAACGAATCCGTGTATCGAAAAGCGATGGAGCATCCGGATCTCTTTGTTCCGGTTATTTCCATACATCCTTATCGTGAAGACGCTATCGCAGAACTCACACGTTGGGCGCAAAAAGGATGCCGCTACGTTAAATGGATACCTAATACGATGGGTTTGGACCCATCTAGCGATCGATTGGATAACTATTATCAAACCATGAAAAAATTTGGAATGACACTATTATCCCATTCCGGCGAGAAAAAAGGGTTCCCTGATGCAAAGGCATTTCAGCATTTGGGAAATCCTCTACTACTTAAAAAACCTTTAGATATAGGAGTAAAAGTAGTGATTTTTCACTCGGCCACTCCAGGAAAATATAAGGACCTTGACCATCCAACAAGAAACAAAAAAGTATTCGGATTCGACTTACTGATCCGTATGCTTGAGAATCCAGCATACCAGGGTTTACTTTTTGGGGAGATTTCCGCGATTACATTTTTCAACCATCTTGATCGCCCGCTGCGCATTCTTTTGGAACGGGAGGACCTGCACAAACGTTTAGTTAACGGGAGCGATTATCCACTGCCCGGTATAAATTTACTAATTCGAACGTCCAAATTGGTTGAAGCAGGATTTATCACGAAAACCGAAGCAAATTTTCTTGACGAAATATATGGCTATAATCCGTTGCTATTTGATTTTGTATTGAAACGAACCGTTCGGCATCCAGTAAATGGCCGACAGTTTCCGCCAACCCTGTTTGAACTTCCTCCGGAACTTTCTATTCCTTTGCTGAAAAAATGAAGCGATTGACGTATCGAACAATGGACTAATCCAGCGATTTAACAATGTTAAGAGAATTTGATTGAAGACACAGCCACGATTGGTCATCTATATGGCAAATTTATTTAGACAAAATTTGCGCTTTCAAGATTGATTTGAATCAAGAATGCTGGATTATCCGTGCACTACGCTGCTTGTATAGTTTGCCAATCCATTATCAAGGAGAATGATGCGTCAACAGGCATACTCTGGCATTTTTAGATCAATATTAATGCGTTCCGTTTTAGTAAGCGTGTTGAGTGGCTGTGCGACCCTCAACTATCCTCGAACGATAGATTGTAGTGACATGGGGGTAAATCCGTTGCCCTACCCGATGCAACGTTTGGAATTTAAAATTTTTACGATACTTCCACCCCAAGGTCAAAACTGGTGTATCACCGCGCTTGATAAAAATAAGGGCGGAGTTTTTGGAAAAAACCAATATGGAGGCCAGAGGTTGCACGCGCCGCCGTCAAAAACAGAGATGATGCATACTTTAGGCGCTATGGTATTAATATTCGACACACCTGCAAATGTAAGCACCGATCAGGATTATGAGAATTATATCAGGCAAGGTAATTTATCTCCCTTGAACGGAAACACTAAGGTTACTCGGGAAATTGAACGAGACTCATCCCGAAAAGACTCGACTTGTTTTCTGTCTACCTATATCTCGAAAGGACATATCAGTGAAACCAAAAAAGAAGAAGTATTCGTGCAGGAAGATCACAGTCTCATCTGCAAACATCCTAATCAGTCAAAGATCGTTATGCTGGGCTATTCGGAACGTTATTCAGAAAATTTTCCCCCGTCCTATTCAATGATTAAACGATTTTGGCACGAAATCGAACCCTTTTTTAATAGTCTCGAGTTCATACAGTAAACCCATTCACGGTCAACTATCATGAAATGCTATCCTAAATCGGAAAAACTAAAAAGATCGATTTATATCGCGCTGCCCGATTCAATCACACGATTAGTATCGGTCTGTATCCTATCTATTTTTATCTCAAGTTGCGCTGGACTGACCTATAACAAGACGCATAATGATTTTTCTGTTCATTGCACCGCAATCGAAGACGTTATGATCCTTTCGCCCAATGTCGATGTCTACCTTGTATCTTTGAAAGGTTCCAAAGTTCCCCTAAAACCCGAAGCAAAGCAGATTACAGCTGAGCTTATTGGGTTGATTAAACAAGAACTCTCACATCGGGGTTATTCCGCAGCGCTGCTTGATTATAATGAAAAACCAATAATCAACTCCGACCAGTTGTTTACAGACGTCGCTATCAATCAGCTATATCACCGTATTTCTAAAGAATTTGGCAAGCCGGTAAAAGCAAATGAACATCATAACTACGAATGTAATCTTGGCGAAGAAGCCAAAAATGTAGCCTCGTTTGCTAATGCCGATGCATTGGTTTTCAGCAATTTTAAAGCATGGAAAAGAACCGGAGGATCCATCGCAACGGAACTTGCAGTTAAAGCTTTATTGGCCGTTGCCGGGGGTGTTTCGGCAGCACAACCCACTGCTGGAGAAACCCTACAGGTGGCCTTAGTTGACGGAAATACGGGTGATGTCCTGTGGATCAATGAAACTTTCGAGGCTTTCTTTCGACCCATACCACCAGATTTTTCGCGAACCAATCTTGAAAACTTAGTCAACGTGTTGTTCAAGGATTTTCCTGAATAAATCTGAATCATATTTAATCAGCGTAAGATCCTAGCTAAATCAAAACCGCAATGACCGGTCCGTCGATTGACATACTAGCGGCCGTTCCGTACCGTTTAGATTTCAGCATCATTGCCAATCTACCCGGCAAAGAAATTTTCCAGATTGATTACGGCCACAAAAAATTCGATGTCGGTTACCACCAAGTTAAAATCTCTGGCCGCTAGCAAAAATAAATATTCGTTTGAATGGCGATTGCTCAATCAGGTCTTTGCAACCTTTGTATTGCTGGTCATTTTGGAAGCCAGCTATCTGTATTTTAGAACCGATAAGATTTTCTCACCGGAATTTTTGCTTGATATTTATTTAACCCTTTCGGTGGTTTTGCTCGCCGGTGCGGTTTGGCATTTAAAATCGTATGGAACGGATTTGGAATCTCCCCATCTAGGGATGATGACCGGTATGACCCTGGGGATGCAAACTGGCATGATGGTGGGCATCATCCTGGGGGCTACCGATGGTTTTTTTGTCGGCGCATTGATTACAATGGCTGTGGCCGCCACATTGGGCGCTATTGCTGGAACATGCAGTGGTATTGCCGGAGTATTGGAAGGACTTATGGCGGGTAGTATGGGCGGCATCATGGGCGCGATGACCGGGACCATGATGGACGGTTATTTGCTTTGGTTTATGCCACCGTTCATGATCCTAAACTTCATCATTATGTTTGGCTTAATCTATATGGTGTTCAAAGAAGTCACCGAAAGCAAAGGGATAGCGCACAAATCCCCGCCAAAATTTTCGCGGTTTTTTCTATTCAACCTGATAGCGTTGTCGGTGTTGGTCCTGGCAGTAAATCTATTTAAGCAGGCAGATAGTGGGATTCACAGCGCAATGCACCACTAATCAATTAATAAAAACTTTAGCCACTCACTGTGCGGGATTGAAACGAGACCGTAAGGGCCGGTTTTGCGATTTGGCGCGGCAGAGTTATTTTGATGTTCGGATGCCTCGAAAAACGGGGTACCGGATTAGGAGAACTTTGAGATTCTATATCGGGACCTTCTTTTCCTATTTGATTTGCAGAAAACTGTTTGTGGGTTCCATCACAGAAGGGTGCATCAGAAGTTTGTTTGCAGGCACATAAATGAGCTTCACCACCTTGCTCAGCCGTAAACGCCAGCGGTGTAAAAGAAGTGCCTGTATGAGATCCGTCGCAAATTTTCTCTCAAAACCATATCGATAGTCTTCATCGTTGGAGACGGGCAATGATAATCCGCTAAATCTTATAAACGTCATCCCTATAATGACCAAAAGGTTACCCCAGCGGTCACCCCAACCATTATTTAACGGCCTCCACTTAACATAACCTATTGATTTTATTGGTCGGGGCGAGAGGATTTGAACCTCCGACCCCCTGCACCCCATGCAGGTGCGCTACCAAGCTGCGCTACGCCCCGACTGTGAGTTTTGGATTCTACCGAATAACTCGGCGATTTACGAACGGCTTATTTGAGCAGATCAAGAATTTCTTCTAACTCTACACACAATTGGCGGATCAATTGCTTGCTCTGAGTCGCATCTTCTCTGGCATCGTCGCTGGACAAATGGCCTCGGGCACCGCCAATCGTATAACCTTTTTCGTAGAGTAACGAGCGGATCTGCCGGATCATCAACACATCGTGGCGCTGATAATAGCGGCGATTACCGCGGCGCTTAACCGGTTTGAGTTGGGGGAATTCCTGCTCCCAGTAACGTAGTACGTGCGGTTTAACCGCACACAATTCGCTTACTTCACCAATGGTAAAGTATCGCTTGGCAGGAATCTGCGGTAACTCATTATTGTTACTCGGTTCCAGCATACGCTTCCACGCGAGCCTTCAGTTTCTGTCCTGGTCTGAACGTCACTACCCGTCGCGCACAAATCGGTATTTCTTCACCAGTTTTGGGGTTTCTACCCGGCCGCTGATTTTTATCACGTAAATCAAAATTGCCGAAACTTGAAATCTTTACTTGATCGCCATTTTCTAACGAACCTTTGATTTCTTCGAAAAATAATTCGACCATTTCTTTTGCTTCGCGTTTATTCAAACCCAGCTCTTCAAATAGTCTGTCTGCCAAGGTGGCCTTGGTTACTGCCATAAGCTATTCCCTAAGTTGTGCACCAAAGTCATCGGTTAATTTCTTCAAACCACCTGAAACTATAGCATCAATTTCAGTATCTTTAAGTGTGCGTGAAGAATCCTGTAAAATCAAGCCTAAAGCAACACTTTTTCTTCCGGATTCTACGCCAGCGCCCTGATAAACGTCAAAGATATTGACCGCTTTTATCATAGACCGGTTAGATGCCGTAATTGCTTCCGCCAATTTATTAGCCGCTATTTCAGCGTCTACGATCACCGCCAAATCGCGCCGAACCGATGGAAAGCGTGATAGCGGTTCAAAAGAGGGTATCGATTTTGTGAGTATTTTATGCAAGTCCAACTCGAATAAAAAAACGCTACTGTCAAAATCCAGTGTTTTTTCCAAAGTTGGATGAAGCATGCCCAACCAACCTACATGCTCACCGTCCATTGCATTAATTTGCGCACTTTGTCCCGGATGAAGCGCTGGATGTTGGCCAGGGATAAATTCAAAACACTGGCCAGCTAAATCCAAAATTGCTTGAACATCGGCTTTAACATCGTAAAAATCGACCGCGCGCGCAACCTTCCCCCATTGTTCTGCAACGACGGATCCATATATCAATCCGGCAAGCGATTTGGTTTGTAGGATGTCTTTATGGTTCTTTAAAAACCTGAGCCCCGATTCGAATAAACGAATACGATTTTGTTGACGATTTAAATTATGTTGTGCAGCAAGAATAAGGCCCGCCCAAAGCCCGGTTCGCATCACTGCAAGCTCTGATGATATCGGATTTTGCAGTGGAATAGCACTTTGGTCAGGATAGACTAGCCGTTGAAGTTCTGGATCTACAAAGCTGTAGGTAATCGCTTCGTGATAATCTTTGGCAACCAACAGATCTTTGATGCTATCCAAATCTAATATCGCCTCGGAATCCGGCAATAGTTCGGTATGCATCTGCAACGCACTTTGAGGAAGATTATCGTAACCTACGACGCGGCCAATTTCTTCGATAAGATCTGCCTCAATCGCTATGTCGAAACGGTAACTGGGTGCTTTGACTACCCATCCGTTGGATTTTCGCTCAACAGTCATGCCCAAGCGCTGCAAAATATCCTCGATTTCCGCATCGTCGCTGGAAATCCCGAGTAATTTTCGAATTCTGTCTGATCTAAGTAATATTGGTTCGGCGCTCGGCAAATGTTCTGGTGCGGACTGTTCGGTCACCGGACCCACTTCCCCACCCGCAATATCTACAATTAACCGGGTCGCTCGTTCAATCGCTCGCTGTTGTAATTGTGGATCCACACCTCGTTCAAAGCGGTGCGATGAATCGGTATGTAATCCGTATGCACGAGCCTTTCCCATGATCGTTGTCGGACTGAAAAAGGCGCATTCCAGGAACACATCGACCGTGTTGTCACCCACGGCTGACGCTTGCCCTCCCATAATACCAGCCAAAGCCAACGGCGATTGTTGATCAGCTATGACCAAGGTATCACTGTTTAACTCAATGCTTTCGTCATTCAGCAAATCAAGCCGCTCGCCGGTTTCAGCATACCGGACCACGATCCCGCCGTGAATTTTAGCTGCATCAAAAGCGTGAAGAGGTTGTCCCAATTCTAATAACACATAGTTGGTTACATCAACCAAGGGTCCCAAACTACGATGCCCGGACCGGCGCAGTCTCTCCTGCATCCACAATGGCGTTTCGGCATCTACTTTAACATTTCGGATTAAACGGCCCAGGTAGCGAGGGCAAGCCTCAGATGCATCCACGCGCACCGAAATCTGATCCTCATGCGTCAATGCGACAGGATTCAGTGACTGTTCCGCCAGATCCAGCTTATTCAATACTGCTACTTCGCGTGCAACACCCTCTATACTCAAGCAATCAGCTCGATTCGGTGTCAGGTCTACTTCGATTATCGAATCATCGAGCTGTAGAAATTCACGGACATCGATCCCAATATCTGCGTTTGCCGGCAACGCCATCAAACCGTCGGCCGAATCAGCCATGCCCAGTTCTTTTTCCGAACATAGCATCCCATATGATTCTGTGCCGCGTAATTTGGACCGTTTAATTTTAAAATTATCGGGAAGTATTGCGCCAACCAGAGCGGTAGGCACGCGCATCCCTTCGTGCACATTGGACGCACCACAGACTATTTGCAGTAACTCATTATCGCCGCTGGTATTGACGCGGCAAATTTGCAGTTTATCCGCGTCAGGGTGAGCTTCTACACTAACAACCTCACCGACGACTACGCCACGAAAATCAGCGGCCGCGGGCTCCACGCTGTCTACTTCCAATCCAGCCATAGTCAGTTGGTGAACCAAGGTAGCGGTATCTATCTTGGGGTTTACGTATTCGCGTAGCCAAGCTTCGCTAAAGCGCATGTGTTTACCTTATTAGAATTGTGTATCGAGTTACCGCAGCAGACATCTGCGGCGTATCATTATTTAAACTGTTGTAAAAAGCGTAAATCGTTTTCAAAAAACAATCGAAGGTCATTGATGCCATAGCGCAACATCGCCAATCGCTCTACCCCCATGCCGAACGCAAATCCGGTATAGTGCTCATAATCAATGTCCACGGCTTTAAACACTTCTGGATGGATCATTCCGCAACCGAGGACTTCAAGCCACCCGCTGTTTCCACATACCCGACAACCCCCACCGTCACACATGACACACTCAATATCGACTTCGGCAGACGGTTCGGTAAAAGGAAAGTACGAGGGACGAAACCGGACTTGAATTTTCTTTTCGAAAAATGCCGTGAGAAATTGGAATAAAACCCCTTTCAAATCGGCGAAACTAACGTCTTGATCCACCAGAAACCCCTCAACCTGGTGGAACATGGGTGTATGGGTTAAATCCGAATCACATCGATAAACCCGACCCGGTGCAATTATCTTAAACGGCGGGGCCTCGTTCTCCATGACACGGATCTGCACCGGAGACGTATGTGTACGTAACAAAGTATGCTGGTCAAAATAGAAGGTATCGTGCATCGCCCGTGCTGGATGATACTCCGGGATATGCAAGGCTTCGAAATTGTGATAATCATCTTCAATTTCCGGGCCCTCTTCAACCTGAAAACCCACGCTGCCAAATATCTTCTGGATTCGACGTAGCGTCAATGTCACCGGGTGTAACCCCCCATTAGCGCAACCTCTTCCCGGAAGTGTAACGTCAATCTTTTCCTTTTGTAACCTTTGCTCTAGAACAGCATTTTGCAATGCAACCTTTCTGGCATTCAGGTTTTCCTGAAATTGTGTTTTGGCGGCATTAATCGCTTGGCCCTGCAGCGGGCGTTGCTCTGCGGGAAGTTTTCCCAAAGCCTTCATTCGCTCGGTAAAAAGGCCTTTTTTACCGAGGAATCGAACTCTAACTTGATCGAGTTCGCTAACGTTATTCGCTTCACCAAGCTGGCTGTTGGCGTGCGCAAGTAATTCTTCTAGGCTAGTACTCACTGCCCTGCCCGTGTGGTAATGGAGGTGGAATGTGCGGGAAAGGATGCAGCATCCTTTCCCAAGATCTAAATCGCCTAGGCTTGAGCCAATTTCGCCAACTCGGCGAATGCTTCTTTGTCGTTAACAGCCAAATCAGCCAGGACTTTTCGATCAATATCTATAGAGGCTTTACTCAAACCATTCATAAAACGGCTGTAGGACAAACCACATTCACGCGCGGCGGCGTTGATACGAACAATCCACAATTGCCGAAACTGGCGTTTCCGCTGTCTGCGATCTCGGTAGGCATATTGGCCAGCCTTGATGACGGCTTGTTTGGCAACACGGTACACACGACTGCGAGCGCCGTAATAACCCTTTGCTTGTTTTAGAACTTTACGGTGACGGGCTTTGGCCGTAACACCTCGTTTTACTCTTGGCATAAAATACTACCTCAATTAAAAATAACAGGATTAGGCGTATGGCAACAGACGTGTGGCGCTTCTTACGTCCGCAGCATGCAATGTGTTAGGCCTTCTCAACTGCCTTTTGCGTTTGGTGCTTTTCTTGGTAAGAATGTGGCGACGATGAGACTGTGCGCATTTAAAACCGCTGGCAGTGCGGTTAAATCTTTTTGCCGCCCCACGGTTTGATTTAATTTTTGGCATTTTCTAAAACTCCAGTATTTATAATTCGCTAAGCAACCGCAGAACGACGCCCTACGGTGAATAAATTCATTTCTTTTTCTTTGGGGCCAGCACCATCACCATTTGTCGGCCCTCCATTTTGGGATATTGTTCGACCGTTGCCAGCTCTTCCAAATCCTTTTCAACTCGTTTCAGCAAATCCATCCCCAGTTCTCTGTGGGCCATTTCCCGACCGCGAAATCTAACCGTGATCTTGGTTTTATCGCCGTCTTCAAGAAATCTAATCAAATTCCGCAATTTCACCTGATAATCGCTTATCCCGGTGCCTGGCCTGAATTTGATCTCCTTGACCTGAATTTGTTTTTGCTTCTTTTTCGCAAGCTGTTGCTTTTTATTTTGTTCAAATCGATATTTACCGTAGTTCATAATACGGCATACCGGAGGTTCGGCATTTGGCGATATTTCCACTAAATCCAAACCGGCATCATAGGCCATTTGTTTAGCCTCGGTCGTACCGACCACACCAGCCTGTTCACCGTCTTGTCCGATTAATCGAACCGTAGACGCCGTTATCTCATCGTTCAAACGGGTTTCTTTATTAGCAGCGATCCTTATCTCTCCTCGTAATTAGTGCTGATCATCTCGATCTTGCCCCATCAAATTCATGCATTCATCTATAGATTTAGAACCTAGGTCTTCACCCTTCTGGGTTCTAATGGAAACAGTATGGCTCTCCATCTCCTTATCGCCAACAATCAGAAGATAAGGTATGCGTTGCATAGAATGCTCGCGGATTTTAAAGCCGATCTTCTCATTTCTCAAGTCTATATTTACACGAAAGCCTTGTTTTTTAAGGATTCGGCAAATTTCTTCCCCGTATTCTGCGTGTCGATCCGCAATATTCAGCACAACGACCTGAATCGGCGACAACCAAAATGGAAATGTCCCGGCATGGTGCTCGATCAGTATTCCGATAAATCGTTCCAATGAACCCAATATAGCTCGGTGCAACATAACCGGAACCTGCCGTGAACTATCTTCGGCGACATAATGCGCAGCCAATCTTTCCGGCATCGAGAAATCGACCTGGATGGTTCCGCATTGCCAAATACGTCCCAAACAATCCTTTAGTGAAAATTCTATTTTGGGACCATAAAAAGCACCTTCCCCAGGCTGCAAAGCCCAGTCCAATCCTTTCGTATCCAAAGCCAACTCCAAGGCTTGCTCCGCTTTATCCCAGACAGAATCATCTCCAACGCGATTCTCAGGTCGTGTCGAAAGTTTTATCAGTATTTGATCGAAGCCAAACGCTTTATAAACTTCAAACAATAAATCGATAAATGCAGATACCTCATTTTGAATCTGGTCCTCGGTACAGAAAATATGCGCGTCATCTTGCACAAAATTCCTAACCCGCATTAAACCGTGCAGGGTTCCCGATGGCTCGTTACGGTGACAAGAACCAAACTCAGCCATTCTAATTGGTAAATCGCGGTAACTTTTTATCCCTTGATTGTATATTTGTACGTGACAAGGGCAATTCATCGGTTTGATCGCATAATCGCGGTGTTCCGAATGGGTGGTAAATATCATGTCACCGAATTTGTCCCAGTGACCTGACTTTTCCCACAGCGACCGATCGACCATTTGCGGCGTTTTAACCTCCAAATAGTCTTTTTCACGCAATTTCTGCCGTATATATTGTTCGATTAATTGATACAGCGTCCAACCTTTGTCGTGCCAGAACACCATACCCGGCGCTTCTTCCTGGGTATGAAAAAGATCCAGCGTTTTGGCAATCTTTCGGTGATCGCGCTTTTCTGCTTCTTCCAGCCTATGAATATACTGCTTTAACGCCTTTTTATCAGGCCAAGCCGTACCGTATATCCGTTGTAACATTTCGTTTCTGGAGTCACCGCGCCAATAGGCTCCAGCTATTTTCATCAATTTGAACGCTTTTAAGCGCCCAGTGTCCGGCACATGCGGTCCACGACAAAGATCGGTGAAACCACCCTGACGGTACAACGAGATGATCTCATTTTCAGGAATACTCTCGATGATTTCGGCTTTGTAAGCCTCGCCAATCCCTTTAAAATATTCGACCGCATCATTGCGTGGCATTTCCGACCGTTCGACATCGATCGCTTCATCAACCAAGCGCTGCATCATTTTTTCGATGGCTTCCAGATCATCCGGCGTAAATGGTCTTTCAAACGCAAAATCGTAATAAAAACCGTCTTCAATAACGGGCCCAATCGTAACCTGAGCGCTTGGGAATAACCGCTTGACAGCTTGGGCCAGTAAATGCGCAGTAGAATGCCTGATGACTTCGACACCATCTTCGTCGCGGCCGGTAACCAGCTGTACATCGCTATCACTTTCGATCGGATAAGAACAATCCACCAACTCACCGTTTACGCGCCCCGCTACCGCGGCTCCGGCCAAACCTGGGCCGATCGACTTGGCCACATCCATGACAGAAACGACGCCGTCAAAATCTCGCTTGGATCCGTCAGGTAATGAAATGGTCGGCATTTTTGCTAGGTTCGGACTTAATTTGGCCCGGAATCTCGATCTCTCAAAAAGTAAAAGCATCGCAATGCGATGCTTTAGATGTTGGTAGGCGCGATTGGAGTTGAACCAACGACCCCCACCATGTCAAGGTGGTGCTCTAACCAGCTGAGCTACGCGCCTATAAGGCTTCCTACAAAGTTTTTCAATTATACTCCATTTTCTCCAATGCTAAAAGAGTCTTAAGAACAAAACCTGAAGACTTTAGGTCACAATTTCCGTAACTTGCATCAATCTTTTGTTTTTTCTTTATTTGAAATGACAAACTTTGAGCACGCGGACAACGTCAACTCATCATTTCAACTTGTAGTCGTTGAATTTGATCACGCACTTGGGCCGCCTCCTCAAATTCCAATTCCCTTGCGTGCTGATACATTTGTTCCTCAAGCTTTTTGATGATTTTAGCCGCCTGTTTGGGCGAAGTAATGTCATAGTCGGCTTTTTGCTCCGCCACTCGTAGCTTCCTGCCGCGCTTGGAATCCCAACCCGCACCAGCGACCGTCATCTCCAATATATCTTTCACGGATTTCTGAATCGACTTCGGTTCAATAGCGTGCTCTTTGTTATACGCGATTTGTTTCTCTCTACGCCGGTTGGTTTCATCGATCGCCTGCTGCATCGACCGGGTCACGGAATCGCCATATAGTATGGCTTTCCCATGTACGTTTCTGGCCGCTCTGCCTATAGTTTGTATCAATGAAACCGACGAGCGTAAAAAACCCTCTTTATCAGCGTCGAGTACCGCAACCAACGAAACTTCGGGGATATCCAAACCTTCTCTCAACAAATTGATCCCAACCAAGGCATCAAATTCACCCAAACGCAAATCTCGGATAATTTCGACCCTTTCTACCGTATCGATATCAGAATGCAGATAACGTACTCGAATGTCATGATCCATCAAGTATTCGGTAAGATCTTCTGACATACGCTTAGTTAATGTCGTTACCAGTATGCGCTCATTGCATTCGATCCTCAGCCGAATCTCCGACATTAAGTCGTCAATCTGGGTCGATGCGGGCCGTACTTCCAACTCAGGATCAACCAAACCTGTGGGACGCACCACCTGTTCTATCACACTACCGGAATGCTCACGCTCGTAAGGCCCAGGCGTCGCGGATACATAAATCCGCTGTGGTGAACGGGCTTCGAATTCATCAAAACGTAATGGCCTGTTATCCAGCGCGGATGGTAATCGGAAACCATATTCAACCAGCGTTTCTTTGCGAGACCGGTCACCTTTATACATCGCCCCAAGCTGGGGCACCGTTACATGGCTCTCGTCGACGACCAACAAACCCCCATCCGGGAGATAATCGAACATCGTCGGTGGTGCATCGCCAACGTCACGACCGGACAAATATCGTGAGTAATTCTCGATCCCCGAGCAATAACCCACTTCCAGGATCATCTCCATATCGAATAATGTGCGTTGTTCCAAGCGTTGCGCTTCGACCAATTTATTCAAAGACCGCAACTGTTCCAAACGTTCTTTCAACTCGATTTTGATCTGATCGACTGCTTCCAGTAGCTTTTCGCGCGGGGTGACATAGTGGGTTTTGGGATATACCGTATAACGCGCAATGCGGTTAATAATTTCTCCGGTCAACGGATCGAATAATGACATTCGTTCTATTTCGTCATCAAATAGTTCAACGCGCAACGCTTCCTTCTCAGATTCAGCTGGAAATATGTCGATTATTTCTCCGCGCACTCTGTAGGTTGCTCTCCTCAACTCGATATCATTACGCGTATATTGCATTTCAGCCAAACGCCGCAGTAGTTTCCTCTGGTTAATGATGTCACCGCGAACAAGGTGCAATACCATGGCGAAATAGGATTCCGGCTCACCCAAACCATAAATGGATGAGACCGTCGCCACGACTATAGTGTCTTGTCTCTCCAGCAATGCCTTGGTCGCTGAAAGCCGCATCTGTTCAATATGCTCGTTTAGCGACGCATCTTTTTCGATATAGGTATCAGAAGCAGGCACATAGGCCTCGGGTTGATAATAATCATAATAAGACACAAAATATTCGACTGAATTTTCCGGGAAGAAATCTTTCATTTCTCCGTAAAGCTGAGCCGCCAGCGTCTTGTTGGGCGCCAGTATCATGGTCGGCCTCTGAACCTCAACAATAACGTTGGCGATAGTAAAAGTTTTTCCAGACCCGGTTACACCCAACAAAGTTTGGTGCAATTCCCCGCTATGCAGGCCATCGGAAATCTTGTCGATAGCCTGTGGTTGATCACCATTTGGCTTAAAAGCGCTATGCAATTTGAAATTTTTTTCCATCGGGAATTCAGCTATAGCGATAAATCTAGTATTATTGATCGATTCAGTAATTCAAAGATCTAGAGGTAAAGTGGGTGGCTAGTGTTACAAACTGCTAACAAAGCCTTTTTTTCAATTCAAAAACTCGGTAGCCAACCGGCTATTTAGTCAGCAAACTTAAAAATCACACCAAATATAGTTACAAAATATGAGCACAACATTGTCGACCCGCGTTACTGCAGTTAAACCCTCACCCACATTAGCAATCACAGCCCGAGCCGCAGCGATGAAGGCAGCCGGGCATGATATCATCGGATTAGGCGCTGGAGAACCCGATTTCGACACGCCTGAGCACATCAAATACGCGGCAATTCAGGCAATCAACGATGGCTTTACCAAGTATACCCCGGTTGATGGAACCGCTAATCTAAAAAAAGCCATTATCGAAAAGTTTCAACGTGACAATCAACTCTCCTATGAAGCGGGTCAAATACTAGTTTCTTGTGGCGGAAAGCAGAGCTTTTTCAACCTTGCCCAGGCAATTCTGAATCCTGGAGACGAAGTTATCATTCCAGCACCCTACTGGGTCTCTTACCCGGATATGGCGCTGCTTGCCGGCGGACAACCCGTAATCGTCAGTGCTGCACAAGAACAAGGTTTTAAAATCACAGCAGAGCAATTGGAAGATGCACTAAGCGATAAAACGCGGCTTTTTGTGATTAACAGCCCATCGAATCCGACTGGAATTGGATACTCAATAGACGAACTTCGGTCGATCGGAGCTGTCCTGCGCAGATACCCCCAAGTCATTATCGCCACCGACGATATGTATGAACACATTCTGTGGAAAACTGGTAGTTTTTGCAATATTTTGAATGCCTGCCCCGATCTAATCGACCGAACCTTGGTATTAAATGGCGTTTCCAAAGCTTATTCCATGACAGGTTGGAGGATCGGATACGCAGCAGGTCCAGCCCAGATAATTTCCGCCATGAAGAAAATACAGTCGCAAAGCACATCAAACCCAACGTCCATCTCGCAGGTTGCCGCGGAAGCCGCGTTGAACGGGGACCAAACATGCATACTGGTTATGCTAAATGCATTCAAGGAAAGGCACGACTATGTCGTCAACGAACTCAATAATATGGCTGGAATAGACTGTCTGCCCACCGACGGAACGTTCTATGTCTTTCCCAGGATGCAGAAGATAATCGACAATATTCAGGGCATTAACGATGACCTAGGACTTTCAGAATATTTGATCGAGAAAGCCGGCGTGGCATTGGTTCCAGGATCTGCGTTCGGGTGTCCAGGAAACGCTCGAATCTCAATCGCGACCAGCATGGAAAATCTTCAAATCGCGCTTCAGCGTATTGGTCAATTTGTCTCCAGCAATTAATCCAATATTAACTAATCGTTCGACGCACGGTCTTTTCTGACAACTTAAGCCTGTGGCTAAAAGCTGAGGTCGCGTTTAGCCACAGGCTCAAATTTTTCAGTTTAAACGCACCCAACCATTATTCTGACTGGACACGGTCGATATTCAGATTGGATAGATAATCCGTAAATTGGTCCTTAAGCTCTTGGTGTCGCAGCCCATGTTCAACAGTTGCGATCAAATAACCTAATTTCGATCCGCAATCATAACGAATACCATCGAATTTGTAAGCAAATACCGGCTCTTCCAGCAGCAAATCAGCGATCGCATCTGTGAGCTGAATTTCCCCTCCAGCACCCGCGCCTGTCCGCTCTATCTTACTGAATATAGCGGGTGTTAAAATGTAACGACCCACAACGCCTAAATTAGAAGGAGCATTCTGTGGTTGCGGTTTCTCCACTATACTTTCTAAGCGCCCGATTTTGGCATCAAGCGATGCCGTCTTAACGATCCCATAACTTGCTGTTGTTGACGGATCAACACGCTCGACACCAAGAATACTTGCTTTCTGAGTTGCAAATTGCTCGACCATTTGTGATAGACAGCCAGATTTTTTATCATCTATCAAGTCATCAGCCAAAATCACAGCGAACGGTTCATCTCCAACGATCGGCTTTGCACAAAGAACAGCATGCCCCAATCCCAAAGCTTCCGCTTGCCTAATATAAACACAAGAAACATTATCGGGGACAATATTTCTAACAAAACTTAAAGTTTCGTCCTTGTTGCGACGCTCCAATTCTGTCTCTAATTCATAAGCCTTATCAAAATGATCTGCTATTGACCGTTTATTTCGCCCGGTTATGAAAATCATCACCTCAACGCCGGCTGCGACTGCTTCTTCAACGGCGTATTGAATTAATGGCTTATCTACAACCGGCAGCATTTCTTTCGGGCTAGCCTTAGTTGCCGGAAGAAATCGTGTACCCATTCCCGCAACGGGAAACACCGCCTTTTTAATCTTCATTAATTCTTCTCTCCGACTGACAATTCAGCATTGATCAAATCGTTTTCTATTAAATAATTCAAAATTTGTTGTGCGCATTCATCGAGACCTTTAGATCCCGTGTCTACCGATATTTCAGGCGCATCCGGTACTTCGTATGGTGATGATATGCCGGTGAATTCAGCAATTTCTCCGGATCGTGCCTTTTTATATAAGCCCTTGGGGTCCCGAGTTTCACAAACATCCACCGACGCACTGCAGTGTATCTCGATGAAATCTCCGTCTTCGACCAATGAACGAACTATTTCACGATCTTGACGATAAGGTGAAATAAAAGCCGTCAATGCCACAACGCCAGCATCGATGAATAATTTACTCATTTCGCCGATACGCCGAATATTCTCATGCCTATCGGCATCACTAAAACCTAGATCCGAGCACAAACCATGTCGGACATTATCCCCGTCAAACACATAAGTGCGACATCCTCGTTGATACAGTATGTCTTCTAATCTGTGAGCCAATGTCGATTTTCCCGCGCCAGACAACCCAGTGAACCACAGGATAAAACTCTTATGGTTGTTCTGTTCCTGTCGCATGCCCCGTTTAACAACAGCTTTATGCCAGACTATATTTTTGTTCACAGCGCGTATATCCCCGCATTCTTAAAAATAGTTGCGTTTGATTCCCAGAAACACCCGTAGAATATCCGATTTATCCAATGGGATTACAGCTATCATTGATAGCTAGCGTCACTAAATATGGACTTTGCGTTGAAAACCAATATTTCAACTCTTCGCGACAAAAAATTAAAAGTTTTGGTATGGACTGCGTTCCGACAAATCATCATGAGACGTGGATTGTACACAAGTCGGTCGTTAAAAAAAAACGGGCGCTATAATAGCGCCCGCTATCGCCAAGACAACCCAATTTTCTATTCCGCTACAACGCTTTCCCTATTTTTTTCGATCGTGGCCAAACCAATTCCCTTAACCCGTGCGACATCATTCAACGTCTTAAATTGACCATTTAGCTTGCGATCATCTACGATAGCTTGTGCCTTGACCATCCCTACACCGGACATCGCGTCGGAAATCTCTTCAGCGCTCGCGGTATTAACATTAATCGCGCGCGCCGAGACCAACGCAGAAAATATAAATAGAGCAAAAAACAATATCGATCTTTTAACAAAAATTTTCATAATAATTCTACCTTCGTTTCTTAGGGAGAATTTCGATCCTACCGGAACCAAAAAAGTGATTCTGTGAACCCGTTCAAATGTGCGACAATTCGAAACGAAGGACAAACATTATTTCGCCGCAAATACGCCAAACCGTGCAATATGTCCGAATATTTAAGTAAATTTCATGAACTATTCATCTAATTGATCTATAAAATGACCTCGTTTTGGTACGTTTAGGCGCTAAGACAATTAAAATTAGACAAGTTCGAATATTTTTATATCTTGTTCATCAGACGCGGCACCGAAAATCAGCTCTAGGCAGGAATCCTTCAAAATTTTTTCAGCCGAAGCACGCTAATTTTTCTCATTATTAATTTACAAACGAATAGAGCCTTGATAAAGCGAACATTAACATTATACGGTTGTTTTGCAGGATTTCTTATTATACAGGCTGGACTAATATTCAGTATTGGGTTCATACCAGATATCTCTATATTGCTATTTCTTGCATTAATTAATGGATTGCTTCTACTCGTATTGATTAAAAAAGATTTAACAGGTTTGGTAGGTTTAGTTGTGGCTATACTTCCTTTCTCAGACGCTATCGGCAACATTGAGATCGGTATAATCACCTTTTATTCATTCACTTTAGGAATTTTATTATTGAATATAATCGCTATTCCTAAAATATTCAGAACTTTATTACTAGGCAAGGTTTCTCCGACCGACAAATGGTTGTTGATGCTGTCCTTGTCCTATTTAATATCAACATTATCAGCCAATAACGTTGTAGAAAGCGGTCATCTTGCTTTCAACGCAATTTTTGTTCCAATTCTCACATATATTGCAATGCATTATCTTGTCCGTAACGAGCAGGAATGGCAGAAAGTTTTTGTTATGTTTTTGATTAGTATAATACTATTCTCAGTGGTTGTAACCGCTGAATTTATCGTAGTACAAAAACGAGTTTCTGTATTAAATATGCAGTATATTAGTGCTGCAACACTTTTCGCAGTACCCTTGGTTTCATTGATATCGCTTAAATTGTGGCGTCGTTGGTATTGGTTAGTCGGTTATATATTACTGTTAGCGGGTTTCTTCGCAACGTTATCGAGAATGTATATGGTTGTTTTGTTATTTACTCCTTTCATCTATGTAGGGATACGGAAAGGTTTTAGCTTACATATATTAGTAATATTCTTGGCCTCCACACTTAGTTTAACATTATTATTAGCTTCAGCGCCCGAACTCGTTAAACATGAGCAATATTTCAAAGAAGAGAATAATACAATAGATCGTGTAATTAACATTGAAAATTGGAAGCGATCTCTTTTTGTTCGAGCTTCTGTATTCAGGGAAGGTTTAAATATTTTCGCGGATCATCCGTTAATAGGGGTTGGTTTACGTAAAGGCGAATTGATGATCACCCAACACAATTTCAATGTAGAATGGTTGGAATACGGGGGCATATTAGGGTATTTGTTATACGCTGGAGCATTTATCACTCTCTTCCGCCGCGCACGAGTACTTGCGCGATCTGATCGATACATAGCAACAAACCTAACGCTGGTCATTGTTATTCTGGCGAATAGTTCGACCAACGGATTGATGCATGGCGTAATGCCCATCGTCATTATGTTATTAATGGGGTTAACGGAAGCTCGCATTGCCTGGCAAAGAGTCGCGCCGGATAAGACTTCTAACAAGATAGGAAACTTGGTAATGAAGCCTACTTCCAGCCCGTCGGTGCCCATCGCGTAACACCGTTAATTAGTTTTGAGTTCTATGGAATAGGTTTATTCCGAAAAAAAGGAACTTAGTAAATCTAAGTACCGTAAAAGATTCAGCCTAATACAGAGCTTTTGCAGCAATATCCGGACGGCTGTATGCCCATTTAAAATTGATCAACCAATTCATGGCGCCTACAAATTGGCCTACATATCTTATAAAAACAATGAAGTGGGCACTTTTACATTAACTTTGTTATCTAGGTTTTCTTAATACTATTTTTCAAATTATAAGGTTATCGGAACCGTAATATGCGTAAAAATAAAATGAAATTTAAAATATTATTGACTAATATTTCATTTTTAATATTTATTATTGCAATTTGTTTCTTAGTTGCAGAATTTATAGTCCGTTCTTTATTTAAAGAGGAAACTGTCTTATTCCCTCGTTATCATACTGATGCAAATTACGGGCAATATAAATTGAGAAAAATTCGTCCGAATTCCACATTTATACATACGAGCGTCGACGGAAAATGGGAATTTAACATCAATAACCAGGGACTCAGAAACAATATTGACTATGGTTACAAAAAAACCAAAGGAACAATTCGAATTATAAGTTTGGGAGATTCGCATACACAGGGCTACGAAGCTCGTCAGAATTACACCTATTCTTCGATTATAGAGAAATACCTTAACACCCATGGTTATAATGCGGAAGTAATAAACGCAGGAATTTCTGGGTTTAGCACTGCCGAAGAGCTACTATTCTTGGAAAATGAAGGTATCAAATATAATCCGGATTTTGTTGTTTTGGGTTTCTACGCAAATGATTTCGAAGATAATATTAAATCGAATTTCTTTACCTTGGATAAAAACGGTAATTTAAGTATAGAAAAATATGAGCATATTCCCGGTGTTAAAATTCAAAACTTTATATATTCTTTCGGACTAGTCAGATGGTTGGGTGAAAACTCTTATTTTTATTCTCTACTTTTTAACAATACGTGGAAATTTTTTAAAACAAAGTTATCAAAAAATGCTTCAGATAGAGCTGTCGAATATGCGATACCTTCTCAAACAGATATCTCCAATTATCAGAAAGAATTAACATCTGCCCTAATAATTCGCATGTATAATTTTTGTAAAAAAAATAACATTAAACTCATAATAATAGACATTCCAAAAATAACGGACGGGCATCTAATTCAACCTTCGGTACCTAAATCACTCATTGAAAATATGACAAAATATAGTGATGGATACATTTCCAGTACATCCTTAATAGCAGATTATGCAGGGGTGGCAGAAATACACAGGCCACACGGACACCGACACATTTCAGAATTTACGCACGCAATTTTTGGCGTAAGCGCCGCTAAAGAAATCATCTCGTTGAGCCAATAAACCGTGCAATGGGTTCCATTGCGAATGGATAAACGAATAATTGTTTTGACGTTGATAAATACTGAGTTTTATATGCCGCGTGTCAAATTAGGCAGGGTATATTGTGATTAATTAGCGACCTATTCAATATCACATCGAATCCTCATCAAAACTCGCAGTTGACGATAACTCTCTTCATCTAGACTGTCTTTGAAAATAACCACAGAACGCCGCTGTTTGTTATGAATAACGAAATTCAAAATGATTACAATCCGCGTTGATACACTATTGCTCATTACATCGACAAACTCGATCGCTTGACTGCCAGATTGCAAACTCCAACCTTCGGATTCGTTGTGGGCAATGACGAGTAGATCTTTACTCACGCTGATCAGATAGTGCCGAAGCGTTACATAGCATGAAACTAGAACCGCTATAAAAACTATTAATCGGAACATGACCGGCAACCCATTCGCAAGACTTCCAACCGCCGCCATCGCGTGACCCGCGATAATGGATAGCAGATAGAGGTTAGATCGCTTAGGAGCGATCCGCAGGGATACGGCGGATAGTGTTGACAAATTGCGCTAAGACTGGATCTTCGGGATCTTCTTGGGCAATAAAATAGTGGTGAAGATCAGAATCTTCGAGTGCCAACAGCCGCTCGAAAAGAACTTTCTCGGTATCGTCGGCGGATTGATAGCGCTGATCGAGGTAGCGGGTGAGAAGAATATCCAACTCCAAGCTACCACGGCGGCATCGCCAGCGCAGACGTTCATTCACGAGTAAGGCTTATTGACGCTCAACCATCAGTTTTTTAATTTCCCCGATAGCTTTGGCTGGGTTTAGTCCTTTAGGACAGGTATCGGTACAGCTCATGATCGTATGGCAGCGATATAGCTTAAAAGGGTCCTCTAGTTCATCTAAACGCTCGCCGGTATTCTCATCACGACTGTCGGCAATCCATCGATAGGCTTGCAACAATATAGCCGGCCCCAGGTAGCGATCACTATTCCACCAATAGCTTGGGCAACTGGTCGAGCAACACGCACACAAAATACATTCGTACAATCCGTCAAGCTTCGACCGATCCTCTACGCTTTGCAGACGCTCCCGGTCGGCCGGTGGCGGTGTCTGCGTTTCGATCCACGGCTTAATAGACGCATATTGTGCATAAAAATGGGTCAAATCCGGGATCAAGTCTTTGATGACATCCATATGCGGTAATGGATAGATGCGTATAGTACCTTCCAAGTCATCGATATCTTTAGTGCAAGCTAACGTATTTTTGCCATTGACATTCATCGCGCAAGACCCGCACACTCCCTCCCGGCAAGACCGCCTAAACGCCAATGTTGGATCCACCTCATTTTTGATTTTAATAATGGCGTCTAAAACCATAGGTCCGCATTTGTCCAAATCTATTTCGTAGACATCGATTGTTGGGTTCTCACCTTCATCCGGATTCCAACGATAGACTTCAACGCGCCTAACATTCGTCGCGTCCTGCGGTGCTGGATAAGTTTTCCCTTGCTGCGGGACAGAATTCTTTGGGAGTGTAAATTCAACCATAATATTTCCGGTATGTTTAAACCACAGTATATGAATGCTTAGTAAACGCGTTTTTTGGGTGGGATAACTTCCACTTCGTCGGTCAAAGTATACATATGAACCGGTCGGTAATCGATTTTGGTATTTCCGTCATCGTCCCGCCACATGACCGTGTGCTTGTGCCAATTTGCATCATCGCGTTCCGTATAATCCTCCCGGGCGTGCCCGCCCCTGCTTTCTTTTCGATTGGTCGCTGATCGAATCGTCACACTAGCCTGACCGATCAAATTATCCAACTCAAGGGTTTCAACCAAATCTGTATTCCAAACCATCGATCGATCCGAGACGGAAACGTCTTGGAATGAGGCTTCGACATTATCGATTATATGTACACCTTCTTGAAGAACATCACCCGTTCTAAACACCGCAGCATGATTTTGCATGGTAGTTTGCATGTTCAAGCGAATATCGGCTGTTTTGATAGAGCCATTGGCGTGACGAATGCGATCAAACCGGTCCAAAGCTTTTTCACAAGCATTTTCGGCAAGTGGTTTGGGCTGGCTACGGGGTTTGATTAATTCCGCACAGCGAATCGCCGCAGAGCGGCCAAATACGACCAAATCGAGCAACGAATTCGAACCTAATCTATTGGCTCCGTGCACCGAAACACACGCCGCTTCCCCTATTGCCATTAGTCCGGGAACTACCGCATCAGGATCACCGTCTTTGACCGTCACTACCTCGCCTTTGTAGTTGGTCGGTACACCGCCCATGTTGTAATGTACCGTCGGAATAATCGGAATGGGTTGTTTGGCAACGTCAACGCCTGCGAAAATCCTTGCGGTTTCCGCGATACCCGGTAAACGCTCTTTTATTACATCCTGTCCCAAGTGCTCCAAATGAAGATAAGCATGATCTTTTAGATCACCGACACCGCGACCCTCACGAACTTCTATGGTGATTGAACGGCTGACAACGTCGCGTGATGCCAAATCTTTCGCGCTGGGTGCGTAGCGTTCCATAAAACGCTCACCCTCCGAATTGGTCAGGTATCCCCCCTCCCCCCGAACGCCTTCAGTAATTAAGCATCCAGCGCCATAAATACCGGTCGGGTGGAATTGCACAAATTCCATATCTTGCAATGGAATCCCCGCTCTCAACGCCATCGCATTGCCATCACCGGTACAAGTGTGTGCTGACGTACACGACAAATAAGCGCGGCCATAGCCTCCCGTTGCCAATACCGTCATGTGGGCTTTGAATAAATGCATTGATCCATCATCTAGACACCACGCAAGTACACCCCGGCATTCACCATCTTCCATAATCAAGTCTAACGCGATGTATTCAATAAAGAATTCTGCATCGTGTTTGAGCGACTGTTGATATAGAGTCGCCAATATTGCATGGCCGGTCAAATCAGCCGCTGCACAGGTTCTTTGAGCGGTACCTTCTCCGTAGCGTGTTGTCATTCCACCAAAAGGGCGCTGGTATATTTTGCCTTCCGGGGTACGAGAAAACGGTACTCCGTAATGCTCCAGTTCAATGATCGATGGAATCGCCTCGCGACACATATATTCGATTGCATCCTGGTCACCCAGCCAATCCGATCCTTTGATTGTGTCGTACATATGCCAACGCCAATCATCTTCATTCATATTACCCAACGCCGCGCTAATCCCACCTTGGGCGGCGGCAGTATGGCTTCGGGTTGGGAATACCTTGGTCAAACAAGCCGTTTTTAATCCTTTTTCAGCCATCCCGAAAGTTGCCCGGAGACCCGCTCCTCCTGCACCAACCACGAGAACGTCGTACGAGTGTTCAATGAGTTTATAACTTTCAGCCATTTAATATTATCCGACGATAGTGATACGGAACGTTGCGTACAACGCGGCCAATGCAAAAAAGATAAGAATAAGTTTGGTTGCCAAAATAGCGCTGACCTTGGCCCATTCAGCTTGGATATAGTCCTCTATAACAACCTGAAGCCCTAATATCGCGTGGTAAAAAACCGCAATTATAGTCGCTATCAATAACACAGAATTCCACGGTGAGGCGATCCACGTAACGATGTCTTGATATTGTGCGCCAGGCAACATAATTACCGCGACGCCAAACCACAACGTTAATGGTATCAAGCCTACCGCAGTAATACGCTGGATCCACCAATGATGTGAACCTTGCTTTGCTGATCCTAAACCGCGAGCTTTGGAAAGCGGGGTGCGAAACTGCATAATGTTCTCCCTATCCGGCAAACAAGCGAATTAGCCAGACAAACAAGGTCAGGCCAACCGCTGTTATGATCTCTAGTGTGGCAAGCCTATCCAATTCATCCCGATCGAAAGTATAACCCGCGTCCCAGAATAAATGCCGAATACCGTGTACAAAATGGAAAAACAGCGCGAAGCTGAAGAAAAATAAAAGCATTCTGCCCAGGATTGATTCGATAAAAGCCTGTGTTTCCGAAAATTGTTCCGGACCAGCAGCTATTCCCATCAACCAAATCACCAGGTAAATCATGCCAAATGCAAGGGCAACACCAGTCGCTCGATGAGTTATAGAAACGATCGCGGTTAACGGCAACCGATAAATCTGCAGGTGCGGCGACAATGGCCTATTCATTTGTTCTTTCACGTGTAGTCCTGAATAAGAAAATTCAAAATCGAATGCAAGGCGAATGATTCCTTGCGCTTCAAAAATCTATACAACGCCCTTTTTTCTCCCAATCGCCATAACGCGTCGGCTCAGGTCCTTGCCGCCCACCCAACTCTTTGTTTTCAGATTTTTTCTTTGTTTTACGGGGAGGCTGGTTCTCCGATTGACAATCCGGAGTATTTTTAACCTTTGCAGTCATCGAATCGGCTTCTGTAATCAACGGGCGTATTTTATACTAGGATCTCCACAAATTGACAAGTAAAGAGATTCAAAATGAGCCCAAATTGGGAAACTTTCTTATCAGAGGTCAACGCGCGTCTGATGCATTCAAATTCAACAGAGCGGACGCCAGCGGATTTAACCGGCAAACCCACCATCAGTGCAATTCCCCATCTTGGGATACTTGCAGTAAGTGGAAAAGACGCGGGTTCCTTCCTCCAAGGACAAACTACTTGCGATATTTTGGGCCAAAATAGACACTCCTTCGGCTATGGTGCTATATGTAATCCCAAAGGCCGAGCCCTATCCAATTTTATGCTTGTTCCGGTAAACGAAGGCTTTTTGCTCATTTTACCTACGGACCTTATAGATACGATCAAGAAAAAATTGACTATGTACGTGCTTCGCTCTGAGGTTAACATTGCAAGTCCAGGGTCTGAATATTGCCTTCTCGGAATCGCCAATATCGATCACGAAAACGTACCAGCCAGTCCCGGTATAGATCTCCCACCAAATAAACATCAAGTCATATCAACTGATAACTTGATAGCAATTAAGATTGATGATCACCGCTGGATTTTGATCGCAAAGCCCGCCGCTGCAATAAATGCCTGGCAAGCACTGGTAAAAAATTGGCAGTTGACCGAAGCTAACGACGAGCAATGGGGATTATGTGAGATCCTTGCTGGAACACCCTGGCTATCCATCGAAACCAGCGAATTGTTTGTGCCGCAGATGTTCAATTTGGATTGCCTAGGTGGGATTAGTTTTAATAAAGGCTGTTATACAGGTCAGGAAATAATCGCAAGGACTCATTATTTGGGGAAGCAAAAACGCCGTATGTATTTAGCTTCGTATCAATCGGAATACAGGGTAAAACCAGCAACTCCGATATATGCGCAAGGTCACGAGCAAGCTATTGGACAAGTCGTCAATTCAGCAACATATAGGAATGGAGAAATACGCCTGCTGGCTGTACTAAAAATTGAACATTCCGAGTCTAACAATATTGTACTCGAAGACGCGTTGGATGTTCCTGTAAAAATTCAATCTTTACCCTATACTTTCTAAGATTCAACGTAGTTTTCAGTGAATTTAGCAAAGTATTCCAGAGGGTAAAGACGAAATGATTGCAGTCGACGAAAATGAATTTCTTGCGCAAATAAAATCTGAGGTTGATGCCAACCGATTGGTATTACCAACATTACCGGATGTTGCTATCCGAGTGCGGCAAGCGGCTGAAAAAGGCGAGGCATCAGCCAGTCAGTTAGCTGATATCGTCGCGACCGATACCGCTTTATCTGCCCGTCTAATCCAGGTTGTTAATAGTCCGTTGTACAGAGGCACTAACGAAATCGATAAATTACCGGTGGCAATCGCCCGACTCGGAAATAACACCGTCCGCACATTGATTACCAGTCTGGTAATGCAACAAATGTTCAAACCAGATTCGCCCGTGTTGGAGGAATATTTTAGACGAATTTGGGAACACAGTGTTACAGTCTCAGCGATCAGTCGAGCCTTGTCTTCAAGGTGCAACCATTTGAACGCCGATCAATCAATGCTGGCGGGGCTAATTCATCAAATTGGTAAACTTCCGATACTAATGTTAGCTTCCCGCACCGACGGAATGTTGGATCAAAAGGAAAGTTTTGATGCGCTGCTCGAAAACCTCCATCCAAGAATCGGTAAGATGATCGTCGATGCTTGGAATTTTCCGGACTCACTTCGCCCTGTTCCGTTCGAATATCTAAATTTCAATCGCAATTCATCTGATCAAGCCGATTACGTCGACGTTGTACAAGTGGCTTATTTGGAAACTGTATCCGAAAGTAATGACGCGATGGATGCCAAACAGTGGGATTCGATTCCAGCTTTCAGTAAATTGGGACTGGCAGAAGATATCGAGGTGCTGGAAATAGACGGCGTCTCCGAACAAGTGGCCGAAGCCCATGCATTATTGACCTAGAATGTGAAACCTGCTTTAAATGGCTAGACGCGACTTTTCGTATGCCTACTTTGTTTTCCTCTGCGCTATCGCACGACGGAAAAACAGTGCGGCCTGGCCGCTACCAGGGACTAACCGCCTTCGCTTTGCTCTCCATGGCGGTCAGAACGCTAGGGAGTCAAAAGCTTGAGTTACATGGCTTTGTAGTCGAAACCGCTGATTTTTTCGGTTTCCTGAAAGTGGTCATGCAACATCAATCCGATTTCAGCTGGCAGATCGCTTCGACCACTTGTACCTGGTTTTTGCATATCGCGCCAGTCCTTAACCGTTTTTAGATCGTTTTTATCATCCTCGGGTAGTATTCGGTAAATATCGATATGCAGAGTTTTGTAGAACCGGGTTTCGATTAACACGGAAATAAGCTTTGCTCCAGCCCAGGTTGGCGCACATTTTCGCTTCTTCCAGTTCAATACCAATGCAAAAATCGGAACCGGCAAAATAATGAGAGAAAAAAGGAACCACGCCGTCCGCTCTCAACAATTTTTACAGTATATGTAGCTTCCATAACTCGCCCGAGCGGAATTTTCGGCCGTCAAACCACTGCAGATCATGGCTGTGTTTCAATGCACCGCAGTTCTTTCGAAGAGTTTTCATTTGCTGCATATTCTTGTGCGCATAGGAAATACAAATACCGCATAAAAAGTGAACTATTCGCGGAAATCGGACGGTATAATCGGAAATAAAAATAAATGCACAATACGCATTTAATGTGCGATCCTACAGACAAAGACCTAATCCACCGTGGCTATTGAAACCGAACGAAAATTTCTGCTGCAAAATGATGATTGGCGCAACGCCATTCGCAAGTCGACCATAATGCGCCAAGGTTATTTGAACAACGAAAAGGATTGCTCCGTTCGCGTAAGAACCACTTCGGACAAAGCCTGGCTGAACATCAAGAGCGTGACAGTCGGGACACAGCGTCATGAATTCGAATACGAAATACCGCTAGAGGATGGTAATCAAATATTAGATACATTGAGCCGTAAACCGTTGATAGAAAAGACCAGACACATCGTTGAGATAGATGGGCATGTCTGGGAAATTGACGAATTTATAGCGGATAATGCCGGATTGATTGTGGCGGAAATTGAACTGGATGATCCGGATGAACCTTTCGAAAAACCTACCTGGCTGGGCGAAGAAGTCACCTTCGATGCGCGTTATTATAATACCAAACTCTCGAAATCACCGTACAAAACTTGGTAAAATCTTTCTTTTCGACGTGTAAAGAACCTGGGTACAGTTCGAAACTCTACGCACTAAAACCCAACGAGGAATAGAATCGGCGTCTTGTTAAAAATTTATTGTGGGATACTTTCAGCATTGCAATTACGCAAGAACACATGATCAATCGATCCTTTGAAAAATTAAGAATAAAACTATGAGCAAGCAAGACAAAACCCTTTATATGACCGTTTTAATGACACCGGACATGGCCAATTTTTCCGGTGTTGTTCATGGTGGTGCCCTATTGAATTTATTAGACCAAACCGCCTACGCCTGCGCGGCCAAATATTGCAGAACTTATGTTGTGACCGCATCGTTGGACCAGGTTCATTTTAAGGAAGCGGTCAAAGTGGGTGAATTGGTTACGTTAAAAGCCAACATCAACTATGTCAGCAATACCTCTATGGAAGTTGGCATCAAAGTACTCTCACAAAACTTAACCACCGGGGAAACGCGTCATACCAATTCTTGTTATTTCACCATGGTGGCTAAAGGCGAGGATGGCCGGTCGGCAAAGGTTCTCCCGTTAGAATTGGAAACTGAGCTGGACAAAAAACTTTTTAAAGCAGCGGAAATGCGCAAGCAAATGCGCAAAGAAATTGCCGAAAGAAACCGCGCGTTACACGTTGGCTTACCCGACGATTACCGCAGCTGATCGGGAAGCTAAAACGCGTAGTCATTCTTCTGATGGTTTTTCAATGGGTAATCCGTCTTTGCGCCATTGTGACATATGGCCTTCCAAATAATAGACCTGCTTGAATCCGGAATTGCGTAATCCATAAGCAGCAATATACGCGCGCGGCCCATGCTCACAATAAACCACGACCGGTTGCGCCTTATCAGCATCTAGCGCATCACCGCTGAAAAGCGGGCTCCAGAATGAAACGTGCACGGCATCGGGTACGTGACCCGTATTGTATTCCACGCCACTGCGCACATCGATAATCGTAGGACTCCATCCCGATTGAAGTCGCTCGATGAGTTGAACGCCGCTAATATCAGAATCGGAGCTACTATTATTGGTACAACCGTAGCAGCTGACTCCCAGCAGTAGAAACCACGCAAAAGATCCCAAATTTTCTACCGACAACGCTTGAATATAAGCTTTCATGCTTCGAGATCCCATCATAATAGTCATTCCTTAAGAATCAGAGCCATCCCGTATCTGGCATCCAACCTTAATTAAATTTTCTGCCGTTCCCGACTCCGATGGTCGTGACATAATAATTCAACTAAATTTGTAGTTGTTTTTGCCCGAGTTTTTAACTTCATACATCGCAGCATCAGCGGCCTGCAACAAATCGTCCATATTATCAGCATCATCCGGAAACACCGAAACACCGAGACTGCACTTAGTATTCACAGTTATCCCGTTCAAATCGAACGGCGCTGATAACAAGCGAATCAATCGCTCCAATATCTCTTTGAATTTCTGCTCATGTCGACCTTGCAGCACAATCAAAAATTCATCGCCTCCCAATCTTGCTACGGTATCACTATCGCGGATGCTGGTTAGCATCCGACCAGCCACCTGCTTTAACAGTAAATCCCCAATATCATGACCGTACTCATCATTGACCGTTTTAAAATCATCCAAATCCAGGAATACTACGGCGAGCTTAAAATCATTTCTGCGCGCCAATGCAATTTCCCTGGTCAACAGGTCCTCACAAAACCTACGGTTCGGAAGGCCGGTCAATACATCGTACATCGCCATTCTGCGCAAACGCTCTTCGGCGTGTTTTTGACGGCTGATATCCCGATTAGTCCCTACCGCCCGTAGAGGCTTCCCTCTCTCTGAGAATTCGATTATACGACCGCGGTCGGAAAACCAGCGCCATGAACCATCCTTCGCCTGCATTCTATATTCCAACTCGAATACAGCGTTTTCCTCCAACCCAGGTGTATCAAAAAATTCGAATAGTAATAGCTTGTCACCCGGATGAACCAAACGCTCCCATGCTTCATAGTGATCAGGTTCGGTCTGATCCTCGTAACCCAGCATTGCGCTCCAGTTTCGATTGACCTTCATCTCCCCCGTCTCCAAATTAGTTTCCCACAAACCGATCCCGGTACCGTCAAATGCAATTTCTACGCGTTTCTCCAGTTCAAGATATCTCCGGTTCTGGTGGGACAATTCACCGATTTCCGCTTTGAGCTGATCGATTTTTTGTTTTAATTCAGCGTTTTCCGAGCTAAGTTCTTTAATTGTAGGGTTATTTTTCATTGTTATATTATTGTAGTTCACCGCAATGCAGATTAATCGACCCGTAAAGCCAACCATTTACACGAGGAAAACGTGTTTATGCCATGAGTTTCCAACCAAAACCATAGGCCCAAACGCCTTTTCTAACACGCAGCGTAGAACCCCTTCAAGATCTCACTCAAGAGCGCATCATTTCAGCGTTTGATCAAGATCTTGGACAGATTCTTGGATTACACGTCCGGAACTAACCCAAGCCTCAAACCGACATTGGTTTTTCTACACCAACTCAAACCATTTCGAAGACTAGACCGCACCGGCATTTCAAATTGTCGCCGATTGCGCTTGGGCTAATCAATATATTATTAACTTCTTACCTGAAATTTTTGATTCAAATTGTAGTTATTGTAATTTGAAGCACTAATGCTCTAACAATATTAGGTCTTCGGCTGCAGTCAGTTCCCAGGCTAAAATCACCAATTAGAACCCGCTCTTTAGACCAATTACTTGACCAATTATTTCACGACAAAGCTCTATATTATCCACCAGCGGAATGGCAATGAGCTTAATCACGGGATAATTCGCCAACTTGCACGAGTCTATGTAGACTCAATCAGGCATTATCAACATCTCGCGTTAATTGAAAAACCGAGAAACCCATTAAGCAGGTAGCAGAATCCCTCTACCGAAATTCCAGAGTACAAGGTCAACAAATTCAATAGCGATCAATGAAAGCCTAACGAGAAATCAGTCAAAAATAATACGGCGGTTTGCGCCATCTAGCAATTATTGGCAATGGTTCGGATGTATCCGATTGTAGTCTAAATGCGCTTCGCGAATACCTGATAACCTGGAGGCGCAAATGTCATCAAACGGTGCTTTCCAATAACACATCGCGTTTTTCCGGGTGCCTGGACAGGCGCTGCGTCGAAACCATTAACTTTATCAATGGCCATTTATTGCGTGAAGCCACTAACGTGGTCATTGCCCCGCCCATTAAAGCCCCGACAACACCATGTCCGGAAATATCCGAACCCGTCAGGTACAAATTGTCGATTGGTGTACGCGGTGACAGCCAATCCGCAGTAAATTTGTCCGGAACACACGGCAAGCCATAGATGCAACCATTCTTATGGCCGGTGAAATTTGCAGTGGAAAGTGGTGTGGATACCTCACAAAATTCAACCAGGTCTTCGAATCCCGGAAATTGGGAATTCACAAATTGGATCAAATCCTGAGCAATTTTCTGTTTTAACACTTGGTAATCTTTTCCACGTTTACGCCAACGCTGCGGTGACCACTGCTGAAAGGGTTCGTGTCCTATAAAGGAGATCAATTCTGCAGTGTGTCCCTCAGACTCGGGATTCTTTAGCGAGGGGAATGACAAAAAACAGCCACTAATTTTGCCATCCAAAACCTTGTTGCGCTTGGAAAATGCATCGTTATGATCATAACTACTGTAAATCCAGTAATTCTCACCCCTAAAGCCTAGTTTTTTCGGTGATTCTTTAAAACCCAGGTAGGCGCATACGTGAAAACTGCCGTTAGCCAATAGCTCTAACTCTGGTCTAAAACTCAATGGATAGTCTTTAGGCAATAATTGATCGTAGGTGATATAAGCACCTACATTGGAAACGATCGTATCCGCGAAAAACTGTACGACCTGCTCGCGACCTTTGGCACGCGTCGAAGCACGAACACCAACAGCTTTTCCATTTTCAACAATTATCTGATTAACACGGTATTTGGTTAAAATTTTTCCTCCGGTGCGTTCAACAATTGAATTCACCGTTTGGGCTATAGATTTAGCACCGCCTACCGGATAATATCCACCATCTAGGTAATGGCATGCAATAACCGAATGAGCGGCAAAAGCGCTTTGTGAAGGTGGTAATCCTGCGTTACCCCATTGCGATAGCAGAACTGCTTTAAGTTTCTGGTCTTTGAATTGTTGATCTAAATAATCTTGCGTTGTCGTTAATGCTTTTGCGCGGCCAATGCGGTTCATCAGACGCCATAATGGCTGTAGCCAAACCGGTAACAATTTGCCAATCATGTGTCGGCCATACCACCGAGAAGCCGCCATTAAGTCCTCGAAGTAGGTACTGATCGCTGCACTTTCCGCCGGAAATTTGTCGATTAAATCCTGTCTGAACCGGCGAATCCCAACGCGAGCAGCAAAACGTAAGTCCGGGTACACAAATTGATCAAATTTTTCTGGCATCGCCTGCCATTCCACCTGATCATCCGTGACAAAATCGAATAAAGCCCGGTAATGACTACCCTTGTTCATTTCCCCGACATAATGTACGCCGACATCCCACTCATATTTCTTCTTCCGTCTAAAACCATGGGTAAAACCGCCAGGGGTAAAATGCCGCTCCAATATCAATACACGTTTATTTTCTAACTTTGAAAATAGGCTTGCGCAAGCCAACCCACCCATACCGGAACCAATCACAATCACGTCATATTTGTTTTCCATCTGGAATTATTGAGCCTGTACTTGAAGGAAACTTTGTAATCCGCGGCAAAGCCAAAATCTAAGGCTTTGAAGGAAAATGGACGGTGATTATGCCCATTTTCTCGCCGGAACCCTACCCATAAACTTTGGCGGATGATGATTTCTTTAGCCCCATCAATTGCATAACGCGATTAGCAGGCCAATATCACCTAACTATGATCATAACATACCGACGCTACCTATATTCGCGCAGGTGTTCGTCCGGCATCGCAGGTATTGTACGTGAACCCACTCTCGCTATAGTTCGGAGGTTAGAGATACTATCCCTTAAAAAACGGCCGTGCTAAAATCCAAACCCTATAACCAATCCAGTACATATCTGGAACCGATAATCCTGCTAATGGAAAACAAGTACATGAAGCTCTGGAAATCACAATTACAGCGTAAAATACCGTCTTTGCTATTCAGTTTGCTCTGCATCCTATTGGTCGCCGGTTGCGCAGGAACACCAAAAATTGAAGCAACCCTCAGCGAAGCCGAAACCTGTGACAAGATTAAAAATATCATCGACAAATACCCGAGCAAATATGCCAGTTTTAGGCAGGGAACCAAAACCAACAACCCACTTCAGCAAGCCGATATCTGGAATGCGCAAACTTTTTTCCCCGGAACCGAGTGCCAGGTTTGGGAATGGGCCAGTGGTCTGGCGAATTATTCCTGCCAATGGCGCGAATCCGGCGAAGAGTCCGCCAATGCGATATACGACAAGCATAAACCTAAGCTCGGTGAATGCTTAGGCAAAGAATGGTCCGGAACGGAAAAGGAAACACCAAACGGCAGACAAACTATTTACCGTAAAGACGGCGGAAAAATTGTAGTCTCCATACGGGTTTTTCAGCATCGCCGTGCGTTGCTCAACCCCTGGTGGACTTCATTAGTGATCGGAGATCCTATTGAGACCGTTGAACCGCCCAAGCGAAAGGCCGCCAAATAGAACGTGTATCGCTAGTGATCTTAACCGGTCCAATCGACCGAGAAGAAAATTAAATTAAGAATCCGTTGGAGAGTGTCAACTCACCAACGGATTCACATCGTTCAGGCTTGGCAACTACAATCTTTTTTAGGGCTTAACCTGGTTTTTTACCGGAAACTCTTTAAACATTGAAGCTACAACTCTATCAATAACCTGCTGTTGATTGTCGTAATCCGATTGCTTAACTCGACCGATCGCAACACCCTCCCAAACCATCGTTTTTCGCTGTCGGTCAACTACATCGATATTCAAAGTCCCTTCAGTATATTCGTAGGTATAGGTATCATAGGCATAACCACCCCAAGCACCATAGTATCGTCCGCGATATCCGTAATAACCTCCCGGATAGCCGGTACTTCTAAGTTGCTGCTTGTCTTCTAATTTTAATTTGAAATTTACCAGCAAATCTGGGTTCGTTTGACTAAACTCTATCCCACGATTCTGCATTTGCCGGGTTACCGCTTGTTTAAGGTTTTGCGTAACCAATGTTTCGTAGCCTCGATCGGTGGCTAGTTTTTGAAAATATCCAAAGGTTTTAAACGCCGCGAAATTGGTATCGTGATCGTAGTCCGAGCGGATCATGGGTTTGGAAGCCGAGCATCCGACGATCAGAAGCAACAACAATAAATTACTCCATCCCCACCCGATATTTGTTTTTGCGAAATGCATTGTCAAATCCTCTTGTTAATTTATCGCCTCACCACCGATCCTGCGCTAGACAGCTACTGTTGAACCATTTGACGCTATCGCGTCCTATCCAGTTGGCGTTAGCAGTACTATAATCGCCGTTATAACACATCTCTATTCTGTCGGTAAGCTCTCATCAATTTTTGACAAAAGAATACTGATTCAAACGAACGGCGGCAAACTTAACAACGGAAATTTATTGGTATGCTTTGGGAAGCTCTCAGCGCAGTCCGCGACATCGGTAGACTACATAATTTGGCATCGATACTGATCCGATACGGATTTGGTGACATAGTTCAACGCGCTGGACTGGGTCACATGTTGGAGCGCACGGGAAAAGCGCTTCGCTGGAAATATGCAGAAGAAATCAACCAGCTCGAACCGCCGCAACGCGTACGCCACGCGTTGGAAGAAATGGGGCCAACCTTTATCAAATTGGGTCAAGTGCTCGCCACCCGCGTTGACCTATTCCCACCCGAGTGGATTCAGGAATTCGAAAAACTACAAGACCAGACCACCGCATTACCGTTTTCAGAATTAGCCGCGCAGGTCGAAGAGGATTTGGGCGCCCCCATCGAACAAATTTTCCCGTATTTTGAAAATGAACCCCTGGCTGCTGCGTCGATTGCTCAGGTCCATCGAGCCCGTCTTGAAAACGGCCATGATGTCATTGTAAAAATCCGGCGACCCAAGATACGCAAGACTATAGAGGCCGATCTGAGATTGTTGGAACGACTCGCCGGGATAGTGGATTCCGAAATCGCAGAGCTCCGGCGATTTCGTCCCAAAGAGGTTGTCAGGCAATTTACCTTGTCGTTACACCGAGAATTGGATTTTGCTGTCGAATCCCGTAACGCCGAACGCATGGCAACAAACTTTGAAGACGATCCGAATATCATTATTCCACAAATTTACTGGGAATGGGTGGGTGAGCGCATCAATGTGCAAGAGTACATCGATGGTGTTTCCGGACGTAACGTAGAGACACTGAGCAATGCCGGGATGAACTGCAAGGTTATCGCCAGCCGAGGCGCCGAAGCAGTTTTAAAGATGGTATTGATCGACGGTTTTTTCCACGCCGACCCTCATCCGGGTAATATCATCTATGTCAAGGGTAACCGGCTCGCATTTATTGACTTCGGCGTTATCGGACGGCTTTCGGAAATCCGGCGTGATCAAGTCATCGATCTGTTGCATGCGATTGTGATCAAGGATTCATCTCGTGTTGTCGATGTTCTACAAGACTGGGCCAGTGACACCTTATTTGAAACGACAATTCTAGCTGCTGAAATCGAATTGTTCATCGATACCTATCACGGCATTGCGTTAAAACAGCTCAAAATTTCAGCAATGCTGCTAGAGCTTTCAGGGCTCATGCGCAATCATCAACTTTCCATGCCGCCGGATCTGACCCTTTTGTTTAAAACCTTAATTATTCTTGAAGGTATGGGGCGTCAAATCGATCCTGATTTTGACCTGATCGGTACCGCTGCTCCGTTACTGGAAAGAGCCATGGTAGCGCGCTACCGCCCAGACGCATTGGCCAAACGCAGTTGGCGCAGTTTGGTTGGAATGGCTGAGGTCGTAAGCAGTATGCCGCAAGACCTACGCCGTCTGTTAAAAGCTCTGCGCAGCGGCGCATTCAAAATTAATGTCGATGTTATTCAACTCAATCACTTTGGCCTACAACTAGACCGGGCCGCGAGTCGCCTAACCGTAGGTCTGATTACCGCTGCACTGATAATTGGCTCATCCATCGTAATGACGGTGAGTGGCGGGCCAACATTGTTTGGCTTACCGGCTTTTGGATTACTCGGGTTTTTGGGCGCTGGAATCGGCGGAATATGGTTGATGGTATCGATTTGGAAAGGTGGGCATGACCGGGGATAAACTCCGCTTCGGAGCACCCGCCCTTTGACTGCGAATATTCAATCATAAACACGTCGAATTCATCGAATAAAACTGTTTTAGTCATATTGATTTCTGATATTATGTAACTGTCCTGTTATTGATAATCGACAGGCTAGAGATTTCTGAAGACCGTATGACGAAGGGTAAATGTTTGGGCTTTTTGGGCTATCGGCATTATCCGATCAGCTCATTGCAAAACCTTTGACCGATGGGCCCGCTCACCCCACTCATATCGAGATTTCTCTATGGGTTACCGTTGTTGGTATCGTGAGATGGGAATCTGTAGGCCAGTGGCATCATCTAATTGGGTCCTGACCGGTCCCCTCTGGAGCTACAGAAATCTATCCGATAACTGTTCCAACCTTCGGGTAAAGAGAACAGTCCCGTAGATATTCCCATTGCAAAGTTGGCCGTTTGATTGTTTGCGGGCAACCGATAAAACCAAGGCGGTTTTTTCCATCTATCAGCGGGAGGCTTACATCCTTGAAGATCATGTTTTAACCATCGTTAATAACTTCGTAATGAAGGACGATTACAACGGATTGTAGTTTACGATAAAAACCTGATTAGACTGTCTCGGGATGACTTAATTGCGGCTAACCGGAGTGCGAAAAGTTAGGGAAGGGAACAATGCCTACTATTGCGAATCCAGTCGTAGGAGACTGGTATCTTGACCTCCAAACACATTTATCGTTCAAAGTCGTTGGACTTGACGAATTAGAAGATTCGGTAGAAGTTCAATATCTGAATGGTGATGTAGGTGATTACGACCTCGAAAATTGGTACGATTCACCCTTTGAACCTATAGAAGCTCCAGAGGATTGGAGTGCACCATACGACGAAATTGAGCGGGACGATTTGGGCTATTCTGATCCGGATATCCATACACAAAATTTGAATACCGGGGATGTCAACGATTTGTTAAAAGACTGACCATCCAGTTTGTTTGGCGAAATGATTGCGGTAAATTGCCAGCCCGCCCCAGCAAATTGCGTCGTCGCTAAGCCTGCGCCTTAAAAACACGATCGAGGCAAATCTTTATGACGACGCAGATTAGGTATTGTTCTGACAGCACTCACAGAATCTAACAACTCTCCCAGTACAATCAAACAGCTTAATAAAACAGGTAGTCAGTAAACGATTGGCTCTCACCATCTTTGTCAAAGGAAACCACCGAAAAGGGTTCTTTTCGTCCACTCATTTCCATTCCAGGCGTCCCATGCGGCATTTTCGGCACGGAAATCCCAATGACGGAAGGCTTTTCCTGTAAAAGTTTTCTAATGTCTGCTGCCGGTACGTGCCCTTCAACAACGTACCCCTCAACCACTGCTGTATGGCACGACGCTAATTCACCATTTACACCATATTTCTGCTTAACGGTTTGCATGTCCGTAGTTTTTATATCGTTGACCTCAAAACCGTTTTTAGTCAAATGCTCCAACCATAATCCGCAGCAACTGCAAGTTGGGCTGCGATATACGGTAATTTTTTGGTTCTGTGGCAAATCGGCAATTGATTTATCCCAGACTCCGGCTGAGAATGCCGACGAAGCGATGATATTGGATATTAAAACGATTAAAACTCTATACAACACAATATTTCTCCTAAGCTAAAGTTTATTAAAAAGATCGGGATCGCCCTGATACAATTTCTACTTATAATCCTGACCGAAAAGCGTCGCGATTAAATTCCGCGAACCAGCCCGGTTACGATGTTCACCCAAATAGATACCCTGCCATACTCCCAAACACAAACATCCGTCTGCGATTGGCACCGAAACGCTGGCACCCAGTATTGATGCCTTTAAATGCGCCGGCATGTCGTCGGGCCCTTCCAAAGTATGCGTAAAATAGCTCGAATTTTCCGGGACCATTCGATTAAAGTGCGACTCAAAGTCTACTCTGACACTGGGATCCGCATTTTCGTTCAATGATAGTGACGCCGAGGTATGCTGGATGAAGAAATGGGCTAGACCTGTCTTTATAGATGCCACTTCCGGCAAATTACTAATAATTTCACCGTTTATTAGATGAAAGCCCCTGACTTGAGGAGCCAATTTAATCTTTTTCTGTATCCACACGAATGTTCGTTAGATTTCGAAAAATAGGTCTAGCAAGAATTGTCACAATGAAAAGCGATTATATCATGCATCTAGAACGGCCAGGATTGCCAAAATGATACGCCGAGTAGCTTCGATACCTTACAGTCTCGAATATTTAGTCGATACTATGCGATTCGCGCTTGCCCAATTTCAAGCTTATGCGGAAACAACTTCGGCTTGACATGTTTTCTCTTCCAGGCGCCGTGCATAAAGGATAAATTCGGTGTATCCATTGGGCTGTTCTCTACCCTTGAATACCAAATCCAACGCCGCTTGAAACGGAATACTCGAATCAAAATCGTCTGCCATCGGTGTGTAATCCGGATCATCGGAATTCTGCCGATCGACCAATAAGGCCATGGTTTTCATTGTCTCCCGAACATTCTCTTCAGTCAGTATGCCATGATGCAACCAATTTGCGATATGTTGGCTTGAAATGCGTAACGTCGCACAGTCCTCCATAAGCAGAATATTATTCATATCTGGCACTTTCGAGCAGCCAACGCCCTGCCCGACCCATCGCGCGACGTATCCCAATATACCCTGAGCATTTGTTTCAAGTTCATGTTGGATATGTTCCGAGCTAAGCTTTCGCTCGCTCTCCATCACCGGAATCTTCAGAATATCTTCCACCGACGTCGCCGTTCGTTTCAGCAGAACTTTCTGCCTATCGTGAACGTCGAATATGTGGTAGTGCATCGCATGCAAGGTCGCAACGGTTGGCGAAGGCACCCATGCCGTACTGGCGCCCGCCTTGAGGTGATGAATTTTACTTTCCATCATCGCTACCATTTCATCCGGCATCGCCCACATTCCTTTGCCAATCTGCGCTCGCCCCATCAATCCGCAACCCAAACCGATATCGACATTTGAGTCTTCATAGGCTAGCAGCCAATCTGCAGTCTTCAGCTCATCCTTGGGCAATACCGGCCCAGCCTCCATATTGGTATGTATATCGTCGCCGGTTCGGTCCAAAAATCCAGTATTGATAAAAACCACGCGTTCACGAGCAGCACGTATACAGGCTTTTAGATTCACCGAAGTCCGACGCTCTTCGTCCATGATACCCATTTTCAATGTATTTCTAGGATATCTCAGTGCACTTTCTACCCGCGCGAATAATTCATCTGCCAGCGCGACTTCGTCGGGTCCATGCATCTTTGGTTTTACGATATAAACCGAACCCGCCCGGCTATTCACATATTGACTATTCCACAGCAGATCGTGTTTCGCACACAACGCGGTAACCATAGCATCGAGAATCGATTCCGGAATAGCCTCTCCTTTGTAGTGAACCGCGTCGGTATCAAGGTGAATTCCAACGTTCCGAACCAACATAAGACTTCGCCCCGGCACGGTAACACTACCACCGTGAGGCGCATCATAGGTTCGATCGGGTTCCAGTTCGCGCTTAACGACTTCACCATCTTTGTCGATAGTCCGAACCAATGTACCGTTCATTAAACCCAACCAGTTACGGTATACACGGAGTTTGTCGCTGGTATCAACCGACGCAACCGAATCCTCGCAATCCATGATCGTCGTCACAGCAGATTCGAGTTGAATATCGTAAATATTGGCGTGGTCTCTGCGGCCTATAAAATAACCTTGACCAAAACGAATCTCAACGTAAAGATTATTTTTTCGCAGTAGAATTTCGTCGGGTTTTTTCGGATTACCGTTATATCCAATCAAACGTTCGGCGCGCAGCAACGTGGTTTCCGTACGATCCCCCATGCGAACCACCAATTGGCCGTCCTTGATGTAATATAAAATTGCATTGCTATGGCTGTCTTTTTCCAGTTGAAAATGACGGTCGAGAAAATTTCGCGTCACCGTAATTACTCTTTCACCCCGAATAGGATTGTATTTTTTTATTTTCTTACAACCCTCGGACTCAGGAATTACGTCGGTTGCATAAAGCGCATCGTATAGACTCCCCCAGCGGGCATTAGCGGCATTTAACGCAAAACGCGCATTATCCAATGGAACAACCAATTGGGGACCCGCCACACCGGAAATCTCCGCATCGATATTTCTGGTCTCAATCTCAAAGTCTTCAACGTTCGGGGCAAGATAACCAATCTTTGCCAAAAAGTTTTTGTACGCCAAAGCATCGTGCGCATTGCCTTGTCGGGCCAGGTGCCATTCATCAATTTTTGATTGTAATTCATCACGAAATTGCAATAGCGCTCTATTTTTAGGCGCTAAATCTTTGACGATACAGGACAATTCCGACCAAAAGTGATTGGTGTCTATACCGGTCCCCGGCGCTATCTCGTTTTGAATCAAATCGTATAGAGGCCTGGCAACGTCCAGATCTCCCAACTTAACCGTATCGTCGTTCAATTTTTTTATGCTCACTCATTCAACTCCAGAATTCAGTATTTTGGGATGCAAAGATAGTTTGCATCAACGACAAACTTCTTGTTTCTTCCTCAACCGAAAATAAGCCCAAAAATATAATGCTGCGGCGCAACATCCTACTTTATAATTTCGCTTAACACAATGTTATTAGTGCCGTGAATTGACAAAGTCGCAGCGATAAAAGGACGTTAATAAATACTAAAGATTGAGCGGTCCAGAGAAAAGCTTGGGAACCTCCAAACTTCAACTGGATAGGTTAGATTGCAAAGATAATTAGGCAAATTTAAGATTGTTGTTACTGATCAGCACAGCGCCTACCATTCAATCGGTTATCTTTTCGACCACCATGAATAATTATCAGGCCTAAACAAACTATCTGAATCTGGCTACGTCACTAGGGATGCAACTCACAAAGCAAACACATCATAATGTATTTTCATTGGCCCGCCTATGCACGTTCCTTTGCGAAACCAGACGTTTAATATCACGAAGAATTCTTAGTGTTGTTACACCGCCGGGAGAAACGAGATACTTAGGTCGCCAAACCGGTTTATATCCTTTCGCCGGAGTCGTTTTATCGTTCGACGCTATTTCACCGTGACGTTGTCCATACATCAACACGCTAATCCGATGCCAAAGCGGTGCGAGCGGATGGTGTTTCAAGTCCGGCAGTGGTGCGATACCGAGATCAAACCATTGATATCGCATTTTCTTAGCCCAAAACATGGTTTCAATAATCAGATAATCCAATATATTTTTGGGAGCATCATGCCGATATCGCATCAGATCTAAACCAATCTCTCTGTTGTCAGCGGTCGTCCAGATCACCGCAAACGCCATAATCTTTGACTCCACGCGAGCTATAGCACAGCAGAAATTGCGGATATAATAAGAGTCAAAGAAACCTCTAGAGAAACCCATTTCTCCGGTTTGAGTCGCCGCCAACCAATCTTCAGATATGGCTTTAAGCTGCGGCATGACCGCCAGCAAGTCATCGCCCGATAAAATCTCATGTACAACACCGCTTTTTTTTACGCGTTGATGTACTTCGATTAATTCAGTTTGCATTGCACCAGAGAGTGAGAAATTCTCTAAAGGCATCAAAGCTTCATCAGCCATTTGTTCGATAGGAAGATTCAGCTCCTCATATATTTCAAGTTGACTTTGATCGACCATATAGAAAACCGGCCAGGCCCCATAGCGGTCGCACAACGCTCTAAAAGACCAGACCAAATCTGGGAATTCTGCTTTCAGCCCGACAGGATCACCCAGCGCGACCCAGCTCTTCCCCTGTATTTGATACATCAGAAAAGAGCTCCCTGAATCGCCGAATAAAATCCGTTTATCGCCAAGCAAAACAAGATTTGCATGGATTGAATCAGCCGATTTCAGAATAGACCGAACCCGTTCTAATATTTGCGACTCGGGTAATTCGGGAACTGGGTCGGGACGCGAAAGGTAGTAATACGCGATAGCAGCACTGGTGCCAAACACAACCAGTAGGGATCGCAAAAAGCGCGAATAGTCCGAGTCAAAAGAGAACGTCCACCATAGCGAAGCTGTATAGGGAATGTTTTTGAACGAGAAAAGGCCGAGCCAAATGGTCACCGCTAAAAGCACAGCGACTAGAGAAACCCACTCTACGGTGAAACCTTCATCAAATAATGACGCAGAGCGGCGAAACTCAGAGCGGGTATACCAAAGTAGGGCTAATATGGTACAGAAAACAAGCGCTTCTTTAATACCGAAACCTTTTAACAGCGAGGTCACCACACCCAAAGCCAGTAATTTTACTGCCAACGAGAACGCCACGGTTAATCGCCTGTTAATGCCGCGTGCGGCAATGATCAGACCGATTCCGGCAGCTGCACCCAACAGGTGAGCAACTTCAACAGTCAACAACGGCACATAACTGCCCGACTGATCCCGGTCAAAACCCGCTGGAATTGATCCCGAGAACAGTAAAATCATGCCGGCAAATAGAATCATCATAGACATTATCTGCGGTCCGATTTCATCCAGCACGTCTAACCCCGATTCATGTAGCTCTTCCAGGCGCCCTTGCTGTTTGCTAACTTCATGGTAAACCAGCAATACCGCAGCAATTGCCAACGGCGTCAAATAATAAATACACCGAAATAGGATGATTGAACCCAGTAAAGCCGCTGGTGGTATTGTCGGTAGACCAAGGAGGATTACCGACTCAAAGACGCCAATTCCTCCGGGTACATTGCTCGCACTTCCGGCGATCAACGCCAGGGCAAAAACGCTCAAAAATGCAATGAAACTGATTTCAACACCTTCCGGTAACAAGACGTAAATTAACGTACCAACCAGGGATAAATTGGTCGTTGCCAGCACAATTTGCATCAGCGTTGTTTTAGCTCCCGGAAGTTTTAGCGACCAACCTGCGGTCCGCAAAGTCACCGGTTTATAATTCGAATAGACCAAGTACGATAATATTGCTCCAAGAATAACGACCGCGATAAATTGCATATAAGCTACGCCCAATCGAAAACCGACGGTAGCTGCTTCTTCGCTTTGTAATAATATGGTCACTGAGAAGATGAAAGCCATTCCCAATATCGTCGTCAGCGCACACATTGAACTAACGCTGGCAATTTCCAGCGCCGACATTCCTATCGGCGCATAAATGCGATAACGAATGGACGTTCCGGTCAAAACCGCGAACCCAATATTGTTACCAAAAGTTGACGCGAGAAACGCAGACAAAGCCGCCCGCGGATAAGGTACGGGACGGTTGATATGCTTTAACGCCACGACGTCATAACCTGTAATCGTAAAATAACTGAGTGCCGTGATGATAAAACCGAGTAGGATGGAAACGAATGATAAGGATTCAAGACTGTGCAGAACATCTGCAAGACTGATCTTGTGCAATGTATGGTACATAACCGACAGAGCCACACAGACAATAACGACGCTCAGTAGTGCACCGACGTAGGCAATGAGTTTTTTCCTTAACTGATCCGACATATCAATAACTTTTTACCAGCATGAACAGATTTAGAAACAAGCCCTGCCAACTAAACTTTTTTCGTTTAAGCAGATTCCATCTCGGATTCTTTTGTCGTAGACAAAATTACGATCGCAACACCCGACACAATACTGATTGCACCGGCAATTTTTTGCGGCCCCAACTGTTCTCCAAACACCAAATATCCAAAAACCAAAGTCACGACACTTTGGATAACCGCGAACAATGGTACCGAAACGGAAACATTCCCATGCGAATAGGTAATTTGCGTACAAATCCAGCCGATCACGCTGAACAACACGAGCATAAAAAATGGCCAGAGCGTAAAGAAATATGCCACGCTGTCCATCGAGAAAATCGAAAAGTGACCCAATTCCGCCGTGACCATATTTGTATTCGCTTTGATGTATATCTGCACGATGCCCAACGACAAGCCCGTGCATATCGCGTAAGCAATTTCATAGTTTTCCACCCCTCGGTGGTATACGGTATAAATGAGATACACAATAATCAAAATCGATATCACACTAATAGACGCCAAGTTCCAAACATTCGCATCGTGGCCGGTTGTCGGACTATCGATGAACAAGATCAATGCGGTTCCCGCAATTACTGTCAGCACACCGGCCCATTGCCTTAAATTTAAAACCTCGTCCAAAAAGTAGTATCCCAGCACCAACACAAATACATAAGAAAAATTCAAAATAGGATATACCACCGAAACATCGAGAACAGTTTGCAGCTCTACAACAACAATGTTGGTCACAAAGCTCAACAGCACTCCGGCCAACCACATCTTATTTTTAGCCAAGAACCGTATTAATGATTTGAAAGACTTGTGGCGCAATTCTACATCGTGCTGTAAACCATATTTACACAAAACCGCACTAAGACCGTACAAAAAACTGCAAAGAAATACTAATAGTGTAAAAATATACACGGATGCCACCTTAAGTATTATGCTCGACAAAAAATCCTTAGCCGAATTTTATTGGTGATTAATGTTAACAAAAATACCTCGTATTGATACCTTTTAACAACAAAACGTCGAGCGATCCGCCCAACAAGATTTTAGAAAATCAACATCCAGTCTATTCATTGACGATCGCATTTTCTCGGGTAAAGTTATCCAATGATCCTGAAACAGTTTCATCCTGCAATAAGCAGTTGGTTCAAGAATCACTTCGCGGAGCCGACGACATGCCAACAGGCAGCTTGGCCCGCTATACTTGATGGCCGCGATACGCTGATTGCAGCGCCCACCGGTTCGGGTAAAACCTTAGCGGCGTTTTTGGCGGCAATCGACCAAATGGTCCGAAGAGGAATCGAGCAGGGACTAGAGGATCAAACCCACATTCTCTATATTTCACCTTTGAAGGCATTGAGCAATGACATCCAACGTAACCTGGAACAACCGTTAGAAGGCATTTCCACCGAATTATTGGGACACGGTCACCCCGACATCATCATTCAGGCTAAAGTACGAACAGGAGATACCCCGACTTCCGAACGCACAGCAATGGCCAAACGGCCGCCGCATATATTGGTCACAACTCCTGAATCACTATATCTATTATTGACCAGTGATAGTGGCCGCCGAATGCTCAAAACCGTAAAAACCGTTATCGTCGACGAGATCCACGCATTGGTGCATAGCAAACGCGGATCACATTTGACTTTATCACTGGAACGCCTCGCCCATCTATGTGAAAAAAAACCCACACGCATCGGTTTATCGGCAACTCAACGACCAATCGAATTGGTAGCGCGATTTCTGATTGGTAATGCGGCTAAACTAAGTGATTGCGTCATTACAGATTCGGGGCACCGCCGCGCGATTGACCTTGCCATAGAAACACCTTCTTCCCCGCTGGAGAGTTTACTTTCTGGCCAGGCAGCGGGTGAAATCTATGACAAAATTAGCCAACTGATTAATACGCACCGGACCACGTTAGTCTTTGTAAATACAAGGCGAATGGCCGAACGAGTGGCCCACGCACTGAGCGAACGCGTTGATAGTGATGCAATCACATCACATCATGGTAGCCTAGCCAAAGAACAACGCCTTTCCGCCGAAACGAAACTCAAAACTGGCCAACTTCGCGCATTGGTTGCTACTACGTCCCTTGAATTAGGGATCGATATTGGTGAAATCGACCTGGTTTGCCAGATCGGTACAACCGGCTCCATATCGACACTACTGCAGCGTGTCGGCCGTTCCGGCCACAGCTTGCGTGGCAAACCCAAAGGACGCTTATTCCCAACAACGCGCGACGAACTTCTTGAATGTATCGCATTACTCCGGGTAATAAAGCGAGGAGAACTTGACCGGTCCCGTTTGCCTCTCAAGCCATTAGACGTTCTGGCCCAACAAATTACCGCGATGGTTGCTTGCGAAGAGTGGAACGAGGAGGCGCTATTCGACTGTGTGCGCAATGCCACTCCGTACCACACGCTGGATAAAAAGGAATTTGGAAACGTAATCAAACTGTTGAGCGAAGGTTATAGCACACAAAGGGGACGCCGAAGCGCCTATCTGCATCGTGATTCCATCAATAAGCATTTGGCACCCCGTCGTGGTGCACGATTGACCGCCATAACCTGCGGCGGAGCCATTCCCGACAACGCCGAATACCGGGTAATTCTTGAACCTGGCGGTGAATTCATTGGCACCGTTGATGAAGATTTCGCCATGGAAAGCCTTAGCGGAGACATTTTCCAGTTAGGCAACACGAGCTGGCGGGTTTTGCGTTTGGATGGCAGTAACCTACGCGTTGAAGATGCGCAGAACCAACCGCCCAGTATTCCTTTTTGGTTCGGCGAAGTTCCAGGCAGAAGTGACGAGGTATCGTTAGCTTTTTCTCAACTCCGAGAACATATCGCGGATCAATTCAATACTGATAATAACGGATACCTTCAGGCTGCGAAGTCCTTGTTATCAGAAATAAACATGGATGTCAGCGCAGCACAGCAGGCAGTCAACTATGTTGGCGCAGCCAAGATCGCTCTGAGCGAGATCCCTACGCTTGATAGACTGGTTCTGGAGCGTTTTTTCGACGAATCTGGTGGCATGCAATTGATTTTACATAGCGCCTTCGGCAGTAGGATCAATCGAGCATGGGGCTTGGCCTTGAGAAAACGGTTTTGTCGTACCTTCAATTTCGAATTACAAGCTGCGGCAACAGAGAATGCCATCATACTTTCGCTGGGCACATCGCAAAGCTTTGATTTGGCAGAAGTCGCCCATTACCTTCATTCCGCCAGTATTCGAGACATTCTGATACAAGCCTTGCTCGACGCACCAATGTTCACTATTCGATGGCGTTGGAACTGTACTTGCGCGCTAGCTATCAAACGATTTCAGGGTGGTAAGAAAACACCGCCTTATTTGGTCCGGATGCAATCCGAAGATTTGATCAGTAGCGTCTTTCCCGATCAACTAGCCTGTCAGGAAAATCTTAATGGGGATCGCGAAATCCCAGAACATCCATTGATTGAACAAACCATAAATGATTGTCTGACCGACGCAATGGATATCGGTGGTTTGATCACGGTACTAAAGCGCATAGAATCGGGAGATATTTCTATCATTGCGCGCGATGTAGTGGAACCCTCTCCATTTTCCGCCGAAATTCTTAGTGCGAGGAATTATGCTTTTTTAGATGGCGCTCCGGCCGAAGAAAGGCGCACTCGTGCTGTCATCAGTCGTCGTTGGCTGGACCCCAATCAGGCATCAGATCTGGCACAACTGGATCCCGCCGCTATCGATCGTGTGCGCGATGAAATACGACCCAAGGTGGACAACCGACACGAGTTATACGACGCATTAATGGTACTTGGCAGCCTCGATGACAAAACTCAAGCAACACGGAAATGGAAACCCTGGTTTGATGAATTAGTAGCCCAAGGCCGGGCCACTCTAGTATGCCCAAAAGGATTAGATAGGCAATTTTGGGTCTGTGCAGACCGTCTACCGATGATTAGGACAATTTATTCCGAGGCTTCGATCAACCCCGAATTAAATATTATCGAGAATGCAACCCTGCAGACATGGGACCGTGAAAGCGCGCTAATCGAGCTGGTTCGTGCGCGCCTTGATAACGTTGGCCCCATCGATATCAAACAATTATCCGATATCTTAGCCATTAACGCCGGCGCTGTGGAAAAAGCACTCCTTTCGCTGGAAACCGAGGGCTTTGCACTTCGTGGGAATTTTACACCGGGTCAACAACAAATCGAATGGTGCGAGCGCGGTCTGCTGACGCGAATTCACAGATATACCATTAAAAAACTGCGCCAAGCGGTGAAACCGGTTTCTACACAGGATTATTTTCGCTTCCTTTTTGCCTGGCAACACCTAAGTCAAGGCCGTAAAATGCGCGGCGCCGACGCGCTGGATCACATCATTTCCCAATTGGAAGGCTTCGAAGCCTCCGCTGGCGCATGGGAAGCTGACATCCTGCCTTCACGCATTGATTCCTATAACCCCAATTGGATGGATGGGCATTGTTCGTCGGGTAAAACGATTTGGTTTAGGGCGAGCAAACCCAATACAGGTGCAGCACCGATAAAATCCACACCAATCACGCTATTTTCGCGCAAAAGTCTCTCACAATGGCGTATTCTTTCCCAGCCACCTAACACTGTCGAACTGAGCGGTATCGCCACCAAAGTCTCCCACGCCTTGCAAATTGAAGGGGCTTCTTTCTTTGAGGAATTACTCGATCAAACCGGCTTACTGGAATCCCAATTAGAATCGGCACTAGCCGAATTAGTCAGTCGAGGCTTATTAAGCGCAGATAGCTTCAGTGGCCTACGCGCCCTGTTGGTGCCGGAACACAAGCGCCGCAGCAAGCTCAAACCGCTATTTAGGCTGAACGACGCCGGACGCTGGACGCTGGTATATAAAACCAACTCCGATATTGAACCGGCAGAAATAGCGCCAGAAGCCAAGCACCTAGCGACAGAACATTTTACTCGCCTATTGTTGAGCCGGTATGGTGTTATTTTTAACGGATTATTGGCCCGCGAAACCTTAAGCCCAACTTGGGGCGATCTGCTGCCTATATTGAGACGTATGGAAGCCCGTGGGGACCTACGCGGAGGGCGATTTGTTGCCAATCAATATGGAGAGCAATTTGGTCGGCCCGAAGCAATACAATTGCTTAGAAAGTTGGGCAAAGAACCGGAACAAAAGGAGCATATTGTAATCAGCGCTGTGGACCCGCTCAATCTAATCGGCATAATAACACCCGGTAAAAAAGTAAATTCTATTGTCGGCAATCGGATACTTTTCCAAAATGGTTTAGCGGTAGCGATATTAACCGGAAAAGAAGTTCAATTTTTACACCCCATCGAAGAACCGCTGCAATGGGAGATCAAACAGCGTTTAATCCAACGAGGCACGCTATCAGAACGTCGAAATTTTATGCACGAATGAATCACAGGAAGCTAAGCGCTTTTTTTGACAAAGTTGATAGAATCACAACGAAGATCAACTGCTAAGATTTATTTTGGCCCTCAAGATCGCGCTTGAATTTCTACATAAGCATCTGTTTTATTAAAAATAACCGAATTATTTTGCGCGAAATCCTCAGGCGATTTAGAAACTCTACTCTATACAAAATTGCCAAATTCATCTTCATACGGATAGAATACGCGAGCTATGCGGGATTTCGTGGATGTATATTCCAGTTAATTCAGTTCCCATTTATTTTTGGCGATACCGTTAAACCCTAGGGATTGATTGCCAAAGAAATCTCGCAGATCAATATTTTTACATTTTGTGATCCTTACGGAGAATCTTACATGTTACATAAAAAAAACTTACTGGCTGTGTTGATTGTTGCGTTTTTCAGTTTTTTTGTTGCGGGAGGAGCTATCGCTGACTACGATGACAACGTCACTCCAGATGCGTCTCAAAATGCAGCATTCGTAAAGGCTGGATTGGCCCACGCTGAAGAAGCGTTGGCAGCTGCTAAAGCTGGGGACGGCGCAGCCGCAAAGACACACAGCAAAGCTGCGGTGAAAGAGCTTAAATCCGTATATCCCGACGACACCTGGGCTAAATCATTGAATAGAGCAATGGGTAAAATCAGAGTCGGTGGCAAAAAAGCCGGTGATGGCGATATGGAAACAGGCATAAAGATGATTGAAGCGGGCGTTGGTTTGCTGAAAACCCTATAAGTTAATAATTTTTCAGTTCATTTTTTGCCCGAATCTTAGCAAACAGGATTCGATTATCATTCGTTAATTCTTTGATAAATTAGACCCTTGTATCGGGTGTATTGAGCTCGATTAGAAATATTTCGCGGATATTAATTCGAAACGCTTCGTCTGCAGCAGACGAAGCGTTTCGACCCTGCACTAACCCGACGACTTTAACTTAGTCTTTCTGAAAGAATTCCTGCATCGCTTTGTCTCGGTCCATGGCAACCTTTTGCACGCTGGACCTGGACTCCACCACCACCATATATTCAGCTAAGCCGGTCAATTTTTGCATAATGTCTTGACCATAGACCGCGTTGAATGCCTTGGACATGATGCCAAAACTAGGCCACAGGCTACAATCTGCCGCACTGAAAAATTAACCTGCCGCAAACGGTGAAAATTTGACTATCCGGGCAAGACCGGCTAATGATTTTTCAACTTTTTCACAAACCTCATTTTTGGTCTCTACCGATACAGATTGACCGAAAAAGGCTTCCGGATACAATCGCCGTGCAGTCAATTCCAGATTAAGTTCCGAATGTTGTATGATCTCGCGGCACTTTGCTTTGCTAAATGGATCGGAAGGATACAATGAATTTTGCGGAAATTTATCCTCCAGATACTCCAGAATTGCTTGAGATTCGGAAATACTCCCTTCGTCCGTCAACAAAATTGGAATCTTTCCCATCGGAGATCGTTTCAGAAATGAATCATCCTGGGACGGCATGATCAACTCTTCACTAAACGGGATATTTTTTTCCAGCAAGACCAGCTTTACCTTGTTATAGTAATTACTGATCGGTACACCACATAACTTCAACATAGATTCCTCCAACTAAGCGACACAAATTTTTGTCTAAACACCTAAGGTTGCTGTATTTTTCAGAACAACACTCGAAAATTGTGTAGCGACAAAAATACTAAGATTATTGATTTAAGGGGTATCCGGATACGATTGCGCTATACGCACAAACGTGGGTAAAACATCGTTAAACGCGGCGCATACATCAGGATCAAATTGGCTACCCTCCAATCGATTGATCATTGATACCGAATCCAGATGTGGAATCGGTTCTTTGTATACCCGCCTGGATATGAGTGCATCGTAAACATCCGCCAGTGCCATCAATCGCCCTGATACCGGGATATCATCACCGGCCAAACCCTCCGGATACCCGCTACCATCCCATTTTTCATGGTGTGTATACGAAATTTCCCGAGCCACCCGTAGAAAGGAAGTCGTACCGAGTTCTGATTCCGCTTTGAGAATTGCGGTACGTCCGTATTCTGCATGGCGCCGCATTTCGACCCATTCTTCCTCATTTAACGGGCCTGGCTTCATCAGGACCCTGTCGGGTACGCCTACTTTCCCGATATCATGCAACGGGGCTGACTTAAATAACAAATCTATAAAATCGTCATCGATTTCGTCACGAAAACGAATATGATTCCGTAAATGCTCGGCCAAAACTTTGACATAGCGTTGGGTACGCATGATATGCCGCCCGGTCTCGTTATCCCGCGTTTCAGCCAATGATGCCATACACAATATAGCCACGTCCTGGGTTCGCGTCAGCTCTTCGGTTCTTTGCGCGACTTTTTTTTCGAGCACTCGATTATGATCGTGTAGCGCTTTGCGCGCCTGCTGTAATGCGATATGGGTCGATACCCGAGCAATCACTACCGGCGGGCTCATCGGTTTGGCGATATAGTCGACCGCGCCAAGTCCAAAACCACGGATTTCGTCCATTTCGGCGTTTTTGACTGTCATGAAAATGACCGGTATATCTCTAGTGTGTGGTGTGGATTTGATACGCTCGCATACTTCATAGCCATTGATACCCGGCATCACGACATCCAACAAGATCAAATCCGGCAACGAACTCTCTTCAAGACGTTGCAACGCTTGTTCTCCGTCTTTGGCCACCACGGTTCTATAATCTTCGCCAAGCAATCCGACAAGCACATTAACCTGAATCCGTGACTTCAACCCCGGACAAAGGGTCTAAAGCACTGAAAAA
>CAZUGA010000014.1:0-97181 GCA_964619885.1 uncultured Methylococcaceae bacterium
CGATGCCTTCTCGCTATATAGGCTTCCCAGTATGTCGAAGTCACGGATTCAGGTGAACAATCCAAAATTTTCGCGGTAAATTTATTTTATCTATATATTCAATTAGATAAGGCATTTAATTTTTCAATCCACACGAGTATCGAGTTTTTGGTTGGTGGACGCCTATGTTACGAATGAATTACTAAGAACGCTCTTACGTTTTGGATTTTATAAAGTTGGCTAATCTTGGAATAAACGTTCGACAACTCTAGCTTCTGATTCATCAGAATCGTTGTAGCCTTCGTTTTCATCTGTCGCGGTTCGCCGTGACTGTGCACTGAGAATCGGTAGTGGATCGAATTGTTTAAATAAAGGCACCGATGACATAAAACTGGCCATTAATGAGCCGCTGCGCAAGACCCAGCTAACGAATCCAGCTGTAAAGCTGACTGTTGTTCCGGCTGCAACGGTCATTGTCGTTTCTCCCTCGTCTAGGTCCATATTCATCTGCTCGACCATCTGATCTAACTGTGTCCACAATTCCGAATCTTCCGGTATCAGCGTGGATTCTTCTAATTGAACCGCCTCAAATACTGGATTGAGCGTAATGCGTTTCAAGCTGAACTTGATTACCGAACGCCCTTCAAATTCCAGATCGCTTTTCTCGACCACCGGCAACAATATCTCATCGCTGACTTGAAAAGACCGTAATACTTGTTCCAGCAATGCGCGATCGACAACTTGCGGCTGTTCGTCTTGATTTGATTTAGGCTCCTCTATCGGTTCCGTAGATTCGATCACCTCAGGATCTATAGACGGCACTGGTTCTACGGGTTCGATCGTGTTATCGGGGTCAATCCCCGTATCAATCGCCAAATCGACAATGGGAGGACCGTCCAGTGGGATTACCGTGACGCTCACATTTGCAGTCGATATACCACCTTGTCCGTCGCTAATTTGATAAGTGATAATATCGATGCCATTGAAGTTTGAGTCGGCTGTATAACTCAAGCTACCGTCTTCATTCACAATGACGGTACCGTTGGACGCGCTCGCTTGGGTCACAATCAACCGGTCGCCATCGATATCCACGTCATTACTTAATACGGCTATTCTATGCTGTTCGGTGCCTTGCAATGTTGAGGTATTATCCGAATTTGCCTCGGGGATATCATTGACATTAGCCAACACGATGTTCACCACCTGCGTCGTTGTACCACCCAAATCATCGGTCACTGTGACTTCAAAGAAATCTGATCCAAACCAATTCGGATCACTTGGCGTGAAGGTCCAGGCACCGGTCGTGGGGTCAATCGTCGCGGTGCCATTCGTAGCTGGGACCGTTACGTTAAAATACGTGCCGTCGGTCAGACCGTCAACATCTGTCGCAGTCATCGTGCCGCCGACCGCATCGCCCTCGTTCCCGGTATAGCTGATCGTACCGCCAATCACGGATGGATCATCCACATTGGCCAACGTGATATTCACCACCTGGGTTGTCATCCCGCCCAGATCATCGGTCACGGTCACCGTAAAGCTATCGCTTCCAAACCAATTCGGATCGGTCGGGGTAAAGGTCCAGGCGCCGGTGCTGGCATTGATCGCTCCGGTGCCGTTCGTAGCCGCTGCGCTCACTGTAAAATAGGTGCCATCGGTCAGACCTTCCACATCGGTTGCGATCATCGTGCCGCCCACCGCATCACCTTCGTTGCCGCTATAGCTGATTGTTCCACCGATGGTTGCGGGATCATCAACATTAGCCAACGTGATATTGACAACTTGGGCCGTAGTGCCACCCAGATCATCGGTCACCGTCACGGTAAAACTATCGCTACCGAACCAGTTCGGATCCGTCGGGGTGAATGTCCAAGCCCCAGATGCCGGATCAATCGCAGCGGTACCGTTCGCAGCCAGCGTCGTTACGGTAAAGTATGTTCCATCGGTCAGACCTTCGACATCCGCCGCGGTCATCGTGCCACCCACCGCATCACCTTCGTTCCCGCTGTAACTGATCGCACCGCCAATCACGGCGGGGTCGTCGACATTCGCCAGGGTGATATTGACTACCTGGGTCGTTGTACCGCCTAAATCATCGATCACGGTGACCGTAAAACTATCACTGCCGAACCAGTTCGGGTCGGTCGGGGTAAAGGTCCAAGCACCGGTGGTTGCATTGATCGCGGCTGTCCCATTCGTGGCTGCACCGGTTACTGTAAAATACGTACTGTCCGTTAATCCCTCGACGTCGCTCGCCGTCATCGTACCGCCCACCGCATCGCCTTCGTTGCCGGAATAACTGATGGCACCGCCAATCACCGCCGGATCATCGACGTTCGCCAGGGTAATGTTCACAATTTGTGTCGTCGTACCACCCAGATCATCCGTCACCGTCACCGTAAAACTATCGCTACCGAACCAATTCGGATCCGTCGGGGTGAATGTCCAAGCGCCGGTGCTGGCATTGATCACGGCCGTGCCATTTGTAGCGGCACCGGTTACGGTAAAATAGGTGCTATCGGTCAAACCCTCGACGTCGGTGGCGGTCATCGTGCCACCCACCGCATCGCCTTCATTACCGCTGAAGCTGATCGCACCACCGATAGTTGCCGGATCATCGAGGTTCGCCAGGGTGATATTTACGACTTGAGTGGTCGTCCCACCCAGATCATCGGTGACGGTGACCGTAAAACTATCACTACCGAACCAATTCGGGTCGGTCGGGGTGAATGTCCAGGTACCGGTGGATGCGTTGATCGCGGCCGTACCATTGGTCGCCGCTGAAGTCACGGTAAAATAGGTGCTATCGGTTAATCCTTCGACGTCGCTCGCGGTCATCGTGCCGCCCACCGCATCGCCTTCGTTCCCGCTGTAGCTGATCACGCCGCCAATCACAGCCGGATCATCGACATTGGCCAGGGTGATATTCATAATTTGAATGGTCGTACCCCCCAGATCATCGGTGACGGTGACCGTAAAACTATCACTACCAAACCAGTTCGGATCGGTCGGAGTGAAGATCCAAGCGCCAGTGCTGGCATTGATCGCGGCCGTACCGTTCGCGGCTGCACCCGTGATGCTAAAATAAGTGCCGTCCGTCAGGCCTTCAACATCGGTCGCGGTCATCGTCCCACCGACCGCGTCACCTTCGTTGCCGCTGAAACTGATCGCACCGCCAATCACGGCGGGGTCGTCGACGTTCGCCAGGGTGATGTTGACGATTTGAGTCGTCGTGCCGCCGAGGTCGTCGGTGACCGTCACAGTAAAGCTGTCACTGCCGAACCAATTGGGATCCGTTGGGGTAAACGTCCAGGCACCGGTGGCCGGATTGATCGCGGCCGTACCATTCGCGGCTGCACCCGTGATGCTAAAATAAGTGCCGTCCGTCAAACCTTCCACATCCGTTGCGGTCATGGTCCCGCCCACGGCATCACCTTCATTGCCGCTGAAACTTATCGCACCGCCAATTGTTGCGGGGTCATCCACATTCGCTAAGGTAATGTTGATTACCTGCGTGGTCGTACCCCCCAGATCATCCGTCACGGTCACAGTAAAGCTGTCACTGCCGAACCAATTCGGATCGGTCGGAATGAACGTCCAGGCACCGGTGGATGCGTTGATCGCGGCTGTGCCATTTGTAGCGGCGCCGGTGATGCTAAAATACGTCCCATCGGTCAGACCTTCTACATCGATCGCGGTCATGGTCCCAGCCACCGCATCACCTTCGTTGCCGCTATAGCTGATTATTCCACCGATGGTGGACGGATCATCCACATTCGCCAACGTGATATTGACCACCTGGGTCGTGGTACCACCCAAATCATCGGTGACGGTCACCGTAAAACTATCACTGCCAAACCAGTTCGGATCGGTTGGCGTGAAGGTCCACGCCCCAGTGGCTGGATTAATCGCCGCCGTGCCGTTCGTAGTCGCTGCGCTCACTGTAAAATAAGTGCCATCGGTAAGGCCTTCGACATCACCGGCGGTCATCGTGCCGTCAACCGCATCGCCTTCGTTGCCCGTGAAACTGATGTCGCCGCTGATCACTGCTGGGTCGTCAATCAGATTTACCGTAATCGTCGCCGTCGCTTGCGCGGTACCGCCGTTTCCATCTTGCACCTCGTAGACGAAGGAATCCGTACCGTTGAAATTAGAATTCGCTGTATAAGTGAACGTGCCATTAGTGTTGAGTACCAGTGAGCCGTTAGAGGGGCCGGATATAGGGGTCGTATTAACGATCAGCATGTCACCGTCGATATCACTGTCATTCAAGAGTAAATCATCGAGACCGAGCTGCGAGGAGTACGGCACGTCTTCGAATGCATTATAGGATTCACCCGTCACGTTGGGCACATCGTTGATCGGCGTAACCGTGATATCGCTACTCTGCGCGGTGTCGCCGAATGCGGTGTCGCCACCCGGCGCGGTGGCCGGACTATCGAACAGGACTTGGACATTGTCGATCTGCAATGATGCTCCGGCATCATTCTTGACAACATATAGACGGAACCGCGTATCCGCCGCGGTGTATCCGCTAATATCGATATTTGCGTTCCCGATGCCAGTGTTGGTCGTACCGGTAAATACCATCAAATTCGAATAGCTAGCGCCACCGTTCGCCGATACCTGTACCCGGATTTCATCCTCGCCGACTAATAGATTCTCGTAATCAAATGTCAATGTCGCGGTCGTTGCACCGCTAAGGTCGATCTCGCGGTAGATATTGTCGCCGGACTCACAGGCTGCTACGTTGAGCCGCAACGAACCGCCATCGACGTGGATATTTCCGCCGGTGGCTCCACCGCCGCTGTTATCCGATTCGATCCAACCCGTTGTCCAATTTGTGCTGCCGTTGTTGTTGGTGTACGAAACACTTCCGAAGCCGTCACTCACGGTATCAAACGCCGAAACATCGACCACACCGCCGTTGGAACCGCTGGTCTGATCCCAGGCGTGAAAGGTCAGACCGTTGGTTACGGTCCCATTAAAATCGGGGTTAGGAACAAAACGTACCCGGGTGTTCGCGTCGGCGGCGAGCAAACGCGCCGCGTCGCTGGTTGGTGAGCCGAGCGAATTCCAGTTGCTCCCATTGTCGGTCGAGAATTCCCACGACCCGTTTGTATTATCGACACCGGTAACCGCAATACCGCTCGGCCCGACACCATCCGGATCGGAGTATTGCCCAGCGATCAGCGCCGAAACCGAGGTACCCGAGTTGGTAAACGCGTCTTCAGGAATCGCGGTTAAATCGTTCGCCCCCGCGAGTAACGGGGCGTCGTTCACAGGATCGATTGTAATCAACATAAACTGACTGATGCTGTTGGAACCGCCGTTCGCGGTGCCCCCGGAATCGGTCACGTTGAACTGAAAGGCCGTGGTTCCGCTGATATTATCCGCAGGCTTAAACTGCATACCCCGAATCTGGGTCAGTGTATAGGATCCAGCGGTTACTCGTGTTGTACCATCAGCCAAGAACACATCACCGACGCTTGCCGAGGGGATCGCGGTTACCGTGTAGTTCAAGGTCTGACCGCTTTCATCGGCACCGCCGCCAGGCCCATAGGCCACGCTGCCCAAACCGAGCGAGGTCAAACCGGAATCTTCGTTGACCGTCAGGTTACTAACGGTACCCGCCGTCAGCACCGGTGCGTCATTTTTCGGAGTAATGTCGACATTGACCGTTCCAAAATTGATATTGGTACCGCCGCCGCTACCGGTATTGCCGAGATCATTAACCGTAATCGTGATCGTATCGGCGTTGTCGCCGGCTAAATGGGTCGTCGGGTTCGAATACTGCAAACGAGATACGGAATTGAAAAAGTTATTCAAATCAGCAACAGCACCCTGCAGCGTCATGGTGCTGAAACCACTACCGGATACGATGACGTCGAAATCGGAGGCCGCGGTCAGAACGCCGCCGTTACTTGTCGAAAGCGTCACTTGAATCAGACTGTTACCCGCGTCTACATCGGAAAAATTGATCGCGGAAAGATCGATAAAACCCGGTGTATCTTCGATTACGGTCACATCCGTCGGTAACGATCCGGTATTGGTCGGATCGTCGTTGACCGCGGCGACGTTGACCGACATCTGGTAGATGTCCTCAGCCAATGTGTCAATCGCCCATGCAAAGACATTCGCTGCAAAAATCTCATTGGCTGTCGCTACACTGCCATCACCGATCATACTGGTACGAAAAGGGCCTTCATCAGACATGAATAGGACCCATCCACTGCCTCGCTGGCGCAATACGATAGTCGGCTCACCGCTCACCGAGTCGACGGCCAAGACCTGGTCACCAACTTGCAAGCTGGCACTATCGAAATAGCTTATGGTTCCTGCTGCGGAGAAACTGTCACCGTTATTACCCACGAGTCCGAATCGGCCGGACATGATCGGGTGGCTGTCATCGGCAACATGCCACGTGGAACTGGCGGTACCGCCTATGGTTAGACCATAGTGCGTCGCAACCGGATCATAGCTAGCGCTGTCGTTAGTCGAGATCATGATGCCGCCGGCAGACACCCAGGCATCAATCGCTGCCAGTTCGGCGGCGGTCAGATTGGCATCCGGTACAAATCCATCAAACAAGATATCACCGCCAGCAAGATAGGCTGCATCAACCGTGGATGTAGCCGGGCCCAGATTGACATAAGTGGGAATAGTCCCTCCGGCACCAAAATTATTGTCATCTTTTAATATGTTGTCTGTTGCAGTTAATTGGCTCGAATTGATTGTGTATGCGTTTGCATCACCGGGTAACACGGTAACTGACTGCTGTCCGGCGTTGACATAAAAATCGAATGACGCGTAAGCACTGCCGCTTTCATCGGCATTCGCTGTAAATGTCAGTAACCCGGTATCAATATCGGCACGGGAAATCGTCTGCCCCGCTATTACCGCCGAACCATTCAGCCGCAGCAAACCGTTTGCCGGTAGGGTCGTGATCGTGATCGATGAAAGATCGCCGCCAGTCACGCCGGTAAACGCGAAATCAGCCGCAGTGAAAATGTACCCGGTATCTTCGACAGCGTTAACCTGGCCGTTAGTCGCCGATGCCAGATTGACGATAACTGAAACTGTTGTGGTATCGACACCGCCATTAGCCGTGCCGTCACCGTCGTTGAAGGTAATATCGACACCGCGTGAACCAAAGTTTGACGCGGTGGACGAAAAGGTCAGCGACTGCAACAACGTGTTGACCTCTGTCTGCGCTGCATTCGCGTTCAGCGCAATCGTGGCACCAGCATTGCTTACACCGGACAATGTACCGACGGCGGTACCTCCAACACTAACAATCGACCCATCCGTGAAACCTGCGGACATCGACAACGTTCCAGTGGCATCCAGTCCCAGCAAATCAATCGCATCGAAGCCGATTCCGGTCATTTGAATATATCCACCATCGTAACTCGATGAGTTTTCCGGATCAGTAACCGTCGCTAGTGCAGCGGTATCAAGCGATACTGTGGAGCCATCATTAACCGCTTCGACGGAATCTCCCTCTAAATCGCGCAACACCGGTGCATCATTGACCGAATTGACAGTAATTGCCACGGTGTCGGTATCCTGCAAGTTCAGGTCATTGGAAAGCGTTAAAATTTCTCCCGCCGTAAGAGCACGATCATAAATTCTGGCTTCGTCAATTTTTCCGGTGAAGTCATAGGTAGTGGAACCCGTTGCATGCGTGCCAATATAAGTATCTGCTCCTAGTGTGTAGGAAATTGAATCAGTAACCGCTGCACTATTAATGGCAACACCATCAATATAAATAGTATGCGTATCGTTCGTATCATCAAAGGCATAGGCGATGTGATGCCAGCCTGTGCCTTCGATGAAAGTTCCTGTGTTTAGCTCAGACCAATTTGTGCCATCATAGTAAGCACCACCGACACCAAACGGTCCACCTTCCGTTCGATCTACAACCAACATTACGCTATCGCCTAAGCTGATCACGTGGGATGAATTTGTATCAACCGTTGTCAAGTCAACCCATGCAGCAAGCGTTACATCGGCTGGGTTGCCGAATAAGCCATTAATCTGAACGTTATCATTGCCATCAAAGCTGAGTACATCACCACGCGTACCATCAACAGTAGCTGTAGCACCATTGATTGTTGCGTCATTAGCGCCAGCAGGGCTGTCATCATTACCGAGAGCTGCCGCATCATCAAAGCTGTAATAACCCAACAGGTTAGCATCGATAGTAATGCTGGTTAGTTCAGAATCCAGGGTTGAAAGTGTTAGTGTGTCAGCGCCATTGTAATTAGCAGCGGGTGTGTAACTCAAACCATCCAGTGCGTTGTTGATGTCTGTAACCGTACCACTAAAGGTTATGCTCGCATCAGCCGTACCGTTACCTGTAGAAAATGTTAACCCTGTTAAACCACTTAATGTTAACGCACCATTAGTAACCGATAGAGTCACTTCAACCGGATTACCACCAGCATCCGCATCATCGATAGAAATGAGATTGCTGTTTGTAGTGTTGAAAATCAGCGCGGTATCTTCGTTGGTAGTTTGTGCTGCTGGAACTGAGTTGATCGGAGCTATGAAAGAAACAGTAGCGATTACATTCTGAGCAAACTCGGAGGTATCATTCGTTGTTAAGTTAGTTGCTGTTGCAGAAATATAAGAACCAGTTGCCACGGTTGCAGAAATTGTTGTACTGAATGTGGCATTACCCGAACCATCGGTAGTGACATTCGCAAAACCGAGATAGGTTTCACCTTCACCATTGCCGTCATCAATACTGTTACTGAAAAATTCTATGCGAAAAGTTGTGCTAGCGTTACTGTTAAAAGTGCCATCAACTGTTATTGAAGTAGTACCGTCAGTCGTAGCAGTAGAAAGTATCGGGAAATTTTGAAGATTATTAGCGGTACCATTATCACCATCACCCACGTCATTACCAGTGACACCAGCTGTGCCAAGATCAATACCTAAATTGACATTATTATAGATAGAATTGGTAAGGATAGAATTGCCCAGTGACCCAAAATCACGGATTGAAACGCCGGTATCGTTATTGTAGGCAATGGTATTGCCTGCACCTGCACCTGCACCAGTGCCACCGATAATATTGTTGTTTGAACCACCACTGACGACGACACCCACGGCACTGTTACCAAGGTTAATCGTGCCCGATGTATCGGTACCGATGTAATTACCTTGAACAGTATTGCCTGTTGTTGATCCACCCCAGATGGTAATACCGTCATTACCTGAATCGGCGATGACATTTCCAGCTCCAGCAACAGAACCACCGATAGTATTGCTGCTGGCACCACTGTTGATATTTACGTTGTTGCTCGAGTTCCCCAACGCAACGGTACCGGTATTATCCGTACCGATATAATTACCCTGAATTACATTATTGTCTGTCCCGGCATCCTCGAAATAGATACCGGCCCCTGAGTTACCGGATATAACGTTGCCCGCACCGGCAACCATACCACCGATCGTATTGCTATCCGCACCGTTAAAGAAATGAATACCATTTCCTCCATTACCAAGATCTGCTGTACCGTTTTTATCAGTCCCTATATAGTTGCCCTGGATTAGATTGTTATCTGTTGTTGAACCACCGGCAGCGTCAATAACTATACCGTCACTAGTATTAGCAGAAATAACATTACCCGCACCGGCCACAGTGCCACCAACGGTATTGTTTTTAACACCATTATAGAGTGTTACGCCGTAGCGCCCATTACCTAAAGCAACGATACCCGTTATATCTGTACCAATATAGTTACCCGAGACGGTGTTATTGAATGCATCAAAACCAATAAAGACGCCATCCTGAACATTACCGGAAATTAGATTACGTTCGGCCGCAATGGTACCGCCAATGGTAGTGTTTGATACATCTGTAGCAATGCGAATGCCGTTGTTAACATTTGCAATGGCTGCGATACCTGCCGCGTTAGTACCAATGAAATTGCCCTGAATAATGGTGCCCGTGGTGCCAGCACCATATAGGCTAATACCAGAATCATCATTACCGGAAATAACGTTTCGATCTAGCGCTGTGTTGCCACCAATGGTGGTGCCCGAGGCATTGAATATTTCTATTCCCCAACTGCCGTTGCCTTCATCTGCGATTCCTGCGGCATCGGTACCAATATAGTTACCGGCAATCGTGTTGTTATCAGAGTTAGTATAAATGCCAACACCATCGAAATTATTTATGATTAAACCGTTTATCGTGCTGCCACCACTACCCGCTATCAACTCCAGACCATTCGCTCCGGTCGTTCCCGCACCATTCAGTTCTATTATGGGCATAGTGGGTGTTAAGGCCGGACCGTATTGCGAAAAACCATCGATTATAACTGCGTCATCTATCGGATCTAAGGCACTCAATAAGGTGATAGTTTGTTGACTACCGTCAGCACCTATATCAAATGTAATCGTGTCGGTAACGCCACTATTCGCATTCGCATCAAGTATCGCCTGACGCAGAGAACCTGGCCCTGAATCTGCCGTAGTCGAAACGATGAAAGTATTACTAATAGATGGATTTGCTAAGGCTGTAACCGTACCTGCTGAGAGTGCTGAATCATAAACACGTACATCATCAATCTGTCCGTTGAAATGAAATGATGAACCGCCACTGTAAAGGAGGCGTCCAATGCCCATCGAATCAAGATTAGTTACATCATCGAAGAATACATTGCTCGACGCACTGCCGGTATTGTAATTGACTGCTGCTTGTACGCCATCGATGAAGAGTGCATTACCGCTTGTATCGACTGTCACTGCCACGTGGTGCCACAAACCATCATTGATTGATGCGGTCGATTCAACTGCGAGGATGGCACCGTCATTATAAACATCAAATTCAAGGTGTCCCGAGCTGTCCAAACGCAGGGAAATGTCACTGAAGTTGTCACCAGAGTCCGACGCTGAGAAGATCCATTGGCTACCGCCAGTCGTTTTTACCCAAGCTGAGATAGTTCCCTCTGTAAGGCCCTGAAAATTCGATACGTGAGCATCCAAATTAACATAATCATTGGAACCGTCAAGAGAGAGCTTTCCACTACCCACTTGATTAGTTGCTGCTGATGTATCAACAGAAGCGCCGCTTGTCAAAGTACCATCATTTAAATTTCCACTGGAATCATGGGCATCAATATCAAAACTCCAATGGCCCAACAGGCCGGTTGTGGTATCGGCCAGCACTCCAACCCAAGTTTGCTGCGCCTCACTACTTAGGCTTACGCTAGATTCAATATTGCCACTTTGATACTCCAGCTCCCAATCACCCCCCAGCGATTCATGTCCGGTCAAATCATCCGACGCCGCAACATCGGTTTCAGTTAAAGTGCTTAATGCATTAATCAGGCTTTGTCCGTCTTCTGTCGCGGCCAGATTACAACCATATATTAGGAAATCGCCATCTTCCGAGAATGATTCACTCCACGCTTTGATTACCGCGCTATTTTCACTGAGGCTCTCGGAATCCAGCTGGGTGTTACCTACGTCTACGCGACCATCGCTGCCGTGTGATATTAGATGCACCGCATCAAGATTTTGATAACCCGCTAATACCTCGCTGATCTGTTCAATGCCATCACGCTGATTGTCGAGGATAACCACTTGAATGTTCCGTTCGGAATCGCCCTGCGCCAGAATATCGTTTAAAAGCTCTTGGTAGTTATCAACATCGGTATCAATAAAGACCAATTCCTGACGTACAGTATCAGCCGCCGATTCGGAGGATTGGATGTCCGCGATTATTACCGCTCCGGCGTCAGATTCCTCGGTGATATCCAGATGAGTTGCCGATTCCGCCAGCGGGTCAGCCAGCAAAACACCTTCGATTCCTCCAGAAAATAATTGTCGGGGTTCCAACTCTTCCAAGATGGGTCGGGTTTCAATGCGACTTGGGTTTCCCTCGGATGCTTTTCTACCGCTCATGAGTCCTCTTAATAATTTGAGTAATTTGACAAACATTACTTAAAGGTCGGCTTTTACTACCTTGAACTCTTCTTTGATAATCTCCGATTCCACACGTTCACTAAAACGTTTCGACAGATATTTGATCCGTAATTCATTTAGCTTGGACTCCAGCACCTTAACCCGAGCTGCGCTAAAAGGATCGCTGATCTTAACCAATGGTATGTTTGGTTTGACCATCGAATTAGGTGGGGCAAGCAGTGCAGCGATAAACCCATCGGTTTCTGTTCTTAGGTGCGCTTCTTCCGGCAACCAAACCACTCCCTCAGCCCGAGTCGATGACGGTATCGGAACAACGGTAAAAGAAAGGACAGCGACTACAATAAGCCCTAAACTAACCATCACCGCGCGATTACACTGCCGCTGCACACTTGGGCTTGTCGTAATAAACAGTATGATTTTGATCAGTGGCAAAATAAGTTGCGATGTGACCATCCAAGCGGCTAGCACGACGCCGACGACAAATAATTTATCGGTTATAAAAACAATAATGACCCAAAGAACACCCATTCTGTAAATGAAAGATGCAATGCTGTAGAAAAAAAACCAACGCGCTTCGCCGGTGGTCGATGCCGGTGATGAAACATTCTCCATGCCAAACAAATATCGCTGTCCCAGATAGGCTAGATATTGTGTGGATCTCTGAAATAGGTTGGGAATACCAACCGCATCCGCAAATACATAATAACCATCGAAGCGTAGCAGCGGGTTGCCATTGAAAAACAACGACGATACGCCCCCTATCAACATGACGTTGAAGGCAAGATCTCTGACCAAGCCGGTTTCGATGTTCAACCACAACCAAAACGCAATCGCGGCCAAAAAAACTTCGACCAGAATGCCCTCAGCGGCGACCAACATTCGTTTGTATTTGGAGCGGAATGTTGCAGAAGCGCTCGCATTAACAAAAGGTATGGGCATAAAAACCAAAAACATGACACCCATTTCGTGAACCTCTCCTCCACCTCGCTTGGTTGCGAATGCATGACCGAGTTCATGCAAAAATTTCACTACCGGATAGACCACACAAAGCGCGATGAAATTATAGGGAGAGAAACTGCGCGACATCATATACGTGGTCAGTTCTCCCCAATAGATGCCGGCAAAAACCGCAGTGGTCGCCACAACAAGCAACCAAAACACACCTACTGACCAATGAAAACTCCAATTGACCCACGGTAAACAACGTTCTAAAAAACCATCCGGATCCCATAACGGGATTTTTTGTGACAGTGGGTTTTTGAATAGATTCTTGATTTTCGCGGATTTTTGCTTTTTATTCCGCTGGAAAAGTTCTTCGGTATCAGGCGTCACCTCACTTTTGAGTAAATCCGATTCGTGTAATTTGCCCAAAAGCTGGATGATTTCGTCCTGGGTCGGCGCAAAATCTCCTAATTTGACATTGACCGATTCCCAGATTTGGTTGACGGTGTGGTCTCCATCCAACATGCCGACCACTTTGTAGGCGGAAGAACTGAACCTATGGTTTCGACCCGAAGATTTATCTTCCAGGATATACCAAATCAAGCCACGATATTCGTGCCGGTGCAGCTCTACATGTTGGCGCAATCGCGGCTTTAAGTCTGCGACTCTATACCACAACGGACTGAACAAGGAATCACTCACTGTCTCGGCCCTAAACTAGCGCCACCATGACCAGAACCAAAGTCTGAGCCAATCAATCATTTCGTGGGTCCAAATCCAAAGTATCGTTGCTTCTCCAACGCTAATTTTACCGATCCCCTCCATACCGGGCCGCAACACAATAGATGATTCCGGCAATCCCGCTTCAACTCTAAAGGCGTTGTAGCCTTCTTCGGTATTGGCAACCGCGGTAATTTTCTCAACCACTAGCGGAAGATGTTTTCCGGGTAAACTGGAAAGTGCCAAGACGCCCTGTTGCCCATTCTCTACATACGCAATCTCGCGTTCGTCGACCTTCAATACGATCCGATAACCATCCAACGGAGCGACTTTGAACAATGTGTCCCCACGTTCTACCGGCGACCCTAAAGATTGGCTTAAATCCCCGTCGATGATAATTCCATCGAAGGGGGCCACAATTTGGGTTCTCACCAATTGTTCGTTGACCAGTTCAATTTCCGCTTCGGCTTGGGCCACCTGTGCGCTGCTAACTCGGACCTGGACGCGATCTCCCTTAGCCATTGCCTCACGGTACTCACGTTTAAATTTTTGCCGCTCGCTAGACAACTTGAGCTGCTCCAATTTCAAATCTTTGTCATCCAAGGTTGCCAATACGTCACCCTTGTTGACGGTGTCCCCAGCACGAAACGTCGACGATGCGATAAAACCGTCTATAGACGCAGCAACGACCCGCTGTACTTTTCCCTCTAAAACCGCGTCCGCGTGCACTTGAAATTCACCCTTGGACAATGACGCGAACAGCAAAAACGCAGCAACAATTAGCGCACTGAGCTTGATTCCTATGTGCTTTAGCCCAAAAAAACCACCAAATTTTGCTTTAAACGCAGTCCAGATTTTTTGTGGTAACCATGCTTCATCACTTTTTTTCAACCGCAAGAACGGGGCAACCAACGCCGCACATTGTTCGCAAAGCCGTATGATATTCTCGTCAAAGGGCTGCTCCTCTGTGCGCTCAAGGGTGAGCGCTCCAAAAATTGCACCGTCATGAATCAACGGTATGGTACAGACTGAGCCGGTACCAAATTTTCGAACCAGCTCCACGTGGGAACGGGTAACAAATGTATTGCTCTGTTTATCCTTGGTCGGAAACGATAAGATGGAATCCTGGTCGATTGCCTCGTCCATGGCCTCTGCGATTGATCCGATCAAATTGGCCCGCGCGTCGAACCGGGCACTGTTGGACAACGCTATAACCTCGCAGTGCTGTCCTTTCAAAATACCGAAGCTCACGCGTTCGCATTGTAACGAGGTCGCTAGTTGGGTCACTAGGGCATTAGCCGCGCCATCAAATGTTTCCTGTTCAAAGCAAGAAGCAACCAACTTTACGATATTCGAATAAAAATCGGTCGACGACGCCTGTTGCTGCAACTGCGCCAACGCCAACCATTTAAGCCCGGTTTCCAGGTTTTGGGTGACTTCCTTTTGTTTATCTTCCGCACGATGTAGCATTTTTACCGCGATCACGCCGATCAGTGCGGAATTCGAGAAAATAGGTAAAGCGACATAATCAAAAGCATCGTCTATAGTCTCTTTGTCTCCGACGCTGGCATTAACGGTCGCTTGGCGTTGCTCCAACGCCGTTTGCGCGATTGGAATCAATTCGGCAGATTCTTTATTGCTCTCCGGGCTTTGTGCAACGGGTAAGAAGGAGCCAGAATCTGCATCATTCAATAACAAAACGGCACTGCTGATACCGTCGATTGTCTGGCATTGAATATCCAACCAACCCTGCGCAAGATTAGCCACGTGTCTTTCCTCGAAACTTATTAAATTGATTAACCACCTGTATAGGTAAATATACGTGGCTACAAATCCCCATCACCTGTTTCATTTCAATCATTATCCGACGACGGGCAACAACAAACCCAATACCTCATTTATATATTTAGGCGCTTCCAGCTCAACCTCATCGACCACCGATTGGGACAAATTTGTCAAATTCCACACGGCTGGATCGACTTGTTCTGTACCCGCTGCACCGGGCATATCATTATCCCTGCGCATCACGATATGCCTAGCCAAATGCACAATTGCCGCCTCAACCTGAAACTGTTCGGCCGCTCCCGGCTGCAGATGATATTCGGTGGTTTTTTCGTAGCTATCCGGCAGATGCCAAAGCCGCATCAATTCAATTCCGGCTTGTATATAATCGAAGCCTAACAATTTCCGTTCCGCAAGATGTAGCGGGATAGACTGCTCTATAGATTCCATTATGGCTTCTTGTGCCGCTTCAGGTTTCTTCAGATAAATTAATACATGCCCAATATCGTGGAGCATTCCTGAGACGAACAATCGCTGGCTCGCCATCAATGAACATTTTTCCGCCAGAATCCTCGACACTACTCCACAATGCACGCTGACCCGCCAAAATTCGAACAAATTGATGATGTCGTTGGGAATAGCGGCAAACGACCTAATGGTTAGAATACTCAACAACACATCGTGCAATTGAATAACACCGATGTAACTTACCGCCTGTTCCAGGCTATTAGTTTTTCTCGAGTATCCAAAAAAACTACTATTCGCAACTTTAACAACACGCGCGGCCAAAACCGGGTCACAGCGGACTACTTCTACATAATCTTCAATATCGGAATCCGGCTGATTGATTAGCGATCGAATTCTGACGTAGACTTCTGGCATACTGACGCGGTCGGCCACGCTTTTGACCAAATTATTCGCCGGACGGTTCATGCGATTAGCTGACAACTCAAGAACATTCACAAAATTACTTTGATTAACTCTGCGCTTTGTTTCATCGCTTCGCCAAAAAGCGGCTCAATATCTTCATAGCTCAGACCCGTAGTTTGCCACGCGAATGGATCGATAAGCTCAATCAGTTGTTCCGGGTCGGCTGCTGAATTGCCGGTCTGGGAAAACACATCTGCAATATGGACTATGGAAGCTTCTAATTGGAATTCGGGAGAGGTTGAGGGATGGGGGTGATATTCTGCGATTTCCTGGAAATCTTCCGGTAGACTCCACTCCTGCATCAAACGTTTACCTAGCTGACCATAGTGGAACCCGAAAACTTCTTGCTCAACTTGATACAGTGGCCGTTGTTGCGCTAAAGCGGTCTCGAGCACATCACTCGATTCATTCGGCAATGCCGAAAAAAGGATCAAATGGCCAATTTCGTGTAGTAGTCCAATAACGAATAATTGTTCACTTTGACGCAATTTGCACGCTTCAGCGAATAGTCTGGACAAAATTCCGCAATGAACGCTACGTAACCAAAAGGTAGGCATGTCGACAATATCATTGGGAATACCGGAAAATGATTTGACCGCCGATACGCTGAGCACCAGATTATGCAACTGCCCAATGCCGATAAAATTGAGTCCGCGAGTTATAGTGCCTATTTGGCCGGAAAAACCGAAATAGGCGCTGTTTACAATCCTTAGCACGCCAGCAACAAGATTCGGATCAGTTTGAACTACGTCGGCAAAATCCGATAGGCGCGACTTCTCATCATGCATCAATGCACGTATTCGCAGGTACACCTCGGGCAGGGAAATCAAATCCATAACTCCGTCTACTAATTCGTCCGGAGAAACAGCTAATTCATCGGTATTGTTCATACCGTTAACTTTAGTTAACTTTTAATATATTACTAATATAGTTAACGGTGCCTTAGATCAGAATCCGTGGCCTTTGACCGACTAATTTGAGGTTACATTAACTTACCATCAATTCTTTATATTCAATAAGTTAATATAATACGTTTAACGTCTAAAATGACGAAAAATACTGCTAATAATTGAATTCTTGATACTGAAAGACGTGGAAATTCATCGATCGCCCATCTCAAATCGATCTCAGAATTTTTTGCGAATCCGCACTATCCGAATTGATCTTTTCTTCGACGAATTTCGGTAAAAACCGCCAGGTCGGGATCATTTTCCATATTCAAATTTTGGCGAATTGACTCTTCGCCTGCACGCAAAAATGGGTTTGTGGAAAGCTCCTCCGCTAATTTCGACGGTACCGTGGGTTCATTTTTTGATCTGGATGCGTTTACTTGATTCATTCTGCGAATCAACGCTGCGTTTTCAGGATCTACAGTCAACGCAAACCGACCATTGGTTTGGGTATACTCATGCGCACAATATATCCGTGTTGGACCCGGTAAGTTCTTTAATTTAGCCAAAGATTCCCACATCTGCCCGGGCGTCCCTTCGAATAATCGACCACAGCCCATCGCAAACATGGTATCCCCGCAAAATAGCGCTTCGTCATCCGCGAACCAGTAGGCAATATGTCCGCAGGTATGCCCCCATACGGAAATTACTTTCGCCCGACTAGAACCCAGGTCAAACACATCTTCTTCATCTAACTCTATATCGATACCGGGAATACGTTCTTTATCCGATCGTGCGCCAACTATTAGGCAACCCGTACGCTCTTTCAGCTTTAAATTGCCACCGACATGATCCCAATGATGATGAGTATTGAGTATGAAATGCAAATCCCAATTTCGTTGTTGCAAAGCGGTCAAGACTGGATCGGCTTCAGCTGGGTCGACAACGGCTGTCAATCCTTGGCTTCTATCGTGTATTAAATATATATAATTATCACTAAGAACCGGTAACTGTACAATTTCTAACATATTTAACACCTAAAGTTTCTGTTTGGTCCTTTTTTATATTATGAGCACTTGACCCTATTGTGGATCACGGACATGGATTGGAAATTTTCTGATGAATACTCTCAATATCATTGAATAATTCATCACTCAGGCTAATATCGGCGCTGCCCAAATTTTCTTCGAGTTGCTCTAATGTTGTCGCCCCGATGATATTCGAGCATAAAAATGGTTGGCTGTTGATGAAAGCCAATGCCATCTGCGCGGGGGATAAACCATACTTGCGTGCCAACGCGACGTATTCGCGGGTTGCTTCCCGACCGGTAGGATTGGTATACCTTGCAAAACTAGGAAACAATGTTAATCGGCCATCTGGTGGACTTTGATCGATATATTTTCCAGTTAACGTACCAAACGCCAATGGAGAATAGGCCAATAAGCCAACGGATTCACGATGAGCTATTTCTGCCAAACCGACTTCAAAACTTCTATTCAACAAACTATAGGGATTCTGAATTGATACGATCCGCGGCAAATCCGATTTATCGGCCAAGCGCAAATATTCCATGACTCCCCACGGGGTTTCGTTGGAAACACCAATATGTCTAATCTTTCCACTCTGTACCAAATCCGTCAACACACCCAAGGTTTCCTCTATCTGAACCGTATCCTCGTCGTAGACCCGTTCGTAGCCTAAATGACCAAAAAAATTGGTTTTCCTATCGGGCCAATGCATTTGGTAAAGATCCAAATAATCTGTATTCAGCCGCTTCAGGCTACCCTCCAACGCAGCTTGGATATTCTCTCTGTTTAGACAAGCTCCAGTACGAATATGCCCCAAACCTTCCGAGCGTCCGATAACTTTGGTCGTTAATATTATCTGCTCGCGTTTGCCGGTTTTCTTCAACCAATTTCCGATAATTTGCTCGGTACGCCCGGTCGTTTCAGCCCGAGTGGGAACAGGGTACATTTCCGCAGTATCAATAAAATTAATTCCCGCATCAACGGCACGATCCAACTGAGCGAAACCCTCCGCCTCGCTATTCTGCTGACCGAAGGTCATCGTTCCCAAGCACAGCTCGCTGACCTTTAATCCGGTCTGTCCCAATTCGTTGTAGCGCATTTAAATTCCCCCACCAATCATTGCTCAGTATCAGCTACGCCCAAAACTTACTGCTTGCTTTGGATATCTTGAATTTATCTTGACCCAACTATCGGTCTGTCCAGTCTGAGCCGCAGACTTTTATAAGATCAATTCGACCAATCAAACAATGACCGAATATCCACCGCGGCGAGGGTCCCCAACACCACTAAATTCGCCATCGAATGAAACCGAGTGCGCACCGCCAAAAAATAGGTTTTTGTCATCCCAATTCCGGTGGTCTGGATATTCATTTGTCAAACGATCAACTATCGATTGGTCAAAACCGTCTTCTATATTCAAAAAATCATTTTCCAGATGAATCCGCGGATTCTGCACCGCTTGTTGTAATGACAAATTTCCATCGATGAGATTCAATAATACCTGCAATATTGCGGTCCGCAGACGGTTGGACCCACCCGACCCAGTAACAATACGCTGGCCATCGGACAAAAACGCCAGGGTGGGCGCCATCATTGACATCATTCGTTGATCTTCGACCCATCCGTCAAATCCCCGTGGGTTCAAATCTTCTTCACCGAGCATATTGTTGAGCATGATCCCGGTGCCTGGCACACAATAGCCGCACCCCTCACCATTGCTCGTCGTCAAACTGGCCATATTACCCTGTTTATCAATGACGCTGATTTGCGTGGTACCACGCGAACACACTGACCCATCTTGAATTAATGACTTATATTTGGCCACAATGTCAGCGCCTGGCAGACCCAGCGATGCAGCCCATGGTTCTTCAATCTCGGAGTTGTCGCCACGCACCTTATTTGTGGCATCCATCACTTTGGCCAATACGCCCAAATAATCACCCGTACCGTAATCATTTTGTTGAGGCAGTAATGCGGCCATTAAACTTAACGCGAACCCGATCAAAACACCGCCGGAACTAGGCGCGGGATTCGTGACCAGCTTGGCGTTTCTGTAATCGATCGAAAGTGGTTTGCGTTTGATTACCTGGTAGGATTCAAGATCTTCTCTACACAAATGCCCGCCATCACTGCACAGATCTTGAATCCTTTGAGCGATCTCACCGCGGTAAAAAAGATCTTCTCCCTCTCGAACCAGCGAGTCGATGAAATCTGCAAATTTATGCTGTTGCAGAATCTCCCCTTCGACAAGCAATTTTCCGTCCTCGGTGCGACTCCCGAAAATCCGCTTACTTTCCGGACTATGCCTATAGATGGCTTTAACAATATCAAATATATACGCTTGAAACGCATTCATTGTTAGCCCGTCACGAGCCAAAGTAATCGCGCGTTCGGCAAGTTCATGCATCGGCCAACTGCATAAATCCTGATGTATTTTAAATAATCCTCGAATGGTTCCCGGGGTCGCAACAGACCCTCGGCCAATGTGAAATTCCTGCTGAGCGATTCCGAAATCCGCGGAGATGGGAAAAAATTCTGTGTCGACTGATTTTTGTTTCTGCTGCGGTGTTTGCACAAAATGATCGTAAACGCACTGCCGACCACCGGCAACATGCGCCAACAGAAAACCACCGCCACCCAGTGACGCCAAAACCGGCTCTGCCACACAGGCGGCAAAATGAGCTGCAACCACTGCGTCAAACGCGTTACCGCCGTTCTCCAACACTTGGGCCGCCGCCAACGCCGTTTCTTTATGCCCGGCCGCAACTACCGCTTTGGGCTTCGACAACTCAACTCCTCACACCAATCTACAAATTCCAATCGAACAAAGGCTTATTCAGTCTGTGTAGCGATCAACGGCTCATATTCTAAACCTGCAGCAAGCCAATGTGCCTGAGTCGCCACACCATGTACTGGTGCAAATTTAGCCAGGCCGTTCAAAGCATAGGCTTGTTGTAGCTCGGCTAGCGTTCTTGGCGCAAACAGCGACTTTGTTTCTTTCCACCAGGCAACAAGTTTGCTCATCTCCGTGGTAAATGTTTCTATCCATTTGATCTTTCTATACGCTACTATTTTTTCGTTTAAATAATCTGCCGTAAACAAAGTCCGGCTCAATGCATGCTCTCCAGGGTCGACGAAACGAAAATGCAACGGTAATTCAATGATCTTATCATTCGCTTTATTAAATATTTGCTGTCGACCTTCCAAATCTAGAGTTAACAAATATGTCATCATACTTTCACTTAAATCATGCTGATAAATAAACATATTCGTATTACTATCGAGAATATAACCCGTCCCTTCTACCGGGTCGTGCACATCAACAACAATGTGCCCTGGTAACGATGGCGTAAAAATTGGAAGCATGGCCGTTGAAAAACCGAAGACATCCATCGCCATCATTAGTCTGACAGAATGTCCTGAACAATTACCTTCCGGGGACAACAACAATTTTTCCAATTGCGGCGGAATGACTGGCAATACCGCATATACTGGCATGCTGCCATGGACACGCAGCAATAGATACATCGCCAAGGTTTCCCTCTCAGTCAACTTGGGAAAACGTGTAAGAATAATATGCTTATCCCGTTGAAAATCTTTTGCGAGTTGTTTTTTTAGTTGCTCTCGCAAATCATGAGTAGATTTCGGAATTTCAGGAATCAACTTACCACGAAAATTCCTAAGAAAAATAAGATCTTCTTCCGGAATTCCACTCGCTATTTTTGCCGGAACAACACCTTCCGGGCTTTCTACATAGAGTCGCGCATTTTCCCGAGTCTGACTTCCTTCAACTCTATGCTCTACAAATCGAGCGCCGATTAGAAAAGATCCCACGCTAACCATCAGTAGTACCAAACCGATTAGTAAGGGATTCGTTTTCTTTCGTTTTCTCATAAGTTAATAGTTCTTAACAATTCAAAGTATCGCTGCATATATATTTTAGTATATGGAGATTATAAATCCCCCATCACTACACTGATAAAATCCTTGGCAAATTTCATTTGATTAGTCGAGTAATCGAATTCTTTGATAGGTGGATCAACCTCCAAGTATTTCTCTAACAAAACCGATAAAGCATCAAAATCATTTGGCGAGAACAGTTCACCGTTTGCAACTAATTGCTCACGATGGGTATTTATATCAGAGGCCAGGACATATTGAGATAATGATTTTGCGTCTTCGATTACGGTAGACCAACCTTCGAACAAAGATGGTTGAACCACCAACCGAGCATTCTTCAATATTGCCAGCTGATCGTTTCTCGGTATAAACCCCAAGAACCTTACATTTTCTGACAGTCCCAGTTTTCTCACTAGGTTTTTCAGATCGTCTGTGTAGGATGGTGCTCGATGATCATACTCTTTACCAGAAAATGCCAAACAAATTTTACTATGTTTGTTAGCCAATTTAGCTACTGCTTCAATCACAACCTTATGGTTTTTATGAATCCAAAACTGATTAGGACAATAAAAGTAATTTGCAGGCAGAGAATATTTATTTTGAATATATTCGAAGGATAACAGATTGGATACATCATTGAATGCGGCAAATCTAACAACATGTTTTTGAACATTATATCCTGGATAAAAATATTCAAAATCAACTAATGCGCTTTTGCTGCTAAATACTATATGTTTTGCTCTAGAAGCATATTCTATATGCTGAATAGTCCGTTGTTCCAACTCTTCATTATGAAATAATTCCGGAAGCCGTTTATCTTGGAAATCCGGTATCCAACATATAGTACTATCAGATACCGACGGTATAGGATGCGGAAATACCACATAAAACACAAAATCATTATTTTTATACCAATGTAAAAAGCGATTTATATATCTACGTTTTCTAGACAAGCCAATATCATAACCCCTAACCAAACCTGGTATAGTCCAGTCCATATACGGGTATTGCGTTTCTTCATCCAGATAATTGTAACCATCATCGCTTTGGCTTAATATGATTATTTTAGGTTTGCGGTCATTCGGCAATAAATTTAAAGCCGAAATTAGATTACGTACATAATATACTCCGCCGATCCAACGTTTATCATAGTTAAATGGGATAGCTAAGACTTTCCTATCAATCAATTTATCCCTCTACTATTCTGGAATATCGACTACGATCCGACGATATAATAATTTAATTATATGAATGTCGAATTGGTACATTATTTCGAATCCCCGTTTTCATACGCATATAATATGAATTACCAAATTTCATCGCTTAAAAACTTTTTTCTATTTTTAGAGTCCACTCTCATCCTTATTGCGCTGTAGCGAATGCCTTAACATTCAATACCGTTCGATTGACCTATCATCTAGTTAAGGTGATCCCGATACCAATCTACGTATTCAACGCTACCCTCAGATATGGGAATACGACATTCGATGTTATGAGCGCCCATACACGCCGTATCAGCAACCAGACTAAAAGGGTCTCCAAGTCTAGAATTACCGTTAAAGCACACAGACTGTCGGGATAAGTCCATTCCCCAATGTCTTGTCACATTTGATGTGATTTCTTTAACGGTTGACCCAATTCCCGTAGCAAGATTCAGAGTCATAGCCTCGCCACTCGCTAAACGACTGACTTGCCCTAGTGCGTTTACAATATCACTTACATGCGTCCAATCACGCAACTCGTTACCGCTCCCGCCAAGTTCGATAGGCCCACCAGCCTCAAGTTTGCCACATAGGTCCCACAGAAACTGCTTTTTGAGCTCGGGGCCATATACCGAGAATAGACGCGGAATTACGATTTTCAGGCCAAAATTAGTTGCGTAAGAATGGCACAACATCTCCATCATCAGTTTGTGTGCACCGTAGGGGGAAAACGGCGATAGGCGGGCGTTCTCTAAAATTTTCCCATCATGGCCTGATCCATATACTGCTGCGCTAGATACCGCAACTAGCTTGGTATCCGGTGCATCTTGACGCATCCATTCCAGCAAGCTGGCAGTTGAATTTACGGTACGGGCAAAATCTTCTTTTGGATTAACAAACGCAGCCCCGACAGAAGACCCACCGGCAAGATGATATATAGTCTTTGGGATACCAAATTCGTGCCGCAACTGGCCTAAATTACTCGATGAAAGTTCGCCGTTCATCCAGGCAACCAAGCCCCAATTTGTCGCCTCGGTAATAGGCCAGGCTCCGTGCCCTATCCCAACAACCTGTTCTTTTTGCCCCGCCAGATGGCGGGCAAGGTTACGCCCGATGAAACCACGCGCACCCGTTATCCATACATACGACATTGTCAGTATATTCCTTCGAGCACATACAACAACCGGGACCTAAGCTTATCGCAATGTTCAATCCCCCAATTAAATAATGCTCTGATATTCAATCTAAACAATCAAGATGTTCGTCTAATATACCGTTATTCGGCCCAAATTTACTCAATGGGTTGCCCTTCTATATGAAATCTGGTCCAACATTCTAGCAGAGTAAGTTTGTAGAGAAAGCTCATTTCAAATCCAGACAAATCCCCGATCGACCGCACAGGATCTAGCAACCCCTGCCGCACCAAAGCACCCTTTTGAATTAACGGGGAAAAACGTTCGACGACGCCTTTCATCCACGCATAAACTGGCGGGGTAAATCCTTGTTTTTTGCGGGATAAAACCTCTTGGGGTAACGATTCTTTCAGAGCTTCAATTAGTAGCCATTTGTGCGGTTTATTCCAGTCGCGCAGACCCTCATTACGCATACCGGTTACGCGGTCAACCAGTTCAACATCCAAAAGCGGTAATCGCACTTCAACAGAATGAGCCATACTCATTCGGTCCACCAGCGCCAGACAATTTGAACGTAACCAAGTTCTATTCAACAAACCAGAAACCGCCCGATGCATGGATTGAGAAAGATCGAGACTTGCGCAGTCCAACCAGAACCCGGCTGGTAATTGAGATCGGACAAATTCCGGCATCAATGAGCGCGACCATTTATCTCCGTTCGATAACTCAGGATGAACGCCAAAAAAATCTGGTTTTTCATCTGATTTAACGCCGAATAAACGCTGCCATGAAAAATTTCTATTTTTTTCCGCCAATATCGCTTCATTCCGCACGACTGCCTCGCGCACCCATTCATATCCCCAAAAAAATTCATCCCCTCCCATTCCGGAAAGCAGCACAGGGTAACCGGCTTGACGAGCAGCACTAGTTACAGAGTAATATCCAAATGCAGCTATGTCAGCAATCGGCGTATCCATGGCTTCAATCATCGCCGGAAATTTGTCAATGACATCCTGATCTTTCAGCTCGATCTCGGTAAAACCAATTCCCAATTCTTTAGCCAACGCAGCGGCAAAACCTCTTTCATCCGTTTGCGGACGTCCTTCATAACCAATCGTAAAGGCGTGCAACTGCTTTGGATAATGGCGAGCCGTAACGGCCGCTACCAAACTCGAATCAATACCTCCGGATAGAGCAACAGCGACGGGAACATCAGCCGTTCCCATCTGGTAGCAGGCATGATCTAAACAATCCTTTACCACGTCTACCGGCCGTGAAGGATCCTCGCGTGCCTCCGAAAGATCCCAATAACTCCGAGGCGCAATTTCCATATTACCCGGAAATAACTCCAGGTAATGACCTGCGGGTAAAATACTGATGCCGTCTACCGGGGCAACTGGCTCCGGAACGTACTGAAAAGTAAGAAACAAATTAAAGGCTTCCGGGCTTAACTTTAATGGTGTATTGGCCGATGAATTTAAGCTTCTTAATTCACTAGAGAACCATAATCTATCTTCAGATTCTTGCCGAAAATACAGCGGCTTTTCCCCCATTCGGTCGCGGGCGATTATCAGTCTAGAAGACTTTGATTCCCAAAGCGCAAACGCAAACATCCCTCTAAGCTTGGTTAGAAATTTAATTCCATATTCTTCGAAAGCGTGGATTATCGTTTCAACATCACTGTTCGACGAAAATACATGACCTCTGGATTCCAGCTCATTGCGAAGTTCGTGGTGATTATATATTTCGCCATTACAAACCAGGGCTATATCCCCGGTTTCATTGAATAAAGGCTGATTACCACCCGCCAAATCGATGATTGACAGGCGGCGCATAGCAAGCAATACATGGTCTGATTCAAACATACCTCCCGAATCTGGGCCTCTATGCTCAAGCAGATTGTTCATCCCTCGAACTGAAGTTGAGGAAAAACTATCAATTTTAGAGGCAGATATCAGACCGCAGATTCCACACATATTCTATATGAATACAATTCCAAAAAGTTATTTGATCAACATGAACTGTTGTTCGGTTCTACAAAATTCCCACTCATCATTACAACACCATCTATTTTGTTAACTCAATGTAGGTATTGAGCCCAATATGATGGGCGCGCGTATCTAATCCGCCTAATTCCGAGTACACCGATTTACCATATTCAACAAATTCGATATGTTCGAAGCCTATATGCTCGGAGACTAATCTGAGTTCTTCTTTAGAGTAAAAATGTATATGATCCCAAAACGAATATGCTTCAAATTCACCTTGCCTTACCCTGGTCTCTGAATACGGCGAATAGTGCTGAGCCAACACACCTTCCAATCCCGGGAAACTCAAGCGCAATACGCCACCCTTAATTAAGGCCCTGTGAATTTCACTCAGAAAAAATAGGGACTCCGCTTGATTCATGTGCTCCAGAACATCTTCCGAAAAACCGAATCGTACGGTATTGTCCGCGAATGGATGCTTTTCAAGCAAATTGATCATTCGGTAGTTCGTAACATCAGATCTATAAAGATCCACATTCAGCCAATCCTCGATAAGATTTCCACCACAACCATAATTGACTTTATCGCATTCATCCCGATCCAACCCCGGCTGATTAGATGCGGTTGTATCATATCCACCCCGAGAACCTGCTGTGGCAACTTTTTTTTGCCACGTTCCGCTGGTCACGTCATAATCGTACAAATTATAAACTTCCATCTTCTTTTCCCATTCAGGAATCTTAGAGAGTTGTAGGATCAAATTCCGCTGTGAAATTCGTTCGGGATATTGAGGCGTTTTAACCGGAATATTCGGTTTATCGAAATACCGTTTTAGCCAACCAATAGATTTTGATATCACTAAACCCCCTTTCTATAAGACTTATCACATTCGTTCAGCGAATGCATATCCCGTGCACCAATCAATATCTCGTGAAAAATTCGAGCAGATTTGAGGATACGATTTTCGACATCTTGTCTTGCATTTTCTTCGGCACCCAAATCCGGCCCCTGTCGCAGATCTTCCCAATCAGCCAAAATCAGGGCCGCTAAGTCTTTATCGGACTCTGGAGAAAAATAACTGCATTTATTTGGTGCTTGTTCCCGGTGAACGGGAATATCCGAAAGAAATATTGGACGTCCGGTAGCACGTACATCCTCAACAACGGTACTCCAACCTTCGAATAAAGACGGTTGCACTACTGCTGCGGAAAATCGCAAAACCGATATCTGTTCATCCCGATCAATCAATCCCAACATGTGCACCTGATCCGTCATATTCTGTTCCTCGATAAACTGCATCAAACTAGAAAAATGGTCGATGTTTCGTCTATCTGATTGTGTGCCCGTACACACCAGAGGAATGGTAACCCCCTGTTCACTACGTAGCCTAGCGAGCGCTTTGAATACAGTAATATGATTTTTATGCGCCCAACACTGATTGGGGAGATACATATATTTTTTGGGCAACCCATACTTCGCGATAATATCAATTTTCGGCGGTTCGGTAGTATCCAACAAGGAGCAAAAATGCCACACCCGTGGTTGAACTCGGTGCTCCGGGTAGAATTTTTTAAAATCCTTAACTGCTACTTGGCTGCTCATAACTACAACCCCAGGACGCGCAGCAATGTCGGCAATGGAGCTATTGCGTACTTCGATTTCTTCATCCGCAAACAGCGCCGGCAGGTAGCGATGCTGAAAATCAGGCACCCATCGGACAGATACAGCACCCGCAAATTCTGCCCCAAAACCCGGATAGACAACATCAATTGGACTAATTAAGGCTCTACTGAATCCCAATCGTCGCAGCATACGTTGCCACAATCCTTTTTCGTCCGATGTCTCGATTCCTGGCAAATATCCGAATTCTTCAATAAAATTGGATACAACTTCAGGTGCACCCAGCAAACGAATATTTGGTCGTTCTTTGACCGGCAAACGAGACAAGCAAACCACCAGATTACGTAGGTATAGAGTCCCCCCCATCCAGTTCGCATCTTCGATTAATTCAATCCCCAGGGTCAGTTTATTGCTGAATTTGGTCATGCTTCAATGCTTTCATCACGCGATACGTATGGATAGATTTACGCCATGGATACCATGCAGACCAAAACAAACGCCGACATTTCTTAGGTTCCCGCATCATTGAAAAATTGAGTGATCTCAGCATATACCAATTTTTCACGCTTAAAGGACGTAACACACCCTGTTCAATCAATTCATCAACATTTAATTCATGCCGGACACATTCGGATCTCAGCAATGGCCCGGGGCTAAAAAAAAAATACAAAAAAAGACGAATCGACGAGGGTATATCCATGGGATCGCACAATATGCTGGCTCTCCGCTCTTTGGCCTTTTTGAAAAAGTGACTAAATTGGCTTGGCTGGGCCTTCACGCCAAGCACTATCCGCCGCGCCAAACGCAACCCCCAAACGAACGGCAACGCGATTGGCCGCATTGGAGTGCGAAGTAAAAATAAGCTAACCGTGCGAGAAATAAGGCCCAGAAATATGCGCAACCGTTGACGCTGGGGCGCATGTATGCGGACAAATCGCCAATGGTCAACCACATTGGTCATAGACCGGCGACAAAAAATCTCATTGTATACGGAACGGAACGTAGATTGAGTGGAACCTGGGATAATTCCCGTTTCATCTATATGTGCAAGTATCTTGACCCCGTAAAAGACGCCTAAGCGAAATCCCTGCGTTTTAAGTCGGTAGAAAAACTCATAATCCGATAAGTAGTGAGGAAACAATTGTGCGTTAACATTACCCGCCTTACGGATCATTTCCAGCGGAATAATGGTCCCGCGTCCCGGCAACACATCAACGTCATCGCGAAATTGTTCGTCCGGCTCAATCTTGGTATTAACCGGAAATGAATAGGTATTCCAATCAACAAATTCTCCGGCATCTAGCACTTTAGACGGATCCCGACTATCAACGATGAGCGCCCCGACAGCCGCATCAAAAATCCGTGACGCAGAAACGAGCGAAGCGACATAATTATCCGGAATCTGTGTGTCATTGTTCATCATCAACACAAAACCATCATCGCCATTGCTCTCAGCCAGAGCATGATCGATCCCTAACGCCATTGCGCCTGCCCACCACAATTCAGTTTTCGTCGTTAACACGACTACATCGCGGAATTTCTGTCTAACGGTATTGACAGTGCCATCGCTCGACCCACCGTCTGCTACGATAATCCGAATGTTTTGATACGTTTGAGCTTTTAGGTACTCAATGCATTGCAACGTAAAATGGACCCGATTAAAAACCGGGATAATGGCATATACCTTAAGCTCAGAATCTACATTTGCGTTCGCTGTACCATAAACCCTATTTCGGACCATGAAACATACAAGGTCCAACGAATCGCCTTCCGCCTGCATATTGATTTCTATCGCAAAGGTCTGATCCGTTGCTATTCCGGATAAATCAACAGATGCCGGTATCCATTCAGATGCATCAACTTGGTATGAACCCACCTGTTTACCGTTAAGGATCGTTTTAATTTCCGCTGATAATGTATTACTCAAAGATGGCAGCTTCAGATCGAAATTCAAAATGTCAGCATCGCCGGGCTTTTTCAGAAACCAGCGACCACGCCGGTACGCAGTACGTGCATGATGAAACGGTTTTTGCAGGCGCCATCCATTGAGAAGTTCGAATTTTTTACCGCGAATTCCGGGAAAGGGGATATCTACATAATGACGGGGTATCAGTGGCGCAAGTTTAGTCATTGCTAAAGACTCAGAACGTAAGCTCGAAGCGTAGTCCTTAGCACTAAGCAAAGCGGCACTTTGCAATTCTGCGGGCTCAACCCAGGGTGATTTAAGCTTTACGCGCAAAGCCAACGATCCACTACTGTTTGATAACATTCTCGAGTCATCGGCTAAGTTCCAGCGGGTAATATTTTTAATCGCTACTTCGAACTGGGAACTGTGTAGCGTATGAGTAAACAATTCAACATCGACAAAATCTGGATGCTGCTCAAATACCGAGACAAAATCAGAAAATTTAGGAATCCCTTCATTAACACCTTGCAGAACGGCGGGATCACGATCAAATATTTTGAGTTCAAATTCATCCCCCGCATTACTAGGACGAAATGAATCACATGTTGTAATCAATATACCGCCAGGCCGCAAAACACGGAGCGACTCTGAAATAGTGGCGGGAATATCCCGCATATGATGCAGAGCCGCATTGCAAAAAACCGCATCAAAACTAGCTTGTTTAAATGGTAAACAATGCGAAAAACCGCCTATCCAACGGATATGAGGAAAGTTAATTTGCCCTGATTCAGCCAGAATAGGAGAAAATTCTAGTGCAGTAACATGTGCACCACGCATCGAAAGTCGGTGACTATCGAATCCTAGACCAGCGCCTATATCGAGCACCTTGAGACCCTGTAAATCGATATCCTTGGATAGAAAGGTGACCTCCTGCCATTCACCGTATCGGTTGTCAAAATAGGGTGAACGAGCTGCTGGCGTTTGTTCGATAAAACTGGGCTTATTGTCAGCTTGATGATAAGCCGACAGCAGCTCATCCCATTCTTCTACAATCTGCGGGTTGACGCCGAAATTATCACGATTCGAAATATTGGCGGATATTTCAATGAGTCCAAGTATATCTTCATGTTCGAACTGACCTAGAAAAGGTACCCCCCAAACGTGTTCATAGACGCTGTCGCAATTTGTGCATTGAAACGCTTCTTTGCCTTCAACCCGCGGAATAAGGTTTTCTTTTCCACAAGCCACACACCGGATATCATCTCCTATACCCTCAACAATCACGGCCTATCCTCTGATGAATCTATGATTTCACCGTGTTTATCAATAATCAAAAAATCAACGGATTCCGACCAATGGTATGAAGCGAAGAACAGATCACGATTTTGTTCGAAGAAATCTTGGAATTGGTTGTGATATTCACTTTGCAGTGAATTGAAATAAAAATTCCCCAAATCATGCCGCTCCCATTCATTCCATTCAACGAAAACCAAAGTTTCACCCTGCACCATACCGTGCCAACGATGATGATTCGGGAGACGGGTAAAATTAAATAGGATATCGGACAAGCGGGTTGGTACTTCGATGTAACCCCGGCGTCCGATACGAGTCAACTCACGAATCGCTTGCCCCGGATTATCCAAGTGTTCCAAGACGTGCGAACAAAATACGAAGTCGTAACCCAGATTGTCAAAAGGCAATCTTTCCAAATCAACCTCAAAAAAAGGGCGATCGTCTCGGGCTAAAGCTTCTACTCGGTGCGTTGTTTTATCCGGAAATTTGTCAGCAAGATGATTGGCACGTTTGAACGGCCAACCACCACAACCGATATCCAGCACCAATTCATTAGAATTTATATCCCAATTCATAACATTGTTCTGATACTCCCAAGTATTCAGAACAGCCGTATCCCGTTTTTCCAATGGGGGTATTAAATCGAGGGCTTCGGCTGGGAGTAATTTCAGATACAGGGAGCGACTAAACGCCTGTAGATCATGATTAACTTCGGACGACAATTTTTCCTGGTTGGATACTAGCCAATTCCACGACCGCGCCAAAGTGCGAAATGTATCATCGGCTCCTCCACTAGGAATTCTTCTCAGTACCCGCAAAAGCCGTGATACCAGAAACGTTAATATTCTCCTTTTAACGAGAATAAGATGATCACGCATCAGATACTTTACTCAGGATGGCTGACGTTTATACACGCTATAAACTCACGCGTGACGGGTAGTCTGGAGACCTCTGCGTTCCAGTTTCCCAATAGGTTTTTCAGGCTCGATTCATTCCAAAACCAGTAATGACCCAAAAATTGATCGACATCTCCATCCGGAACAACGATAGCCACCAATCCACCATCACAACAAATCCGGACCAATTCAGCAACAACAAGCTTTGGGTGTTCAAGGTGTTCCAAAACATCAGTGCAAAAAACCACGTCGTAAAAACAACTCTCAAAAGGCAGACTTTTTTCGATGATGTGCTGAACAAAATTACCATCAGGAAAAGATCTACGAGCACCCTCAATCGCTTTACCAGAGAAGTCCAAACCCGAGACGTTTATACCGGACTGTCGCTTGTGCGCTTCAGCTAGCAAATCACCCACCCCGCATCCAATATCAATAACTTTGGCTTCGGCAAAAAGATATTTTTCTATGCAATCAATAATCTCAACCGTCAATTTGTCTCGCACGTGTTCAGCTTCTGCGCGAAAAACTTCCAGATTGGATTCGTTACCCCAAAGCTGGTCGTAGCTCTTAGCCGAATTATCTTCGGTTATCCAACCTATTCCCAAATCATCACTTATCGTCTTATTCGGCAATAATGTCGCTCTATAACGATTCTTTGGAACCAGTAAGAATTGATCAGCCGGACCAAAAACATAGGTTCCTTTTGGAACATAATCATATTGGCCCTTGGGAATCAGGTCGAAATTATTTTCTGAATGATAAAGACGATTTGCGATTCGTTTAAGCCACTTAGCCAACAGGTAGCGAAATTTATTAAGCAGCACAATTACGTCCTTTTTTACTCGCATACTTAAGCGAATCCAATTACATCTCTGATTTCATGTCCGTTTAGAATTCCATTAGGTAAAAGCTGAAATAGACGATGAAGAGCGTACCACGTTGCCAATAACCTATAAAACATCAATATGGATCACCCACAGAGAATGGAGAAACCTTTGTAGATTGCGACGAAACAGGTGATAAGTTAAATTCACAATCGAGATGCATTACTGCATTATTATCGGCATAAAGAAATTCATCTTGGGAATGTTTAACCACAAATCGGGAAGCACCAAACCAATAAAATAGATGCACGCCTATATTTCTGCGACTAATCCCTAGGTTTAGAGTATAAGCACCAGGTCGAAAGTTAGGGGTTTTGACTTGTACCTGAATACAGTACTTCCCGGTTTTAACACGAGGCAACGGCAGTCCCTGCTCGTAACTATCGATCACCGTTATGAATCTATAATGCACAGCATCGATAGTAAAACGAAGTAACAACTCCTCGAGTGGTTCCTTTACGTCTATGTCAGCTTCAATCAGAAACGACTCCTTAAAACTAAATTCATCTATTGCTTCTCCCATCGATGCACGAAGTAACTTGACCGAAGTGCAAATAACATCTCCCGTACCACCCTTTGAATGTCCATACTCTGGATCAATCTGGTCTTCAGAATCAGCATCATTATGTGCAGCAACCGCTTGTTCAAATTGTGTGCTTGATGCAACCGCGTTGCGGGAATTTTGATCATCATAAGCTCGGATAATGTCTTCAACCGGACCATCAACCAATACGCCCCCTTTATCCATAAAGAATCCACGATCACATATTGCCCAAATGGCTCCTGGAGAATGAGACACCAATATAATCGCTGTACCTTGACGTTTTAACTTTAAAATATAATCAAAACATTTCTTTTGGAAATTTAAATCGCCAACCGCCAATACCTCGTCCATCAACAAAATATCCGGTGAACTCAATGCAGCCACGGCAAACCCCAGACGCACGTACATGCCGCTTGAGTAATTTTTAATCGGAAGATCTATAAATTGACCCAATTCGGCGAAAGCTACGATTTCATCCATAAGACCATCAATTTCTTCGGTGCTTAATCCCAATAAGGCACCATTAACATAAACATTCTCACGGCCACTGAGCATCGGTGCAAAACCAGCGCCAGCCGCAATCAATGCGCCGACTCTGCCGCGCATTTGGACTCGCCCCGCATCCGGCGCATAAACACCATTTAAGATGCGTAACAATGTGGTTTTACCGCAACCATTTACCCCCATGATGCCCAACGCCTCGCCGCTGAACAGTTCAAAACCGACATCTTTTACAGCCCAAAATTCGCCTTCACGCAATTCACCGGAATGAGATTGCCGTCCAAGTAACTTACCACCAATATCGCGTAGTCCGTATTTCATGGACTGTCGCAAGGTCAGACCAAATTTTTTGGAAACCCCCTGTGCTCTGATTGCCCAAAGTTTTTCGTTCATAACCGTTCGGCAACTTTGTCTTTGATAAGGTAGAAGGCGTGTACACCCAAAAACAACAGAATAAAAGCCACCATCGTGGCCAATGAATACCCGAATGGTGCAGAAATATCACCGGATACAATAATTTCACGTGGTGTATTTATGAGGTAGGTAAGCGGATTCCACTGCACAACGGAACGCAGAAACGGATGTTCAAATTCAGCGGTGTAAACAACCGGGGTAATATACATTGCTAGCGTGAAAACTGTGGTAAAAATACCTGTCACATCACGAGCCACCGATCCGACGACCGCAAGAAAAAGCCCAATTCCCATACCTAGTACGATAATGGGCAAGACTGCCAACGGATAAAGTATCACCCAGGGGGAGGGTATTAACTTGAAAAACAAAAGCAAAAATAGCAGGACAACCAGATTGACCAACAAATTGTAGAAAATATTGGCCAACCCGGTTACCGCTAGGCTAATCGTAGGTATATTGGTTCTCATCACCAGATCAGCATTATTAATAAGCCCAACAGAAACAACTGCCATTGAGCTCATCAGCAAACCCCAAATAGTTGTACCAATATACACGTACACCGGGTAAGGGATTCCCATATTGCCGGGATTCAGTATCCCTGTTGACTGCATGAAAACAAAACTGGCAATACCGATTAGCGGTGTCAGCACAACCCAAAAATAACCCAATAACTTCTGCCTGAAACCGGCGACAAAATCCCGAACAAATAAGTGCCAAATCACGTGCCTGGACCAAAAAAGCTCTCGATAGGCCAGCTGTAATGACGCCAGTGGAGTTAATATTTCTCCGCTCGCCTCATAGGTCCTTACAGTTTTCGATGCGTTATTATCCATGTACTCTACTCAGTGTCAGTTCGTCGCTGCAATCGGTTTTTCGGCTAGAAACGAATAGAGCCTGCCCGGTGTATGATCATGAAGGTTCATTCTCGCAACTCGCCATGACATTAAAAACCTGCCGATAAAATGAGAAGAACTAAAAATCTTCTGTGTGATCATTTCGCCAAATATTTTAGCCACTGAACCTGTACAGTAGTCATACATTTGTTCATCGGTCATCGGAAAATAATTGATTGGCGAATCCAGTGGCGCCATTGTGCGGGTAATATTTAATCCCGACATTGCAATTGCCGATAGATATTCTTCCAGCAAATAAGCGTTTTCTCCACCGTAATATTTGTGCAGCGGATGACTATCTAAAAATGCAGGCAGATCTTCAGGTTCACTGATCACATGCTCCCGTGTAGCAATCATAAGGCCACCTGGTTTTAAAACACGATATATTTCACGACAGGTTTTCCCCAAGTCTTTCGCATGGTGCAGAGCTTGTCGACAATTCACCACATCAAAATTATTATCTTCAAACGGCAAATTTTCAGAATATTCGCTAACGATAGATATAGGTAAATTACTTTGTTTTATTAGTGAACGTATGGCTCCCGAGCCGACGAGTTCCCCCGGATCCGGCTCAAGCGCCGTTACCGTCCAACCGTCTCGTGCCAGCGCATAACTGCTAATGCCCCTCCCTGCAGCCAAATCCAGGGCGTTTCCTTTCGATTTAGGAATCGGAAGCAGCTCGGCAATGGATTTCCATTCAACGCTTTGCCAAAACCGTTCCGCGCTCTCCAGGAGTGGGTCATCGAAATAGCAGGCACGCACCAATTCTTGCTGGTCTGGTTGATTGCGCAACCATTGAACCGATTCTTCCCAACTCATTAGTCCCATAGGTTCTGTATTCTTCTGTTTTAGGTCCTAAGCTTGTGTCTTGTCCAGTTGGCTGAGGTTAGTTGTCGAACCATCCAATATATTGATAACGGTAAGATCAATAATTTGCTGTTTACGTTCTATCCCCCCAAGAAAATTTAACTTCCCGGCGGCATCCCTTGAATCGCGAAAACTCGACTCAACATATGCCTCCTTTGACGAAAGCGGAGCAAGCCGCCCCAATCGATCTTTGCGTACAAAAAACAAATTATTCCCTGCGCTATTGGAACAAATTAGCGCATAACCTTTACTTTCTGCCAGGTGTTCAAATGCTCTGATTGAAGCCCCCCAATACAGGCAAGAATAATGTGCTATTTCACGTTGGAACGCCGGTTCATAGGGAATTGTAATGGCATGTCGATCTCCAAACACACTATTCCATTCAACAACGACGATCACAGGGTTAACGACTTGAATGCGCTCCCAAACCCAATAATCATTGCCATCGATATCAATACTCAATATACCAATATCACCACTGAATCCTGCATCTCCACAAAGCCGATTGATATTATCTCTATCTATCCATGCATCTACCGCGGTTAAATCATACCGCCAATAAATATCCTGACCCCGAACGAAATCCATATATTGCTCGCTTCCATCTAGTATTAAGCCCTTCCAATGATCATTCATCAACAGAAAACGAGTGTTGGACTCTAGATAGTTCTGCACTCCCAGTTCTATAAATATCCTTTCCTGCGGTAATACTCCACTTTCTCTGATTAGGTATTGGAGGATGCCATCTTCACCAAATTGTGAAAAAACTTTAAATTCTGCATCCTGAACATTTTTCAATGGCGCCCGATCAACATTCTGCAGCGCAAGAGTACGGCCTTGCAAAATCAATAAATGTTCGTTCTTTTCTTTGATCGCGGCGATTGATTGTGAAAGTGAAACATCCAACCGAGCTGCAATTAGTGTTGAATACTTTTGCAATAATTTGTCCAGGTATAACAATGCGGTCCCTCTTTATGCTATTGATTCAAATTTGATAGGCCGAATTAGGAATATTTGCCGATTTATCTATCGGCGTAATCATAGGCGTAACCTGACACCGATACAGCGAATCTGGCGGTACATCTTGAGTGACGATCGACCCGGCCGCTATGACACTGCGTTTGCCGATGGTCACTCCGCGCAAAATCGTGGCTCCAAAACTAACCCAAACATCGTCCTCAATCACGACTGGAGTAGATTGAACACCTGGAAGTTCATCTGTAGTTCGAGGATGGCCTTTTTCGATCAGCTGCCTGTAATGCTCATGGCGCTCTAGATGGTCCATAGAATGGGCCGTGCCATCATGAATATTCACGTCATGAGCGATAAGCACACGGTTACCAATTGAAATCGAATTCATCGACCAAATCTCAGTACGCACGCCTACATAAGACCAGTCTCCGATAGATATACGGCCACCATGCGCATATATCAATAAGCGCCCTCTAACATGCGTATTATTGCCTATCGATATTCGGTCGGCGTGGCCGGATAGATTATTGATTTCTGCTTCGGACGTAAGTTGTGCGCCGACACCGATTCGACAATCTTGAGTATTTTCTGTGGCTTCATGCTGCCCTTTAAACCTCTTATAAAAGGGAATTTTATCAATGAAACGCATTATAAATTTTTCTCGCTGCAATTTTTGCCAAATTCTTGAGTTTCCATTGAATACCGTTAACCGGCATCTTCTGCAATGGGTCGTTGGATTCTGGCCGAAAAAAATCTTCTAATTGGGTCAGATGCAACGCCTTATATTCAATTCTTGACGGAAAAACCGGTATTGCAGGAAAACCGACATCTGTTAATTCTGAAATTGCTTCTTGCCCCGAAAAACCAGTATCTCCACAATGAACTCCGGATCCATCGAAACCTCCATTCCAAACCAGGCTATCTCGCGGATAGCAAACGAGTCCACGACATCTTGATACCGCGTACCACCATAAAATTCCCCAGGAATCATTGCGCCCCGCCAAACGATCTGCAAGCATGCTGGAAAAGGCGCAAGTTCCATTCAAATCAAAAAGCCGAACCCATTCCGGATCAGACCGCGCCTCAGTCAAACCAATAGGCTGCCAAGAAAAATGTTGCCAAGCCCGTTGCCACGTCGCCCATCCCCAAGTGGACGTGACCGGCAGTAGAAAAACATCATTTATTATATTCGTCGGACTACTAACCGTAAAACCACCCACCTGCATGACTCTTTCATCGTTTTGGTATCGATCGAGCGCTTCGAGCATATAATGCAGGAAATCTGCGGCCACAACCAAGTCGTCTTCCAAAACAATAACGCATCCGTATCGCGAACAAAGTTCTGTCACTCCAGAGACTATCGACTTAGCTAATCCGTAGTTCTCATTACGTATCACTATATTTGCACTGAATTCATCCGCCCTTTCTTTTAATAATATCCGAGTCGCATCGACTAGATTACGGTTAGCGCCTTCCCGCGGCCCGTCGGAAAAAAAATAGAAATCACATTCATCTATTCTGCGACACTTTGATAGTGCATCAAGTATTCTTTGCGTATGCTGGGGGCGATTATAGGTAAACAGTGCTACCGGCGTTTTTCTAATCAAAATATGAATGTCTTATTATGTGCGAGATTATAAACGAACCTATCATCAATACCAGGGACATTCTGGTTTGGGGGCACCGAAATCAACTGCTTCGATACAATCGATCATATATCTTCCGGCAACCTTTGGAGATAACAAAGCACCAATTTCGTTCGCCTTGATTTTCCATTGAGCCAACTTATCAAGATTGTTTGAAATATCGTTAATGAGGTGAGCTAATTCCTTGTAGTCACCGACTGAAAATACAGCGCCTGCTCCACTGCCCTTCACCAAATCCGAAGAACCCGCTCCGGAACTCACCAATACCGGTACACTTTGTAGTAGAGCTTCATTGACAACAACCCCCCAACCATCGTAACGGCTGGGTAAGACAAGCAAATCATAATTTTTGATTACACTTTGCGCCTGTCCAAAAGGAATAACGCCTCGATAGCGAATCTTATCGTTCAATTTTTCGCGCCAGAAACTTATTCCCCCGGGACCGTATAAATCTAACTCAATATCCACCCCCTGATCTAGACACCTCTGTACCGCCCTAATAACCTCGTCGATTCCTTTGACATGGACCAACGCACCGACAAACACGATAGACACACTCGGTTTGGATTCAAACACCAGATTTTCCTGATCCAACTCGAATCGGGGAACACAGTATGCGAAAGGAAATAAGTATTGATCTGAAAATCCGGCCGTCTTAAATTGTTGTTTAGCGCGGGATGAAATCGTAAAAACCGGTTTGATCCTTGAGCCGATCAACATACCTATCATTTTGTACATTGTCGGTCTAATCAACGCCTTTAATTTGCCCAACCATTGGGCTTGCTCTGCGTAAATACCAAGTGGTGTATATGAATAAGCCTCCGTAATTAATCCAATTCTGATTCCACGCAGCAACGCGTACAATATAAAAATAATAAATCTTCGATCTGACCAAAGGCCAACGAAAAGATGGATCGCATCGGCATTTTCACGGAGCAATCGGAATCCTTGTACGATACCGTACAGTCCCTCCAATGTGTAAACCGAAAGTCCGTCCGTATTGGGCTTTTTCCAACCCTGTTTTACACGGGCGTCCAATTGCTCTACACCGACTATAATTTTTATCGGATGGCCTGCACACTCCTGTAATTCTCGAAGCGTAAAAACTTGATGATCGGTCAATACGTTCTGCCAGGTAACAATCTTCATACTTTAATCGCACCCGGATCTAAAAAATCAAGTAACGCTTGACCTACATTTTTTAGCCCACATAGAGAATCTACCTTCTGTTTACCCCGGCAAGCAATCTTCTGGGCTGCCATTGGCTGTAATACGATTCGGGTAATAGTTTCCGCAAGCTCTGTTGAGGATTCTGACTGCAAAAGATAACTATCCTCTTCACCAAATATTTCCACTACATCACTGACCGCCACGGATACCAATAACAAGCCAGAAGCCGCAATCTCGATGGTTTTGGATGGAAACGTTGTACGCCCCATTTCACTGCTAGAACGTTTCAGACATAATCCAATATGGGCGGACTCCAGCAGTTGCAAATAAGCGGCTCGGTTGATTTCCCCCAGGAACTCTACATTTTGAATTCGCCGCGCAAGTGCATTTAGATCAGCCGCCATCGGACCTTTACCGGTTACGACAAACCTCAGTTTTGCCATAACTTCTGGGCGCTTACTATTGAGTTCGCGCACAGCATCGATAAAACACTGGACCCCGGTTTCCTGCATCAAACTGCCACCGAACAGCACTATCAAAGGCGCTGACCATTTACGCTCGATGCGTGGTCTATCAGCAACTCCGTAGCAAGCCATTTGACGTTTCTGCCCAGTTTGTTTACCTAGACCTAAACTGGCGAGCAAAGCCCCACTATCGCAAACTCGATCAAACAAGAAACGCTGCATTTTATTCCGCAAACCGGCTAAACCCCGTTCAGATTCTACGAATGCTCCATCTTCCAGATCCAAATAACATCGCACCCCTTGAAAACGCGCAATTAAAGCCGCCGGCAAAGCGTGCCATTGCCGATTGTAAACCACCAAAACCGATGGCCCTTTACCCGTTAGCCCTACTATCGCTTTTAGCAGCGATACGGCGGTTATCATATGGGTTAGTATCGGAATATGACAAAATCGTGCGTAGTAAATCGGGATACCTTCCACCCGCTTGACAAATGGCACATGACAACGCCTGCTGCGATTCTGCCGCCCGCGCCCCATACTCAGTATGACCGCATCACCACCGACGGATTTCAACCCGCGCCAAAGCCCGAGAACTTTGTTAGTTGCAGCCGGGCTATCCGTACCAATTTGCCTGCTTTGCTTGGTTTGATCATCCAACGCATTGCAAAGAAATATAAATCTAGTCTTTGCCATCACTTTCAAAAAAACGAATGGGTTTCGCCGGCACCCCCGCCGCCACACAGTTTTCCGGCAGGCTAGCATTAACCAAAGAACCCGCCCCGACAACGGTTCCACGGCCAATTCTAACACCGCCAAGAACAGTTGAACGCGTACCGATCCAACAACCGTCTTCGATATAAATATGATCGCAACGACCGGGCCCGGCTCGCCTTTCGCTATCGCCTATATCATGCGTACCGACAATAAAAGTAACTTCGGGTGCGATGTCGCATTTTTGACCGATGGAGATCACTGCATCGTTTACCGAATAAAAACGGCAGCCTGGCCCGACCCATGTCGATGCGCCAATCTGGATGAACCCATGACCGTAAAAACCGCCCATACCATTAATTTTCGCGTCGTCACCCACCTGCACCCCAGCAAGTTTTAATAACCCGCGTTTAAACGCAAAACATCGGGAGATCGGCAGCACCAAGAAAACGAAGTTGACAATATAACGCACGCTTTTTACCTATTTTTTAATGTCCAGTATCGATTCAAATTCAATCTTCGCGTTATCAATCGGATGCGATGCTAGATTCTATGATATCCGCCAATCTAAAATTAAATTGAGATCGTCCCCAGGCAGCAACGCGAAGTTTTCCATTATTCGACAACACGCTACAAAGCGAGTCATCGGTCCATAAGCGCCTAATCGTAATCGCAATCTCCTGCACCGATTTTGGATCGAACAACAATGCCGCGTCGCCGACTTGCTTTGGCATCCCGTAAATTCTGGAGACCGCCGCCGGGCAGCCCACCGAGAATGCCTCCAGCGGTGGAATGTTGGTTGGGCCAAAGAACGTCGGCATGATCATAGCCCGCGCGCGTCGATATAACTCAGGCATATCCTGGTCGGGCACATACCCTAGAAAATGCACCCTATGACTCAAATCCAGCTGTTTTATCAGGTCGATCAATGCCAAATAACCATTCTTTTTGGCACCGACCAACACCAATTGAATTTCCGGCAGATCAGTAAGCCGATCAAGCGCTTTGATCAATCGTTGGTGGTTTTTATGTTGCCAAAACTGCGCCGGATAAAAAAGGTACTTGTCAGGTAATTGATAACGCTGTTCGAAACCATCAGGGCTATTCTCCTGACTCATATAATTAGGCGCAATAAAAGGCAAAACAAACACCTTATTCGGATCGATCGCATAACTCTCCACCAATTGATCCCGACCCACCTCGGAATCTACCAACACGCCGTTCGCCCAGCGACACATTGCGCTGTAGTGCTTTTCTCGTCTCTCATATTCGCCATTTTCAGAAACCTCGGGAAACTGAGGCTCATAGCGATGCATCAGGTCATGCACGACTTCTAACGCGGCTATCGGTGCTTGAAAACAAAGCCCATCCTGCGACGGAATGATCCATAGGTCGCAACGACATTTCAGCATAACTCTAGCTACCGGCAGAAACCAAGGGCTAATGCGCCGCCAAACGCCATCGAGCATTGCCCACTGGCGGAATACTCGCCCGATGGCCCGTCCGACAAAACCCCGCTCGATGTAAATAGTCACCAAATCGTAGGCCAAAAAATAATCGTCCCACTGTTTTTCACTATATACAACAACGGTTGAATACAGATTGTCCGGGAGTGCAGACACCGCGTCTAGCATGGCTTGATTATACTGAAAAGTACCACCGCCCGGCGCAGCACCGAGGTACAGACCTATCCTTTTCATTCTGCCTCGACGATAAAATAAACCCCCCACGTATCAAAGCCTGGGGTCTTGCCGCTCATCCATTCACCGGAGCCAACCAGATTGAACCCGCTGACGCTACACAGCGCTTCAACCTCCGGCTCAAACAAATAGCGCATGCGGTGGGTTTCGTTCAATTCCTCGACCTTAGATGTTGATTTTTCCTTTACAAATACCTGGTAATTAACATCGACCCTATTGTCGTTGGGGTATAGTTTTGGATCTGCTATCCGGGTTACTGCGATACGTTCGTCCTGCAACCTTTTGACCCGCACACTCGGTTTGTCGGTAATCACTGCGGGTCCATACCAACAATCGAAAATAAATAATCCACCGCTATTCAGGTGATTTCGTGCCGTATTAAAAGTTGCTAATAGATCATCTTGAGTCGTTTGATAACTGACCACATGAAACAAGGAAAGTACAACGTCAAAACCAGCGTCTTGGCGAAAGTGACGGATGTCTTCGCAGCTAAATGACAATCTAGCTGCATGTTCAAGTGGTAGCGATTTTAATCTTTGCTCCGCACAGTCCAGCATGTCCTGGCTAAAATCTACGCCATGGATTTGGTAACCTTCTGCAGACAACATCTGCGCATGGATACCTGTACCGCAACCCAGTTCGAGCAATTTTCTCGATTCCGGTGCAAATTCACGAATCAACCCACTTATAAATTGCGCCTCAGCGGTGTAATCCTTATCTTTGTACAATAGATCGTAATAACGCGCGTAGGCGTTGAAGACAGTCACTCCAAAACTTCCTCGAATGCACTTATAACTTGTTCCTGCTGAAGCGAAGTTAAACCCAAACCACTGGGTAAATAAAAACCTTTTCTGGCTATTCGCTCCGCAACGGGATAAGACTCACCCTCGAACAACCCCATTTTTCGAAATACCGGTTGTTCATGCATCGGCCAGAAAAAAGGCCGAGTCCCTATTTTTCTTTCGGCAAGAAGCCCCATCAGTGCAGACGCATCACGTCTATCTAAATCCGGCAATACAACGCCAAACACCCAATATATGTTTTCCGCGTGCTCTGTACGGTCAAGCGGTATTTGGCAATTTGCATTGCACAAACGTTTTGCATAGTAGCTACCCATTCGCCGTTTTTGACTTATAAATTCATCAAGTTTTTCGAGCTGCGCCAAACCAATGGCCGCCTGCAGGTTACTCATCCTGAAATTCCAGCCCAACTCTTCGTGGACAAAACGTTTCGCAGGTTGAAAGCACAGATTCCTAAGGCTACGGCAACGATCAGCCAAAGCTTCATCATCGGTAACAATCATACCGCCTTCGCCGGTGGTAATATGTTTATTTGGGTAGAAGCTGAATGTGCTTAAATCCCCAAAACTTCCGCACGGCTTGGAGTCGTAGAACTGGCCGTGCATTTGAGCGGCGTCTTCAATCAATCGTAATCCGTATTTCGACGTTATCTCCAATAGCTGCGCCATTGCGGCCGGCAAACCATAGATATGTACGGCCATAATCGCCTTGGTTTTTGCACTAATCTTGGCTTCGATTTGGCCCACATCCATATTCCATGTATCGGGTTCGCAATCTACCAAAACGGGCTTTGCCCCGGCACGCACCACAGCCGCCGCACAGGAGATAATGGTAAAGGTGGGCATGATCACTTCATCACCCGGACCGATATCCAGCGCTGCAATTGCCGCTTCAAGTGCCGCGCTGCCGTTGGTCGCTGCGATACCGAACCTGCGCCCCACTTTCGCCGCGAATTGATGTTCGAACTGGCTAACAAACGGCCCTTCAGAAGAGATCCATCCAGTATCAATACACTCTTTCAAATACCGCGCTTCGTTACCGCAAAGCTTCGGCTCGTTTACCGGAACAAATTCAGACACGCTCAATTTTTCACTACGGCTTGTAATGCAGATATTCCACTAAACCTTGTTTTGTCTTTATCCCCGGCATACGGGCCTTGCTTGACTTCAATCATGTCGATCTCTTCCAATACTTCAAACCCGTGCCCCCCGGTTGCCAGCAAAATGACGTCACCACTTGCCAAAACGCGGCTTTCCAAATAGTTTTGCGCGTCGTCGTAGAAATCGACTCTAAGTTTGCCGCGCCGCAAAAACAGCACTTCCTGCGTATAGTGGACTTCGCGTGCTACCGGATTGTGCACATGCGGTTGAATGATTTTCCCCTGAGGATGCCGCATATGCGCCAATTGCTGGGACAGTTCATCGGGGGTGAAAAACTGAATACCTGATTCGGCATAGTCACCCCTGATAATGATTGCAAGGAGGGCCCCGTTAAATTCGATGTGCTCTAGCATGCGGTTTAACGTGTTTTAGAACAAAATTGGACGACGGTGGGTTGCAAAAACTGAATATTTTGACACATCCCATATTTGGGCAAAAATTATAGAGTCGCAGCAAAATATCTGCACCTAATCAGGAACCGGACCCACGGCATTCTTTAGCGGTTGGGCCAGACGCTTCAACTTGTTTAAAATTCGCGGTCCCAGGCTCACCCGTATCGATCTAAAAAAGCTTTCCAGCGCCATAACTGCTTTTTGATCTTCAGTCACTTCGCATGACCCTATGCATACCGGCTCGGCACTCAAATCAACCTGATAAACATTGGATTCGATGCTGTGCGTACCACTGTTATCATCACCGATATTTTGTACTAAAGATTTCCCGGGATAAAGCGTAAGCTTATCTCTCAGCAGCGCTGAAGCATACCAACGAATTGCCCACGAGTCATTTTTTCCTGCGATTTGCGCTTTTAGCATATCGCTGTATTTGAACGTACCATGAAAATCAAACCGGTCGATCAAATTTGCGCGTTCAAGCTCGTTTAATAATAAGCTTCCGTCGTATTCGAATAGACCCCACCCTCGCGTCCAGGTGGCCCACCCCCAACAATCGGCGCCGCGTAAAAAAAATGACTCCGGCAAAGTTGTTGTCACAGGGTAGCTATAACCATGAATGCTGATCACCCGCTCGTCATGCTGATAATAATCCAAAGCGTCGTTCATATAATTAAGGAAGTAGGGCGAGGTCACAAGATCATCTTCCAAAATAATGGCTTTGCCGTATTCATCGAGAACCTCTGTAACCCCACTGGTAATCGACTTGGCCAGACCCAAGTTTTTATCTCTTAGGATGAGGCGAACCGATTTAAAACCGTCCAAACCGCCAATATAGCGACGAACTTCCGCAACACCGTCATCCCCCAAGTCCTTGGAACCATCAGAGTAAATGATTAGATCACTCAAGACCGCCTGTGGATTAGTTAAAAGTGCGTTTACCGTGTTCCGGGTATGCCATAATCGATTGTAGACAAACAGAACTATTGGCGCGTACCGCATAGAAATGCCTCCCTATCGTCTCCACCGCTTTTCTCTGTATAAAATCTCGAAGACATATCGTAATATTGCAGCAATTTTGCCCAACTAATCCGGCTTCCAATAATTTTACGCGCCAATTGCAAACATTAACTAAATTCCGATCATTGAATTGGGACCCCCATCCAACAACGCTCATCGAGGAGCATAGGCGCTCCGGCGACACACCCTAAAACACGCAAGAATAATTCAACATCAATTGATGACGGTGGCCTGATTATTAGATCACTATTCCAACCAAAAAACACCGCATCTTGACACCGAGGTAATACAATTCAATGAAGATATCCATAATCACGCCTTGTTACAATGCCGAAGGATTGATCGAAGAAACTATGCGGTCAGTCATCTATAATACCGCGATTGTAAATCAGCGTGCAGAGATAGAGTACATCATTTGCGATGGCGGTTCGCCGGATAACACACTGAAAATTATCAATGCGGTAAAAAGTGAATCCCAATGCAATATTCAGGTTATTTCAGAACCCGACAACAGTATGTACGAAGCACTTGGAAAAGGCCTCGGAATGGCTACTGGCGATATATGCGCCTACATAAATGCGGGGGATTTTTACGCATCGCACGCCTTTGATATCGTATTGGATATATTCGAAAATTTCGACGTAGAATGGCTGACTGGCATGAGCATCATATATAACGACAGATCCGAGATCATTTCTGCCAATTTACCCTTTGCATATAGATCCAGACTTTTGGACTGCGGTATGTATGGCAGGAAATTGCCCTACGTGATGCAAGAAGGGACTTTTTGGACCAGTCGATTAACCCGACTTATCGACCAGCGTAAACTTGCTACTTTTAAGCTGGCAGGAGACTACCATTTGTGGAATCTGTTTTCCCAACACAGCAAACTTGACATCGTCAAAGCACATTTAGGTGGGTTTAAGTTTCACGATGACCAGCTTTCTGAAGAAAAAGACGCATACCAGGCAGAAGTTAACCATATAATCACACCCGCTCGCATATCCGACCACATCGTTGCATGGTTTGACGCATCGGTATGGGAAAAGTCGGACGCGTTGAAAATGTTCTATAACCCGGACATCTATTTCTATGAACATGGGCAAAAGAGATATATGAATGCCCGCGCGATGCCATCTTTTAAAAATTATACCTTCCCAACCCGGGTATTAATTCGACTAATCGACCGGGCATTCGGCAAAAAACTAGGCCCAAAAGTACGCAGATATTTGGGGCAATGCCGCCGACTAGTGAATTGACGTCTAATCCAAGGCGCACATCATACCAACCCTGATTTAAACGCCATGGCATACCGGTTCGAAATCAACTAAATCTAATTCGTCTAAAGCGTAGCGACAGAAATCCGGCTATACAGCTGTAAACCGCTGCTTGGATCCAACCCACCGCCCTTCGTCATACATGAGAATATCGTAGGCAGCATCGGCATAAATATCAGGAATTAGGCGTCTCATTAGATTTTCGAAAGGCGTATATCGCAGCAACAAATTCCGATTCAAAATCTGTACAAGGCGCAGTGCTTTGTAATTCGACAGGGTTTTATTTTCGCAAGAGCGTTTCATTCGCCCAAGGATATCAGTCATCTCTGAGATGCATTCGTCTCGGTGGAGCTTCGCTCTATTTTTCGAATGCGCCCTATAGCCCCCCCATACGCAATCCACCGCATAAAGTTTGTTACGTAAAAAAAACCGTGACCACAATTCACCATCGACCATGTACCGGTAATCTCGGCTAATATAGCCACCGGCTGATTGCCAGAGTTCTCGGCGCCAGAATACCGACTCCTGCTGAACCCATCGATAATTTCCCAACAAATAATCGTATATATTTTTCGGAATCCGGGCAGCATGGGTCATCACACCTTTGTCATTCCACCACGAATTAAAACCGACCGTCCAGTGGATCTCGGGGCGCGATTGATATATTTCAGACACGGTTTCAAACGTCCAAGGCAAATATTTATCATCACTGTTCAGCCATGACATGATTTCACCTGACGTGTGAGCGAAGCCTTTATTTAACGCATCAGCATGCCCTTGATCTTTTTCACTGATCCAGTAGTGCAAATATTTAGCGTATTTCTTGATTATCGCTAACGACCCGTCCGTACTTCCACCATCGATTATGACATACTCTAAATTGGCGTAATTTTGATCCAAAACCGATTGAATACATTCTTCCAAATAAGCAGCTTGATTGAAAGAGGGTGTCACTACTGATATTTTCATGGCCTAGAAAGATTGATAGGACTCGCTCTTAAGAAATTGTCAGAATAGAAGTAGACTTGAGAATTTTGCTGTCGACATGCATTGGTACCAGGCAAATTCATAGCATGGCAGATCTCATAAATTGTCTCTATAAATTATAAATGCCGCTATCAACATGTCCGCTTATAGCCTATTTTTAACTTTTACAAATCAAACCCCGTTCAATCGATAAAATAGTACAGTCAAAAATAACTGTGTGGCTATTCCAACATGAAAATCGCTGTAATCGACACCCATACCTCAGGTCATCATTTCATATACACCGCGCATTTCTGTAAAGTCCTGCTGGAACTAGGACATGAGGTCCATGCATTCTACCCTGACACTAGGTCGCTTTCGACATGGGTATCGGCTAACTGTCCTCAAAGGGAGGCAAGCTTCACCGCGATTGAACAGAATGACATTGATTTTCGGAGCAACCGGTTCAAAAGTTACATTTCGCTCGTCAAACCCGTGTTCAAATGGGCAAGACTTCTGCGAACGCTAAAACGTGAAAATATTCAGCCAGATCTATTATTTTTTGCCTATCTAGATTCGTTTATATTTCTAAAATTCGGTAATTTTTTAATTGATTTGATTTGCCCGTTCAATTGGTCAGGTTTATATATCATGGCAAGTCAACGCAGACTGCCACTAGCATCCAGACCTTTGCATTCCAGAGACGAAACTTTTAGAAGCAAACGCTGTAACTTTGCCGCTGTACTGGACGAAGGCATATCCGCAGATTTAGCCGCTGATTGTAAAATCCCAGTGATCCGATTTCCAGATTTTGCCGATGCGACTCACCCGGATATGGACTTTATTGCAATTCAGGATATTAAAGTAAAAGCAAAACAGCGTCATGTCATAGGGATTGTCGGCACACTCGCGGCACGAAAAGGTATGATCACGTTATTGCACGCCTCAGAGAAACTGGTTAATTCGAATCTATTCTTTGTATTCGCTGGACCCTTGTCCGAACAAACGTTTACCGCCGCGGAAATGAACTACATTACTGAGCTACAAGAAAAATCCCCGGAAAATTGCTATTTCTACTTTAATCCAATTTTAAACGAATCCGAATTTAACGCGCTAATTTACGCGTGTGATGTCATTTTCCTGGGCTATACCGAATTTTTCGGGAGCAGTAACTTATTGACCAAAGCGGCAATTTTCAAAAAAATAGTACTAGCGTCAGAAGATTATTGCATAGGTGAACGTGTTGAAAGATACCAGCTCGGGGAAGTATTTGACCCAGACGATTTAGACCAGTGCATCACAAAACTATTGCACCTTGCCAAAAAAGACTACTACCAACGGGTTCATTCCAACGCCCTATTCCAGCAACTTGAACAAGATCATAACCTAGCGAAATTGCCAGAAATTTTTGAAATATTGCTAAACAATATCCAACCGGTTAAACGTATTGGGCAGCACTTTGAACTGTCCAAAAACATCAAAAGCTATCTCGGTTTATAATTGATTCTTTGCAAACCAGTCGACCCTTCACCTCTGACCGACCGTATCCCACATTTGCCATGTGGTTTAAACACAAGTGGGTACGGGCGTGGCTCGAAAAAACGAATTGGCCCGCAAGTACAAACAAACTTCGATCTCGCATCAAAATAATGTACTATTAACGGTTGAGTATAGAGAATTAACTATTTCGTCACAAAATCGCTAAAACCATACCCTTTTCAATGCCTATTGATCACCGATTTGGCGCATTCGCTTTTGCCCGTTAAAACTGCATCCAAAACCAAACTGACATAGATGACTACCAGAATCCTAGGCATATCCGCGTACTATCACGATAGCGCGGCTGCACTGCTATCCGACGGCGAGATCGTTGCAGCTGCGCAAGAAGAAAGGTTCACTCGAAAAAAACACGATGCTGCTTTTCCATTAAACGCCGTCAAATATTGCCTGCAAGAAGTCAATATCGACCTATCCCAAGTTGAATACATCGTTTTCTATGATAAACCTCTGGTAAAATTTGAGCGTTTGCTGGAAACCTACTTGTCATACGCACCCAAGGGATTAAGATCATTTTTAGCAGCAATGCCTGTCTGGTTGAAAGACAAACTGTTTCTAAAAACCACTTTAAAAAACGAATTGTCTGAGCTAAGCGGTTTAGACATCAAAAAGCTTCCGCAATTATTATTTACCGAGCACCACCAATCGCATGCAGCATCAGCATTTTTCCCCAGTCCATTCGAAAAATCCGCTGTGTTATGCCTTGATGGCGTAGGTGAATGGGCCACGACAACAGTATGGCTCGGCGAGAACAACAAGCTTACCCCAAAATGGGAAATCGATTTCCCGCATTCGCTGGGATTACTCTACTCTGCATTTACCTATTACACTGGCTTTAGAGTCAATTCTGGGGAATATAAACTCATGGGATTGGCGCCGTACGGAGAACCAACCTATGTTGATCTTATTTATGACAATCTTATCGATGTAAAAGAAGACGGAAGTTTTCGGTTGGATATGAAGTATTTCAACTACGCGAGCGGTTTGACTATGACCAACAAAAAGTTTGCCGAATTATTCGGCGGACCGCCACGCAAACCGGAATCGGATATTGGCCAAAAAGAAATGGATCTGGCCCGCTCGATTCAAGTAGTAACCGAAGAGGTTGTCATAAAGCTAGCAAACACCATCGGGCGTGAATTACAAACTGAAAATCTATGTTTGGCTGGTGGTGTAGCCCTGAATTGTGTTGCAAACGGCAGACTATTGAAGGAAGGCCAATTCAAAAACCTTTGGATACAACCCGCGTCCGGAGATGCTGGAGGCGCCATCGGAGCAACCTATGCCATCTGGCATGAGTACTTGGAAAACCCGCGCGAACAATTACGAGAAGGGCGTGACCGCACACATGGATCATATTTGGGTCCACGCTATGACAATCCGGAAATCACAAAGTACCTGGATAAAATTAGCGCTAAATACACACAACTGCACGATGCCAAATTGATGCCAAAACTCGCTAAAATTCTTAGCGACGAAAATGTGGTCGGCTGGTATCAGGGTCGCATGGAATTTGGGCCTCGTGCATTGGGTGGTCGCTCCATCATCGGAGACGCTCGAAGCCGTAAAATGCAATCGACGATGAATCTTAAAATAAAATACCGCGAATCGTTCCGTCCTTTCGCACCGTCGATCAAAGGCGAAAGAGTCTCAGAATGGTTCGACATTGATACCGAAAGCCCTTACATGCTATTAGTCGCCAAGGTCAATCCTGACAAACAGATCCAAATGTCCGAGGATGAAAAAACTCTGTTTGGCATTGATAAACTTAAAGTCGCGCGCTCGACTATTCCGGCGGTGACTCATGTCGATTATTCCGCAAGAATTCAAACGGTCCATAAAGACACCAACCCTAGGTACTACGACCTGTTAGATCAATTCGAAAAATTGACAAAGTGTCCGATACTCATCAATACGTCCTTCAACGTACGCGGAGAACCGATTGTTTGTACACCTGAAGATGCGTACCGTTGCTTTATGCGAACCGAAATGGATTACTTGGTGATGGAGAATATTTTATTGTGCAAAACCGAACAACCCGAGTGGAAAAAAGATGATGCGTGGAAGGAAGAGTTTGAATTGGATTGATCATGGATAATATCGTACCGAAAATCGATAAAGATGGGTTGCGCCAATTTGGCATGGTAACGGCCACCATCATTGCGCTATTATTTGGGCTACTTTTACCCTACCTGTTTGATCGGCCCATTCCGGAGCTCCCACTGCCGTTCAAAATTTCGATCATTCTCGCAGGTATCGCATTATTACTACCGATCATACTCAGACCGATCTATGTGGTTTGGATGTACATAGGTTTTGTTCTTGGTTGGATAAATACCCGTCTAATACTCGGTGTGGTTTTTTATACCTTATTTACACCGATTGCGTTACTGATGAAAATACTACGCAAAGATCCGATGAATCGGAGATTTGGCGCAAACATCAAGTCCTATAGAAAAACAAGAACTGAATCACCCAAACATCAAATGGAGAAACCTTACTAATGTTAGATTTACTCAAAGACCTTTGGGGATTTATGAGAGTCCGCAAAAAATTCTGGCTTGCACCGATCATTATCGTACTGTTGCTATTGGGCGCTCTTATAGTATTAAGCCAAGGATCCGCAGTGGCACCCTTTATATACACGCTATTTTAAATCACAATGCGTATCGCTCAAGGACGAGCGGTCGCTCCATCAAGACCGGAATCCAAAAACTGCACTGCGTTTAACGACCTATACAGACGACATAGATAGGCCAGAGAGGCTTAGCCCTTTTCAATATTTGATTCCCCGTTAATCATACTCTTTAGGGTCTATAGGCTGATCACCATCGCTTTCAGAATTATCACTATAGCGACTGGCTGGCACGAAGATCCTAGAAAACAATAGGCCAACTTCGAAAAGCATCCATACCGGAACCGCCAACAAAGTCTGTGAAATAGCATCCGGTGGGGTCAGAAACATGCCAACTACGAACGCGGCAACGATTACATAAGAACGTTTTTCCGCCAACGATTTGGGCGTGACTACGCCCGACCAAACCAATAGGATCGTCGCTATTGGGACTTCAAAAGATAGGCCAAATGCAAAGAACAAGGTCAAAATAAAATCCAGATATCGCGCAATATCCGTCATAACGGTAACACCTTCTGGCGCCGCCGTCGTCAGAAACCCAAAAACCAACGGGAAAACCACATAGTAGGCAAAAGCAACCCCCAAATAAAACAGTAGGGTACTGGTTATCAACAGCGGCAATACCATGCGCCGCTCGTGCCTATACAACCCCGGCGCAATAAACGCCCAAAGCTGATAAAAAATCAATGGTACCGACACGAAAATGGATAACACCAAGACCAGCTTGAACGGCGTAAAAAATGGTGAGGCCACGTCTATAGCTACCATCGACGAAGACTTCGGTAAATGCGCAGTCAGCGGACCGGCCAAATAAGCATAGATTTCGTTGGAAAACGGTGCCAAGCACATAAAAACAATCAACACTGCAACAATTGCTTTTAATAACCTACTGCGCAATTCAACCAAATGAGCGATTAAAGGCTGTTCGGCATCATCCTCCGGCTTAGGATCGTCTTCGGCCACAGATTACTGTTTACCGTTGGATTTTGGCGGAGAACCTGTGCGGTCAGTCTCTTCCAACGTAGGGTCTGTGTCTGTAGAAGAAATATCATCGAACGCTTTGCTCGTATCATCGATCAACCCACGAATTTCCTCGGCGGGTGATTGTTTGGCTAGTGTTTGTCGAAGATCTTCCGCATATAACTCATCTCTCAGCTCTTGCTTAACTGAGGCTACGGTCCGACGCGCTTTACCGGTCCAAAAACCGACCACTCTGACCACGCCGGGTAAGCGCTTTGGTCCAATCACCAACAAAGAAACCAGACCGACCAACGCAAGCTCCCAAAACCCAATATCAAACATAGCTTTATATGATCATTATCAATCAATATAGAATTGCATAGGCATGATAATCAGACCTTTTCGTTTTCTTTGGACGTCACTTCGACATCTATAGTTTGACCGCCATTCTCAATTTCTTTATCTGTTTTGGTATCGGCATCTTTTTCACCGTCGTTAACCGCTTTTCTAAAACCCTTGATTGCCGAACCCAAATCGGAACCCAGATTTCGCATTCGTTTGGTTCCAAACAATAACAATACAATGACCAAAACTATCAACAATTGCCAGATACTAGGCCCCATAATTTTTCTCCAAAATTTACGTATTCAGATCGAAGCTTCGAACAAGCCCTAATCAAGGTTTTAGATGAATTCCTGAAATCCTGAATAACATCTACTGGAACTAGACAAAAAACTGCGTAAAACGTACCCGAAAACGAATGACCTCTGCTTCATCCGCTATTCCTTAGCACACCAATATAAGGCAACGATGTTGATGGACAAGTTCAAAAAAGCTTAGCCTCCTCAATCAACAATTTTTCTATTGGCCTTTTCTTCCAATCCAGATAGGCCGAAACGACGATGCAATTCTTGCAATATGTCCTGTGGACCCAAGTCCTGACTCGCCAGCAACACCAGACAATGAAACCATAGATCCGCGGTTTCGTATATGATCTGCTCTTTGTCACCCTGTTTTCCCGCAATCACTGTTTCAGTCGCCTCTTCACCTATTTTCTTCAATATGCTGTCCAAACCCTTAGCGTAAAGACCTGCGACATAAGAAGACTGCGGATCTGCCGATTTTCTAAGTTCCAGAATTTGAGCGATCTCCTGTAATACATCACTCATTTGCTTTGCCGGTAAATTTTTTTCGGATCTTTCAGCACTGCATCCACCTCTGTCCATGCACCATTTTCGAGTTTGCGAAAAAAACAGTGATGCCGCCCGGTATGACACGCGATACCACCAATTTGTTCTGCCTTGAGCAAAAGTACATCTTCGTCACAATCCAACCGTATTTCCACAACTTTTTGCCGATGGCCAGATTCTTCACCCTTACGCCATATTTTTTTTCTCGATCGAGACCAAAATACAGCATAGCCTTCCTTCATCGTCAGCTCGAGAGACTCTCGATTCATCCACGCAAACATTAACACCTGACTGCTCTCCGCTTCCTGCACAATGACAGGAATCAAACCGTCGGGTGTCCATTGGATTTCGTCTAACCAAGCGTCAGCAGTCACAAACGTACCTCTATTCCTCTATCTCGCATGCTCAGTTTGGCCTGTTCAATACTATATTCTCCAAAATGAAAAATACTGGCCGCTAAAACCGCGTCCGCCTTGCCCGACAATATTCCCGAAGCCAAATGATCCAGATTACCCACCCCACCCGATGCAATAACCGGAACAGTAACCGATTGACTGATAGCACGCGTCAAGTCCAAGTCGAAGCCTTCTCGAGTGCCGTCTCTATCCATACTGGTCAATAAGATCTCGCCAGCCCCGTAATCGACCATTCTACGAGCCCATTCTACTGCATCAAACCCGGTTGATTTACGCCCACCATGGGTAAATATTTCCCAACGCGGCCGACTCGAATCGAAATCGACTTGTTTGGCATCTATAGCAACCACAATACACTGGGAACCGAAACGTTGGGCCGCCTGCTTGACAAAATCTGGGTTGAAAACTGCGGCAGTATTGATGCCCACTTTATCCGCTCCTGCGTTCAACATTCGCCTTATGTCTTCGAGGCTGCGTATCCCTCCACCCACTGTCAGGGGTATAAATACCTCTCCGGCCACTTTCTCAACAACATGCACCATAGTGGCCCGATCATCGGAGCTCGCTGTAATATCCAGAAATGTCAACTCGTCGGCGCCCTCAGCGTCGTAACGACGTGCATTCTCAACCGGATCTCCAGCATCGCGGATATCAACGAACCGAACGCCTTTTACTACACGCCCGTTATCAACATCCAAACACGGTATTATGCGTTTGGCAAGACTCATTATTCACAAATTGAATTAAAGAAAGAAACCGGTATCACCGGAAATATTAGGCGTTAAAAATACATTCAGAAAATTTCAGCCAATTTAGCCGCCTCTGCAAAATCCAAGGTTCCTTCATAGATGGCGCGCCCGGTTATAGCGCCCATGATGCCATCATCCGCAGCGGCACCCAGAGCACGAATATCATCCAGATTACTAATTCCGCCAGATGCGATAACTGGGATATGGATAGCCGCGGCCAATTTTGCAGTGGCCTCAGCATTTACGCCGCTCATCATACCATCCCTTGATATGTCGGTATAAACGATAGCTTCAACGCCGTCTGCCTCAAACTTTTGTGCCATATCGATAACATCGTGCCGCGAAAGCTTTGACCACCCATCAATCGCTACCTTGCCGTCTTTGGCGTCCAGTCCAACGATGATATGCCCGGGAAATTCTGCCCCTACGTCGCTTATAAAATGTGGTTCGCTTACGGCTTTCGTGCCAATTATCACATAACTCACGCCAGCATTGAGATAGCCCTGTATCGTATCTTCGTCACGAATCCCCCCACCTACCTGAATCGGTATATCGGGAAAGGTATCCGCGATTTCGTGAATAATCCGTGCATTTTTGGGCATACCAGCAAATGCACCGTCCAAATCCACCAGATGCAAGCGCCTGGCGCCTGCTGCAACCCATTTTTTTGCCATCGCAACGGGATCTTCGGAAAACACCGTATCTTCTTCCATACGTCCTTGGCGCAAACGAACACATTTTCCATCCTTCAAATCGATCGCTGGAATTAATAACATTAGAGAGCCTCAGAAAAACGAAAATCAAATTGTAAAAAAGTTAATAAGAACCATCCCAAGTTATGAAATTTTTAAGCAGCTGCAATCCGGCTGTCTGGCTCTTCTCAGGGTGAAACTGGACGGCAAATACGTTCCGCGTAGCCAACGCGCAAGCAAACGCTGTTGGATAATCAGCTGTCGCAGCAATATGGTCAGCGCGCGTCGGTTTGGCGTAATAACTATGAACAAAATAAAACCGGCTGGACTGCGGAATACCCGTCCACATCGGATGTGAAAAACTCTGTTCGACCGAATTCCAACCCATGTGGGGAATTTTCAACGGATCCCCAGCACCATCAACCAAATCCCTGTCAAAATGAATCACCTTACCCGGGAAATATCCCAAGCATTGCGTTAGGTCATTTTCATCACTTTGTTCCAGCAGCGCATGCAAACCTAAACAAATACCCAAAAATGGCTTTTCGCGGGCAGCGCGTATCACAACCTCAGACAACTCCATTCGCTGCAATGCAAGCACGCAATCCGCTATGGCACCGACACCGGGAAACACAACCCGGTCGGCTTGATCGATGTAATCGACATCGGATGTAATGCAAATGTCATTTTTCGGAGCGACGTGCTGTAAAGCTTTTCCGATGGAATGCAGATTCCCCATTCCATAGTCAATAACCGCAACAGAAGCCATAGTAAGATATTGAAGAGTTAGACTGAACAGGATTGTTTCAGAGCTTAGGGATAATTCTAGGGTTATTTCCGGTCGTTTATGCTTCGACTTAATATATGAGTTGCATTATATACCGATAGGCCAAGTGCTTCGCATCCAAAACCTTACAAACTACCCTTGGTTGACGGCATAATACCCTGCATCGCTGGATCCTTAGCCACAGACATACGTAGAGCCCGGCCAAACCCCTTGAATACAGTTTCTGCAATATGATGTGCATTGGTACCTTTTAAATTGTCAATATGCAGGGTAATCTTTGCATGGTTTGCAAACCCTCGAAAAAATTCCAACAGCAAATCGACATCGAAATCACCAATACGACCACGCGGATAATCAACACCGTAATAAACACCCGGACGCCCCGAAAAATCGATCACCACGCGCGATAATGCTTCGTCAAGCGGAACATAAGCCTGCCCGTATCTAACAATACCTTGTTTGTCTCCCAGGGCCTTCTCCACCGCTTGACCAAGGGTAATTCCGATATCTTCAACAGTGTGATGCGCATCTATCTGCAAATCTCCGACCGCATGAACCTCCAGATCCAACATGCCATGGCGTGCCACTTGATCCAACATGTGGTCTAAAAACGGAACGCCGGTTACAAAAGAAGTCTGGCCGTTACCATCCAGGTTTACCCGTACCCTAATTTGTGTTTCCAGGGTATTGCGTTCTATTTCAGAAATTCGATCAACCGTCATCTCGCTCCACTCAAATTATGCCACTGCGCTTCAAGCTTGGCTTGAACAACTTACTCAGTAGACGCTATCGCGGTATATAATACGCGGGAGCGCTTGTAAAAACAGCACCGAGAGTTGACCAATACACAAATTCCCAGACTACACCCCGAAAAGCCAGCAATTACTTACATACATTTAATCTTTAACCTGCTTATTTTACCCCGAGCTTTTGAAATACTATAGCCGTCGCCGATCAACGGAAAAGGAATTCGAGGACTAGCCAATAGGAAGTTGCCAGGGAGTGGACCTCTAAGCCAACCAAGCAGGCGATATATGCCCCGGTGAATGGATTTCATCGGGGTTTCTTTTTTTGGATGATCCTTGTGTTAACCTCTTAATTATCCGCTCACTGAAATCGTTGCTTTCAGCACCCAACGCACGACCGTGCTTAACAGCCACTAAAACTCTTGGCTCAAACCTAACCGCTGGCAGTGGCGCGCATTGCCCGCTTGCGCTCGTGCTCCAATAAAAACTTTTTCCTAATCCGAACAGACTCAGGCGTCACCTCTACTAATTCATCATCGTCAATAAATTCTAGGGCCTGTTCCAAAGTCAACGTCTGTACCGGCGTCAATATTAAGTTTTCATCATTACCTGACGCCCGAACATTGGTTAATTGTTTCGCTTTTGTAGGGTTCACCACCAAATCGTTCGACCTGGAATGCAACCCGACAATCATTCCTTGGTAAACCAAATCACCCGTTTCGACCAGTAAACGTCCCCGTTCTTGTAAATTGAACAATGCAAACGCCAAAACCTTTCCGGCAACGTTAGAAATCAAAACGCCGTTGTTTCGCTGCCCGATATCACCGGAAACCACGGGCCCGTAATGATCAAATACGTGGTAAATAAGCCCGGTACCTGCGGTTGCCGTTAGAAACTCGGTCTGAAACCCTATCAGTCCTCTGGACGGAATCATGTACTCCAGCTTAACCCGCCCCTTTCCGTCCGGCACCATATCCCGCAGCACCCCTTTACGGGCACCCATTTTCTCCATGACCGACCCCTGATGATCTTCCCCGAATTCTACCGTAACAAATTCATAGGGTTCACTGCGGACGCCATCAATTTCTTTTTCAATGACTTCCGGTCTGGAAATAGCCAGCTCAAAACCTTCCCGGCGCATGTTTTCTATCAAAATCGATAAGTGCAACTCTCCACGACCTGAAACTTTGAATCTATCGGGGTCGTCGGTATCTTCAACGCGTAGTGCAACATTGTGCTGTAATTCACGATGCAGGCGTTCACGAATCTGGCGCGAGGTTATATATTTTCCATCTTGCCCTGCAAATGGCGACTTATTGACCTGAAAAGTCATGCTAATTGTGGGTTCATCGACCGAGAGCGGAGGCAATGCTTCGACCAAATCAGTATCGCACAACGTATCCGATATCCTGAGCTGATCTACCCCGGTAAACGCGACAATATCACCAGCTTCCGCCTGTTCAACCTCGACCCGATCCAAACCATGAAAACCGAAAATCTGCAACAAACGCACGCTACGTTGATTGCCTACACTATTCACCAAAGTCAACGCTGAATTCTTACGTAAGACTCCTCGATTGATCCGGCCGATTCCGATGACTCCAACGTAAGAACTGTAATCAAGGCTACTCACCTGCATCTGGAATGGCTGCCCTTTGTCGACGTCAGGCGCTGCCACTTTATCCCTGATGGTCTCGAGCAACGGCTGCATGTTGTCACCAAAATCGGTTGCGTCCAATCCCGCGTACCCATTCAAAGCCGACGCATAAACGATCGGAAAATCCAACTGTTCATCGGTAGCGCCCAACTTGTCGAACAAGTCGAATGTTTGATTGACCACCCAATCCGGCCGTGACCCAGGGCGATCGATCTTATTGATCACTACGATCGGGTGCAAACCTAGAGCGAAGGCCTTTTGTGTCACGAACCGGGTTTGTGGCATAGGTCCATCTACCGCATCAACCAGCAGTAAAACGGAATCAACCATGGACAAAACCCGCTCGACTTCACCACCGAAGTCGGCATGTCCGGGCGTATCGACAATATTAATTCGATACCCATCCCATTCAATGGCAGTATTTTTAGCCAATATTGTTATGCCACGTTCCTTCTCCAACGCATTTGAGTCCATAACCCGCTCTGCGGGTTTTTCATGGGAAGAGAAGGTACCAGACTGCTGTAATAACTGATCGACCAGCGTGGTTTTCCCGTGATCGACGTGTGCAACAATCGCAATGTTGCGGATTTTATTTGTAGACAATTGTAATAACTGATTTCGGTGTATTGAATAAAGATACCTGATCTTGGTAATTTCGGTACCAGATCATTCAGTGTACCAGAAATTTTTGATCGCATCGTGTGTTGAGAATCATCTGGACAAAAAATTCAACCCTAATTAACAGGTTAATGTGACCCGTTAAAACTATAAAGCAGCAGTCAGATGCTGCGTCACAACAATCAGTACCGCATTCAATTTGCTTGGAGGCACACCATGAAAAAAACAATCCAATACAGCATCACCTGTTTAACCCTTATCTTTCTCTCAGCGGGGTGCGCCAATCATTACACCAATAGTGAGTTGGTCGATTTATTTAGTGAAAAAGGATTGAATACCAAAGAAACAGACCGCGGTGTAGTCGTATTTCTTCCTGAAGTATTTTTCGAATTTAACAGTATCGAACTGACCCAAACCGCGCAGGAAAAAATTCTGACCATTGGCGCAGTATTGGTCGATCCGAAAACGCTATCGAGACAGATTCTAGTCGAAGGGCATACCGATTCGGTTGGCGATAAGGCTTATAACGAAGACCTTTCACTACGCCGTGCCAATGCCGTGGCAGACGAACTGGTAGTCACAGAGGTAAGCAACGGTAGAATCAGTCGCCGCGGCTACGGCGAAAAGTATCCAATCGCCCCAAATACAATGCCCAATGGCCAAGACAACCCAGACGGCCGAGCGCAAAACCGTAGGGTCGAAATTGTTGTCGAGAACCTCTCAGAACCTAACGATTAACTCATCCCAGAAATTTTTTCGAATCTTAATTCTGGATCATGCGGAATTTAGAAAGCGAATCATTCTATAAATCATGATAAACGGTATTCGCCCACTGGAACCTTGGTCGGGCTCGATGAAACCGAAAAAAAAGAGTTATCAATAAGGATTTTTCTATGTATTGCACCCATTTCGGATTTCGTGAAGACCCGTTCGGTTCAAACGGTACACTCGGTTGCCCTTATCCACACTCAAACTACCAGAAAGTTTTGAGCGGACTACACGATTACGTAAACAATAATACCGGCGTATTGCTCTTGCTTGGGCCCTTGGGTATAGGCAAATCAACCCTACTCCAAGGTGTGAGCGATGAGCGGAAAAATTACCCTAAAAACCCAAGATTCAAAGATCTGAGTTCATATGGGCAATTATCGATAACTGCGCGCGATTATGCGATCACTGGTTTAGTTACCCAACTCCATGAGCGTAAATTTGATCTGAGCAAACAATTCGATAAAACGATTTTTCTATTGGACCACGCGGACAACGTAAACAATGATTTTTTTAAAACGCTACTCAATGAGGTCAAAATAAACAACACCCATAATCATCCAATGCTATTAATCGTAATTGGAACTTCCCGCTTGGAAACACGCCTTCAGTCAACTGAATTCGAGACATTCCGAAGTCTGCTCAATGAAACTTTACGACTGAACCGTCTCGGTGCGAATGACGTCAAGAACTACATTCTGCATCGGCTCAATTATGCCGAATATTCTGGCGCTCAGCTATTCAACGAAGGGGCCGTACAACGCATAGCAGAGCTCAGCGATGGCATCCCGCGGAGTATCAATACTTTATGCGGCAGCAGTTTACTGCTTGCCAGTCTAGATCAATACCGGTTTATCGACGAAGCAACGGTAAATAGCGCGGCCGATCACTGCTTTTTAGAAAGAAAGACCCCGGCGACCAAAGACGTTGCGTCGTCCAATGCTAGTGGAAAAAACATAGATGATACCGAAAGTCGATCCGACCAAACAAACACGGTTCGAGCCCAATCGTTGCAACAAATCGTGACAATGTTGAATCAATCCGTAAATTCGGGCAACTGGAATGAAACTCATCGGTCACCCGAGCAGGTCAGTCGATCAAAAACCAATACTTTAGATTACGCGTCGCAACCTTGCGATTCGCAAAATACAAATACCGAAGAGCTGGATCCGGTGCAACTACAATTGGTCGCCGATTCGCCAATACTACCGATGAAAGATGTGATAACCGCTTCAACCAGAGAAGATTCACGTCCGAAGCTGAAACCCATCGAACATTTTGATATTTCGTTACCTGATGCCTCCGATAATCCTATTGACCATGCACCATTCAATTCGGCTGCTGGCCTTGTTTGTGCAATTGTCATTTTGATGATTTCATTAATCACTTGGATTCTGCCGCTAAACTCTACAAATATAAAGCAATATAAACTCTCCAACGTAAAAACCGAATCAAATTCGGCTGACGATTCATTTAATCTTTTGCCCTATTCAAAAAATTTGGACGCCGGCAATCGCAGCTCATCCCTACAACCAATAAGAGAAACCAGCAAAGTCAAAAACGATCCAGAAACAAACGGAGAATTACCCTCCGTCTCCTCTGTTCTCGCTGTTTCTGATCGTATCAATAAATTCAATTCTCTCCGAATTGAGCCATTGGAATCCTCAGCACAATCAGCGAATACGGGTTTATCCACACCAGCGTTTATTAATAACCCCGCAGTAAGAAACGCAAATAAACTGACGAATTCGGACAAAAAAACAAGTCAAAAAACCAGAGAATTGTTATCAACAGCGCAATCGGACCTTATCGAAAAACAATTAAGACATTCTCAAAACAATGTCACCGATACGGTCGCTCAGCACGCACCAGAAACGCATAAGAACAAAGCACCGCCAACCAATATCCGACGACACCAACCCGCTTCAAAAAATCGGCTCGAGGCGATCAATGTACCAACAGATAAAATAACAAATTTTGAAATTCTGGCTGATAAGCAGGAACATGCCGCACGAACCAGGGCATCGGCTCGATACCGACTTACGCAAAAGGGCGTTCCTTATGATTTTCACAATTTCATCGCTTCCGCTGAGGAAGGAAATGAGGAAATCGTGAGGTTATTTTTGGATGCTAATATGCCTGTTGACGCACAGGATCAACTAAACAAAAATACAGCATTGATTGGAGCAGCGTCGCATGGACACGTAAATGCTGTTGCGGCGATTCTTACGAAAAAACCTGCAATCGATCGTCAAAATAGGCGCGGCCGAACTGCGCTAATGAATGCTGCCGCCAACGGGCACTATGCAATTTCTAACAATCTTCTTGACCACGGCGCCGATGTATATATCAAAGACACCAACGGTTGGAATGCATTGATGCACGCGGTGGACAAGAACCAAATCGCGATTGTAAAAACGTTGGTCGCGCAAATGACCAATAAGAACACCAAAGATGGCACCGGTAAAACCGCATTATCTATCGCAAAACTCCACGGACACGAAGAAATTATCGCGCTGCTACAACCCAACCTTTGAATACGAAAAGTTATGCTATCTCCTTACGTACAATACCGCCCGCGATCACCAATATTTGGCAGTTCTAGATTCTAGTGGGTCCCGCACATCTATCCTTTTGAAGGTCGATGTAAATTTTCTCCACCACCTAATTGCGCGGTACGTAGATCGAAAAATTGCAGCAGACAGTCGAAGTATAATCTCACACTGTGCATTGATTAACCTACAGGGCATTTTAATCTGAAAACCGCTCAATGTGCTGAACGTTTAGTGGTCAATCCCAGGCTTTCCCATGATTGCATTCCGCCGCGGTACCACTTTAGCTTACGTTTGGGGTAACCCAGTTTGACCAATGACGCAATCGTGCGCGGTGCCTGACCACACCAAACGCCATAGCAATACAAAACCAATGTTTTGGCCTTGGTAAAATCCCAATTCCCGTCCTGCCCTCCGACCCCAAACTGCCCGGTCAATATTTCCTCAATTCCTATAGGATTAGCGCCCCTTTCCGCGATCAATTCATCCCCAAAGATATTGACAGAACCGGGTATAGTTCCTTGTGCTGCAAACCGTTCCGCTCGGGTATCCACAACTAACACTGAATCATCACCCATTCCTTCCCGTTTAAGGTATTCAAGCACCTCTAACTCACCCACTGTCTCTATCCCTCGAATTTTTATGGGCTGGACGCAATGCGGCGGACATTGACGAGAAGTCAATGTCAAATCCCCCTTAATCCGGTTTTGGGGGTTTTGATTCCGCTGAATTCTAACTTTCTTGCCGCCATCCAACACGTCTACCGAACCTAGCTCTGGCGTGATCATGACGGTTAATTTTGAATCAGCGGCGATCGCTGCAATATTAATCGCAACAAGGCCAATAACTGAGAGACCGAGAAATATTTTTTTCATGGAATTTGCCTTTAATCTAGACTAGCAGGCCTATCATAAATCAATCTTGGGTAATTCAGGAAGTATTGATGTTGCCTTAACGTCACCGATTTGCAGCGCAAAACTATACGCCGCCGCGAATTACAGGATCACTCCACTGCTATTATACAAACGCAATCATTCGCCAAACTCGGATATAAAATATTATCCAGGTTGCACGATCAACAAGTAATCGCCATTTCACCCATCCCCTCGAAATTTTCCAGGAACTCGCTCAATTCTTCACTGGTTATGGGTTTACTAAAATAAAACCCCTGAACCTCATCGCACTGGTGACGGCTCAGAAACTCAAGCTGTTCCAAATTTTCAACTCCTTCGGCAACAACCCTCAAGCCCAGGCCATGGGCAAGTCCAATTACAGCGGTAACGATTCTCGCATCATCCGATTCGGATACGAGATCACGCACGAAACTGCGATCGATTTTCAACGTAGTCAACGGAAATCGCTTCAGATAACCCAACGAAGAATATCCAGTTCCAAAATCGTCAATAGACAAACGAAAACCTTTAGAGCGTAATGCCGTCAAGGTTTGAATTGCCTGATCCGGATTATCAATGATGGTACTTTCAGTGATCTCAATTTCCAGTCGATCGGCCTGCACACCGGCTTGATCGACAATATTTTCTATTTTTCCAACCAAATCGTCTTCTCGAAATTGGCGCCCGGAAAGATTTACCGCGACACTCAAATTGCGCTCGTCCCCACCCGCATCCCACAATTTAATTTGCTCACATACGACTTTGAAAACCCATTCTCCTATGGGTACAATCAGCCCGCTTTCCTCAGCCAAGGGTATAAAATCCGAAGGGGGAACCAATCCACGCTCAGAATGCTGCCACCTCAACAAGGCTTCAACAGAATTGATCTGCCCAGTCTCCAAGTCGATCTTGGGTTGGTAGTGCAAACACAACTCATCGCGTTCGATTGCGTGTCTGAGCTGAGTTTCCAAAGCCAAGCGATCCATTAATTTTATATCATTTCCGCCGGAACAGAACTGAAACTGATTGCGACCCAGATCTTTAGATTTATACATCGCAGAATCGGCTCGAATAATCAACTTTTCGATCTCATCGGCATCTTGTGGATAAAGACTAATACCGATGCTGGTTGAAATTACCAGCTCGTTAGAGCCGATAATGAAAACTTCGCCAATCGCACCAATGATTTTGTTTGCAACGTTGCTAGCCTGTTCTGGTTTGTCCAGACTATTTGCGATGACAGCAAACTCATCTCCACCTAAGCGCGCGACCGTATCGGTTGCCCTCACCCGACGTTGTATGCGCTCTCCAACCGCAACAAGCAAACTATCGCCGATAGGATGTCCCAGTGAATCATTGATATTCTTGAACCGGTCAAGGTCCAAATACAATAACGCGAATCCGGTTTGGTTTCGATCCGATTGTAGTTTGGCCTGTTCAATACGCTCCTTGAATAAGCTGCGATTGGGTAATCCGGTTAGTGGATCGAAAAACGCCAACCGCCGGATAGTATCTTCCGATTGTTTTCGCTCGCTGATATCGTGTGATACCGACACGAAATTTATCACATCACCGCTATCGTCTTGTACAGGTGCAACTGACTCCATGCGCCAATAGGTTTCTCCGTTTTTACGTCGATCACGATACTCACCGTGCCAATGTTTTCCCGCGCTTACTGTTTGCCAGATATCGGCACCAACACCCTTATCAGCGCACCACAACTGGTGCAAACTTGCTCCATCGCTAAGCAACTCATCCTTGCTAAACCCAGTAAACTTGGAATATGCCGGATTACAATACTCAACCTCACCATTTTTCCCACTGATTAAAACCATCGTCGAACTAAATTCAACGGCCAACGAAAATTTCCGCAATTCGTTAACCGCTTTTTGATAATTGTCTACGCTATGGGCCAACTCCTTATTCACTTCAATCAACTGAGTGGGACTCGGTAACGCGAGTAATTTTGGGAGTAAGGGCCATACCAACACCGCGGTAGTCGCTGAAACAATTGCGGTTGCACCCTTAATGAGTCCCGATACCCAATAGGCCGGTTGCCAAACCGTCCAAATCCCCAATAAATGGGTCATGCCGCACAATAATATGAATAACCCAAACAAGCTGATAATCCACGGAAACTTAAAATCCGTGCGTTTTCGAACGAATTGAAACAACGCAAATGGAATTGAAAAATAGGCCAGCACGATGACTGCATCCGATACTACGTGCAACCAGAGTAACCACGGCTGCCATAAATAACAGGCGCCATGCGGCATAAAGTTGGAGGAAGAGAACAGTTGTTCCCATTGTTCTATCATTGTAGAAATCTCATTTTGAATGGCATTGCAGAAAAGCAAATTACAACTTTCGTATCCTTCGAAAAGATACTTATCATTGGTTTGTGCTTATAAATAGAATAGCTCAGTTACACCTTAGCGTTTTGCCCGCAGCAACAACGGCACCCTTTTTGGTGGATAACCCACTATTTTAACGCGAGACAACACATCGACTAGAATAGCTTGACACCGAACGTGGCTGACCAATATCTCCAAAATGTGTACCCCCAGGAACGACCGTCAGAAGAATGCACATGAATCCTGTTAGCCCGAAATTGGACTAAACTTTCAGTTCTGGCACTTCAAATTAGCCGGCCTTGTACTTAGTCAATTTCGACCCCTATAATTTACGATCCGCCTCTGGCTGCCATGATTAATATTCAATCCCTTTGCTTAGCCTGCATGTCCGATAAGGATGGAGAGCAGGTCTGCCCAACTTGCGGCGACAATAACCACTACCGCCCCAGCCCTATAGCGCTACCCGAAAGAACCATACTGAATAATCGATTTGTCATTGGCCGAGGGCTTGGGCGACCAGGGGGTTTCGGGATTACCTATTTGGCCTGGGATTTAATTTTAGAAATAACTGCCGCGATTAAAGAATATATTCCTACCACTTGGGCAAATCGCGTAACAGGGCAAGCGGCTGTTGCACCCAATTCTGAAGAAGACCGCGAGTTGTTCAACGATGGCTTGAAAGAATTTCTCAAAGAAGCACAAACCCTGATTCGCTTTTCCCACCCCAATATCGCTCGTGCGCGAGACTTTTTTCGCGCAAACAATACCGCTTATCTGGTCATGGATTACTGTAAGGGTATTTCCTTGGAAGATTTTTTGGCACAAGCCAAAAAACCACTGAGCGAAAACCAGGCTTTGGAAATCATACTACCGATACTTTCGGGACTAAGCGCAGTCCACAAACAAGGCTTTCTACACCGGGATGTTAAACCCTTAAATATTTGTATCGGCCTAGACGGCACACCGGTGTTGCTGGATTTTGGCGCGGCCCGATATGCACTATATGATCGCACTAGTACGCTGACAGTAATGCTAACTGCTGGATTCGCACCTTTCGAGCAATACCATCGCAAAGGTAAACAGGGGCCATGGACAGATATTTATGCTTGTGGGGCTACATTGTATTACTTGCTAACCGGAACTGTCCCACCCGATGCACTCGAGCGCCAACATAACGACAATTTGATTGCTCCTATCGCATTAGCCCCGCAAATAAGTGAATCGATGAATTTCGCGATTGTCCGGGCAATGGCCATGAATATTGTAGAAAGACCCCAAAATATCGCATCATTCCAGCATCTTCTGACCGGAGGATTCGAATCCCAAGCGACTTCTATCAATGCATTGCCCAACGCGATCAATCTTCAGAACCCAAGCCGCCCCCGCGCTTATACAACAAACAGCGCAGAGACCGGCAACATTTCCAGCTATTCGACTATCCGAGAGGCAACGCCGGTTGCCACGGCTACCGCCAACGAGCGAATAACCCTAGGCCAGGTCATTATAATCGTGGCGATTATATTGATCGGGATATTCAATCTGGATTCTGGCGAGGGGAACATCAAAAATGATGGAACCAATCTGGATTCACCAATGCAATCCGGTAGCTCCACAGCAGAAAATCATAACCCGAAGCAAGATAATGAAATATATCAACTATCGGTAAAAACAATCGATACAAATTCGGAGCATCACGCTTACACCAAACTCCAAAAAGATCTTCCCGAACCCATTAGGTCCACAGCAGTAGCCAATAGAATGCCGGCAACACAGCAATATAGCGAAACCCTTGAGCGACAAAACGGATTACCAACCACACCCGCCAATGTCGGGGCCGATCCTCCTTTCCAAGCACTTGAGGCATGCCTAGGACTATCAATTCAATCAAGCTGCATCATTCGATTACCCATAGGGCCCATTGCAGGGAGATGCACCACTAACCCCAATAGCCAGCTGGTATGTGCGCCTCCACCGCCACCCCCATCTCATGCCCGAAAACATCGACCCAGACGTCGCTACAATGCTCGTTAAAAATTTTCGGCGACGCCGACTGAAATCAATGGCCTGCATAGGCAGTTTCGACTGCTGTCCATCAAATTATCCTTCTGCATAGCAAAATATAGATTTTAGATTGGGCTATATTTCCTAGAATGACCAACACCGCAAACCAATCAAATCAGGTTGCAGCAACTATTATCGATCCTGAGACTATAGGAATCGGTAAAAAAAATATCAAAGCCGTTCCCTACTTGATTATCTTGTCAGGAACCGAACAAGGCAAAAGATTCCTGTTAGATAAACAAATCAACACCTTCGGCCGCGGTTCCGAAGTCGATATCATGATATCCGACCTGAAAACCTCGCGTTTACACGGCGCGTTCATTATCGGCGACGAAAAAATTCTATTGGAAGATTACCATTCTACCAACGGCGTGTACGTTGACGGTAATCGTGTAACAAAATGCGAAGTCGACCCTAAGTCACGCATACGCATTGGCAATACGACAATCAGAATAGATTTCAAGAATTCTGTCGAGGCTGAATTTGAGGATAATCTCGTAGCCGCCGCAACAACTGACCCGTTGACCGGTCTTTTGAATCGGCGATCCTTTGCCAAATTTGCGCTCGATGAAATTGCTTTTTGTATAGAACATGATTGCTTTACTACAATCGCTGTCTGCGACGCCGATTACTTCAAAAAAATTAACGATCGCTTTGGCCATCCCACCGGGGATTTCGTTTTAAAACATTTAGCAAGAACCATTCAGGGAAATTTCAATGACGGAGATCTATTGGCCCGCTATGGTGGAGAAGAATTCATTGTATTGCTTCGGCGTTCGGGACCTGATATTTGCCAGAATGCTTGCAAAAAGCTTATCTCTGCTGTTTCCAGCCATGAAATTTTGTTTGAGGGACACTCCATCACAACAACTATTTCAGTCGGAATGTGTTCGCGCAAAGGTGCAGCAATAGGATCATTGGACGAAATGATTAAACGGGCGGATGAAGCTTTATACCTTGCCAAAAACAACGGTCGGAATCGATTCGAAAGCACACCCTGACGAATTGAGAATAAACCCGCCCCTTACTCGAGAATTGCGCCGACTTGTCTCGAAAATTTTTTACGTTTTCTTTGGCTCAAAAAACCACAGTATTCTAGCCCCGCAAAATTTCGACGTGTCCTGTTACAAATCATCCCACTAAGAATACTCTGACCAGAACACAACGAGCTGTATAATTTCGCCAAGCATCAGCCACATTGGTTGACCCATTACGGCAATTTGATTTGTGGGAAAGAGCAAATTATCGTTAAGATGGGGACGTGGATTCTGTCTATCGTACGTTAGCCGCGGAAATTTCACTTTCAAAACTAGATTCGCTGTGCGCAATGGACACGCAGTCGACATTAATAACCGCAACAATCAGACGGGAATTGCCGATGAAATTATTTTTAATGATAGTGCTGGCCGCGAGCCTAAGTGGATGCGCGAGCCTTGGAAAAGGCGTCGCTGAAGCGTTTCTAGAGAAACGCCACAGTGAAGACACCCGGCAATGCCAGGTTTGGGGTGAATCTTTTGTAGGATTAGATCCCTACTTGACTAAAACTAAGGGTAAGACAAAGGTCTTGATGGTACACGGAGTGGGTCGGCACATTCCTGGATACAGCACCGAGTTTCTGGAAAAACTGGCAAAAGAACTCGACCTGACGGTCATGTCTCGTCACCCTAAACAAATCCAATTGACCGATCCGTTCGACACCAGTAAAAAACTCGGGACGTTGCGTATAAACCGATTACTGAACCAAAACGAAACAAAAGAATTATTGTTTTATGAATTGACGTGGTCCGAAATCACCGATCCGGAAAAAGCGGTGCTGGATTACGACAACTCTGGCGAATATTCATTCCGTCGCGCCGATATAAACGATATGCTGAAAAAGTTTTCCAATGATACCGGGCCGGACCCAATGATATATCTGGGAAAAAGCCGGGATGACATTCTGGTCTCTTTTCGCCAATCATTTTGCTGGATGGTCAAGTCAAACTGGGATGATTTACCCAATAATCAAAGTAAATCCTGCGATCCGTTAACCAAAACGGCATTGGAAAATCTCGAAAATGATGACTACGCTTTGGTATCCCACAGTCTGGGTAGCCGTATTGTCATAGATGGCATGCAAAGCTTGGCGGAACTATTCGGAGCGAAAAACAAAAGGTTAAAAAAATTCACAGGCACTCCGGATGCTTTCGTCGAAGCATTCCGGAAAAAACAACTGCCTATTTACATGTTGTCCAACCAACTACCGTTATTGCAAATGGGGCGGGAACTACCTGAGGTAACCGGACAAAAAGACAATTATTGCTTAGTCAATGGAAAGCAATATAACGCCCGTGTACTGAGTAAAACTTCGATTATCGCGTTTAGCGATCCTAATGATCTATTGAGCTACGCAATACCGCAGGGATTTGCCGGCAAATATCTAGATTCCAGGTTGTGCATCGATGTAACCAACATTAATATCAACGTGGCCAACGTCAACGATTTATTTGGCATTGGTGAATTGGCTAATCCGCTTACGGCTCACGTGGGCTACGATCGTGATGACCGAGTAGTCGCATTGATTGCTAAAGGCATTGGTACATCCGGAGTATCAGAACTGGTACAAAAACGTTGCGAATGGACTCGTTTGGTTGATTAATACAAGCTTTTGGTTTGATTTGTAGCAATAATCGCGCGATGCGAATTATCAAACAATTCCTATATGGTCTGGGTTATGGGGGCGCCGGTATCATTATCGGTGCGTTTGCGCTGTACACCTACCACGTCCGAAGCGGCCCCAAGCCGGAACTTTGGCATACTACTTCGCTGGAACATGAGTTTCACGCGTCCAAGGATAACGCGATAAACGAATTGAATGCCTATCTACGCTTGGAAGATAAACTCTTTAAGCAAGTCCAAAAACAAATAGTCGATAATATACCGCCATCCAAGCAACGCCGATTAAACCGATTTAGCGCGAATGCATTAGTCAATCCAGCTAAAGAGCGGATTAATTGGAATAGAAGTTTCGTATTACGGGCCAACGCCCCAAAGGGGGGAATCTTGATGCTGCACGGGCTTTCCGATTCTCCGTATAGCATGCGCTCCTTGGCCAAGGACTTGCATGCCCAAGGTTTCTCAATAATTGCACTGCGCCTGCCTGGCCATGGCACAGCCCCTTCCGGTTTGATACACGCGCACTGGCGAGATTTTACATCTGCCACTCGCATTGCTGCACGCCACCTTCACAAACAGATCGGAAAGAATTTGCCACTTCATATGGTTGGCTATTCGAATGGTGCCGCTCTGGCAGTAGAATATAGCCTAGCCGCGCTAGAAGGCGAACCGCTACCTATGCCGGAAACACTTATAATGCTATCACCCGCGATCAGCGTCTCCCCAGTCGCTGCGCTAGCACATTGGCAGGGCAAACTTTCAGCCCTACCCGGATTTGAGCAATTCGCGTGGACGCCGATTCTCCCGGAATTCGATCCGTACAAATACAATTCCTTTGCCGTCAACGCAGGCGAACAAATCTACGACTTAACCTCGCTCATCTCAGAACGAATGGATCGGCTTTCCCAATCTGGGCGCCTCAATGCTTTCCCCAAGGTTGTCGCGTTCCAATCCGCAGTAGATGCAACGATTCCGCCAGACGGAATCGTAACGAACCTATTGACACATTTACCTTCAGGGGACAATCATCTGGTTTTATTCGACATCAATAGATTCACGGAAGCGACACCTTTGCTCAAAGCCACCACGGAGAAACTAACCCGCAAACTCTTGGCTGACTCAGCACTGCCTTTCAATTTGACCGTCGTAACCAACCAAGACGAAAGCAGCCGACATTTGGTCGCCAGGCATAAAGCTCCGCGTAGTCGTCACGTTGAAAATAAACCATTGAATCTGGAATGGCCCCGTGGCGTTTACTCCTTGTCACACATTGCCTTGCCCTTCCCGCCAGATGACCCATGGTATGGCCAAGCGAGTATGAATAACCCCAATACGGTGCCTCTAGGGCATATTGAATTACACGGAGAAAAGGGCTTACTCGCCATTCCAAGTAATTTCGTTATTCGGCTCCGCTACAATCCTTTCTATAGTTATCTAAGCCAGAAAATCACGACCGCATTGGCACTAGGTACGGACCTGTCGCCGCCCATCACGGAATCCAGCCGCGACCAACATCAGCAACAAACTCCAGAGTATTAACGGCATTAGCCAAAATCGCTCCTGGTAAAAGGTTGGCTTGGGATCTTTAATGTACGGCACTTGGTACAGGCCGGACCACTCTTTATGAAGGGGGGAGCGCTGCATGATTTCTCCTGAAGCCAATGCCACGGTTGAAATCCCTGTATTGGTCGCCCGAACCACTGGACGCCGAAATTCTACCGCTCGGGCCAAGGTCATATACATATGCTGAAACGGTTCCTGCCATTTGCCATACCACGAATCATTGGTTACGTTTACAATAAATTGAGCACCTAGATCAGCAAGTCCCCTTGAAAAACTGGGAAAAAGACTTTCATAACAAATTTGTGGCCCCATTATAAAGCCGTTCATTTGCAAGAGTACCGTTGGCCCCGGTCCGCGCGCGTAATGCCCTATCGGCGGCAACCAATCTCTAATAGATGGAAAATAATTTTCCCCTGGGATGTATTCACCGAAGGCTAACAATCGTGTCTTACTGTAGTACGGCAGTACAATATGCCCCTGGCTATTCAATGTGAACAATGAGTTCGTAATCAAACCCGTGACACTGTCAACGCCATAGCCACCAGTAACCAACGATACATTTCGAGCAGCAAGGTAATTACGCAAGATTTTGGCGGATTCCAATTTCGAATATCCCGGTCCCAATAGGGAAGGAAAAGCAGCCTCGGGCCAAACCACGAAATCGATATTTGGTGTATCATTCGACGCTAAGCCACGATCCGTTACACGCTGATAGGTATTCAGAATTTCCGCGCGAAAACCCCGCCCCAATTCCGCCGCATGCTTTTCTTCATTACCGATATTAGCCTGCACCAGTAGTGTAGAAAAAGATGAATCGGGTTGCGGTAGGCGGTCACGAAGCCAGATACCGGTCACATTCAGGGCTAAAAACACTAAAACTACGACACCCAAGATGATCTTGGACAAGGTTGTCTTTGGTTGCTCCCATATCCAAAAAATTGCGATATTGAACACCAAGGTAAGCGAACTTAACCCGGCAAAACCGACAATTTCTGCCCAATGGTAGAGTGGCAGGTTACCGCTATACCAAGAATAACCAAAATTCCAATCAAATAGGGTTGGAGAATAAAACTCGCAAATAACCGTAATCAAACCCATCACGCCCAAAGAGGTCTTACAGTTCCATTTAAAATGGTCTTTACCTAGATACCAAATCGCTCCGGCGACCGGAATGAAAAGATGGGCTATAGCAGCAAACAATAACATGCCTAACAATGCCACTGGCCAAGGTAAGTGGGCAAATTCATGAAGCAAATAGGCCACCCAGTTGAATCCAATGAGCGTCAACACAAAGGAGGTCAGCCATCCACCCAATACCACAGACCGCAAATTATCCTGGCGAACCCAAAATATCCACAACGGAACAAAACAGAACAACGACGCCCATGGCGGGAAGGGAATATAGCTCGTACCGATAAAAATGCCAGACAAAATAGGCAAATGCCATCTTCTGGCAAGAATCGAGTAAATCAATGACAAATCCTAAGGTTATGACGATCAGCTAATAGATTACTGTGTCGCAAATAATTTTCTAAATAGGTTTTGCTTAAGTCTTGCAGGGCAAGAATCAGAAACTGTCGAGTATATTGCATGAACTTGGTCGTGTCGTGAATGATTTCGAAAATTCGAATTTCAAAAGATATTGGGTTTACCGTGATTCTGGTAGACTCTAATGGACTAATTCATTATTCCATAACAGCGCTTTAAGCATTTGATCAGACCGACCCAAAATTTCGTTTAACTCAGAGCTCTGAGTTAAATGTACATTTTTCAGCAATTCACAATGAGTATCGAGGTAACCAAGTGAAGTATTTTGATCGATTCATCGCAAATTTTAATCTTATGCGCGGAATCAGACTCTTAAAAAGAGCCTCTAATAGTAATGTTCAAAAAGCCGCTTTGTTCAGGGAAGCCGCCTACAGACGGTTCGAGATTGCAATTAAATCCAATCCGGAATTGGCAGAAGTGCACGTTAATTGGGGCCACGGTCTGTATAATGCCGCGCGCAAGTTATCTGGAAAAGATCGACAACGCGGCTTTCGTAATGCCTGTGAACAATACCAGAATGCTTACGATATTAATCCAAACGATACGGATACGCTAAAACATTGGGGATTGGCATTGCGCGAATTGGCGCAAAGCAAACGGGAAAAAAAAACCGATACGCTATTCGCGGAAGCCTATGAAAAATTTTCGATGGCGATAACTATCAACAGCGGCGATCATGACGTGTTCTACCATTGGGGAACGACACTCTACCAACAGGCACAAAAGAAAAATACCAGTGAAGCGCTAGCATTGTACAAAGCAGCGATCGAAAAATTTAGATTAGATAGCGAGATCAATAGCAAACGACCCCATACGTACAATGACTGGGGGGCTTCGTTGATGGCAATTGCAAAAATTGACGGCGCGGAAAAATCTCAAGAACTGTTGGCCGATGCGCTGGATAAATTTCAACGGGCAGAGATGTTAAAAGCAGGACTCGCATCGTATAACCTCGCATGCATCAGCAGCTTAATGGGTAATTTCGATGCCTGCCACAAACACCTGGAGGTCGCCAAGGAACATGGAAAACTGCCGATCGTTGGGCATTTACAGCGTGATGACGACCTTAGTGCCGCGCGCAAGATTGATTGGTTCAAAGACTTTATTGCTGATTTAGACTAGAACGCGTGATACCCCTGCGCCAAATCCCACGACTCTAATCTCAGTTTGTGCCGAAAATTAAATGATATAAGCGAATGTTATAAATTTTTCAAATTAGTAAAGTGAATATTTCACATCCAATCATTTGCGCTTTTGTTATATTGAACTACAGACAAGGGGGTACACGCAGAGTACTAAGTCGATGGGATCCCTTTAGAAATGAAGGAATCCCATGATACAAGGACGTATCACTTCGATATCAATCAACGGACGCTTTGCCCCCGCAATTCATACCAGTCCGATCCGCCTTAATACGCCCGACCCATTATGTCGGGTAATCAATAAATTTTTATTTGTAAAAGGGTTCCTATTTTTTAAACTTAGACAACTTTTTACATTTCCGTTTTTACCCGAAAGTCTATAGAGCCGAAACAAAAGATCGGATTGATTTCTCGGTTATTTTTATAAAATGGGCCTGTCGTGTTCTCGATCGCAATCGAATATTTTCCAAATTCGGTTCCAGCCGGAAGATTTATAGTCACGCTATCCATTGCATTATTTTTAACCGCCTGTACTACATCAACGGGTGTTGTATCCTTACCCAAATAAACATTCGGTTGGCCACCAAAGTTCATACCCTCGATAATAACTTGCCTGGGCTGACCGCCACTCGGTGGGGTTCCACCCGATATCCAAGATCCAACAATTTTAGATTTAGTGATCATACATTGAAACTGGCCATCCTCCCCGCTTTCTTCAGCGACGGCCACAATACTCACACATCCGATCAAGATTACAACCCAATGTATCAAATGTACCTTTCTGAAACGTCCCATGTGTTTCTCCTTAATTTGGTTATTTAATCGATCTCGGCCCAATCACAACGAATTGTACTCCGCCTCGATTAATCGTCAATTCACGCATTGGATAGCCCAGGATTTCCTGTGTCGATTGGGTGTTCAGGTTTTCCGAACAGGCGCCCCTACAAACCGAACTATCCAAATACAGCAAATCCCAACCATTATCATGCGGTATACTGAGTAATATTGATAATGATCGCCGATTTGGTATTTTACACTGGCTCTGGGAACGCCTTTGATTTCTACCCGCTGTCAATTTACAAATAAGCAGCCAATTTAACTATATAATTTTTCTAAAAAATAAAGATTAGCAGGCCAAACCTTGGAAGACCTTATACTATTAATACAAGAAAACATTCAGTATGCTCCGTTAATCATTTTTGGCGCACTGCTACTCGCCGGATTCAATATTCCTGTTTCCGAAGACGCGATGTTGTTTATCTCCGCGGTACTCGCCAGCAAGAACGTAGAACACCTACCGCAACTTTTTATCGCAGTATATATGGGCGCTTATCTATCTGACCTCATTTGCTACTCGCTCGGACGAATATTTGGACCGAAGTTATTTGAAATCAAATTTTTTGCCAATATGGTTCCACCGGAACGTATAGAAAAAATTCATACCTTCTATGAAAAGTACGGAATTGTCACGTTGATCCTGGGACGGTTCATACCATTCGGTGTACGTAATGGGCTATTTCTTACCGCAGGTCTTGGACAGATGAACTTCTTAAAATTCTCTCTTTCGGACCTTCTCGCCTGCACTATATCAACTATCTTCTTTTTCACATTGTATTTCCATTACGGATCCACCGTTATCGAGTATGTAAAAGAAGGGAATATGGTCATCTTTTCGATCGCCGCGATCGCTGCTATTGTTTATTGGATTAGCAAACGGCGGGGTAGTAACGTCACAGAATAATAGTTTTTGCAACTATCCATCGACACGCTAGTCTGCTTTGATCAAAGTTATAGTTTGGCGCTTATCGTCCAGCGTAAACCGATACCTTTTCAATACGTTCATTCCCAACAATTTCGCACCACCCAGTTGTGAATCTTCGATGAATGCCACTTCGATATTTGAGATTGTTTCATTCCCAATCCTAAGCTCCGACAAGCGGCCAATCAATGCATCGATTACTCCGTTTGCGGTTTGCAGTGTATTCATGGTGGTTGCGTCCTCACGCAAGCCCAAAGATTCCATCATACTTCGAGGCAACACGATATAGTCCGCACCGGTATCTACAACCAACGACACTTCCTGAAAATAGCCGTTTACGCCAGTAATCACTGCTTGAATCACGTGATTTTTCCCATGCCGCCGGGTATGCAATACAGTCCGGCGTGGGCCATGACGTTTGCGACCAACAATAATAATACGCTCAATCGCCTGCCCGGGGGTTTGAACAATCGTATAATTAAAATCAGAAAGGAGCTGAGTCACTTTTTGCGGCAATCGACCATAAACCTTTTTGGGTGGAAACTTTTCCGCCAGCTCCAGTCTTTTAATTTCAATTCCGGCAGCACCAGCCAATTCCGCCAATTGATCAGCCAGATTGTCGTATTCAACCGATGCCAAAGACTGGGCCCTTAACGTTGACGTGAATGACGACATAATTAGTGCAAACATCAACACCTTCATCATAACGCCTAAGCGCCCCCAATGATTCGTCGCGTCACAATCAAATGGTTTAGTCGAATTCAATTTAGTACCAGGATTTCGTTTGGACAACGTTGATGCTTCTATGGCATCACGTACCTTCAACACCTATAATGCTCAAACTTTTTGCACTCTTGTAACAATGCAAGGAATTTTTCTTGGATAAAGTTTTTGAATACCGCCTCAACCAACTGGTAACCAATGGACTAGAACACTCAATCAGGCAGGGACTTAAAGGATTAGAAAAAGAAAGCTTGCGTATCACGCGGGACGGTAAAATATCCCAATCGCCACATCCCGCTAAACTAGGTTCAGCATTAACCCATCCTTACATCACCACCGATTATTCGGAAGCCTTGCTGGAATTTATTACCCCACCTTTTAACAAAACCAACAATACTTTAATCTTTTTAAAAGATATCCACCAATTTGTCTACGACAACCTAGATGACGAATTGTTGCTAGCGACCAGCATGCCATGCGCAATTTCTGGCGATGAAAGTGTCCCAATTGCGGAATATGGCAGTTCCAATATCGGTAAAATGAAACATATATACAGGCGAGGATTAGGCTATCGGTATGGTCGTACGATGCAAACCATTGCAGGAATCCATTTCAATTATTCATTGCCCGTAGATTTTTGGCCATTGTTCCAAAACATTGAAAAAAACAATCAGACGCTAGACGATTTTGTCGGCGATGCTTATTTCGCAATGATTCGAAATGTTCATCGCATCGGCTGGATTCTGCTTTACTTGTTTGGAGCCTCTCCGGCAATATGCAAATCATTTATCAGAGACCGACGAGAATCCTGTCAAGATTTCCAGGAATTTGATCCTTACACTTGGTATACGCCATTTGCTACGTCGTTACGAATGAGTGATATTGGCTACAAAAATAATAACCAAGCACACTTACATATTTCCTACGATAATGTAAATAGTTATGTACAAAGCCTTACCGACGCTATCGAAACATCATTCCCTGAATATCAAGCAATTGGCATCAAATCAAATGGTGAATATAGACAATTAAACGACAGCATTTTACAAATCGAAAACGAATACTACAGCAATATTCGGCCCAAACAAATCGCTCAATCTGGCGAGAAACCGACACTCGCGTTAAAACGGCGCGGGGTCAAATATATAGAAATTCGATCACTCGATATAGATATTTTTCACGACATAGGAGTCTCCGCAGATAAACTGCATTTCATTGAGGCCTTGATGATTAGCTGCCTTTTTCACGAAAGCCCTAACATCGATCCCGCAGAAAACAGAGTGCTTAACGAAAATTTCTTGAATGTCGCCTATCGAGGTCGTGATCCTGGATTGAAATTATTTTGTGCCAGCCAACAAAAAACAGAAACTGTTCACGCGGCGGCACTAAGCTTTTGCGATTCGATGCAACCAATATGCAATATTCTGGACGGTCGGGACGATAGCAAACCCTATTCTGCTGCCTTGGCAGCACAGGTCGAAGCTATAGAAAACCCCGATCAAACACCGTCAGCCAAAATTCTTAGTGAGATGAAACAAACAGGCGAACCGTTTGCGCGCTACGCTCAGCGTATTTCTGAAGAACATGAAAAAAATTTTCGAGCACGCCGACTAAACCCTAACCGAACCGCAGAATTTGACCAAATTGCAGTTGAATCGATTCGCGAGCAAAAAATGATCGAAAATCAGGATCTCGTCTCATTTGACAAATTTTTAAAACGATATTTCGAACAACATTAAACTTCCAAGCCCTTCTACCGTCAAATTGACTCCGTATTAGATACGTACAAATACAGCGCAAATAATGCCTACGCACACCAACATCGAACAATTTCAATCGGAACTCGCTGGTAAAAATCCCCGCGTCATCCTAAAATCAGCGCTCTCGCAATTTTCCAATATCGCAATATCATTTAGCGGTGCCGAAGACGTAGTAATAATTGATATGGCGGTAAATATAAAACCGGATATTAATGTTTTCACGCTGGATACTGGCCGCTTACACCCAGAAACTTACCGCTTTATAGAACGTGTCCGGAAACATTACAAACTGAAAATTGATATACAGCACCCAAACAACGAATCATTGAATATCCTGGTTCGTGACAAGGGTTTGTTCAGCTTCTACGAGGATGGGCATACAGAATGCTGCAACATTCGCAAAGTCGAACCCCTGAGCCGTAAAGCAGGCACGTTGGATGCTTGGATTACCGGACAACGCAAGGATCAAAATTCCGCAACACGACAAGACCTAGTTGAAATTGAGATCGACCGAACATTTTCCACTGCGGAACATCGCATAATTAAATTCAATCCATTAACGAATTGGACCTCAAAACAGGTATGGGACTATATAGAAGCTTACGATGTGCCTTACAATGAGTTACATAAACGCGGATTTCAAAGCATCGGCTGCGAACCCTGTACACGACCAACACTGCCCAACCAACCAGAACGCGAGGGACGCTGGTGGTGGGAAGATTCAGCTAAAAAAGAATGCGGTTTGCACGCGGCTAATCTCAATCAGTAATTGATTTTAAGACCAACCGGTTAAAACCATTCGTAACGTATCAAAGTTGATCCGGCCTTGAGGAGCTTTGGTTTTAATTCCGTAGTCAAACGAGTGGGACATCAAAACTCTGAAAAATCTGTCCAATTTCCTTTTTGTCGCCGCACCCCATCGCTTTATCAATGATTCCCCTCGATAGGTGCGGTGCGAACAGCTCTATAAATTCGTAAATATAGCCGCGCAGGTACTTATCTTTACGTAAACCAATCTGCGTTACGCTGTTACCAAATAAATGGCTGGCATCTAACGCCACCAAATCTTTATCCTGTTCCGGGTTGTACGCCATTTTGGCAATAATTCCAATTCCTAAGCCCAAACGCACATAAGTTTTTATCACATCCGCATCTACTGCGGTCAATACAACCTGAGGCCGTAAATCTACCGCATCAAACGCCTCATCTAAGCGTGATCGGCCAGTAAATCCGAATACGTAAGTAACAATCGGATATTTTGCTATTTCATGGAGGGTCGGTGTAGGTGTTGCGACCAACGGATGATCTTTTTTTACCAATATACATCTATTCCACTGGTAACATGGAAGCATCACCAAGTTTTCGTATAACTCCAACGCTTCAGTGGCAATCGCTATATCGACTATACCCCGAGAGGCCATATCTGAAATCTGATTCGGCGTACCTTGATGTATATTAAGACTAACCCCAGGGTAACGCTTGATAAAAGTCTCGACCGCCCTCGGTAAAGCATAGCGTGCTTGCGTGTGTGTTGTAGCAATTGATAGAGTACCTTTCTTGTTATCACAGTATTCCTGTGCAACGTTTTTAATCGTTTCGACTTTCTCCAATATTTCACCAGCCATTGCGACTATATCCTGTCCGGCTGCTGTCATCCCGGTAAGATGTTTACCGTTTCTGGCAAAAACAGGTAAACCCAGTTCATCTTCCAACAAACGTATTTGCTTGCTAATTCCAGGTTGAGAGGTATACAGACTCTCTGCCGTCGCCGATACGTTCATACCATGTTGGGAAACCTCCCAGATATATCTAAGTTGTTGTAGCTTCATTATTACTATTTCTCATATCTGTAGATTATTATATTCCTTTTAATTATATTAGAGGATCTGTACATTGCAACACCTATGACGATAATAAAAGCATAATCCACCGTTCTATGGATTTCTTCTATGTATTATCCGGCGGAATTGTCGGTTTCATAATTGGCCTGACCGGCGTAGGAGGAGGCTCGCTAATGACGCCAATTTTGGTCATGGGATTCGGTATTAATCCTGCTATCGCAGTCGGTACGGATCTCCTATACGCTGCTATCACCAAAGCGGGTGGCGTTTTTTTCCACCAACGACAAGGCACCGTAGATTGGAAGATTGCAAAACTCCTAGCCAGTGGAAGTATTCCTGCCTCAATCGCTACGATTGTTTTATTAGATCAATTCAAAAACTTAGGAATCAACTACGAACGCTTGATGATGCTGACGTTGAGCATGATGTTAATCTTGACATCAATCGTAGTATTCATGAAAGATAAATTATTGACTCAGATACGAAGATCCCTTGGCCAACATGGGGCGCTCCACGATAGGCTTTTGCGTTCCCGTTCCTACATTACCTTTTTAGCGGGCATCATGCTTGGCATTCTTGTCACTATTTCTTCTGTAGGCGCCGGCGCAATAGGATCTGCGATTTTATTTCTGCTTTATCCCAGAAAGCCCGCCGTAGCAATAGTTGGAACCGATTTAGCCCATGCAGTGCCGTTGACAGCGGTCGCCGGTTTTGGACATTATCATGTTGGAAGCGTCGATCTTAACCTGTTGATAGGGCTGCTTTTAGGGGGACTACCTGCGATCTATTTTGGTAGTCTAGTCGGCAAAAGAATGCCCGATAAAATGCTCCGCCCGGTCGTCGCATGCATTTTAATGTCTTTAGGTTTAGGTCTAGCCGTATAAATCAAAAACGTATATTAAAAAGATGCCTAGGTGATTGAATGTGCATCGATTAATGTGCACAATGTGCGCTTAGAGAAATTGGCTGATAATTAACGCGGCCATAGAAGCCCGACGCAATAATTTTAAATGAATTAGGAATAAAATAATGACCTTCGTCGTAACCGAAAACTGTATCAAATGTAAATTTACCGATTGCGTAGACGTATGCCCGGTAGATTGCTTCCATGAAGGCCCTAATTTTCTGGTTATAGATCCTGAAGAATGCATAGACTGCACCTTGTGCGAACCCGAATGTCCAGCTGAAGCCATCCATGCCGAAGATGAATTGCCCGAGGGACAAGAAAAATTCACAGAATTAAACGCTGAACTTTCACAAGTTTGGCCGACAATAACCGAGGTACAGACACCATCTGATGATGCAGAAGAATGGAACGGTAAAACGGGAAAATTAGATTTACTGGAGCGATAAGCAGCATAAAAAAGCCGGGCGAGCCCGGCTTTTTTAATTGAAAAATTCTAAACTCTATTCGTCATCTTCTAATTCGTATTCTTCTTGTGGTCTATCCACCAATTCCACATATGCCATGGTTGCCGCATCCCCTGCACGCATGCCACTCTTCATTACCCGTAAATAACCCCCAGACCTTTCCTTGTATCGCGGCCCCAACTCGTTAAATAGCTTGGAGACAATCTCACGATCTCTTAGTCGAGCAAATGCCAACCGACGTTTTGAAACACTGTCCTCTTTCGCCAGAGTAATGAGCGGCTCAGCAAACCCTCTCAACTCCTTTGCTTTTGGTAAGGTCGTCTTGATCAGCTCATGACGGAACAATGACGCAGCCATGTTTCGAAAATCGGCTTTTCTATGACTGCTATTTCTATTTAATTGCCGACCAGATTTACGATGTCGCATTTATACAACCTTATATTCTTAAAATTATCCGTTAGCTTGACTTGGTTCAATCAAGTTTTCGGGCGGCCAATTTTCCAACCTCATCCCCAACGATAGGCCTTTAGAGGCCAACACGTCCTTAATTTCAGTCAACGATTTACGACCAAGATTGGGTGTTTTCAGGAGCTCGACCTCAGTCCGCTGGATCAAATCTCCTATATAAAAAATATTTTCGGCTTTCAAACAATTTGCAGAGCGTACGGTCAATTCAAGATCATCAACCGGCCGCAATAACACCGGATCAAATTCTGGTTCCTCGTCCTCATCCTCAGGTTCTTCAGTCCCCTCTAGATCAACAAATACAGTAAGATGGTCGTGCAAGATTCGTGCTGCGTAACGAACCGATTCTTCGGCATCCACAGTACCCTTGGTTTCCAGCTCAATGATTAAACGATCAAGATTAGTACTTTGTTCTACGCGGGCACTTTCAACGTTGTACGAGACTTTTAAAATTGGACTAAAGCTAGCATCAACACGTAATGCCCCTATTGGACCATCCTCCGAGTTATCGACGCCTACGGTAGCCGGCCTGTATCCACGACCTTTCTCAATCTTGATCGACATGTTGAGTTCGCCAGATTGAGTTAAATTGGCAAGAACTAAATCCGGATTGACGACTTCAACGTCGTGGCTTACTGTAATATCGGCGGCAGTTACAACGCCTGGTCCTTGCTTGCTTAGATTGAGAATCGTTTCGTCATTCGAATGTAGAATCACGGCTAATTTCTTTAAATTAAGTAGAATATCGATTACGTCTTCTTGTACACCCTCAATGGTAGTGTACTCGTGAAGAACTCCCTCGATCTCGACTTGAGTTACTGCGCAACCTGGAATTGACGACAACAAAACACGTCGCAAGGCATTACCTAATGTATGCCCGAAACCGCGCTCCATTGGTTCGATGACGATACGCGTGTGGTTTTCCCCAATCGCCTGTACGTCAACAACCCTAGGTTTTAACAAACTTGTAGAAAAACTTTGCATCTATATCCCTCTGCACCCGGTAATGCGTTATTTAGAATAAAGCTCAACAACCAACTGTTCGTTAATTTCACTACCTAAATCAGCTCGGTCTGGTAGTGATTTAAAAACGCCACTTTTCTCTTTTGCGTTTACATCCACCCACTCCGGCCAACCGTATTGTTCGGCCACAGTGAGAGCATCATCTATGCGTTGTTGTATTTTACTTTTTTCTCTAATCGCTATGACGTCTCCTGGTTGAACTTGATATGAGGGAACATTCGTCATACGACCATTGATAGTTATGGCTTTATGGCTTACCAATTGTCTCGCCTCGGCTCGAGTAGACGCCAAGCCCATTCTGTATACTACGTTATCCAATCGAGCTTCTAACAAGTCCAGGAGATTTTCACCGGTGGAGCCTTTCCTTTTCGCTGCCGCCTTGTAATAATTTCTAAATTGCTTTTCCAACACACCGTAAATACGCCGCAATCTTTGCTTTGCGCGCAACTGTAAGGCATAGTCAGATTGTCTGGTCCGCCGTTGGCCATGTTGCCCCGGAGATTGGTCCAATTTACATTTAGATTCTAATGATTTGCCGCGACCTTTCAAAAACAGGTCCGTACCTTCTCTGCGGCTAAGTTTGCATTTTGGGCCTAAATATCTCGCCATTTCAATTAAACTCCAACGTTAAACTCTACGCCTTTTTGGCGGTCTACAACCATTGTGAGGAATAGGGGTTGCATCAGTAATGTTCGTTATTTTAAATCCCAGGTTATTCAACGAGCGAACCGCCGACTCTCTACCTGGACCAGGTCCTTTAATCAATACGTCCAAATTTCGCATGCCGTATTCCTGTGCGACTTTACCCGCTCTTTCTGCTGCCACCTGGGCAGCAAAGGGCGTGCTTTTCCTTGAACCCCTAAACCCAGAGCCCCCGGCTGTAGCCCATGCTAATGCGTTACCTTTGCGGTCCGTAATAGTAACAATTGTGTTATTGAACGACGCGTGGATATGCGCAATTCCATCAGAAACATCTTTCCTGACACGTTTCCGGGTGCGGCTACTAGTTGCCATCGGTTATACCTCTGTATTCAGATTCTATTTGCGGATGGGACGTCTAGGTCCTTTTCGTGTCCGAGAATTTGTCCTAGTCCGTTGCCCTCGAACCGGCAAACCGCGACGATGCCGGATTCCTCGATAACATCCCAGATCCATGAGTCGTTTAATGTTCATGGACACTTCCCGACGGAGATCTCCTTCGACCGTGAAACGCGCTACGGATTGCCTAAGTGCATCGACCTGCTCTTCACTTAAATCTTTAATTTTGGCATCTGAGGCGACGCCGGTTTCAGCGCAGATTTCCTTCGATCGAGTCTCCCCGATACCGAAAATAGCAGTAAGTGCTACCGCAGTATGTTTGTGCTCAGGTATATTTATTCCGGCAATACGTGCCATCCACTTCGCCCTCTATTAATCTAATTCTGGTCTTCGGAAGTTAAGCGGTCAATTTTAACAGATACCAACCAACTCAACAAGCAATGTCAGCCTTGTCGCTGTTTGTGTCGTCCATCCTTACAGATGACTCTTAGCACTCCACCACGTTTAACGATTTTACAATTACGGCAAATTTTTTTTACCGACGCCCTAACCTTCATAGTTTTTACCTCTATTCAAAATCTTGCCCTTCGTCTAATCTAGGCTAAGCCCTTTGATGGCTTTTTGCCCTTTAAATTAGCTTTCTTCATTAAACCTTCGTACTGATGAGACATAAGATGCGATTGAACTTGGGCAATAAAATCCATAACCACAACAACTATAATTAACAATGACGTACCACCGAAATAAAACGGCACATTCCAATATAAAATTAAAAATTCCGGCAGCAGGCACACTAACGTGATGTAAACCGCGCCAACCAGTGTAAGACGCGTCATAACCGAATCAATATAATCCATCGTTTGCTTACCCGGCCGAATTCCAGGAATGAACGCACCCGATTTTTTCAAATTATCCGCAGTATCTTTAGAATTAAACACGATAGCGGTATAGAAAAAACAAAAGAAAACTATCGCAGCCGCGTAAAACATTACATATACCGGTTGCCCAGGGGAGAGCGTAGTCGCGATGTCTTGTAACCAGCTAAAACCTTCTGCGTTTCCAAACCATCCCGCTATAGTCGCTGGAAATAAAATTATACTTGATGCAAATATCGGCGGGATAACACCGGCCATATTCAATTTTAGGGGCAAAAAGCTGGTTTGTCCCGCATACATCTTACGACCCTGTTGCCGTTTTGGGTAATTAATTAAAACCCGCCTCTGCCCTCGTTCTACAAAAACCACGAATGCAGTAACGGCTATCGCAATTACAAATAAAAGCAAAATAATAATCCCATTCATTTCGCCCGTACGTGCCAATTCTAAGGTTCCCCCGATAGCAGAAGGCAGCCCGGCAATTATACCGGCGAATATAATCATCGAAATTCCATTTCCAATTCCTCGTTCGGTCACCTGCTCTCCCAACCACATCAGAAAAATTGTCCCACATACCAATGTTACTGTTGTAATCACAACAAAATGTATACCCGGGTTTATTACAACAGATTGATTTTGCAGCGCGAAACTCACACCAATTGCCTGGAACGTTGCGAGTACAACGGTGCCATATCGAGTGTACTGCGTAATCCTCCGACGACCAGATTCACCCTCTTTTTTAATCTGTTCCAAGCTTGGAACAACAACCGTTAACAGTTGCATAATGATCGATGCCGAAATGTACGGCATAATTCCAAGCGCAAATAGGCTAAGTCTTTTTAATGCGCCTCCGGAAAACATATTAAACATGTCTAATATTGAACCACCCTGCTGTTCGAACATATCAGCCAGTGCTTTAGGGTCAATCCCGGGCACCGGAATATGCGCGCCAACACGGAACACAAACAACGCACCTAGCAGGAAAAAAAGGCGATTCCTAAGTTCAGTTAATTTACCAAACCGTCCAGCCATATTTGCATTAGGAGTATTCACTTAAATCTCTACCGTTCCACCTTGTGCCTCGATCACACTTCGCGCACCTTTTGTAACTAGAATTCCTTTAAGATTCACTGCTCGCTCCAATTTACCAGAATCTATAACCTTAACTTTTTTGGTAAACATCGGCACTAAATTCTGCGCTTTCAACAAATCCAAATCGATTACGCTTGCATCTATTCCGGCCAACTCGTGTAATCTAATTTCCGCGTTGAATTTTTTTATTCTTGACCTAAAACCGGATTTGGGTAACCGCCGTTGTAACGGCATTTGACCGCCTTCAAATCCAATCTTGTGGAATCCGCCAGAGCGTGATTTCTGTCCCTTATGACCGCGACCACAGGTTTTACCTAAGGTACAACCGATACCCCGCCCGACGCGTTTAGCCTTTTTTTTGCTTCCCAGCGCGGGCTTTAAAGAATTTAAATACATTTCAGGCATCCTCAACTTTTAACATGTACGCAACCTTCTTGAGCATTCCTCTATTACACGGTGTATCAGCCACCCGAACCGTCTGATGTAGACGCTTCAATCCAAGCCCAGTTAAACACGCTTTATGTGTCGCTAAACGACCAATCTTACTCCGCACCAAGGTTACATCTAATTCTTTGCCGGCCATAATATTATCCGATTATTTCTTCCACGGTTTTACCCCGTTTTGCAGCGACGTTTTTTGCGTTCGTCATGCCTGCCAAACCGTCTATAGTTGCGCGAACGACATTTATAGGATTATTAGTCCCTATACATTTTGCCAAAACGTTATGTATCCCAACAACTTCGAATACCGCTCGCATAGGACCACCAGCGATGATACCAGTACCCTGAGAAGCAGGTTGCATGTAAACTTTAGCCGCACCAGTTGTGGCCATTATCGGGTATTGCAAGGTTTCATCACTCAAACTGACCGATCGCATATTCCTACGAGCCTGTTCCATAGACTTTTGTATGGCTATAGGCACCTCACGGGCTTTGCTTAAACCATATCCCACATTACCTTGTCCATCTCCGACAACTGTGAGTGCAGTAAATCCGAATTGACGACCGCCTTTGACAACCTTGGCTACTCGCCTTACAGATACAAGTTTCTCCTGTAGCCCATCAGTGTTTGTTCCCGATTGGGGAGATCCATTAGCCATAAATTAACACCACCTTAGAATTTTAAACCGCTTTCACGTGCAGCATCTGCCAACGCTTTAACGCGACCATGATATTGAAAACCACTTCGATCAAATGCAACATTATCGATACCCGATTCAATGGCTTTTTCTGCGAGTAGCTTACCAACCGCCGACGCTGCTTCTATATTACCTGTATTACGCAAGCTTTTGCGAAGATCAGAATTTACTGTGGAGGCACTAATTAAAGTAGTCGCTCCGTCTACACTATTGATTTGCGCGTAAATATGCCTCGGCGTTCTATGAATGGTCAATCTGCACCTGCCAGAATTACGGATTCTCGCTCTATTTTTAGCGGCACGTCTCAAACGTTTTGAATTGATGCTCATAGGATGGCCTTATTTTTTCTTAGCTTCTTTTCTTACTACATGTTCGTCGCTGTAACGAACACCTTTACCCTTATAAGGTTCTGGTGGTCTATAGCCTCGAATCTTCGCCGCAACTTGTCCAACTTTTTGTTTATCAATACCCTTAACAATAACTTCCGTTTGACTCGGAGTTTCAATACTGATCCCGTCTGGAATCTGGAACTCGATGGGATGCGAAAACCCAAGTGTGAGATTCAAAACCTTTCCACTAGTTTGTGCTCTGTACCCAACACCGATAAGTGTCAATTTCTTTTCGAATCCGTTGGAAACCCCAGTAACCATATTGTTTACCAAAGCGCGAGTTGTACCAGCCATGGCATTCGCGCCCCTATCTTGTGCATTAGCGCGAACTTTAATAACGTTATCTTCGATCTCTAGACCCACCCTGTCGTTCAAAATGAAGTCCAATTCCCCTTTACTGCCCTTCACAGTGAGGGAATTTCCATTCATCACTACACTAACGTTTGCAGGAACAGATATCGGATTATTTGCGATTCTAGACATAGCTTAGCTTCTCCAATGTCATGAAACCGTGCACAAAATCTCGCCACCAAAGCCTATCTCTCGAGCGGCACGATCTGTCATTACTCCCTTTGGGGTCGAAATTATAGCCACGCCTAAACCTCCAAGCACTTTGGGCAAATTATCTTTGGATCGATAAATGCGAAGACCTGGCTTGCTGACACGGTCGATTTTTTCGATTACTGGCGTACCTTGAAAATACTTCAATTCCACCTTAAGTATCGGTTTATTTCCATCCATCGAGGTTTCATATTCTTTAATATAACCCTCTTCTTTCAAAACTTTGGCGATTGCTGCTTTTAACTTAGACCCCGGCATAGACACTTCTTGCTTTCCGGCTGCCTGACCATTTCTAAGTCGCGTCAGCATGTCTGAAACTGGGTCCGTCATGCTCATCTTTTACTCCAGAAATATGTATTGTTGATCATTGAAGGTGCTTACCTATTCGTATTTACCAACTCGCTTTAACGACACCAGGTACATCGCCGCGCATAGTTGCTTCTCTTAATTTATTACGACTCAAACCAAACTTTCTATAATAACCGTGCGGTCGACCGGTCAAACGACAACGGTTGCGAACCCGAACCGGACAAGCATCTCTCGGCATTTTCTGCAGACTCAATTCGGCTTTTTCTTTATCTTCGAATGAGGCCTCTACACTATTGATTATTGCTTTTAGTTTATTTCTCTTATCTGCGTACTTTTTAACTATTTTGATACGCTTTTTTTCTCGCGCAATCATAGATTTTTTTGCCATGGTGTAACCTTAAGATTTGAATGGGAAGTTAAAAAGTTCCAATAACGCTTTGGCTTCGCCGTCATTTTTAGCCGATGTTGTAATCGTAATATCCATACCACGTAACGTATCAATTTTATCGTAATCAACTTCAGGGAAAATGATTTGCTCGCGAACCCCCATTGAATAATTGCCACGGCCGTCAAACGACTTATTGTTCAACCCCCTAAAGTCTCTAATTCTAGGAATTGCGACATTAATAAGTCGGTCCAGAAATTCATACATCCGCTCGCGTCTAAGTGTAACTTTACAACCGATCGGCATATCATCTCTGATTTTAAAACCGGCGATTGATTTTCTGGCAATGGTTACAACCGGTTTCTGGCCGGATATTTTGCTCATATCATCAACCGCAAACTGCATGACCTTTTTGTCCGCAACAGCTTCGCCAACACCCATATTCAAAGTTACCTTAGTAATTCGAGGCACAGCCATTATCGACCCATAGTTGAATTTTTCTACAAGTTTCGGAACGACCTCTTCTTTATATATGGACGCTAATCTGGTCATAACTCAAATGATTCCTGGTTTAAATATCAACAATCTCATTTGTTGATTTAAAAAAACGCACTTTTTTATTATCTTCAAGTACGCGTATTCCGATACGATCTGCTTTTTTTGTTTCCGGGTTGTATATCCCTAGATTCGACAAATCGATAGGCATTTCTTTTTCTTCAATCCCGCCAGGGATATTTTGATTAGGGTTAGGTTTTTTATGTTTTTTGACGACGTTAACGCCGTCTACCAGCGCCTTGTTTTCACCAACAAGTAAACGCACATTGCCCTGTTTCCCTTTATCTTTCCCAACCAGCACGACAACATCATCACCTTTTCGAATCTTCGCCATAATACTTTCCTATAAGACCTCGGGCGCCAACGAAATAATCTTCATGAATCGTTCGGTCCTAAGTTCACGCGTCACCGGACCAAATATACGCGTCCCGATCGGCTGTAGTTGTGAATTCAAAATTACCGCTGCATTTCCGTCGAAACGAATCAATGACCCATCTGGGCGCCTTACACCTTTACGCGTACGCACCACCACCGCATTGTATACTTCGCCTTTCTTGACCTTGCCTCTAGGAATGGCATCTTTGACGCTGACTTTGATAATATCTCCAATCCCGGCATAACGACGGTGTGACCCGCCCAATACTTTGATACACATAACCTTCCTCGCACCGCTGTTATCGGCAACATTTAGGCTGCTTTGCATCTGTATCATTTTTTATTCCCAAAATAAGTTAATAATTAAGCGCAAAATGGTCGTTGTTATTGACCGGCTGCCCCTAGGATCTCAACCAATTTCCAAGTTTTTCTCTTAGAAAGCGGTCGGCACGATTCAACGGCCACCAAGTCACCCTCTTGGCATTTATTATCTTCATCATGCGCTACCAACTTGGTTGACCGTCTGATGTATTTCCCATACACCGGGTGAGGGACCAAACGCTCCACGAGTACAGTTATGGATTTGTCCATTTTATTACTCACTACGCGCCCCCTAATGGTACGTGCAGTTTTCTCGACTTTATCACTCATGCTTCCGATCTCGTCATTTCGTGCAATATGGTTTTAATCCGCGCGATCTCTCGACGAACTTTTTTAACCTGGTCCGGTTTGGATAATTGACCACTACCCTGTTGCATCCGCAAGTTAAATTGCTCTTTGGCTTTTTCCACCAATAACCCATCTAACTCGCCTTGATCTTTTTGTCTTAATTCGCTTGCATTCATCACATTACCGTACGAGACGCAAAAGTTGTTTTAATGGGAAGTTTTGCAGCCGCAAGCTTAAAAGCCTCTCGTGCAAGATTCTCTGGCACACCTTGAATTTCGTATAACATTGAACCCGGTTTAATCTGCGCCACCCAATACTCTACACTGCCCTTACCTTTACCCATCCGCACTTCCAGGGGTTTTTTCGTGATCGGTTTGTCGGGAAACACTCGAATCCATATCTTTCCACCGCGTTTAACATGTCGGGTAATAGCACGTCTAGCTGATTCAATCTGCCGTGCCGTTAAACGACCGCGAGTTGTCGCTTTCAATCCGTATTCTCCGAAACTTACTTTGCCTCCACGGTTTGCTAAACCGCTATTTCTACCCTTGTGCTGCTTACGAAATTTTGTTCTTTTTGGTTGTAGCATATCGCTATTTCCTCAATTAGATGCAGCGACTTTCTTGCCGTCACTGTTCTCTAGTGCCGTCTGGTCCAGGATTTCTCCTTTAAATATCCACACCTTCACGCCAATAATACCGTACGTTGTTTCGGCTTCGGCCACCCCATAATCAATATCGGCTCGCAAAGTATGTAGTGGTACCCGGCCTTCACGGTACCATTCGCGTCGCGCAATCTCTGCTCCATTTAATCGCCCGCTCACGTTTATCTTTATACCTTCCGCGCCCAATCTCATAGTATTTGTAACGGCCCTTTTCATCGCACGTCTAAACATGATTCTTTTTTCCAATTGCTGGGCGACCCCTTCAGCAACTAATTGGGCATCTAGTTCGGGTTTCCTAATTTCCTCAACATTCAGGTGAACCGGAATCCCCATCATGGCAGAAACCTTTTGCCGCAATGAATCTATATCTTCACCCTTCTTACCAATAACAATCCCTGGCCTAGCCGTGTGAATGGTAATCTGCGCGTTATTTGCCGGACGATTGATTTGGATCCGGCTAACAGATGCATGTTTCAGTTTTCTTTTTATATAATCTCTAATTTTCAAATCTTGTAGCAGTAGCTCTGGGTAATCTTTAGACTCCGCATACCAACGAGAGGTCCAATCTTTTATAAACCCGAGGCGTATGCCTATTGGATGAACTTTTTGTCCCATGTTACCGCCCCCTAATCAAACTCTGCGACTTTAACGGTAATATGGCATGACCGTTTTAATATTCGATTTGCCCGCCCTTTCGCACGCGCTCTCACTCTTTTCAATGTTGGGCCTTCGTCGATAAAGACCGTAGATACTTTGAGTTCGTCAATATCGGCACCTTCGTTGTGTTCTGCATTTGCAATTGCAGATTCGAGTACTTTACACATTAGAGCGGCACCCTTTTTAGTGCTGAAACGCAAGGTATTTAAAGCCGTCTCTACCGATTTACCTCGGATTTGATCAGCCACTAATCGGCCCTTTTGCGCAGATATCGGCGCATTTTTTAACTTCGCTGCAATTTCCATCTCAGTAACTCAGGTTTACCTAGTTTTTTTATCCGCCAAATGGCCCTTGAAAGTTCGGGTTGGAGCAAATTCACCTAATTTGTGGCCAACCATGTTCTCAGATATTAAGACCGGCACATGTTGCCTACCATTATGAATCGCAATCGTCAGCCCCAGCATATCGGGACTCACCATAGATCGCCTAGACCATGTTTTAATCGGTCGACGGTCATTTTTCTCACTAGCTTCTTGTACCTTCTTCGACAGATGGTGATCAATGAATGGACCTTTTTTTATGGAACGTGGCACTTACTTTCCCCTCAAGATTATTTCTGCTTACGGCGGCGAACTATCATATTGTCCGTCCGTTTATTAGTTCGAGTTTTAAACCCTTTGGTAGGTTGCCCCCAAGGAGATACTGGATGCCTACCCCCTGAAGTCCGCCCTTCGCCACCACCATGCGGATGATCTACGGGATTCATTGCGACGCCACGAACCGTAGGCCGAACCCCTCTCCACCTAGATGCGCCTGCTTTACCTAGCGAGGTTAAATTATGCTCAGAATTACCTACTTCCCCAATGACTGCCCGGCAATCCAAATGAACTTTCCTCATTTCGCCAGACCTTAATCTTAACGTCGCATAAGGTCCTTCTTTCGCTACTAATTGAACTACAGCGCCCGCGCTGCGAGCAATTTGTGCGCCTTTTCCTGGTTTCAATTCGATACAATGTATCTGGGTTCCGAGGGGTATATTTCTGACAGGCATACAATTACCAACCTTTACGGCAGCCGCAGTGCTAGACAGAATCTCGTCCCCGGCATTAAGTCCCTTGGGTGCAATAATATATCTACGCTCACCATCCTTATATAAAATCAAGGCGATATGTGCAGTACGATTCGGATCATACTCCAGGCGCTCTACGACGCCAGAAACTCCAGTTTTATCCCGCTTGAAATCGATGCGACGGTAATGCTGTTTATGCCCACCACCGGTGTGGCGTTTGGTAATACGGCCCTGATTATTCCTACCGCCGTTCTTGCTTTTTTTGTCAAGTAAAGCGCCGTGTGGCCGACCGCGATGTAAACCTTCGGTCTTAACCCTGACTACAAATCGGGCACCTGGCGAGGTGGGTTTATGTTTAATTACTGCCATGTCAGCCTACCATTAGATTAAATTTCTTATTCTTCTACTTTTTTACGCAGCCGAAAATTCGATATCGAAGCCAGGCTTCAATTTTACATAAGCCTTTTTCCAATCAGACCTTTTACCAAGAGTCCGACCAAATCGTTTCTTTTTCCCGGCGACATTCAAAACCTGAACCGAATCGACTTCAACTTCGAAAAGACTTTCTACTGCCCTTTTAATCTCTATTTTTGTCGCAGTTTTCTGTACCTTGAAAACAAACCTATTTTCGCTGTCGGCCAATACCGTGCTTTTTTCAGAAACTACCGGTGCCCGAATCACGTTAGCTAAATCTAATTGGTTCATGCCAAACGCTCCTCTAAATCCACAACCGCTTGTTTTGACATGATAACTTTTTCAGCGCCGACCAATCGCACCGGGTTGATTCCATTAACCGCGCAAACATCAACACCTGGAAGGTTCCTAGATGCCAACACCAGGTTATCATCAAGTTTATTTGCAACGATTAGCGCTCTGTCAGCACCATTCTCTCTAAGATTACCCGCTAACTGTTTGGTTTTGGGTTGATCCGGAAAAACATTCTCGCTTACGACCAGACGACCTTGACGCAACAATTCAGATAATATTGAACGAATACCCGCCCGATACATTTTTTTATTGACTTTTTGCACATAGGAGCGTGTTCTAGCGGCAAATGTTACGCCACCTGTTCGCCATAGCGGACTACAAATAGTACCGGACCTCGCGCGGCCGTTACCTTTTTGCCGCCAAGGCTTACTACCACCACCACGAACATCGGAGCGACTCTTTTGCGCTTTAGTACCAGCACGCCCTCCTGCTGAATAAGCCGTTACAATCTGATGAACCAGGGATTCATTATACGGTTGGCCAAAGACAGCTTCGCTGACACTGACCGGTTCGGCTGAATCCGATTCGCTAATTGCAGGAATTTGTAGACTCATTGTTTACCCTTTATTCCGCATTTTAACTGCGCGACCAACTATAACGTCACTACCTTTTGCCCCGGGAATACCACCTTTAATCAATAAGAGGTTTTTATCCGAGTCTATACTAACCACTGTCAAATTCTGAATGGTCGTGTTAGCTGCCCCCATTTGACCCGCCATTTTTTTCCCTTTAAAAACTCTACCAGGAGTTTGACATTGTCCGATCGAACCGGCAGACCGATGCGACAGGGAATTACCATGTGTCATATCCTGTGTACTGAAGTTATGACGCTTTACACCACCCGCATATCCTTTGCCGATACTTTTCGCAGACACATCAACAGTTTGACCTTCTTCGAACAGGTCTACGCTGAAATCAGCTCCAACGGCGACATCTTTACCTTCACCATCTTCCAATCGGAATTCCCATAAACCACGGCCAGCTTCTATATTTGCCTTCGCATAATGACCCGCTTCCGATTTGGAAACTGTAGATACTTTTTTATTTCCGGTTGTAACCTGTACCGCGCGATATCCATCAGTATCTACGCTTTTCACTTGAGCCACCCGGTTGGGTTCAACATGCACGACGGTAACGGGTATCGAAACCCCATCTTCCGTGAAAACACGTGTCATTCCGCATTTTCGCCCAACAAGACCAATAGACATCTGTCAGTTCCCCTTATCAATAAAGTCAGTAAGACAACTATTTAGTTGAGCTTAATCTGTACATCGACACCCGCCGCTAGATCCAGTTTCATTAACGCATCAACAGTTTTCTCAGTAGGATCAACAATATCAAGAAGGCGTTTGTGGGTTCTCAGCTCGTATTGATCCCTCGCATCTTTATTGACGTGCGGTGAAATTAGAACGGTCCATCGCTCCTTCTTCGTCGGCAACGGAATTGGACCCAACACTTGCGCACCAGTTCGCCGGGCCGTTTCAACTATTTCACTCGCCGACTGGTCGATCAGCTTGTGATCAAACGCTTTGAGACGAATCCGAATTGATTGTTTCGACATAATAATTACTCGATCACCTTAGCGACAACCCCAGCGCCAACTGTCCGACCGCCCTCACGT